>NZ_JAUPED010000025.1 GCF_030552475.1 Mariniflexile sp. AS56 | reverse complement strand
AACGACTTAAAATCGAGGTCTAAAAGCCTCATAGAACTGTACGAAATCTGTGTAGAAAAAGAGAGGGGATTTTCAATATTGACGAGATCTGTAGTCTCTCCGTATATAATAACCTTATTCCTCTCTTTTGTTCTTTCTTATTTATATGTCTTAATTTAGTGTTTTTATTAAAATGCTAACTTAAGACGTATATAAAACATAGCTACTACAGGCTTTTCGAGAGGTTTGTGTGTATTTGCAAAGTCCGCCAAATTTTTTAATTTGGCTTTTTGATAAAATAAGATAAAAAGAAAATTAAAAAATTCGGCTCGTGTCTAATCCGAAAGATCGGCGTCTTTCTACACGCTACGTTTCATATACCAACCGTTGTGGTGCATTTAAGAAACTCCTGAAATGAAATTGAACTTTATCAAATATTTGGTTTTTTTTTAGTTCTAGCAAGTTGCGAAAAGCAAGTAAAAGAAATTAAAAATTACGGAATTCAAAAAAGCCTAAATGACAATTTAAGTGTTTCACTCAAAATATCTGAATTTAACGATTATGGAACTTTGATTGACAGAATTCACGAAATTAAATGCAATGACAGTTTACCGAAAATAATAATCGAACGCAGTAATTTAATAAAAAATATTTATCCGATTGAAGATTGTGAACCTATTTTGTTTCATCCGAAATCAAAGCAATACGTGACTTTTGTGAACACAAAGTTATATCACGACAGTAATAATAATTATAGAGAAATTGGAATGGATTCTTTAAATTGGATGTTAAAAAATGACTTTGCGTATTACCGCTCAAATAACGAGTCAGACAAACCAGAAAGCTATTTAGTAATTGTGGAATCTAGTAGAAATGAAAATCTTGAACTAATTGAAAAATTCTTAGCCAATCTAACCCAAGAATTTGACAAATTAAATTCTAAACTTGAATTGAACATATCATTTTGGGAAGATTTGCCATATTTGCCACCGCCACCTACGACAGAAAATGAAAGACAAACTGAATAAAAAAAAAAAAAAAGGAAGTCAACTAAAAACCGACTTCCTTTTTTTATTTAGCACTAAAGCACATTATCCACACTTAGAAGATCCGCAATCTTTACAAGTTAAGCAGCCTTCTTGGTATATTAAATTTTCAGATTTACAACTATCGCACACATGCCCTTTAGCTTGCGTACCATCTTCCACATAACGTTTCAACGCACGTCCCACACCATTTTTCCAGGTATTTATAGAAGCTGTATCCAACTGTAAACTGTTAATTAAATCGACTATTTTATCAATAGGCATTCCATGACGCAGCGTACTTGAAATTAACTTGGCATAATTCCAAAACTCAGGATCAAATTTATGAGACAAGCCCTCAATAGTCGTTTTATACCCTCTTATATTTTTATATTGAAAATCGTAACGCGAGGTACCGTCTTCATTTCTATTTTTTATAATAGCACCTTCATTTACCCAACGCGGTAATAAAATACCATCTTCATCATCGGCCAAACCAGTAAAAATCTCATAAGGTCTGCCTTCAATTAAGCCAATAAAAGCAATCCATTTTTCTTTACTATTTTGAAAACGAACCACATCGGCCTGCAAACTTTGCGGACGCTTTATTGGAAATGAAGATAAAGACGTTTCTTGCTCTTCTTCTTTTTCCTCGTTAGAAATTAATACACCCGAACGCGAACCATCACGATATACCGTAACACCTTTACAGCCAACTTCCCAAGCTTTTAAATACAAGGCGCCAACCAACTCTTCGGTAGCGTCGTTTGGTAAATTGATAGTGACACTTATGGAATGATCTACCCATTTCTGGATAGCACCTTGCATACTTACTTTGCTTAACCAATCCACATCATTAGAAGTTGCTTTATGGTAGGGCGATTTTTTAATAAGTTTATCAATTTCTTTTTGCGAGTAGTTTTTAGAAGTATCAATACCGGTTACTTCCATCCATTGTTTGAAACGGTGATGAAACACCACGTATTCTTCCCAAGAATCACCAACCTCATCCACAAAATCCACACGCACTTCTTTATCATTCGGGTTTACTTTTCGTCTACGCTTATAAACAGGTAGAAATACAGGCTCTATTCCAGACGTTGTTTGCGTCATTAAACTTGTGGTTCCTGTTGGCGCAATCGTTAATAAAGCGATGTTACGCCTACCATATTCCAACATTTCATAATACAACTTACTATCCGCTGCTTTTAAACGTTGAATAAACGGGTTGTTTTTTTCACGTTCCGCATCAAATACTGAAAAAGCACCACGCTCTTTGGCTAAATGCACCGAACCTCTATACGCCTCAATAGCGATGGTTTTGTGAACTTCCAAAGAAAAAGCATTCCCAGCTTCACTACCATATTGAATACCCAAACCAGCTAGCATATCGCCTTCTGCAGTGATACCAACACCGGTTCTTCTACCTTCTTCTGCTTTCTTTTTTATATTAATCCATAAATTACGTTCGGTTGCTTTTACCTCATCCAATTCAGGATCTTGTTCTATTTTAAGAAGAATATTATCAATTTTCTCTAATTCTAAATCAATCACATCGTCCATGATGCGTTGCGCCAATGCGATGTGTTTTTTAAACAAATCGAAATTAAAACTCGCTTCAGGCGTAAACGGATTTTCAACATATGAAAATAGGTTTATTGCCAACAAACGACACGAATCATATGGACATAAAGGAATTTCACCACAAGGGTTTGTCGACACGGTTTTGTACCCTAAATCGGCATAACAATCGGGTATTGATTCTTTAATAATAGTATCCCAAAATAAAATACCAGGTTCGGCAGATTTCCATGCGTTATAAACTATTTTTTTCCACAACGCATTCGCGTCAATCGTTTTAGACACCTTAGGAGTTTCACTAAATATGGGGTATTTTTGTGTATAATCTGCACCATCTTTTACAGCTTGCATAAAAGCATCGTCCATTCTAACCGACACATTAGCACCCGTCACTTTACCCTGTTCTAACTTAGCATTAATAAAATCTTCTGAATCTGGATGATTAATAGACACTGACAACATAAGCGCCCCTCGCCTACCATCTTGAGCAACTTCTCTGGTTGAATTGGAATAACGCTCCATAAAAGGCACAATACCCGTAGAGGTTAATGCTGAATTTTTTACTGCAGAACCTTTTGGACGGATGTGCGACAAATCATGCCCTACACCACCACGGCGTTTCATAAGTTGTACCTGCTCTTGGTCTACTTTCATGATGCCTCCATACGAATCGGAATCACCTGAACTTCCAATAACAAAACAATTGGAAAGCGAGGCTATTTGGTACGGGTTCCCAATACCAGCCATTGGGCTTCCTTGCGGAACGATGTATTTAAAGTCTTTGATTAAATCGAAAATTTCTGTTTCCGATAAAGGATTTGTATATTTTTTTTCAACGCGCGCCAACTCTTTTGCGATACGGCGGTGCATATCATTTGGCGTTAACTCATAAATATTTCCTTCAGAATCTTTTAAGGCATATTTATTCAACCAAACACGTGCAGCAAGATCGTCTTGATTAAAATAAGTTAGAGAAGCATTGAAAGCTTCTTCTTGAGAATAGGTTTTGGGTTGAGTTTCGGCAACTTCTTGGTTCATTTTGCGTCTATTTATGGCGTTTACTAATTACAGCCATAAAGAAACAAAATATTTTAAACTTTAAGCACTATTGAAATCATAAAGTTTACAGGCAAAACAACTCAAATAACTATTAATCAGTTAGTTAATAATTTATCAACATTAAAAAGTTAACAAATTTTTAAAACTATTTTAAAAAGAATGATTTAAAAATCTACCGCAAAACCAATCCCTAAAAACTGTTTCCATTGTATTTTAGCACCTGCTTCATCGTAAACATCCTCGACATCAGTTGCTTTGGTCGTTTTAATATCATCATCATACCTTAAATGCGACCCTAAAGTTGCTTTTATAAAGTTATTTACTTTAAAATCGAAGTCTAACCTCCAGTCAATATCTACATTTCCGAAATTATTCACATAATCAGAATACAAACTCACCTGCTGTTTTACTTTTACATTGGTAGCCACTTCCATTTCGTAGCTATTATTTATTAAAATACCTACCTCTTTACGAATACGCTCTCCTGGAACTATAATATTTCCCTGAGCATCATAAACCGCCGGAGTTACACCAAACTTACCTGCATTTGCCAGATCATCATCCAACACAAAAGTGGCTTTTAAAGTTAATGGCGAAAAGTAAAAGGACATTTCATCTATATTTTTACCATATTCCATACCGCCACCAAAAAACAAATACCCAGGAGCCATTAATCGAGAAATAGGCGTTTCCTTATTCGGATACTTATAACCGTTTGCAAATTGGGTTCTAAAATTAAGTTTAGCAGAATAAAACCAGTTGGTAATACTATCTGGCTTGAAACCAATATCTGAATTCAATTCAAATAAATCGTCGGTTTTTCGTAGCTCTCTAGCTTGCTGCTTATTAACACCGTAACGCAGTCTCGCATTATTTCTCCATGAAAAATATTTATCGGTATAATTAGCTGAAGATTCCATGCCTACAAGACCAGAAATAGAATTACTACCCCCGGAATTCCAATTAACAAAAGCAACTTCATTAAGGTTTATCGAAGCTTTATTTTTTTGAAGCCACTGCGGACCATCGTATTTAGGTGCTTTTGATCTTAAAAACAGAGTATCTGGTTGCGATTGCGCGAGCTGAAAAAAGAAACAAACTGCGATTAATAAAACATGCTTCATAATAATGTAAGGTTGGTTTTAATAAATTACATTTTTAATCAATAACCATTCCGTTTTGACTAAAAAGATGAAAATTTAATAAGTAAACTCCCCAAACTCACTTTTTATTGTAAGCTTTTTAGTTTTTGACGCTTCAACACGACCTATAATTTTCGCATCTACATTAAAAGATTTTGAAATACTAATAATGTTTTCTGCAATTTCTGGAGACACATACAATTCCATTCTATGCCCACAGTTAAACACTTGGTACATTTCTTTCCAGTCTGTTTTAGATTGCTCTTGAATTAGTTTAAACAATGGCGGAATAGGAAACATATTATCTTTAATGATATGAAACTCATCTACAAAATGAAGAATCTTAGTTTGAGCTCCACCAGAGCAGTGCACCATACCATGAAGTTGATCACTTTTAAATTCTGATACTATTTTCTTAATGATTGGCCCATAGGTACGCGTTGGCGACAACACCAATTTACCGGCATCTATTGGAGAACCTTCTACAGCATCTGTTAACCTTACATTTCCTGAGTACACTAAATCTTCAGGAACTGAAGCATCAAAACTTTCAGGGTATTTATCGGCTAAATAGGTGTTAAAAACATCGTGACGTGCAGAAGTTAATCCGTTACTTCCCATACCACCGTTATACGACTTCTCGTAAGACGCTTGCCCGAAACTTTCTAAACCAACTATAACATCACCTGCTTTAATATTCGCATTATCAATAACATCACTACGTTTCATACGTGCTGTTACGGTAGAATCTACAATGATGGTACGCACTAAATCGCCCACATCGGCAGTTTCACCACCTGTAGAATGTATAGTAACACCAAAATTCTTTAATTCTGAAATCAACTCTTCGGTACCGTTGATGATAGCCGAAAGTACTTCACCAGGAATCAGGTTTTTATTTCTACCAATGGTTGATGACAACATAATATTATCTGTCGCGCCCACACACAGTAAATCGTCGATATTCATAATTAAAGCATCTTGCGCAATGCCTTTCCAAACAGAAATATCGCCTGTTTCTTTCCAATACATATAAGCTAATGAGGATTTTGTACCCGCACCATCCGCATGCATTATTAAACAATAATCATCATCATTTGTTAAATAATCTGGAACTATTTTACAGAATGCTTTTGGAAACAATCCTTTATCGATGTTTTTAATAGCATTGTGAACATCTTCTTTTGATGCAGAAACGCCACGTTGTGCATAGCGTTTAGAAACTTCTTGACTCATAGTATTGTATTGAGCTGCAAAGTTAATTTTTTGAATTAAAAAATCCCGCTTTTTGAAACGGGATTTTGAAATTATGAACGAATTCTGTTTTGAAACGCTAACTGCGCTAGGGATTGCAGCGATATCCTTTTGGTTTTTAGGAGACTTAAAACAAACGTAAAAAGCCACCTTGCCCCCTAATTACAGGTTTACCACCTTTACAAGCACAGCTAAACCAAAAGATTTAGCGAAAAGCCCGACCCTTGTGGTAGCGCCCAAAATTATCTTGTAAACAACAATTCTCTGTATTTTGTTAGTGGCCAAATTTCATCGTCGACCAACAACTCTAATTTATCGCAATGCTTACGAATATCATCAAACAAAGGCTTTACTTGATAGCAGTATGCCAAGGCTTTCTCTTCAACATCTTCAATAGTATTGGCTTTTCTGCGCGTATTCGTCATTTCTGTAACATTCGCATTAATACCTTCAATATGACTTGATATTTCCTTAATTAAGTTTATTTGCTCCTTAGAAACTGTTTTGTATGTGTCTTCAAAAATCTCTTTCAAGCCTTTCACATTCTCTATTAGAATATTTTGATATTTAACAGCCGTTGGCACAATGTGATTACGAGCAATATCACCCAACACACGACTTTCAATTTGAATATGCATTATGTAGGCTTCCATTTCTATCTCGTAACGTGCTTGCGACTCGACCTTACTCATCACATTCATGTCTTCAAACAATGCGATTGATTTTTTTGAAATTTTAGCACGTAATGCTTCAGGCGTACTTTTATTATTGCTTAAACCACGTTTTTCTGCTTCAATTTCCCATTCTTTTCCATACCCATTCCCTTCAAACAATATGGCTTTGGTCGATTTTATATACTCTCTAAGCACATTAAAAACAGCCTCATCTTTCTTTAAACCCTTTTTCTCTATTAAAAGATCGACTTCTTTTTTAAAGTCTATTAACTGTTTCGCTACAATGGTATTTAAAACCGTCATCGGGTTTCCGCAATTCGCTAAAGACCCTACCGCTCTAAACTCGAACTTATTCCCTGTAAAGGCGAAAGGTGACGTTCTGTTTCTATCCGTATTATCTAATAACACATCTGGTATTTTACCAACTACGTTTAATTTAAGTTCTGTTTTTTCTTCTGGTGACAGTTTGCCTTTTGTAACACCTTCCAACTCTTCCAACACCTTGGTTAATTGCTGACCAATAAATACGGAAATGATGGCAGGAGGCGCTTCATTAGCACCCAACCTATGGTCATTACTCGCCGATGCGATACAGGCTCTTAACAACTCTTCATTTTCATGAACCGCTTTTATAGTGTTAATGAAAAAGGTTAAAAACTGTAGATTGCTCATAGGAGTCTTTCCTGGCGCTAATAAATTAACACCCGTATCGGTTGATAAGGACCAGTTATTATGTTTCCCCGAACCATTAATTCCTGCAAATGGTTTTTCGTGAAATAATACTTTGAAGTTATGACGAGAAGCGACACGCCCCATAATATCCATTAATAATGAATTATGATCGACCGCTAAATTGGCTTCTTCAAAAATAGGAGCCAATTCAAACTGATTGGGAGCCACCTCGTTATGACGTGTTTTAACAGGAATACCTAAAAGCATACATTCGGTTTCCAATTCGCGCATAAAGTTTAGCGCTCGATTTGGAATGGATCCAAAATAATGATCGTCTAACTGCTGACCTTTTGCAGATGAATGCCCTAAAAGCGTTCTTCCGGTTAAGGTTATATCTGGCCTGGTCGCAGCCAATACTTTATCGATTAAAAAATATTCTTGTTCCCAACCTAAAGATGAAGAGACCTTTTTTACATTTTTATCGAAATATTTACAAACATCGGTTGCTGCATTATCAACAGCATTCAAAGCTCTTAATAAAGGCGTTTTATAATCTAAAGCCTCACCTGTATAAGCCACAAAAATAGTTGGTATACAAAGGGTTGTACCATATATAAAGGCCGGAGATGTAGGATCCCAGGCTGTATACCCTCGCGCTTCAAATGTATTACGAATTCCACCATTTGGAAAACTAGAGGCATCGGGCTCCTGCTGTACTAATTGACTACCTCCAAACTTCTCCACCGCCATACCATTACCAATGGTTTCAAAAAAAGCATCATGCTTCTCTGCTGTCGTTCCTGTTAAAGGCTGAAACCAGTGCGTATAATGCGTAACCCCTTTAGACAGCGCCCAATCTTTCATGGAAGACGATACCTGATCGGCTATATTCCTATCAATTTTTTTACCAAATTGAACTGCATTCATAACACCAACAAAAGCATCTTTGGTTAAATATTGACGCATGGTGTTTTCGTTAAAAACGTTTTTCCCAAACAAATCTGACCGACGCTCCTTCTCTTCCACCAAAACCGGCTTATTAGTTAGAGATTCTTTAATAGCATGAAATCTTAAAGTAGACATGAGCTCTATTGAATTAAGTTATTTTTTTTACAAAAGTAATAATCCTGTAAAGATATCATGTACAATATGTTTCCTTTGTGTTAAGAATTTTTCAGTTTTTATATAAAAAAATATACTTTTTTTAATAGATGCCTTAAAAAAATAGGGTATAAATAAAAATAACTCATGATTTTACAATATCACCCCTACAAATATGAAGTGTATAAATAAAAATATATATTTGTTGAAATATTATTAATTTCTCATTTTAAAAAATTATGGCAAAAATTAAATTAGAATACATTTGGTTAGACGGGTATTTCCCAACTCAAAACATGAGAAGCAAAACCAAAGTAGAAGAACATGAAAACTTTAAAGGAACTCTTGAAGAAATAGGAGACTGGTCATTTGACGGTTCTTCTACGAGACAAGCAGAAGGTGGATCTTCAGACTGTTTATTAGTGCCTGTAGCTATTTATCCAGATCCAGAACGTATCAACGGATATTTGGTAATGACTGAAGTTATGAATGCTGACGGAACGCCTCACACATCTAATGGTAGATCTACTATTGATGATGCTGATGATGATTTCTGGTTTGGTTTTGAACAAGAATATTTCATCATGGATACTGCAACACAGTTACCTCTTGGTTTCCCTGTTGGCGGATATCCTGCACCACAAGGTATGTACTACTGTTCTGTTGGTGGAAAAAATACACATGGTAGAGATTTAGTTGAAGAGCATGCTGATTTATGTATTGAAGCTGGCTTAAACTTTGAAGGTATTAATCAAGAAGTTGCTTGTGGGCAATGGGAATTCCAATTATTCGCAAAAGGCGCTAAATTAGCTGGAGACGAACTATGGATTGCTAGATATTTACTAGACAGATTAACTGAGAAACATGGTTTCTACATTGAGTACCACCCTAAGCCACTTGGAAAAGACATGGATTGGAATGGTTCTGGTATGCACGCTAACTTCTCTAACACAACTTTAAGAACTTGTGGAGATAAAGATGTTTACGCTAAAATATGTGAAGCTTTCCGCCCAGTTGTTAAAGAACATATCGCTGTTTACGGTGAGTTTAATGACCAACGTTTAACTGGTTTACACGAAACAGCTTCAATCGATGATTTCTCTTGGGGAGTTTCAGATAGAGGTGCTTCAATTCGTATTCCATTAATCGCTGTTAACAAAGGCTGGAAAGGTTGGTTAGAAGACAGACGTCCTGCCTCAAATGGTGATCCATACAAAATTGCAGCAAGAATTGTAAAAACTGTTAAATCTGCAAAGGTTTAATTTTAGATACATTTTGTTCATAATAAAAAAGGGTTTGCAATTTGCAAACCCTTTTTTATTGATTATAACGAGTCAAACTATTTTCCAGAAGTAAATAGCAAGAACATAAAAGCGCCGTAAGCAAAAACTAAAAAGATACCTTTAACACGGTTAATTTCAAACCTCTTAGGAAGCATTATTAATGGGAACAATATAAAAGCAAACCCAAGCATCCAGAACACATCACTAGTAAGAATAGCGCTCTCAGTAACTGGTATGGGCTTTATCATGGCTGTTAAACCCAAAACGGAAGCGATATTAAAAATATTAGACCCTATTAGATTCCCTAAAGAAATAGCCTTTTCTTGTTTTGCCGCTGCTATTATTGAGGCCGCTAATTCTGGCACACTCGTACCTATAGCGATTAATGACACCCCTATAACAGCCTCACTAACCCCTACAGACAAAGCAATCGCTTTAGCCCCATCCACCAACCATTCACTACCAAAATATAAAGACACGGCACCTATAAGCATCCAAATACTTATTTTAAAATTAGAAACTACCGCCAACGAATCGTCTACTTCTTCAGCTGTAACATCGTTTTTTGTACTTTTTATTAGAAACACCAAGAACACAATTAAGCTTACAAAAAGAATTAATCCCTCAAAACCCGATAGCACATTATCATTTTTAAGGAAATAGTACAGCACAATGGAAAAAAGCATCATTACAGGCCAATTCAATCGATAAAAAGTTTTATCAACCGCAATACTACCTAGCATCGCAGTAACCCCTAACACCAAGCCTATATTAGCAATATTGGACCCCACCACATTGGTAATTGCAATGGCAGGCGACCCCGACAAAGCAGCTTGAAGACTCACGAGTAATTCGGGAGCTGAAGTAGCGAAAGACACCACCGTCATCCCTATCACCATTTTAGATATATTAAACTTAAATGACAAAGCAACAGAGGCTCTAACCAGAAACTCGCCACCTACTACTAATAATGTAAACCCTAAAAGAACCCAAACAATACTCATATAACAATATTTTTTGCGAAGATAAATGAAAGTTAAAAGCTAAAAGTTAGAACTTAAAAGTTTTTTGAAAACTTAAAATATAGTTAAATAACTAGATATGCAGTTGTATAACTATAAAAATAGTTATAAGTTTACAATGAACAACGAATAAAGCAGATTTCTTTTTACAAGGAAATAACAAAAATATTTAAAATGGAAAAGTTAACGAACAAAGAGGAAGAAATCATGCATATTTTATGGCGGCTTGAAAAAGCTTTTGTAAAAGATGTTTTAGCAGAAATCGCCACCGAAAAACCACACTACAATACACTATCTACCATTATTAGAAACCTGGAAGAAAAAGGTTATGTGAGTTATAATGCCTACGGAAAGACGCACCAGTACTACCCTATTGTTAGTAAGGAAGATTATAAAAAACGTTTTATGACCGTCGCCATTGACAATTATTTTAATAATTCATACAAAAACGTGGTATCCTTTTTCGCTAAAGAAGAGAAGATAAGCGTAGAAGATTTAAAAGAGATTATTGCTTTAATTGAAAACGAAAAATAACCATGGACTATTTACTAAAATCCAGCGCACTTGTTGTCATTTTTTATTTTAGTTACAAACTCTTATTACAACGGGAAACGTTTTTTGAACAAAACAGGTGGTTTTTACTCGCGGGATTAGGTACTGCTTTTATATTACCCCTTATCGTTATTCCCGTTTATATAGAAGCCAAACCCATGGACCTTTCCATGTACCAATTCGATACGGTAGCAACAAACACTCCAACCATTAAATCTTTTAACATATTGGAGTACTTACCCATAATATATGGTTTGGGAATTGCAATTTTTACGGTTCGCTTCTTAATACAGTTTGCATCTTTAGTTTCTATAATTATAAGGAATAAGTCTGAAAAAACAGGCATCTATAAATTTATTAAAACAACCGATGACGTATCTCCATTTTCCTTTTTCAATTGGATTGTTTGTAATCCAACACAGTTTAGCAACATAGAATTAGAACAAATAATTACTCATGAACAAACCCATGCCAGCCAAAAACATTCGCTCGATATTTTAGTCACCCAACTAAGTTGTATAGTACTTTGGTTCAATCCGTTTATTTGGCTTTACAATAAAGATTTAAAGCAAAACCTAGAATTTATTGCCGATAAAGTTACAGCAACCAAAACCAATTGCAAAAAAAGTTATCAATACACCTTACTTAAAACAAGTTTGCCATCTCATCAAATGGCCTTAAGTAATCCTTTTTATAATTCATTAATCAAAAAACGAATCGTTATGTTACAGAAATCAAAATCAAAGAAAATCAATCAATTAAAGTATGCACTAGTAATTCCTGTTTTAGCTTTATTCTTAATGAGCTTTAACACGACAAATGTTTACATTCAGCACACCACAAACCAAAACTCTAATTTAGTTAAAGTCATAATAGACAAAAACACTACCACAAAAGAACTATTAAAACACCAGGAAGCATTTAAAACAAACCTTGATATTGATTTTATTATCCACCAAATTGAAACGAACCCTAGCAATGAATTAACCTCTATACGCATAGAATTAATTAACCGTTTCGGGAAACTCACAACACAACAACTCGATAAAACAAAACCAATATCCCCTTTTGTTATTACATATGATGCTGATAAAAACACAATGGAGACTCACCGTTTACAACAAGCTTTAAACGAAATTATTATTACAAAAAATTATTCTAAGAAAGACTTGAAAAAATTAGAAGAGGATCTAAAGAAAGAGGGTATTACCTTAAACTTCAAAAACATAAAACACAATAATAAGAATGAAATTACTTCCATAAACATTAAAATGAATTCCAAACATTCAAATGCCCATTATACTATTAATGGAGACACTCCTATAGCTCCTATAAAAATAATCATTAATAATGGCGCTATTTCAATTGGGAACGCCACCGTAGCTCAAGCACATCATATCGTTGTGGTTTCAGATAATGATGATGAGAACGAAGAACTCGTAGATACAGATCCTCAAAAGAAGGTTTCTATTTATAAATTTGGGAATAACACAAACACCATAGCCAAAAAGGAAACCATAATGGAATCTCAAAATCGGGACACAAAAGAAGAGGTAACAAAAAGCAAGTCGAAAGTAAAACTAGTAATTTCAGAGACTAAAGAACCTCTAATTATGGTTGATGAAAAGGAAATAACCCAAGAAGACATGAACACTATCGACCCCAATACCATTGAAAAAGTTGATGTTTTAAAAGGCGACAAGGCCACCAATCAATATGGAGATAAAGGTAAGAATGGTGTTATTTTAATAACCACAAAAACTGAAGGCAAAACAAAACATACTATTAAACTTAACGAAGAAGCGCTTTATAAAATAGACGGTAAAGAAGTAAAAAAAGCAGAAGTTGATAAACTAAACCCTGATGACATCGCTTCTATTAATATTTTAAAAGACGATTCAGCCATAAAGAAATACGGAGAAAAGGCCAAAAATGGTGTTATTGAAATAATAACAAAAAAGAAAGATTAGAGAAAAACTTAGTACGAAACAACAAAAAGCACCTTCTTAGTTTAAATACTTAAGGTGCTTTTTTCATTCTATACTTTTAATAGAAACCTTATAACAGCACAACATAAAAAAACATAAAACAGACAAAATAGCCTGTTTTTATAATAGACTCCCCCTTGAATTTAGAAATCGTATTAAAAACCGCCTTATAAATATTACAATTTCGAACTTATTAACATATTTTTAACTACAATATATTATTTAAACAAAGCATATAGTTAAAATATTCAAACCAAATAGATTAATACACTTACACATTTGCATCCAAAATCACAGATTTAGTTAAAACCATTAGGTAGATATTTTATCAAAAATGTATCTTCAAAAAACATTGATATTATTAAACTATTTACTAACCTAAAAACTAAAAATTATGGTCACACTTGCCAAACTTATAATCGTTATAATCCTTTCGATTATTTAAACTCAAAACACGTAAAGCTTAGTCTAGAATAAGTTTTACTACTTTTGTATTCACAGAAGGATTTTTAAATATGAAAAAGCAAGTATTCAAATTTTTAGCCAAGTTTAATAAACTAGTACTTCCCAGTTACTCTAAGCAACAATTGGATTTAGCCAAAGCTAGCAAGCTTCAAATGGCCTTAATTGGTTGGAAGTGGTTTGTAACCAAGAACGCATTAAATTAACTTTATTCCATAAAAAAAGACCTTCAATTTCTTGAAAGTCTTATTAACTTTTTGTGACCTCGACTGGATTCAAACCCATCGTGTAAGTATCAGAATTTCAATTGTTTAGAAACATGAAAGATGTCAAGGTGTCTATATAGCTACCTTTATGATTGAATTAGATTGTCGCTAATTGAGTTTCAATCCTTTATAAAGATATGATAAATGCATTCAAAATCTACAAAATAATATTACTTTTTTGACAACTACACTTCGATTTCAAAATATGATAAGCTTCAATATTCTATTTAAAAACAGGCAATAATCTTTATCAAATATGACGGAATTATTAGGCGCCCTGTATATTGTTAACAATCAAATAGTTACTAAATATTTTCAAAACAGGTAACCGTATAGGTCACTTGTGCTTTGATTTAACTTGATTTTAATTGTACTAAGTTATTAAAAAAACACGAAGTAATCTATATCAAATTGATGTAAATTTTATTATATATGGCTAAATATTGATAATAAAAACACCTTAATAAAGGTGTTTAAACTAAATTGATTCATACATACTAATAGCACAGGTAATCTTTCGATTTCTCTTAACCTCCTGCAAAATCTGCGTGCAATCTTTCTCTAAATCTTAATATTCCCCTTTTTATATTAATAACTAAAAAGGCAATAAATAATGTCATTATAATAGTCAAAATCTAAACTTAATTACTCAGGATCTAAATTATCTGACAATAATAAAATACTCACCTTTAACAGAGAATTTTTCCATATTGAAAAATGGGATCTACATTCTAACCAGTGACCACCGGGTTATGAGCTCTTCTCTAAATTTGATTTAAGCACAAATATTAAGCTCAAAAGCCCTCAAAATTATAAAATAATATGCAAAAACGTATGCACTTTTTAGTTTTCAGATTATTGAAATATTTAATGCAATATAATCAAAAAGGACAACGTGTTATTCTAAATACAGGACAAATATTAAATTGGTTGGATAATGATTTAAATCAAGATGATATAAAGTATAAACTCAATACGAAATATCCAGAATTAAATTGGAAGCTTAAACAGTCAGTAAAGACTCATTTAGTCCAAAAGTGGTTAGTAACATAGAAACGATAACCAATATGGTCACAAATCCAGAATCAATTGTATTTTCTAAATTCGACAAAATAACTAAACTTCAAAAAGAGTTACCCTTTCTGTTACCCTAAAGTAAATGAAGCAAGAAAACCCTTGATTTTACTGATGGTAGCGTATTATTATTATTAGGGCTGTGGGGAACATTAATTAAACTCTCTTTTCTAACGTTTAGTGGGCTCTAGATTTGAAACAATGACCTTCGGTTTATGAAAATACAGCTCTTTTATTGTCAAAATCAGTTGATTTTTAGACGGTTATGTTTCTTTTTGAAAAAAATTTATTATATTTATAATTAAGTTGATTAAAACTGTTCTAAAAGCTAATATTTCATATTTGTGTTCGGTAAAAATCAATTCTCTCCCCCTTATAATTAAGATATAGTTTTTTATAAAACAATCATTTAGGTTGTTATAACATTGGCATAAAAACCATCAATAATGGCTCAAGAAATTTCATTTCTTCAAATCGATCCAGCCGATTTAAGACTTCTTATGGAAGCTTCTGTAAATCCGCAAACTGGAGACGCTGTTACGTCGATGAGTATTCCTCTTACTTCAGGGAGAAATGGATTTCAACCTTCACTAAGCTTGGCTTATAGTTCAGGAGGAGGGAATTCAGTATTTGGTCTCGGATGGGCTCTGCAAGGAATTCCAGTAATAAGTCTAAGCCTTAAAGACGGATACCCTAATTATGATGGAACCGATAAGTTTTCATTTAACGGTCAAGAATTGGTTCCATGGTTAGAAGAAGTAGTTGGTAAGTGGCAAACAAGAACTTCAGAAAATGCAGATTTTTTCATTACTTACTTTAGACCAGTTAGCGATTCTTCTTTTACCCGTATTGAACAATGGAAAGATAAAATCACTCATAAAATTAATTGGAGAGTGCACTCTACAAACAACACTGTCTTGGTGTTTGGGCTCAATTCCGATAATTCCACAAAAATTTTAGACATCAACGATTCAAACAAAATTTTCCAATGGTTATTAGAAGCCCAATATGACAATATGGGAAACGCTATTACCTACGAATACATTGAAGACGATTATGCTAATGTGGACGGCAGTTCTAGCTTTGAAAGAAACCGTATTTATAAAGGAATTGGTAATTCGCAAAAATACCTTAAGAGAATCCGCTATGGAAATACAATCCCAATGTTACCAGATGATTCTACTAAACCATCTCAAAACTGGCTTTTTGAAGTTGTGTTCGATTACGCAGACCAAGATGAAAGTAACCTCACATTATATCCAACACTTTTAGGTGCTTGGCCAGTCCGTGAAGATCCATTCTCATCATACATTGCAGGATTTGAGCAACGCACATATCGACTATGTCGTCGCGTATTGATGTACCATCATATTATTGAATTAGGTGCAGGTCCAACTTTAATTGGTAGCACAGAACTGCTCCATCAAGCAAATCCAGCAGGTTCAACTCTTAATCAAATAAGCTATACAGGATACAAAAGAATCGGTGCTGATACTTATGATTCTAAAATAATGCCTCCAGTGCTTTTCAAATATACTATCCCAGAAGTGGAACATAGTTTTCATCAAACCTCACAACACAGTAATACGAATGTGCCAATTGGGTTAAACGGAATAAATTACAAATGGGTCGATTTATATGGAGAAGGATTACCCGGAGTACTTTACGAATCAAATGAAGCATGGTATTATAAATCTAATTTAGGTGATGGAAATTTAGGATCGCAACATCGCGTAGCCCAAAAACCAAGTTCGGGTTTTGGAAGCTATGCGCTTAGTGATTTTGATGGTGATGGCAATTTAAATATTGTTGTATTACAAGGACGAGAATCAGGTTATTTTGAATTTAATCGTGACCAAGAAGAATGGAATGGTTTTAGACCTTTTCAAGATACTGCTCATGTACGACAACTGGACACCAATACACAGTTTATTGATCTTACAGGAGACGGTCGGGCAGATATTGTAGTTACGGAGGAAGACCGAACAATTTGGTACCCTTCAAAAGGGAAGGAAGGATTTGGAAAACCTGTTCAAATTGCCAAAGCACTTTCCAACGGAGTAAGTCGTGCTCCAACTATTGGTTCTAATGCGATGCTGGATTATTTTTTTACGGACATGAACGGATCAGGTTTACCCGATCAGGTACGAATCTACAATGGTCGTATTGAATACTGGCCCAATATGGGAAATGGCAGATTCGGATCTGGCATTGTAATGCAGGATTCTCCACAACTAGATTTCAACTCAGAACTAGATGCCATTCGCATACGACTAGTTGATTTAGATGGAAGTGGCACATCCGATCTTATTTATTTAGGACGAGGTGAAATTACCTATTGGATCAATGCTTCTGGTAACCAATTTCTAGAAGGGGTTACTCTAAAAGGACTCCCTTTTATTGACAACATTTCATCAGCTCAAATCATAGATTATTTAGGAGATGGCACACCATGCTTAGTTTGGTCTTCAGCTTTATCAATACACTCAGATGCACCTCTTCATTATTTAAAATTAACAAATGGTGTGAAGCCTCGTCTACTATCTAGTGTTGAAAATAATATGGGCTTAGAAACCCGATTCCATTATGGATATTCCGGAAAACACTATTTAAGAGATAAATTCAGTAGCACACCTTGGATAACTAAACTTCCTTCCCACCGCATAGTCGTCGATAAATTAGAAACTATAGATCATATTGGGAAGACCAGATTCAATCAAATATTTGAGTATCATGATGGTTTTTTTGATGGAGAAGAACGTGCTTTTAGAGGTTTTTGTTTAGTCGATCAATATGATTCTGAATTTTATGATGGGACTTCCCTAATACCAGAAGTAGCGTTCACTGATCCCATTTGCGTTCGAACCTGGTATCATAATGGAGCACCTTCTTGGCAAAATGCTAGAACTGAAAACTACTACAAACATGATGCTTTTAGCAGGCAGTTAAGCGACTATTATATTGAGGATAACAATCTCAAATCAGATGAATTTTTTGATGCCATAAGAAGTTTGGCTGGTCAGGTAATAAGAAGTGAAACTTTTGGTTTGATGCCGACTGGAATTCGAAAAATTCATCCATTTAATGTAACACATACCAATTACTCCATAAGAAAAATACAGCCTAAAAAGGAAGGAAACAGCCCCTGTTTCGCTGTTTTTCAAAGAGAAAGTCTTCAAATAAATTTTGAAGAAAATTTCGATGATCCACATCTCACTCACAGCTTTAACTTAGAACTTGATGCCTTTGGTGTTCCTATTAAACAGGGGGCAGTTGTGTATCCCAGAGTACGAATAAAAGCAAAACCAGGGCAAGACGTTTTTCATCTTAATGCGGCACAAACTCGTGTGGTTCATTTCGATGTACAAGACAGATACGAAATAGGAATACCCTTAGAAAGTAAGAGTTTCCAAATACAAAACGACATACATCCAACTGAAGGGAGTCTTTACCGTTTCTCAGAAATGCTGATTCTGGTCAATGAAACTATTGCCACACCTATCAATTTTAATGCGTTATTCTCTTTAAGAAGACAAGCAAAATTGTTGCAATGGAATAAAAGTTTCTTTTGGAATGATGCTCTATCTGAAGTTCTTCCTTGGACCGAAGTTGGTAATAAAGTATTAATACATCATCATGAAACGGCTAGTTTCAATACCGAATTTATGGTAGACGCGCTAGGCGCAAAGTTTTCTCCCACTTTGATGGAGGACGGAGGCTATATTTCGCGGGATTCGTTCTGGTGGCAACCAAGTGGTACGACATATTATGGTGATAAAAACAATTTCTATTTACCACTGCGAGAGGAACAACCAAACGGTGCTTTTGTTGAATATCGTTATGATAATTATCATTTAACTCTGGTCCAATCTTCAGCCGTGTTATTTAATGAAATTGGTGACGAATTAGCCCGTAACAGTATCGTTGCCACTATTGATTATAATGTCATCGCGCCTAATCAAATCATCGACGCTAATCGAAATACATCTGAAGTTTATTACGACCCATTAGGTGTTGTCCTTAGGTCATCTCTATATGGAGAATTACTTTCATCCAATGGAATTTTAGAAACGCAAGGCCATGGTCGATTAGTCGATCATGCAGCACCTCCTACCCTTAATTTTGATAGCATCCTTGCTAACCCAGAAAACTATTTACAAGAATGCGCCTCTTTTTTCTATTACGAATTAGATACTTGGGAAAATGAAGTCTTACGCCTACCATTGCGAACCATCGCTTTAGCACGTGAGCAATGGGTGAATGATGGTGAAGGCCATTATGCTTCCGAAAGTCGACATCAAATTAGCGTTACTTATCAAGATGGATTTGCAAGAACCATACAATCCAAAACCTTAGTGGAATCAGGTCCAGATACCATACAATATTTGGGAGATTCAATTGTTTTAAGAGCTGACGGAGAACCTCAATTGATTACATCAGATGACTTGCGCTGGCAGGTTTCAGGTTTTGTAGTTTATAATAATAAACAAGAAGTCGTGCAACAATATGAGCCTTACTTTTCTCCTATTGTTGATTTTGAGACAGACGAAATCAATGCTACTTTCGGACAATCTGGACTTATTGAGTATGATGCTATTGGGCGACAAAAAAGAATCAATCTTGCCGATGGTACCTATACAAAAGTAGAATTCAACCCTTGGTACAGCAAACAATATGATGCCAATGATACCATTGTTGGTAGTCCTTATGATACTATAAATACGCCAATACTTTCCGCTGATTCTCCCGAAGGGATTGCATTGATTAAATCAAAAAAACATAATGATACTCCGATTACCGCACATACAGATGGTTTAGGCCGCACGTTTGAAATTGAAGAAGCCGATGAAAATGGACGCATCCGAACTAATAAAACTACTTATGACGCTTTAGGAAACCCAAAAGAGGTCAAGGACGCTAGAAACCTGATAGCTTTCACCTATGTACACGATATGCAAGGTCGCGTATTTCATGAAACAAGCATGGATTCAGGAGAAAAATGGCAATTCATTAACGCTTTAGATCAACCCATCCATCTTTGGGATGCTAGAGATGTGCACCAACAGTTATTTTACGATACTTGGGGCAGAATAACACATAAGCAAGTTGATGGTGCCTTGAATATGAACCATATTACCGAACGCTTTATTTATGGTGAAGATGTGTCAATTACAAACCCATGGGAAAAGAATCTTGTTGGCCAATTGGTGGAACATTACGATCAAGCAGGTCTAAATCGCATACATCGTTTGGACGTTTTGGGTAATGTCCTTGAAAAAGACAGACAATTAGTGGAAGATTACAAAAGCATTCCTGATTGGTCAGATATGACAAGTGTTGATTGGATGATTGATGCACCTTTTGAAACCCAAGCGATTTATGATGCTTTTGGTAGACCAACAAGACAGCGATTACCAGATTCTACAATCCGAGATGCGACGTATTTACAAAGTGGTATTTTGGATCAATTGCTATTGACCACAGAAGATGGTACCATTGTAAACCAGCCTATCATAAAAGGTCAAATTTTTAATGCACGTGGACAGATAAAAGAATCGACATTAGGGAATGACGTTATCCAACAATACGATTATGACCCATCAAACTATCGTTTAAAACAAAAAACGAGCTTCCGTCGTGCTACCAATACCCTTGCAGCCAAACACTACCAACACATTAATTATACCTATGATGCTGTTGGTAATATCACCCATCTCATTGATACGGCAAGACCAAATAGCACTTTATTATACAATCAACCCAGAGTCAATAAGTACACCTATGACGCTTTCTATCAACTCATAGAAGCCGAAGGACGCACACATCAAGCCATGGAGCGGACAGACTATGCTCATGCACCAAGTGCTGATGGTTTTATAAAAGGTACTAGGCATATTAGTTTAGATAATATGGCATTAGTAAGAACCTATACCCGACGTTATAGCTATGATTTAGGTGGAAATATGATAAGCAAGTTGCATAAATCAGGAACAAACCATAGTGATGCATTCCGCTCATTTAGAAATTACTGGATTTCACCAACTTCCAATCGATCTATAGAACAAGTCGATCTGGCAGGAAACCCGATTACCAATCCCGAAAGCCGATTTGATCAAAATGGCAATCTAACCTATCTATCCCATTTACGAAATGTGGAATGGAATTATCTAAACCAATTAACGCAAGCAACACTAATTGAAAGACCGAATGGTGAAGATGATGCTGAATATTATATCTATGGTGGCGACGGCCAAAGGGTACGAAAAGTAACCCAAAGACTGGATAATAATAGTATAGAAACCACCGAAAAAATATATCTAGATGGTTGTGAAATTAAACGTAGAAAACAAGGGCAAACACTTTTATTAGAACGTTACACCTCACACTTAAGTGATGGCAATGGACGGATAGCGTTGATGCATCGTTGGACTGTTGATACCTACGGACGAGAAACCAACAACCTCTCTCAAAAGAAAATGCATTACCAATTAAATTGCCATCTAGGCTCATCGGCTTTTGAATTGAACAATGTGGGCGGCATTATTAATTACGAAGAGTATTTTGCCTTTGGAGGATCTGCCTTTGTCTATGGAGGCAATGTACGCGATGTACAATTAAAAGAATACCGTTATTCTGGCAAGGAGCGAGATGATGCTACGGGTCTATATTACTATGGGTTTCGTTATTATGCACCTTGGCTATGCAGATGGCTGAACCCTGATCCCATTGGCCCAGAGGACGGGTTAAATGTGTATCAGTTTGTGCATAATAACCCGATTAATGAGGTGGATCCTGATGGGTTGCAGAGTACTTTGGACGAAGAAATTAAGGAAGAATGGCGTACTAATAATGAATCGTTTACAGAGATAAACCCTGTAATGCAAGGTAGTGCGCGCTGGTCGAGATTTCAACATCCCACATTTGGTACAGTATACTCATTCGGTGGGCGGACAATAGATGAAGGGAATCATATGATTATTGATATATATGAAGTAGATCCTATCTCGGAAGAGTCATTTCATGAAAATGTTGTTGATAATATTGTGGATGAAGCGAGTGAAGCAATTAGGTCTTGGAGTCAACATAGATCAACAGAAAACAATGAAACACCAGTGACAAATGATAATTTCGCATCTTCTGATGGTGTGACTCCTGACCAATTACCTGATCAAGCGCAAGGAGAGGACAACGTAGAAATTGAAACCTTAAATAATAATACAAATAATGAACTAAATCATCAAAATCAAGAAACACCCCCTCATGAAATATCTGATGATCAAATCCAAACCCCCGAAAATGTTCTGGAAGGTGATGGAACAGAATTAAATGATTTAGATGAAATTAATGAGCTTGATTGGTTTGAAGTCACAAGGAGTTTTTTAGACACTTTTATTAATGGAGCATTATTGATTATGGCAACTTTTGCACTAATAGCTGTAGAAGCAATAACCCTTCCTTTCGTACTTGTTGTAGGACTAATTGCTCTTGTTGGAGTAGGTATATTCTCTTTTTTTAGTAGATCTAATGAAGCCGAGGAACTAGGAATGGAAAATTATGAATCATCCGCCGCTTTAGCCGCAATAGGTGACCCTTTTGGGGTTACTAATATTATTGAAGGAGCTACTGGAAGAGATGCAGTTACCAATCGAGCGTTGACGACAGAGGACCGAAGTAATAGATTAGGTTCTGGTCTTGGAGGGGTTGCTCTATTCGGAGCTGCAAAACCAATCGCCAGGGCAGGTTCTGTCTTAGGTACTCGTGGTTTGCCAATTCTAAGAAATCTAATACCAAGGACTGGTACGCAAAGACTTTTAGCAGGAATTGAAGCAAATCCTCCTAGAGGAAATCTTCATCAAAGAGTAAAGGCAATTGCAAATTCTTTAATAGAGAATGGACTTATGACGGAGGGAAATAGGCGGTCAATAACAATAGCACTTACGGAAGGTCTTGCAGAAACTTCCGAAGGTCTTACTACAGTGACAATATTGAGTACTTCAGACTCTAGTCTTTATGCTAGAATTGCAAATAACCTAGATATTTTACCATCGGGAGTAATCTTAGGAGAGATTTCTCAATCCGGTACATTCTTACACGCTGAACGACAGGGAATTATAGAATTAATGTTTTTGGGTATAGATGAAATTGGTTTTACTGCTACAACCATTCTTGGTTGCCCAGGATGTCAAAGTTGGTTAGCAAGATTTGCTCAACAATTTGGACACTTAAATCCAAGAGTAAAACCACCCAATCCAAATGGAATTAGAAGGGGAGGTGCTATATCGCATGATAATATTAGAAGAGATTTTCCTCTGGGTATTTTCTTTGATAAATAAAATTTTGAAAACCAAACAATATGTCAACATACAAAATAACGGGTCAACTTTTAACCACCAAAAAACTACCACTTCCGGGGCTTAAAGTAAGTGTTTGGGCTAAAGACAAAAAAGTAAGCGATCATTTGGGAGTTGCTTATTCAGATGCCAAAGGGCAATTTAATATCTCATTTGAGGATGCTAAATTCTTCGATGGAATAGAAGATAATTTGCCAGATGTGTTCTTTTTGGTATATCAAGGTGATCGGGTAATTCATAGTACTGAGGGCAAACCCATTAAAAATGGCAAAGATTTAAAAAATGTGGTTTTAGTTATTGACACCGAAGAAAATACAACTAACAACGAGCCAGCTAATGCAATCTACTCGCTACAAGGAATCGTTGAGCAGAAAGAAAATAAAAAATCGATACCAAATATAAAAGTTGAAGCTTGGGACAAGGACAAAAAGGTCAGTGACCAATTGGGTTTAACTATCACCGATGATAAAGGCAGTTTTTATATTCAATATGATTCCTCTCGTTTTAAAGACGACCCTACCGATCATTTACCTGATGTATTTTTTAGAATCTATGAAGGAGAGGACATGATTCATAGTACAGAAGGGAAACCCCTAAAAAATGTCACCCGTTTAAAGGATATCCGTATCGCCATCGATTATGATTTTGAAGCCTCAAACCTCAACTTTCCTAATCTGTCCAGAGCAACCGTATTGGATTTGGTAAAAAACGCTACACATACTCCAAAGGAACTAAAAAAGAAAGCACCCAAAATATATGCGGCCTTAAAAACTAAAGCTCAACAAGAGCTCCAGAGGCTAACGATAGCATTTTTTGAAAAAGCTTCATACGACTTAAAACATTATGCAAAAAAAATAGACTTTACCGGTTTAACCCAAGAAGATGATTCCGCAACCGATTATATGGAAACGGTCATTGACAAAAGCAATCTGCCCAATGCTATAAAAAGCGAAGCGCATGCACGACTTGTTAAATGGAAAAACGCAAAAACCTTAAATGAACTCATTAAGCCCGATACTGCAATTAAAGACAACCCACTAATAGAAAAAGAAAAACAACAGGCACACGTTTTTAAAATTGCAGAACTAGCTGCTTTAAATCCCAAAATAGCGGATGAACTTATTAAGAAAGATATTTCGCTTTATACTATTACGCCTAAAGCCATTGACGAACTCATAAAAGAAAACGTAGTTACAAAAGCAGAAGGCGAAACCCTTCAACTGAATGCGAACGTCTATACGTTGGCAAAGGGCAATACACAATTGTCTAATGCGATTAAAAATCATCGTCCAAACCAACCCTTAACATCTATTAGTGACTTGGTAGCATTAGAGGTTAATGATTGGAAAGCAATTTTAACCAATGCACAAGTAAATTCTGATGAAGCTAAAATTGAAAAATTGGCTAAAATCAAACAAAAACAAATTGAGCTTCTGTATCCCAATCAGGTGTTTATGGCACGAAGCAAAAAGTGGGAACTACCTGAAGTGCAATCGTTAATGTCTAAATTTTATGCATCTAATGACACACTTGATGTCTTGCATCTCAATTATAGTATGGATAGTAAGGATCTAGAGGCATTGAATATGAACAATTTTTCGGAAGGTGAGAAAACCTCCATATTGGAGAATCTAAAAACGAATCAAAACCTATATAACCTAACAAAAGATGCATCACAAGCTTTACATCTGAAAAAAAGATATAAATCTGGCAGGGAAATTATTCATAGTGGTTATTATGAATTTAAACACAATACTGGCTTTGATGAACAAACAGCGAAACTTATATATAAGAATGCAGAAACGGCTGCAATGCATTTTAATGTTAATTTTATCGATATATCCGACAAAATAAACAGCCCTTTGTTGGGCAGTATGATTGGCGGAACCACACGAGAAGCGCAAAGCTATCTTCGTCGTTTAAATGGCTATGAAGACTTTTTTGGTGAAACCGATTTTTGTAAGTGCAAACATTGCAATTCCATCATAAGTCCTGCAGCCTATTTTGTGGATCTTATGGGATTTTTGAAAGAAAATGTACTAGACAAACATTTTATTAACCCTCATCATAAGTCGATTTTAAACCCAAAAGTACGTCGTCCTGATTTATGGAGCGAATTAGTTTTGAATTGCGAGAATACACACACTTTGATTCCTTATCTAACCATCATCAATGAGGTACTTGAAAACTTTATTTATACACAAGCTCCTGAAACGGAGGGATTGCCTGATAATAGATATGCCATTGAAAACTTTGTGTATTATCTATTAAGTTTGGAAATAGAAGAAGAAGAAGAAGAAGAAGAAGGCTGCTTTTTAGAAATGAAGAGTATCCATCAACCATTTCATTTGCCATTGACTGAATTGGAAATCTATCTAAATCATTTTCCAATAACACGAGAGTCCGTTGCCAGAATACACTTTAAAGATGTTGCAGATGCAGAAAATATCATACCTCAAGCTGTTCTAGGTGTATCAAAATGCGCCTATGCTCTTATATCTGAAAATAGATATGCAGATTCGCCAGGGAGTAGCACTAACCAAACATTTCTAGAAGGATTTTATGGAATTAACATTCCTGCAAGTGGAGGTGTTGTTAATTTTGAACTCCAACAGTTACTGCATACATTGGATCTTGAAAGAGAAGAGTTCACAGAATTATTAAAGGTTCAGTATGTCTTTCCAGATACTTTTTTATCGCCTAGAAATGTAGAAATTAGAGGAGACAGAAAAGAGGGTGCACTACAAATAAATGTTGAATACATTGTTGGAGTTAATCAAGGCCATTTGGATAAAATGCATCGGTTTGTACGTCTATACAAACAACTGGATTGGTCTCTCACAGAGTTGGATACTATTAATTTTGCCATAGACCAGGCATTTAATAGGCTAGGTTCACAGTACTTATATCTTGAGCAAATAACGCAACTGGTAACGCTTCAAAAAACTCACAATTTTACAGTGGATGAGTTACGCATATTTATACATACCATGCCTTCCTCCGTTTTAAATGAACGGTTTAATATTTCCAGTTTTATAAAAGAAGAAACGGACCGCTGGTCTGCCTCAATGTTGTCTATTGGCAATATTGTTTTTCAGCATCCAAACTATAGAGTCTTATCATCAGATGATACTTCTTTTGTTGAAAAAAGCAAGGTTCATCATCGTTTATTAGCTGGACTTGGACTTAATGATGAGCAGTTTTTTCACTTAATTGAAAATTTAAAATCTGCACTCTCAGCATCTATTTCAACTGATACTTTAGGTAAATTTAGCGTAACCCATACCAATCTCTCTATTTTATATCGTCATGTACTTTTATTAAAAAAGTTAAAGTTGAGCGTTTCGGAACTCTTCTTTTTCATACAGCATGAATCCACTATTTCAGACGGCTATTTGTCAAACATATCAGAAATTGAAAAAGTGATTCGTTTAATAGAATGGTATAAAAAAAGCGATTACACCTTAACCGATTTGCAAATTATTCTTGAAAATTTAATTCCACAAGGGTTGAATGACGTAGGCATGAATCTCTTTTCTCGTGTTCAACAGAATAATAGCTTATTGTTTGCCGATACGCTGTTTTCTTTTGCCGAAGGAATTTCCGAAGCGCAGTCGCGAAGAATAATTGAAGATAATTGGACAACGATAAAAAAAGCTGATTTAAAGAAATTCAGTGTTCGTAATTTAGCCTCACTCGCGTTTACAATTCCTCCTGAAATTGAAAATCATTTATCATTGGAGCAACAAACAAAAGTCATTTCTAGGCTTGTTAAATTGGTTGGTGAACAGATTTCGGGAGCTTTAGAACCAATTTCAGAATTAGATCTAACTAAAATTAATGGAATTAGAAATGAAGAAGGGGGTATAAATGAATCAAAAGCTATTTTAGATGCAAATAGTGCCATCTTTGAATTGGTTCCCGGAACAACAGACAAATATCAACTTGTTGCAGGTGTGGAAACTACGCCCTCATTGTTGGGAATAAATATACCTAATGCCATTTGGACGAGTTTAACTGCAGACCAGAGGGCTGAACTATATTTGAATCTTTTACGCTTTTTTCAATCGGGAACTCCTGAATTTACAGACCGTTTATGGGTAGGAATAGCAGGTCTGAACTTAGAACAATCTAGGGAACTAATTTTAGAGAATAACAATTTTTTCAAAGAGATACCTAGCGAGAATTTATATTGGTTAACTCCAGGTTTTGAGGTGGATACATATATAAATGTTCCAGTTGATATTCCGCTCCCTGCTGCTAAAGCTCAAGAAATGCTCTTGTCTAAACATGCTTCTCAGATTATTCCAAATTTACTAGCTGCACATTTTGAAATTTCAACAGAAAAATTGTTAACACTTGCAGATTTAGTTGGATACAATTATACAGATCAAATGTATACCGAAATGCTACATGGTACAGAACCGTTGGAAGTATTAGAAACCCAAATTCAAACGATCCAAAAGCTTGCAGTTTGGTTTAAGGATAAGGTATTTACTTCAGACAGGCTTCAATTTATTAAAAACCATTCTGGTAATAACACTCATATATTCAAAATTGATGACTTAAATGGGTTTACTTCTCCAAGGTTATCAAATCTTCAAGAAACCGATATTTATAGAAATTTAATTAAAGATGCACTTAAGGCAGACACTTATAAAAATCTAATTGAAGATAATCTTGAGGAAGATGATGCATTACATTTAATTTTAGAAGGTTACATTTTTGAAGGTACTTCCACAAACCCACGGCCAAGATTTGATGAAACCGCAATTTTAAATTTGCCAATTATTTTGGAGGCAGAACAACGCATGTTAATCAGTCTCAATAATGTTATTCTTTTCCCAAATAAAGATGAAGCAGATGTGAATACAAACTATTCTTTAAAAGCACTTCAAAAATTCAAGGATGTATTGCATTTGGTTCGTTATTTAGGAGTTAGTCCTGAAGTGATACCGTTATTCGTTTCTAACGATTTTAATGAAATAGCTTTAGCTACAACCTCTGTGGTTACCGCCATCAGAACAAAGTACGATACTGAAGCCGAATGGCAAGAAAAAATTGGTCCATTTGAGGATAAAATTAGGGAACGTAAACGCGATGCCTTGACGGATTATTTGATTCATACGTATAGATTTGATGATCCAGACACGCTCGAAACCGAACAGCACCATTGGTTTCAAACAACTCATGACCTATACAATTATTTTTTAATAGACACAGAACTAGAAGGCTGCGCTCGAACTTCGAGAGTGGTCGCTGGCATCTCTAGCTTACAATTATATATACAGCGCTGTTTACTCAACCTCGAACAAAATGAGGAAGGTACTATTCATGTAAAACCAGGTGATATCCCAAAAAGTCAATGGCAATGGCGTAAGAATTACCGTGTTTGGGAGGCAAACAGAAAAGTATTTCTCTATCCTGAGAATTATATTGAACCCGATTTAAGAGATAACAAAACCGAGCTATTTAAAGAACTAGAATCCACACTTCTACAACAAGATATCAATACGCAAAACGCTGAAGATGCCTATAAGAAATATATGACGGGATTTGATGAAATCTCAAAATTAAAGATTGCGGGATCTTATCATCATTTGGGCAATATGGACAGTGATAGTCTTGAAAAACAGGCAGATACTTTACATCTATTCGGAGTTACCGCTTCCGATCCACCACTATACTATTACAGAACTATTGAAAATGTTTATAAAAAAGAGAAAGACAGTAATACCTATAGTGTTAAGTATAATAATTGGGAGAAGATAAATTTACAGATTCCTGTGAAAAAGGTGTCTCCTATTATTTATCAGAATACACTCCATTTATTTTGGGTTGAGATAGTAACTCGACCTAAAACTGAAATGATTGATGGCTCAAGTGAGTTTTCCGGTTATGAACATAAAATGACAGTTAAGTTTTCGTCATTACAATTAGATGGTACGTGGCAAACACCTCAAAAATACAACTACGAAAACCCAATTTTTGATGAACATGGAGATTCAGTTCGGGATCCGTTAGTTGAACCAATCGAAATTAGTAATTGGGTCATTAGTAAAAGAGGTGTAATTCAAAATGGTCAGCTAGTAGCTATTGACGATTTAATGACGAAAAAGAAAGCATTATTGCAAATTGTCAATGCATTAAAAGATGATCCAGGTCTACTAGAGTCTCAAAATCATTACATCGGAAAAATAGATATTTCTGGAGAGGAAGTCGATCTTCAAAATCAGAATTTATCAGCTCATGATTTTAAAATTTTACTGTTGCCAAAATATGGGTCAAAACAGGCTCACGAACTTGTAGAATTTAGAATGTTACATCTTGACCCTAAAGATGAATATACATTACATGGAGATGAATGGGAAAGGATTTATCCAACTGCACTTAATATTAATGGTGAGGGTATTTTAAATATTGATGGTAAATTTTTTATGGATGAACTAGATTTTCGAACTTCCACTCCAGTTATCAGTCCTATAAATCAAAATAAAAGATTAACTAGTCAACAACTCCTAGATACCAAATTTCTATATGTCGGCTATCCTAATCTTCATGTAAATTTTAATGAAATCGACCGCTTTTCGACCGCTCAAAAACTATTAGTGCCTAATAATGCACTTAGCTGGAGAGATATCAGAGGTGAAGAAGGCTTCCCAGATGGAAACGAACTTATGTCTTATGGGAGTCATGTTCAAGGAGTTGAAATAGCAATTGTGAATGGCACTTTAACTGATGCTATTATTACGTCTGAAAATGAATTGTTTTTTTTACATTCAACAAATAATGCAGATAAAGGATACATTATAAAACGTTTAGGTACTTCACTCAATAAAGTATTGAATGATAAAATACATCAGTACGGACTAAGTAGCTTTCTATCGTTAAATTTCCAATCACTATACTTGAAAGAAAAATCTTTTGAACCAGAATTTAATATAGAATTTAATCGCGTAACTAATGATTATTCTAATAGTATTGGCGAAATGAGTACTACTGGATCATTAGGTACTTATTTTAGAGAGATGTTTTTTCATATTCCATACCTTATTGCTAACCATCTAAACAGTCAAAATAAATTTTCTGAAGCGCAACAATGGTATCATTATATTTTTAATCCTGCAGGAAATCTTTTGCAGTCCGAAAAGGATGAATTAGGTCTGATTACAGATTCTCAAAAACGTAAGCGAATAATGGCAAATAGGGTTTGGCAATTTATTGAATTCAGAAAACATTCCCTTGCCACTTGGAAAGATCAGTTGAATGACAACCAAGCCATCAGTGCGTATGAAAATGACCCTTTTAATCCGCACGCCATAGCACGCTTACGTCTCGGTGCATATATGAAGAATATTACCATGAAGTATATTGATAACCTGCTAGATTGGGGAGATCACCTTTTTGCACAGGATACTATGGAGTCAATTAGCGAAGCTACTCTACTCTACTCCATGGCTTCTGAAATTTTAGGGCCAAAACCAGCAGAGCTTGGCGAATGTGAGCAAAGTGAGGATAACCTCACTTATGATATGATATATGACGAAATGAATAGTCCGCACTGCACAAACTTTTTAAATGGTGTAGAAAATGAAATACAGAAACCTCCAAAAAGACGCTTTGATATTGGACCAACGGTTATTGGCTCCGACATTTTAAATGCAGAAAGAAACGCTCGTTTTGATATTTTGAAAAACGTAGAATTATCTAGCCAACCCTCATTTGATGGACCTGATTTAGGCTTAGACAGTGAACTTGATATAGATTTCACTGAAACTTCAGATACATCAGAAAACCCATCATTTTTGATGAATTTTGATTTATGGGGAAGCTGGTTATTTCTTCCTTCATACCATACTAGCTTTTTAAAGCAAGTATGCCAGTTTTGTATTCCTCCCAATCCAGATTTACTAGGGTATTGGGATCGTGTAGCGGATCGCTTGTTTAAAATACGAAACTGCATGAATTTTAGTGGAGTGCGTCGTCAGATCTCACTCTTTGCGCCAGAAATTGATCCACGCTTATTAGTACGTGCTAAAGCAGCAGGATTGTCATTAGATGAGGTTCTAAATTCAATACAAGGTGATTTACCACCCTACCGATTTGCATTTTTATTGGCTAAGGCTAAAGAATACGCTGGAGCTTTACAAGGCTTTGGTGGCGCTTTACTTGGTTCATTAGAAAAGAAAAGTGCTGAAGAACTTACGATGATGAGACTAGGCCAACAAGATGAAATTCTTAAGATGACGCGACATCTTAGAAATATGGAAGTTTCGGCTTCGGAAGCAGGATTAGCAGGTTTAAGAATACGTAAGGAAAGCATTGAATATAGAAAAGAATATTATAAGAGTTTATTAGAGATAGGGTTAAATTCTTGGGAGTCTCAAAGCAAAATTAACAAAATTGCTGGTCATGTATTAAAACAAGGTTCTATAATCCCAATGATGTTTTCTACTACTCTACGGTTGGTCCCAAGTATCGTTGGTTTTAGTATGAGCACGCCCACAGATGGAACAGCAAATGCTGGGGATGCTTTTGCAACAATGATGCAGTACTATGGGAGTTTGGCGGATATTCTTTCCCAAATGCAATCTATAACCGGTGGAGAAAAACGTCGCGAACAAAGCTGGAAGTTTAGCCTAGATCAAACCAAAAACGAGTTAAAAGAAATTGAAAAACAACTTGTTGCAGCTGAGATAAGAAAAGATATTTCTATAAAATCTAAAGAGCTACATGAGAAAAGTATTGAGCAACACCAAGAGACTTATGAGTTCTACAGAGATCGCTTTACCAATTACGGTCTGTATACTTGGTTGTCAACTCAACTTCAAGGTATGTTTCGCGATTCTTATAATAATGCGATGACCTTAGCGCGTATGGCAGAACGTGCTTATCGCTTTGAACGCAATGATGATACTGCTGTTTTATTAAATGGTAATTATTGGGAAGCTTCCAAATCAGGTCTAATGGCTGGCGAAAAGTTGATGAATGACCTTCGTAAAATGGAACTTCGTTACATGGAAACCAACACTAGAAGCATGGAAGTGGATCAGGCATTTTCGTTAACACAAATTGATCCCAATGCATTATTAAATCTTAAGTCAACAGGGACTTGCGAATTTACAGTACCCGAATTGTATTTTGATTTGTTCTATCCTGGACAATATCGTCGTCAAATAAAGTCTGCTAGATTAACCATTCCTTGCATTACGGGTCCCTATAGTAATGTAAGTGCAGTGATGACCTTAAAGGAAAGTCATATCCGTAAGGAAGCCAAACTTCCTAATTCAGAGGGTAGCGAAATAGATAGTGGTCTAACATTGGTGCCACCATCTCGTACGACGAGTGTAGCCACAAGTACTGCGCAAAATGACAGTGGTGTTTTTAGATTGGATTTTAGAGATGAACGCTATATGCCTTTTGAGGGAGCAGGAGCCGTAGAGAGCACTTGGCAAATAGAATTGCCTAAAACTTTTAGACCATTCGATTATTCAACAATCAATGATTGTATCCTGCATATCAGTTATACCGCAGAATACGACACATCATTCCGAGAATCTGTAGAAGAAAAAGAGGGACTATTAGATAACCTTTTAAAAAGTGATGATTTTTCCCTACCAAGAGTATTTAGTTTGCGTCAGGAGTTTTCGCAAGCTTTCCATCAACTTTTGCATAGTTCTTTAAACACAGAAGTTTCGTTAGAATTAAGTGAAAAGCATTTCCCTTTATTTGTTCAAGGGAAACAATTAGCTATTATTAGTGCTGAACTTATAGTGGAGTTAGATGATAATGGCTTTAGAGATGATGATGGAGAAGTGGCTTACCCGGAAACTGGTTTTGCCTTAAATATTCAGGGTGATTCAACATCTGGAGATTCAATTTTGATTGATGGTTGGTCAAGTGAAAGAAATATACTCAAGACAGATGTAAGTGATACTATTTTTACTCCTCGTGTACCAGCAAATGAACCGTTTCGCGTCAGTTTCCAAGTTACGGATGGCGATACGTTTAGGCCTATTACTAACCCATTAGTTCCTTCCGATAGTTCTGCGCTTGATGATCATAAAATTAAGGATGTGTATTTGTTGATTAATTATAAAATTGGCTAATTAACATTTTTTAAATAATTGAAAAAAAATAATAGTTTTATGCACAATTTAAAAAAGCTAGTAAAAAACATCCTCTGATTTGTGCTAGTAGCAAGAATATGACAGAACTATTAGATATTCTGTACTGCATTAACAATCAAATAGTTACTAAATATTTTCAAAACAGGTAACCGTATAGGTAACTTGTGCTTTGATTTAACTTGATTTTAATTGTATTAAGTTATCAAAAAATCATGAAGTAATCTATATCAAATTGATGTAAATATTATGATATATGGCTAAATATTCATAAAAAAACACCTTAATTAAGGTGTTTAAACTAAATTGATTCATCCATTTTAATAGCTAAGGCTAATCTTTCGATTTCCCTTAAGCTCCTGCAACTCTACATAGAGTTTTTCATTATCTCCCAATACAAATTTAGGAAGTACATAAACAAATCTATGCGATTGTTTATCCGTAACTACATCTGGCACTTTATACTTAAATATAACCTCCTGCTCTATTCTTTGAAATGAAGCTCTAACTTTTTTATTTCCATTTATCGCATAAATATTCAAATAATCAACTATAAGGTCGATACCAGAACTGTTTTTAATTTCCATGACCATATAAACTTCGTCTTTGTTGTAAGCCACTTTAAGTAGTTTTAAAACAATCCCTTGTTTTCTTTTTGACACCATTGTATAAGACTTTGATTTCAAAAGGTACTCGGAATATCGTCTGTAATACAAATTTATAATATCGTCTTTTTTATTAACTTCTTCCAATTCTGCCGATTCTATCGTTTCTGGTTTTTCATTTCCTATGCTTTCACTTTTTTTAATAAAATAATTGAGTTTTTTGATTGTGTCTGAATACTTTAATATATATATATATATATATATATATATAAACTTGTCCGTCATTAGTTATCGCTAATAAATTACTTTCTGTTCCAGGTGTGCTTGCAACAATCCAAAATATTGTTCCTTTTCCCTGTTATATGTAAAAACAAAGTTCTCGGTTCCAGTGATTCCCTGACGTATTTGGTTAGGAAAAAACAGTGCTACATTCTTTTTGTCATTAACATAAATAGTGTCCAATTTTTTCTGCGCTATTATATAGTTTGAGCAAATAGTTAATCCAATTAAAATATATTTTTTCATTTTTTCTAGTTATTAAATTATTGGCTTTTTAAAATTAATTTATAATTATCGGTCACTGTAACCTTTATATTCCGGTTATTGCGCTGGAATATTTTTCGAATACCACTTACTTGCGGCATACCTGCGATATTGATATCGTCAATCACATCACCAATCACTTCTTGGGTTGCTTCAGCTCGAAAACTATTCTCCGCATAAACCCCTTCACTCCCATCTTGCAGATCGAAGGCTTTAAGTTTAGTGGGTAGATGATTGATGTTTTCAATATTGATTGCAACTCGATTGGGTTTAAAGCTGATAAAACCATAAAGTGGTGTATTTCTAGGAATTCTTTGTCCATCAATAAGCGCTTCTTTTTCCAAACGCATCTGTAGCCTAAAATTGGTTTTTACCGTTTGTGTTCCATCTACCCGAACATAAATCATGTTGTAAGCTTCCCCTATAACCGAACTGTTTAAAAGTGTAAAATAATTATTAATTTTAAACAGTATTATGAGAAAAAG
>NZ_JAUPED010000024.1 GCF_030552475.1 Mariniflexile sp. AS56 | reverse complement strand
TTTTCTCATAATACTGTTTAAAATTAATAATTATTTTACACTTTTAAACAGTTCGGTTATAGGGGAAGCTTACAAAAACCTAAAGAACGCTTTTTTTGGAGTGTTTAAGTAGAATATAAACTATCAAATTTCATCTAAAAGCTAAAGCAATGAATTAGAAACCAATACCTGCTTTTTTGAAAAATTATGCCCCAATAATTGCCAAACTTGAGGAAGAATTAGAACACCTAGAAGCCAACAGTGAAAACATCGTTGATATTGCCGAATCAGCAATTATTCTAATAAAAAAAGCATTAGAAGATTCTAGGCATATTGTAGTTAAATCAAAGTTTTCAAGTAAGGTAGACGAAATATAATTCTTTTAAAAATATAAACCTCAAATACTTAGTAAGCTAATTTATTATGTAAAATTATTTAGCATAGAAAGTAAAAGACCACGAAGTAGTAATAAATCTTACATTCTTCTAACTTGAAAAGCATTTAATACCGGCAAGCCTTTTATTTTCTCAAAATCGATAATAATGCCTTTACCACTAGTAACCTGAATTTCGTATTTAATCTGGACTGCTTTTTCCGAGCCATAGCGTGCTCTTAAGTTAAATTGTTTTTCAACATAAACAGTATTGATTAGAATGTTATAAACCCGATCTGAAATATCTTCCTTTACTTTATCGTCTCCTAGATTATAGACTAATTTTTCGTGTTCTTTATCCGATTCTAGTTCTGCCCAATGTAAGGTTATCGCATATTTCCCATCCGGAACATCAAGTTTAAATTGCTCTATTCCCACACGCTGTGTTTGATAAATGGGATCGTTTTCTGAATCGATAATATCTAGCTCTGAACTCGGTAAACTACCGTATTTCGTTTTAGGTTGGTAAGGCTCACCGCCAACAAATCCCCAACTACCTGCTTGGTATGCTTTTTCTGGAATCCAAATGATGCTTTGTTTTTTATCTTCATATATTCTCTTTGAACCTAAAAGTACATTTAGCTGATAAAATTCATCTTTATAATCCGAAAACTTATTGGGTGCTAACCTAAAATCGACATCCATAACATCTACAAAAGTCTTTGAATCAATGACACTTTTAGCAACCAAAGCATTAGTTCCATTTACAAATGGTATTGAAAAACGAGCGATATTGTTTTTAACCTCAACATTATAAGTTTTTCCATTATGTAATAATTCTACCGAATTACCATTACTATAAACCGTAACAGGCTGCGTACAATGTTGCGTGCCTGACTCGGCAACGCCACCACGAATTGTCCATTGGTTTTGCCCAAACTTAACCACAGGCTCCTTAGAAAGATAGGTTTTATATAACCACCATGTATCTTTCTTTTCTCTGTTTAAAGTTGTAATACCCTTTAAATTGGTTCGTGGCAAAGCATAACCTCGAGATTCGGAATAAAAATCGTTTAAATTCCAAATATTAGCTCCAACAATAAAAGGCCTTTCTACTATAGATTTTAAGTAATGTTCGTGGTATTTATTACCATATTCTACAGTATAATCAAATCGATTCGATTCGAAGGAATGCAATCTAGGATGTACGTCTGCTCCATATTCTGTTACAATTAAAGCTTGGTTAGGGAACAATTCATGGAGCTCATCAAGATTTTCATCAAACCCCTTAAAAACCCCACCATACCAACCTTGGTATAAATTCCAACCAAGAATCATAGGCACCGCAGTTAAACCTGCATCTTTGTAACGACTGATAGCACCGTGATTAGGAATCATAGTATATCGACTAGAATCGAGTTCTCGAATATGAGCTTCTATTTTAGACGCCAGTTGGGTGACGTTTTTTGCATAAATTTCGTAACGTGCTTTTTCTGTTTTTTGACTAAATGGTAAACGTAAAAGCACCTCATTCATATACGCCCAAATAATAAGAGATGGGTGGTTGTTGTTTTGTTTTACCATTTCCTCTGCCATAACAAGGCAGTTTTCGGTAAAGGCTTCCGATTCGGTAATGGCGTTTACAATAGGAATTTCTACTGAAGCTAAAATACCAAGTTTGTCGCACATTTCTAGCACGGTTGGATCTTGCGGATAGTGTGCAATTCTTAAAAAATTACCACCCATTTCTTTTAGCAATCGTATATCGCGCATGTGCATTTCATCGGATAATGCATTCCCTTTTTTTAAATAATCTTGATGCCTGTTTGTACCTATTAATTTTAAATGCTCACCGTTAAGGAAAAACCCTTTTTCTGGGTCGAAGTTAAACCACCGTAACCCTAAAGGCTCAATAGATTGATCTAAAACCTCTCCCGTTTTGGCATCTTCAATTTGGGTAATTACGTTATACAAATACGGATTATCGGGCGACCATAACTGCGGGTTTTTAATAGTAAAAGCCTCTAAAACCGTTTTGTTTTTTTCGTTTTTGCTGAATTTTACTTTTTTAGTAGTGGTTGCAACCGTTTGTCCATACTTATCAATAATTCGATTTACAAGGTTAACAGCTTTATTGCCAATCAATTCATTTTTAATCAGGCTTTTTACCTCAACTTTAGCTATAGTTTTTGAAACCTCAGGTGTGCTAATGTAAACACCCGACGTACTATAATCGTCCATTGAAAAATAAATAGCGCTACGTTTAAGTAAAAACACATCGCGATAAATACCACCAAAAAATGTGAAATCGGCAGATAGTGGTGGAATGTCAATATTATGACTGTTATCTACTTTTACAGCCAAAATATTGTCTTGACCATATTTTAAAAATGATGAAATATCGAAATGAAACCTTGTGTAACCGCCTTTGTGCTGCCCTACCCTTTTTCCATTTACATACAAATCGGCCACTTGGTTTGCACCTTCGAAATAAATGAAGGTTTTAGTTTTTGGACGCTCTTCTTCTGCTATAAATATGCTTTTTTTATACCAACCAATACCGCGATAATAGCCTGGTGTATCGTCTGTCGCATCTATATTATTCCATGTATGCGGAATGTTTATTGTTTCCCATTGGGCTTCTTTTTCTGTTGAAGAATTTTCAATCTTAGAAACATCTATATCGCCCTTATAAAACACCCAATTATTATTAATGGTGAATTTTTGATGCGATTGAGACCATCCATTAAAAACAGCAGCGATGGTAAACATTAAAACATAAATATTTTTTCTCATTTTCAATAGTAATAGTTAATCAATATTTTCGAATACGCCACGATCTGGACTTCCTTGTATTGGATTTCCTAAAAAGTCAATCATTGGGTGTCCATCAATTTTTACACCCTTATTAATATCCGGAGATTCATCTTTTAATAAGAATCTTAAATAAGACTTCCAATTAGTTCTAGCAGGCATAGCACTTTTAAACTGCGGATTCAATTTACTTTTAGCTGAATCTTTAGGCTCGTTTATTATATCTCCAAAAAAGGTATTGGCTTGAAAAGTGGTACTGGTACTTTTAGTAAATTCAAACATATTCCCTTCGCCTAATGAATAAAATATATTGTTTTTGTATTCCGTATTATCCGGATATCCGTTCCAGCTTTTATGATAAATAAGCTGCACTGCATCATGCGCCTTACCTGCAAAAAAGACGTTGTTATAAATTTTAGTATTTGTAGTAGTACCAGAGTTCCTTACAATATGATGGGCATTGTCTTCAAAAATATTATACCTAATAATTGTGCCATCATTAAAACTAGTTTTACTGGCTCCGTCGTTACAAATAAGGATGCCTCCATGACCGTTATGATGACTATAATTGTACTGAAATATGGTGTTTTTACAATTCCAATCACTATCAAAACCACCTGCATCTACATCTGGTTTATGGTCCCAACTATCGGCTTTACTATTATAATAGGTGTACGACGCCTCGTTATACTGAAAAAGGGCATTATCACAATTAAATGGGAAAGATGCATTACCGCTACCTTTAATGCCATTATATGTAAACAAACAATATTCTACTAATGGTGATTTTGCTACCCTAACAATTAAAGCATTAGCACCAGCTTTTTCGAATCTATTGTTTCTAAAAACAACATTTGTATTTGGATACCAATTGTGAATTTTACCATTTGCTAGCGTTTCTCCCCAACTGCTATTTAAAGATCTACGGTCCCAAACAGATTTGTTAGACCAACCCGTTCTATCTACATTATGAATATAGCAGCCTTCAACATACAAACCATCGAAATTAGATTTTCTCTGTTGTGAAACGATTTTATCTCTAGTAATTTCAACAAAAACACCTCCATTATCTTTGGTACTCATATCACCATTTACATGGCAAATTTCTAAATTAATTAATTGAATATCGTGAAGTGTCCCGCAATCCTTTCCTTCTATATAAATTCCCATTTTAGGCGCATATACATAAGTCGCATTATTTTTTATTGGATACTCCCTTGGCGTTTCTGAAACGGCATAATTTTTAATTTTTAAATCGCGTAATTCTAAATATTCTTGATTAAAGAATCGAATAGTATAAGATACAGATTCTCCATTAGCAATGCTACCAGCAGCATCTAAAATAGGTATTGGTCCCGAACCGTAAGCTCCAAAAACTATGCGTTTGTTTTTAACACCACTTCCCTTTGGTATAAAGTTACCTTTCCAGGAACCACCTCTTCTAAAAAGCACAGAATCACCTGGTTTTAACGGCAATTGATTTAATTTTTCGATGCTTTTAAACGGCGCTTCTTTACTTGTACCATTGTTGGTGTCTTGCCCAATAAGATCGTCCACAAAATAGGTGGTTTGGGCTTGCAACAAGGCAGACATAAAAACAAAAACGTAAACAATTCTATTTCCCATTATAATTTTAAGCGTTTTGATTTTATTATTTTTCTGAAATTAGTTTTAACATTTCGATGGCATACCGTTTTCCTAAAAGTCGCTGACTTGCACTATCAAAATGTGTTTTATCTATGGTTGATGTGTTTTCAGTAGTAACAACACCTGTATTTTTAACCGTGTTTGGCAACTCCAAAATCATGGCATTAAAATTATTTCGTAGTGGTTTATCTGGTGATAATTGTCCGGCAACAAATGGTAAATTAGGTACGTTCAAATCTTTTCTCACAGCTTCAATTAATGCTGTTATTTTTGGCATATATTGTTTATACTTTCTTGAATTCGCTTCACCTTGGTGCCAAATAACACCTTTTAAAACACCATCTTTCATGGCTTTTTTCACTTGACTTATGGCTTCATTATAAAAGGTCTTTCCTGGTTCCCATTCTTCAATAGACGTACCGCCTTTGGCATTAACAATCAATCCTATTTTTTGATTTGGCATGGCTTGAGCCATTTCTTTTGCAAAACCATAACTAGGACCTGTTTTTTGCATTTTTAAATCCTTTCTAATCGTAGAATATTTATTTAAAGGATTTGCTCCTTTTTCCCATGGCTTATTTTCAGTACCAGTAAATAGAAATACATTTGGAATGCTATCTTGATCTTGCAATTCTATGGGTGCTCTCCCCGCCATATTAGATTGCCCAATACATAGGTAAAGATCCATTGTTTGGGTATTACTTTTTGCTAAACTAGATGTTGATTTACATTGATACAAAAAAACAACACATACCAATAAAAGTATTTTGAATTTATTCATTTAATAATTTTATTTTCAATTAATTTTCTATTCTTTTTTTTCAAAAAGCCATTATAATAATTCGACCTTAAAAATGCCTTTCGGAATGATAACGGTAACATTATCCGCTTTAGAATTAACTATAGGGACTTTTATACCATCAATTTTTACTGCTGAAACACCCGCTGCATAAAAAGTCACTTTAGTTCCGGGAGAAACAATCTTTCCTTTTACTCCTTTAACGTCAACTCGAGTATTCATGGATAGTGCAACTGAAGCTTCGGATTGAAACCCTATTAGCGTATCTTGCACTGATTTAAAGGATAATCCCTTTACAAAATAAGAAACCAATTTCCTTCCTAGTTTTCTGTAAACTATATCTTCTCCTTGAAAAGATTCTAAACCACGTTTTCCTAATACATTTCCACCAGAGGTAAGTGCTACATCTACAACCTGACTTTGAGTAATTTCACTACCTGAATAATCGCCAGTTTTGATTCTCTTTAAATCTCCTGCTTTATGAGTTTTATCACCAGGAAATAGCACGGTTAAAATATCGGCTTGTTGGTTGCGTGTATTGTAATTAACATACATATAATCTGAAGCAAAGGCGTACCCAGATCTATCTTGATTGGCTGTCTTTTTTAATTCTACCGATGCTGGTTCTGTTCCTAAAAAGGTTGTTAATGTAGCCTTGTTATCAGAATACAAACGAGGCCCTGCATTTCCTTTTTCTATTTTAATTTCAGAAAAATATTCGGTAGCATCCTTAACGGTATTTAAAATTGCTGAATTAGGATGCCACACAACATTTACATTATCTTCTGGTTTATGTGTTGTTACATGATCCATAATCACATAATAGCCATTAACATTATTGGAAGGTTGCATGAATACTACATCTCTAAAATGAGTTCCTTCTATAGCTTTAGTACTAGAGCCTCTAAAATATTCTATATCCTGTCCTATTATGCCTTCAATAATACCATCTCCCACTTTTGAGGTATGTCTTTTCCCGCCTATCATTAACGCATTAGCTGCTTCTGAATTTGAATGCATAAAATCGAAAGTAGCTGTTACTCCGTTTATAGTAGCATTGGTATTAGGCCCATCGTATCCCGCATTACGAATTAAAATTTCACCATATCCGGCCAATGCCAATGCGTTAGTTTCATAATGGGTATGATATTCAATATTCCCCTTAAGATTCATCATACTCATATAAAGGCCGTTGGTAGATTGATCTTTGGATTTTAAAGCACCATAATTTTCAAATAAACGACTTGGTGCTAATTCTGCATCATCGGTATTAAATTCTAATGGATTATTTTTTGCAGCTGTTCCTGCCATAATTAGGTAATTTGACAAATGCCCTTTTAAAACACCTTCTGAAACACCAGCACCTTCACGTAATACCCACATAGCATATTTATAGGCTTCTGGTGAAAACCGAGCGGCCGAAACGATATGTGGTGACAAAATGATATTCCCTTCTTCAATATCCCATGGCTTTTGAACTTCGGTATTTCGTGAATCGCCGTACAGTAAAATTCTTCCGAAAGGCGCTGTAGCATAACCATATATAAATTCTTTTAATCCTACAATTCCTGGGTTACTGTAATATTCGTTATACCCCATATATTCCATAATATCTAACATGGTGTTTTTGGCTGCACGTTCAATGGAGTTCCATCGTTGTACGCAGTAGCCATTACCTGCAGGTGATACTCCGTCATTAGGCATATAGTGCTCTGATAATCCTATATCAAATTCTTTTTTTGCATTTAGAAATTTGGCGTCGTCTCCAATATATTTATAATACATCATTCTCATAGCCCATCCATGAGGATCCCATTTTCCAATTACTAAGGCCATTATTTTATCTTCTAGCCAACTTTCATATTTAGAAAGAACCTCAGCATCCAAATCATATCGAATAACATCGAGTGCCAAAAGGGCATAAAACAATTCATGAGAGCGTACAGAAGATGTAGCGGCGCCATTACCAATTACAATAGTTTGAATTCTAGTTTCGAATTTATTTTTAATAGCACTAATATATTTAGCTTTATTTACAGGGTCTAGAATATAGGCTAGCGCATTAGCTCCCATAACATCTCGGGTTTCACCATCTCCTAGATTTGCAATGGAAATAGCACTGGTTTTCATCGCTCCAAACATTTTAGAAGTCGTTGCCAGTTTTCTCCAATAGGCGTAATCGCTAGTATCAATAATGTTTCCTGAATACCCCTGACGTGGTATAAACACCGTACAAAAAAATACAATTAAAACTAATTTGGTAGCACCATTAGTTACTTTCATGTTATTATCACTATTTAATTTATCTGCTATTAATTCGTTTAAATTCTCTATTACTATAATAGCTCCTGCATCTTCATAATATTAAATCGTCTATTCTCGCTTTTTAAAATTAGAGCGTCACCGCTACTTGGACTGCTCATAACCCAATACCGCATGTGGTTCTTGCAACATTCCTTTCATATCTTCGATGATAGCTTTATATTTATCATTACTTAAATGCACTAGGTTATTCCATTCATTTGGATCGTTTTCCTGGTTATAAAGTTCCTGAGAACCATCAAAGTATTCTGTAAATCGATACGAACCATATTTCACAGTAGCATATTTCCCTCTTCTGAAGGTATAAGCTGGGTGTTTCCATTCAAGGCTAGTATTTTTTATAAGAGGAACTAGACTTTGCCCTTCAACTTGTTTATTTTCAGGTAATCCGCAAAGCTCTAATAGTGTTGGATAAAGGTCAATAAGTTGAACGTTAGATTCAACCGGTTTCGCAATACCGTTTATTGAACTAGATCTAGGATCCTTTATGATTAATGGCACTTTAGTTGAACGATCCCACGCCGTGTGTTTTTGAAACCTACTTTTTTCTCCCATATGAAATCCGTGATCCGACCATAAAACGACAATGGTATTATCTCTATACGGACTCTTTTCTAGGGCATCTAATATTTTTCCAACCTGAGTATCTGTAAAGGTTATGCAAGCCATATAAGCCTGAAGCATTTTCCGCCATTGGTTATTCTTAATTGCCCATGGTACATCGGGATACGAGTTCCAAACCGATTCGGCTGCTTCAGGAATATCATCATAATCATCGGCTTTATAAGGCGGAAGTTCGATGTCATCAAGAGGATACATGTCTAAATATTTCTGTTGAATATATAAAGGCGTATGCGGACGCATAAAACCTGTCATTAAGAAGAATGGTTTATCGTGTTCCTGTGATAGTTGATCTACAGCCCACTCAGCGGCTTTATAATCACTCATTTCATTTTCTGGTTTGTGTATTGGGCCCCAATCTAAAAGTCCTTTTGAGCCGAACCAGTTTAGTCTTCTCTTTTTTCCATTTTCATCTAAATTAAAGTCCCATGAACCACGACCGTGAGATACATCAACTGTCTCTTCGGGAACGTGGTGATGAAGGAGCTTACCAGCTGCCATCGTCTTATAACCATAATCCGAAAAATATTGATAAATCAATGAAGAACCTTTTTCTTTAACAGCGTTAACAACCTCTTCATCCTCCCTCTGTATACTGCCTTCCATTCCGAAGCCCAAACTGTGATAATACATTCCAGACATTACGCTCGCCCGTGAAGGACCACAAACCGCATATTGACAATGGGCTGAATTAAAAAAAGTTCCTTGAGAAGCTAAAGCATCCATATTTGGAGTAATAGTTTGGTTATTGCCCATATAACCTGCCCAGTCATTTAGGTCATCGACCGCAATAAACAGTACATTTGGTTTCTTTTCTGTTTTTACTTTTTTAGATGAAGAACAGCTTGCAAAAAGACCTAAACTTATAAAAAGGAGAACGATTCGTTTCATAGGGTAATATTCTTTATTAGTAATAAAAATTGTTTTAATCGATTATCGTAGCCACTTAGGAATAGTGTTATTAGCTTCCCATTCTTTTACAATACCATCTAATTTATCGCCTTCCCATTCGGTTGAACCGGCAGGAATAGCATCCTGTTTTGGCAACCATTTTTTATGTGTTTCAATAATCTCAGCATATTCAGGATTACCAGCTAAATTAATGTGTTCTCCAGGATCGATTTTATGATTGTATAATTCTTCGCCGCCATTGCGATACCTAATGTATCTCCAATCGTTACTCCTTACTGCATGGTTTTTGTAATACCATGTTGTTAATATAGATCGCTCTGTTTTTGTTTCTGGTGCATTAATTAAAGGCACCATACTTTCGCCTTCTAATTTTGGTAATTCAGGAAGACTACAAAGTTCTGTTAATGTAGGATATACATCTAAAAGGCTAACCACCTGGCTGCTTTTCTGCCCGTTACTTTTGTTATTTGGTACTTTGAAATATAACGGCACTTTTGTAGCTTCTTCCCAAAGGGCTTGTTTTCTAAAATGTCTTTTTTCTCCTAGATGCTGCCCATGATCGGACCACAAAACTATAATGGTGTTTTTTCCATTCGGACTTTTCTCTAAAGCATCAATCACCTTTCCTATTTGCTCGTCTACAAAGGTTACGCAAGCTAAATACGATTGCACCAATTCTGGTAAAATTTCTTTTTTCTGGCTCACATCGCCCCAACCTCCACGAGGTGTGTAACCATAAGCAATGGCTTTTCCCATAATGGGAATATCTTCGAATTCATCTTCAGGAACTTCTGGTACAACAATATCCTCAATAGGGTATAAATCGAAATATTTTTTTGGTGCTGTATATGGTACATGCGGACGAATAAAACCAACTGCCATAAAAAATGGTTTATCTTGTTTTTGATTAAGCTTATCTATAGCCCAATTAGCTATTTGCTCATCATACATGCCTTTTTCAGGAATGTCTTCATCCTCTAAAGGGCCGCCACATAAGGAGTAAAATCTATTAGTATCCTTATAGTTTTCAATTATATCTTTTTCACCATAAAGTTCTACTAACTGACCTCCATTTTTTGGAAAAGGATAAAACATAGTACCTCGATACCCATAACCGTTTTCTTTTATATGCGGTTCCATATTTCTCCAAAATTGAGGCGAATATTCAGTCCAAAAATCATCTGTTTTATCTTTATAATCCGATTCGCCGCTATGGAAAACTTTCCCCGTAGCGTAGGTATTATAACCATTGTTTTTAAAATGTTCTGGTAGCATGTTATGATTTGCCATTACGGTTTCGTAATTCTTCTTCATATTAGCCGTAGAACTATACCAACCAGACGACGTGGGATGAATACCGCTAAGAATTGAGTTTCTAGAAGCCGTACAAACAGGTTGCGATGCATGGGCATTTGTAAATAAAACGCCTTCACTAAATAACTTATCCATGTTAGGTGTAATAGCCTGTGGATGTCCAAGTAATACGCCTTCCCAATCGTTTAAATCATCTACCGAAATAAAAAGCACGTTTGGCGGTGTATCTGTTGAAGTCTCTTTACTTTTAGTTGACAAACAACTTGATAAACACAAAAAAGTTATAAATATTACAAATATTTGTTTCATTATGAATTTTATTAGGATTCCGGTTTATTAGATTATTTTTTCAGTTTTGCCACTGCAATTCCAAATTCACCAGAAATAGAATAATAGAGATACACCTCGTTATTATCAATCAAAATAGCGGGATCTCTTAATTCATGAACTGGATTTCGAGAAAAACCATTTACAGATGTTTCAATAGGAAGATTAACACCTTCATAATCCTTTTCGGGTTTTAAAATTTCATTTGGATCACTAGCCCTCCAACTTTCCCATGTGCCTTCAGAAAGATTGACTTCACAATTAAGAATTCGTTCTGGAGTATCTCCCTTTTGAGAATAAAACACAACAAGTTTATCTCCATTTAAGCTTAGTGCTGTATGTCTTGCTTTTGGTAATATTAACGCGCCTTTCTTAAACGGTTGAATACCATCTTCCGAGCGATAAAAAGTACCTTTTACTAAAGCGTAATAACTAGATTGGTATTTGAAAACTCGAAAATATGAAGGCCCTAATACAGTATCCGATCCCTTAAAATTTAGCCCATCACTAGATGTACTAAAAAACGTTTTTTGGCCTTCTTTGTTATGGTTATAACCATGAAAATACATTCTCATGGTTTTTGTTTCATCATCTATAATAACATCAGGGGAAGCAATGTGACCTACTGCTGCGGTTTTATCAATATGAAGCACACCGGCTTTATAAATTGTCCATGGCCCTGCAGGCGAATCAGCATAAGCTAACCGAATAAATTCACCATGATGGTGCGCAAAATACATGTAATATTTTCCTAAAGGGTTTTCGACCCAATGCGGAACTTTAATAACCGAAGGACCATTAATATTACCTCCTATTTTGCCTTCTAGCCCATCCATTTCGGGAGAAATCATTGGGTTATTTTCTGCCCTAACAAACTTATAATTCCCCCAATCAATAATATCCGATTTGGATTTACAGGATGAAGCTCCTATAGTTATAAATAGGCAAATAAGCCCATATAATGCGCTGGAATGGTTCATATTATTTTTTGTTATTATCGAAATATGAGATTAAACTATAAACATTATTATTTACGGCTTCCATTTTTTTCATCATTGGGCCCCAAACTTCATATTCATTACTTACAATACCTTTATTAGCATCAATATTTGAAGGATCTACACCTTTAGCCGTTGGGTCGTTGTCTTGATATTTAAAATAATGCCAACCCACACAGTTTTTAGACTCCAATAAAGCTAGATTGTAATTTTGATAAAAAAGACCACGATCTTCTTGTGTACGTACAATCCATCCAGCTCCACTAGTATTTCCCATTCCAGAATCTTCTCCCTTTGTATAATACTCGGTAACTATAAAGGGTTTATCAGACCATTTTTCCCAATCGCGCATTTGTTCAGCATCTGGCGTCCAGTAATTGTAATAATTATTAGAAATGATATCGAGATATTTACCAGCCGTTTTCATAAATGCTTCGTGATTTTTTTCTTTAGCATAAAAACGTGAACCAATATACATATGGTTAGGATCGTACTTCTTAATGGCTTTAGAAATTATTGAAAAATATTTATCGGCTACAACAGCCATAAATAATTCACGATGATCGTTTGTAATTTCTTCCTTAGTAATTCCTTGTTCTTTTAACCAAGCGGCGCCGGCTTTATAACCATAATCGTCGGTTGCTAAACTTAAATAATTATCTAAAGCTTTAAATTTAAAAGGCATTTCGTTATCGGAAAAGTGTCCGAATAAATTAGGATCGTCTTTATACTGTAACAGTTTTTTAGCGTGCGTATCGCAAAAGGTTTCAAAATCTGGATCAAACACAAAAATAGCATCGTTTGGATATCCTGTATGTCCAGGTTGCTGGTGTGTGCCACCACGTTTGCGCCCGTAACTACTCATAAAATTCCAATTTACCGTATACGGAAATGGTTTTTCTAAGGTTTTATTTGCTTCTACAATAGCATCCACATCGCTCCAAGAACCTGCACTATTAAAACCATTGTCTTGTAACATGCTTAACGTTTGGTTTATCCAATTTTCCTTAGTTTGAAACTTTTTTGTAAACGCTGCTTGAGTACGTTCAGATTTTCCTGTATTGATACTATTTAATGCAATATTGAAATATTGAAAGCCTAATGGATCGATACCCCACCAACGATCGCCTATTTTTTTAACATGAAAAAAGCCTGTAGCTATTCCTGTTTGTTTACTTAAATCGCCGCCATACTTACTTATTTCTTGCTTAGTTTCAGGTACTTTATAACCCGGAAGAAATTCTACGGTTCGTGTTTTAAAAGGTTTATAATCTTTATAACTTCGAGTGCCGTCTTTATGATACACTTTTACCTTAGCATCGACCATTACATACTCTTTATTAGCATTTGTAGCAGGCTTTTCTTTAGGTTTAGCATTTACACAACCAACGAATAAACTTGCTAAAAATATAACAGATATCTTTTTCATGACTTTAATTTTTATTCAATTTTACCACTGATAATCTTTTCCTTCACGACTATCTTTCCATGATGCTTTAATTTTTTCTAGTTCCTCCATCATAGTTTTTAATACTTCTGGTTTTTCTGAAGCTAAATCATGTTTTTCTCCAGGATCGCTTTTTAAATCGAAAAGCATCATGCTATCTCCTTTATTCGGAATGCAAATTTTATATTGTCCACTAACCAATGCATAAAGTTCTGTTCCATTATACAAACGTTGATAACCTGAAGCGATAGGAGCGGTTCTTTCTTCGGAAGAGCCATTTAATAGTACTGGTTTTAAACTCACGCCATCCAAGGGAATTTTTTTGCTTGGTTTAATATCGAGGATATCTAAAATAGTAGGTAAATAATCTACCGTTGAAGCCTGATAATCTAACTTTTGATTGGCTTTAATTTTCCCTGGCCAAAGTGCTAAAGAAGGCACTCGTAAACCACCTTCGTACATAAGATGTTTATGCCCACGAAACGGCCCCGCAGAAGCAATTCCTTTTTTAGTAATTGGTCCCGAAGGCCCATTATCACTTGTAAAAAAGATAATGGTATTATCTTCAATGTTCTTTTCTTTTAAGAACTTACGTAAGCGCCCAATTTGATCGTCCATCGCTGTAATACAGCCATACAGGTGTTTTTGCCCTTCAGAAAGGTTTGGGTATTTTGCTAAATACTCTGGACCAGCAACCACAGGTTCGTGCGGTGTATGAAACCAAATAGTAGCTAAAAAGGGTTTATCTTCTAAAATTGATTTTTCTATAAAAGGAATGGCACGATCCATAATAATACGACTATCGTCGCCCTCTAAATTATCGGTTACAGGTGTTCCGTTTTCAATATAAATAGATCCGCCCCACGAACCGTCGTCCATAGCTCCCCAGCTTGTCCAACCTTCTGGTGTTTTTGTTGGATTCCATGTAGGAACAGCACTTTTAGTTGCAAATGCTTCATCGTATCCATGGTGCCATGGTGGGGAATAACTTCCTCTAGATTCCACTTTATCTGGTTCTATCCAACCTATATGCCATTTTCCAAAAAATCCTGTGGCATAACCTTCTTTCTTTAGATACTCTGGAATTGTTTTTTCTGCAGGTCTCATACCTCCTGTATGGGCTGCAAAAACGCCTTGCCTAAAAGGGCTTCTTCCTGTTAAAACACTTGCACGTGTAGGTGAACATAAAGGTGCTGCGGCATAAAAATTTTGAAGTATAACACCTTCTTTTGACATAGCATCTAAATGTGGTGTTATAATTTTTGTGTTTCCATTAAAACCTACATCACCGTAACCGAGGTCGTCAGCCATAATGAGTATGATGTTTGGAGTTTTTTTGATAGATGCATTATTTTGCGCATAACAGCCAAATATCATTAGATTGAATCCAATGACAAGTAACAACCTATTAGAATATGGCTTTCTCATATTTCCTTCTATTTACTCTTATTTAAATTATTTTTGAAGCGAACTGCCTTGTAGTTGAAACATCGGCTATGCTCAGCACAGAACTTTATTTTGGCCTTTATGCAAAAACCGAAACGCTGTATTCAAATTACCATTTTACTCATTCTTCATTGTTTTAAAAGGTACTCGATAAAATTTGATTTCATGAGAACCCCCATTTCAATGGGAAGTTCCAGAATAATTATCGTGGAATCTTATTCAATTAAATAGTTAAAAAAATCTACCTCACAATCCTTTAAGAAAGGAGGTAGATTTATAAAAGAACCTATTCATTGTCGTATCCAGGATTTTGAGTCATGGGGATTCCATTAGCATCAATGGCATCTTGAGGAATCGGCATTAATGTATGACGTTCATCTCCATTTGGAGCTCCAACTTTATTGTAAAGCTGAAACCTTTCATACCATTTACCTAAACGTACTAAAGTATATTTTCTATGTTCTTCAGAGTATAACTCTCTAGAACGTTCATCCAAAATAAAATCAATATCCACATCTCCAGCAGTTATTAAACTAGCGTTTGCACGCAATCTTAATTTATTAATAGATTTTGCAGCCCCTTCTAGATCTCCAGTGTTCATTTGTGCCTCTGCTAAAATTAAATAGGTTTCTGCTAATCTTAAATAAACTTGATCATTATAGCTCCTAGATCCAGCTAAATCCAATGGGTTAGCATAATCCCACTTTCTAGTACTTGGCCAATAATTATTTTGCTGTTTTTCATCTTTACCTTTCCAATCGAAAAATATAGTATCTCCAATGGCGCGTCCACTAGGAACATTATCAGGATTATTTAACACTTCATAATCTCGCCATGCAAAACGCCCTCCTCTATGATCAGAAGTCTCATATAATTCTAAAGCATAACGTGTTGGAGCAACTCGTTGTAAGCCTCTACCTCCATTTGCCACAGAAAACATAATGGTATTTGATTTACCATCAACTCTAATATCTTGGGACCTCGCTCGGTGCCAACGCCTCATAATATTATCTCCTCCTCCATTTACTTCCAGCTCATGCTGCATTACCCAAAGCACTTCCGTATTTCCTTCTGATTTGTTTGAGTTTCCATCTATAAACATATCAGTAAATGATGTACCTGGTTGATTTGCTCTGACACCATACCTTTCTGTAATTAAACTAAAAGGTCCTTTAGTTATTAAATCATTTGCTTTGGTTACCGCCTCTCCATCTCTTCCTAAAGTCAAGTATAATTCTGCTAAATAGTGCGTAGCTACACCTTTAACCACTTTTCCTCCATTTGAAGATGTTTCTGGTAAATGTTCTTCAGCAAATAATAAATCGGCTTCCATGGCTTCTCTAACCTTTCCTATTGGAGTTCGCACCCAATCTGTAATAACATTTGCTCCACTAGACTCTTCTAAAACTAATGGAATATCACCATATAAGCTAGAAAGATGTCTATAAACCCAAGCTCTTAGTAAACGAGCTTCACCAACGATTCTATTCTTCTCTTTGTCAGTCCAATCAATAGCTGGGTTTTTGGCTCTAGCTATAATTGTATTGGCCGCATTGTTCATTTCATACAACCAATTTAATAATTGACGATTACCAGAATATGTTGGTGTATTTCTAGCGTCAAGCTCATTGCCTCCTCTAGCCCAACCAGTGCGTTCGTTTCCATACATATTATCTGTACCTGTAACTGCTGGATCAATCATTAAATCATTTCCACTGCCATACGTATCCCCTCCTCTTTCTCTTCTGTATTGAGCATATAAACCATTCAATCCAACCTCAAATCCAGCTTTGTCTTTGTATAAATTATCTGCGGCTATATTAGCCCTCGGATCTTCTACTAATTCAAGATCCGAACATCCTACAAATACAGATCCTAAAAGTGTAAATGCTAAAATATATTTTATTGTTTTCATAGTGTTTAATTTATTATTTAGAAATTAACATTAAATCCTAATGTAAATGTTTGTTGTAGTGGTGCATCACGAGTTCCTGTAAACTCGGGGTCTAAACCTTCATAATTAGTGAAGGTAAATAAGTTACGCCCTGTGACATACAATCTAAATTTTTCTATGCCTAGTTTATCGAGTACATTTTGTCCTAAATCATAGGATAAGGTAATGTCCTTTATTCTCCAATAATCCGTGCTCTCATAAAAACCAACACCATCTATATTTGCCCCATCGATATTAGCATAAAAATCATTTGTAGGATTATCAGGAGTCCACCAATTCTTTTTTGTCGTATTTCTTCGAACCTCCCCAAAAACATTATCACTTTTTAAACCATTTTGTTGTATGGCACCAAATGCTCCCTGAGACATTACATATAATCCGAAATTTTTATAGGAAAAATTCATACTAAAAGCCGCTATTGTTTTTGGATCTCTTTGTCCTAAAATAATTCTATCGTCTGCGTTAATATCTCCATCGGTAGCATCAGGAATTCCATCTCCATCCGTGTCAACCGTAATTTGGTCTTTAACTTTAGCATATCCTGGTTCTGCATCTGGTTGAGGGCCGTTGGCAATATCATCTCCTAATTGATAAACACCATCATACTCATAGGCATAATACACTCTAATAGGTTTCCCTATAAACCAATTATTTCCAACATCATCTGTTTTGTCTCCATATAGATCTACAATTTCATTTCTGTTAAATGAAACGTTAGCGTCTATATCCCAGCTAAAACTATCTGTTCTAATGGCATTCGTGGATATAGATAATTCTAAACCTTCATTTTGTATTTCACCAATATTTGTGGTTATATCTGTAGCTCCGTGAAAAGGAGAAATTGATCTGCTTGTCAATAAATCTGTTGTACTTGATTGATATACTTCAATACTACCTTTAATTCTATTCTTTAAAAATCCATAATCTAATCCAAGGTTAAACGCACTAGTTGTTTCCCATCCTAAATTAGGGTTCCCTAATTCATTATCTGTAATGTATCCTGGCAAAGAAGTACCGCTATCATCTACATATGAACGTTCTACTAATTGCGTTAATGACTCGTAAGGCGACACGGCTTGATTTCCATTTTCACCATAAGACGCTCTTAATTTTAGAGTGGTAACACCTGAATTTTCCATAAAGGATTCATTATGAATATTCCATGCCGTAGCAGCTGAGTAGAAATTACCAAATTTAGTAGAATCACCAAATGCCGAATACCCATCTCGTCTTCCTGTTAAGGTCAATATATATCTATTATCAAATCCATAATTTAGACGTAACATTGAAGATAAGACCGTACTTTTTTGATACGTATAACCAGGTTCTACTAAAGCTGCTACGTTTGCTTGACGCCAAGTAAGTACATCGTTAGGAAACCCTTGAGAATCTAAATCATGGTCATCTCTTAAGTCTTCTTGAAAACTATATAATCCAGTTAAAAATAAATTATTTTTTCCAAAGTCTTTTTTATAGGTTACAATATTCTCCAACAATACGTTGGTTCTAAAATCATTTCGGACTTGTGCTTCTCCTTGATTCTCAAAACCTCTCTTTGTATTTACGCCCCAATAACTTCCTTGTCTTGAATTTGTATATTCAATACCCGAATTTAATCTATATGATAGACCAGGGATAAAACCTAAATCTACATCGAAATAAAGATTAGAAATCACTTTATACCTTTTATCACTATTATCTGCTAATGTATTTTGTAAAGGATTACCGTAAAAAACATCCTCTGGCCATGGATAAATAGTAAGATTGCCATTTTCATCATGACTTGTTGTTAAAGGATTCATATAGAATGCATCACTATATGATGGTCCTAATCCACTAGAGTCACTATAACTCAATTGTGTGTTTGTTCCTATTTTAAGCCAATTTGTTGCATTGGATTCTAGATTAAGCCGAAGTGTTGATCGTTGAAAATTATCATTCACTGTTATTCCCTTAACATCTAACAACGTACCAGATATATAATATTTAAACTTATCTGAACCTCCTGAAACCGAGAGGTTATGTTGTAAAGTGGAACCTGATCGAAGTGCTAAATCAATCCAGTCTACACCTCTTCCACTTTCATAAATTTCTATTTCTGAATCATCAAATACTCCTGGCTCTCTTGTTTCTTTGAAATCATAAAATTCTGATGCTGACAGTACATCAGGCAAATTAGTAGCCTCAAGCACACCATAATAACCATCATAGCTAAATCGCACTTTTCCGCTTTTCCCTTTTTTTGAAGTAACTAAAATCACACCATTGGCACCTCTTGAACCATATATTGCTGAAGCTGATGCGTCTTTTAAGACCTCCATGGCCTCAATATCAACTGGATTGATATCATTAAGACTACCACTGTATGGAATACCATCTAAAACTATCAACGGGCTATTGTTAGCAGAGATTGAATTTCTACCTCGAATGATAATAGAGACATCGCCACCAGATGCGCTAGAACTATTATTGTTAACTATAACGCCTGAAACTGAACCTTGAATGGCCTGCGCAACATTTGTGTTAGAGACCATTTCTAATCGTTCTTTAGCTACAGAAGAAACCGCACCTGTAATATCACTTTTCCTTTGAGAACCATATCCTACAACTATAATTTCATCTAATTGAGCATTATCTGTTTCCAAAATAACAGAATAAGTATTTATGCTTCCCACAACAACTTCTTTCGTTTTAAATCCCACATAAGAAAACAAAAGGGTTTGCCCTGTAACTACAGAGATATTGTAATTACCATCAAAATCAGTACTTGAACCTTTTTTAGTACCTTTTACTAAAACATTCACCCCAGGTAAAGGTATGCCTGCAAGGTCTGTTACATTTCCTGAAACATTTTTATTTTGTCCATTACTTGTAAAAGACAATAAAATGAAAGACAGGAATATTAGTTTAAAAAACAATTGCTTTTTTTTCATAAATTCTAGTTTTTAGTTATAGTTTGGTTGTTAAGTTTGGATCGCCTTAATAAAGCCTCTAGATAGTAGTAGTCTGCATAAATTAATGGCACATCAATTTCAGAATCTTTTGGTTTGGATCCTGTAGAATGTTTCAATAAAAACCCTTTATTGGCGCCTTTGGTATTAAAATATTTTTCTGATGATAAAGACGTTAAAATATGATTTGCTGTACTTATATATGTTTTACTATTTTCTTCGGAATAACCACTGAGCTCGAAAAAAGCTGAAGCTATAACGGCTGCCGCCGAAGCATCTCGTGGTTCAGCTTCTATATTTTTTACATCGAAATCCCAATACGGCACATAGTCTTCCGGTAATTTGGCTATATTTAAAATGTAATTCGCCACATTTTCTGCTTGGGTTAAATATATAGGATCTTTTGTTTCTCTATAAATCATAGTAAAACCATAAAGTGCCCAAGCTTGTCCACGCGCCCAAGACGAATCATCGGCATAGCCTTGATGTGTGTTTTTTGAAACCACCCCGCCCGTTTCCATATCATAGCCCACCACGTGATACGAACTATAATCGTTTCTGAAATGATGTTTCATGGTTGTTTTAGCATGTGTATTTGCTATATTATAAAACACCGAATCGCCTGTTTCCTTCCATGCCCAGAACAGCAATTCCAAATTCATTAAATTATCTATTATAACAGGAAAATCCCATTTATCTTTATTATGATCCCAAGATTTAATACATCCTATTTTTTCATCGAAACGGGTAATCAACGTTTTTGCCGATTGAATTAAAACGTCCTTATATTTTTCATTCTTGGTCACCTTGTAGCCTTCGCCAAAACTTGGCATCATTTTAAATCCTAAATCGTGGTTTGATGCGTTAAATTGTTCGCTTTCTAATATCGAGGTATAAAGTTCTGCTTGTTCCTTCCACTTTAATTCTCCTGTTAAATTGTACATGGACCATAAAACACCAGGATAAAATCCGCTTGTCCAATCTCTTTTTCCTACTAACTGAAGTTTACCCGATGGTGTTAGCGTTCTTGGAAAAACTCTACTAGAAGTTTTGAGGTTTAGCGTATCTTTTATTTCAGGAAAATAAGAAAGCTGTTCGGTTATAGTATTAATTAATTTATCTTGACTTACTTTTTTATTTTGATAAAAACCGCAAGCTTGAAATAAAAAAACAAAAAAGATTAAAAAAGTAATTCGCTTCATAAAAACATGTATTAACCTAACAAAAATAACCTATGTATTTTTTTTATTTCCATTAATTGTTCCCTATTAGTATCAATTATGTTTCATATAGATACACATGTTCCAATTAACAACATGTCTACTAGTTTTTACTAAAAACATCCTTACTCTAAACTTGATATTATTTGTACTTTAGTTTTTTTTTAACCAACTACCAAATGAGACTTTTATTCTATATTGTAATGTTTAGCTGCTTTACGATATTTTTGCATGCTAACACCGATCCCTATATATCCATTTGTAAAGTTACACCCAACGGAGGTGTAGCGTATTCTCAAGTAACTTCGATATTGGAAGATGACTTGGGCTTTATTTGGTTTAGCACAAACAATGGTGTTTTTGCCTATAACTCCACTAAAACTAAACGCTATAGCCATGTACAAAATAATGAATCCACAATTCCATCCAACAGAATAAACAAACTTTATAAAAGCCATAGTGGTAATATTTTGGTCGCCACAGAAAATGGTCTTTGCGAATACCTACGCAACAACGACTACTTTAAAAGATATTCGATTAAAGATGATTATGGGAATATAATAGGCAAAAATATCACATCTATATTTCAGGATACCGACGATAAATTTTGGTTTTCGGATGAAAATGGTTTTGGTACTTTAGATCTGAAAAAAAATAGAGCACTTTATAAAAAAACTAAAAATACTACAGGAAAAGTTAGCTGTATTTCTATTGATGATGAAGGCACTATTTGGGTGTTTTATAATGATGGCGATATTTATTTTGCTACGAAGGGTTCTAACACTTTTCAGTTTTTAACAAAAGGGCTAAGAAACCTAGTAAGATCCGTTTTAATAGAAAAAGATAACATCTGGATTGGTTATGAAGCCAAAGGATTACTGTGCATTAATAAAATTGATAACAAAAAAACGCACTACTCTATATTAGAAGACACTCCAAAACAACTAAAATTGCCAAGCAACCAAGTTAGAAGTCTTTTAAAAGATGAAAAAAATAGAATTTGGGTAGCCACTTACAAGGGCATTACTTTAATTGAAGATTTTAAAGTAAGCCACCACATTGATCAACAAAAATATTCAGAACTACCCAACCATTCCATTTGGTCGCTCTATAAAGATTCTCAACAAAATATATGGATTGGTACTTGGATGGGAGGTTTAGCTTTTCATAGCGCACATAATAATTCTTTTATACGCTACAACCAATCGACTACAAAAAGAACTTTAAACGGTAATATTGTTAGCTGTTTTACTCAGGTACCAAATAGTGAGAATGTATTAATTGGTTTAGATGACGGTGGCATAAATTTTTACAATCCCAGAACCAACGTATTTAAGAAACTGCCTATTAATTACCAAGGCAAAGCTATTGAAAATATAAAATCTTTATCTTACGATAAAAATGAAACTTTGTGGGTAGGCACTTATGGAAATGGTGTACTATACCGCGAAAAAGGCAAAACAAATTTTGAACGTCTCATTGTTAATTTCGAAACCGGATTTCAAGCTTTAGATATTTTAACTACTAATAATGGTGTTTGGGTTAGCGACTACCCTTTAGGCGCTTTCTTTTATGATTTTAAAACAAAAGAGATTACACGCTCAACACACAACCCACTAAATATCAAATCCATATCAAACAATAAAGTACATTTTATTATTGAAGACAAGCAAGAAAACGTCTGGTTTGCTACTCAAAATGGGCTTAACCTACTTAAGAAAGGCAGTGAAGAATTTATACATTATTTTCAAAGTAAAAACCATCCACAAAGCGTATCTCATAATTACTTATACTGTATACATGAAGATAGTAATGGTTTTTTATGGTTAGGTACAAATGGTGGTGGACTTGATAAATTTAATCCTAGAACAGGGAAATTTGAAAATTATACCATTAAAAATGGCCTACCTGGAAACGAAGTGTTTTCAATATTAGAAGATGATAAAAAAAATCTTTGGTTAACAACCGAAAATGGCTTGTGTAAATTCGATATGCAAACTAATATAGCCCAATCTTACATAACCAATAATAGTTTACAGAGCGATTTATTTCACCCTACATCTGCTCTAAAAGCCACTAATGGCGATTTGTTTTTTGGTGGATCCAATGGTGTTATAAGATTTTCTCCTTCAAGAATTATAAAAAATCCAAAACCACCAAAAACCAGTATTATATCCATAAAAGTTAATAATAAAAGTATTCCTTTCAGTAACAATACGCCTTTAGAACTACACCATACACAAAATTTTATTGGATTTCAATTTACTTCTAACAACTATATTAATCCAAAGAAAAATATATTTAAATATAGACTTTTAGGATTTAATGATCAATGGATTGAAACCGATTATACTGGTAGGGCCAATTTCACCAACATTCCTCCTAACAATTATATTTTTGAAGTTAAAAGCGCTAATAATGATGGTGTGTGGAACATAGACTCTACAAAAATAAACATTAATATAATCCCTCCTATTTGGGCTCGATGGTATGCTTATGTGCTTTATTTATTAGCCTTAATAGGTTCTATTTATTTTTTCAGAAAACAAGTAATAAACCGTCAGAATTTAAGGTCTCAAATAAAATTAGAAAAAATACATCGTGAAAACGAAGAACAGTTACATCAAATGAAACTTCAGTTTTTCACAAATATTTCTCACGAATTTAGAACACCACTAACCCTAATTCAAGGTCCTGTAAATAGATTATTAAAACTAGATACCAACACCCTTGCTTCTAACAAGCAACTAGAATTAATTAAAAATAATACCGATAGATTACTCAGGCTAATCAATCAATTTCTAGATTTTAGACGTGCCGATTCCGGTAAGTTAAAACTACTTTCTGTAAATACAGATATAATAGCTTTCTGTAAAAATGTTTTTTCTTGTTTTGAAGAACACGCACTTCAACGTGGTATTAATTTTCAATTTATATCAGAAGTTCCTAACTTAAAAATTGACTTCGACACCGATAAACTAGATAAGGTTTTGGTTAACATGCTATCAAATGCTTTTAAGTATTCTCCTGATAATACGAGTATAACATTAACCATAAAAAACAATAAAAAACCAACATTTAAGCCAAATTGGAATATATACACTATTGGAGAGCATATTAATGAAGATTATATTTCTATTAACATTTCTGATTTTGGATACGGTATTTCAGAAGAAACCCTTCCGCAAATATTTGAAAGATTTTACCAAACAGAAAAAAACTATAACCGAGGCACAGGTATTGGTCTATCGTTATCTACTAACTACATCTCCATGCACAACGGACAATTAATAGTAAGTACTTTAGAAGATGAAGGTTCTGCTTTCTGTATTTGTATACCTCAATACCAACCTAACACCGCAATGCATATTGCAGATACATCAAGTGTCACGCAACCAAATAGTTTTTCTTTTGAATCATCAGAAATTATAACTTCAGAGCATCAAACTGAAGAGCACACAAAAAACCAAGAAGCCTTAATACTTATAACAGAAGATAACCTAGAATTACTAGACTTTTTATCAAGTGCATTACAAAACCACTTTCGTATTGCAACAGCAAAAAACGGTAAGGAAGCGTATCAACAAATTCATACCCTATTTCCAGATTTAGTGATTTCGGATATTATGATGCCTGAAATGGATGGAGTAGAGCTCTGTTCTAAAATTAAAAATGATATTCGAATTAGCCATACGCCTGTTATATTACTCACGGCGTTAGACACCATAAAAGATAGAATATCAGGAATTAATTCTGGCGCAGACCTTTATGTCCCCAAACCATTTAATGAAGATGTATTGGTTGCTCAAATACATAATTTACTTAACTCGAGAAGAGCACTTCGTTCATTATTTTCATCTCAACAAGAGGTTTGGACAAGTGATATTGAGGTTCTAGACTTAGACAAAAAATTTCTATTAAACGCCATAAGTGTTGTTGAACAAAACATTAGTAATCCTGATTTTTCTGTTGAACATTTAACCGATAAATTACACCTTAGTAGGACACATTTACATAGAAAACTAACATCATTAACCAATCAATCTGCAACAGAGTTTATAAGAAGTATTAGACTAAAACATGCTGTTTCACTTATGAAAACAGGTGATTATTTGGTTAACGAAATTGGGTTCGCAGTTGGTTTTAATTCACATAACTACTTTTCTAAATCGTTTAAGAAACAGTATGGAAAAACACCTTCTGAATTTATTAAGGAAAATTTTGATGTTTTTGAAGATAAAGAAGAAAGTTTACCTTTTTCTAAATAACATTAGCCAAGGTTTTTTATATAAATAATACCCTCGTTTTTCTTTAAACGATTTTTATCAAAACAAAACCTACTACAACTAATCTTTATTTTAATTAGAAACTTATTTACACATAACTGAATACCAGTAATATGCAAATAAGTTGTAAAATATTAACCATTGAAATAAAACTAATTAAGAACCACAAAAAACAGAATTAACTTAAAATCTTTAAAAGAAGAAATACTAGATTTAGATAAACTACCTTGTATTATAAATAAATTAATAGGCATCTTTAAGCAAGCGGAGTACTTCTACTTCACCATTTATATTTGTTATTTTTACTAAATAAACACCAGGATATAGCGTACTTACGTCTACAACTGCATTTTTAGAGTTAAAACTGTTTTTAGTTAAAATAACAGCTCCATTTATATTATAAAACTCTATGATTTGAATAATAGTTTTAGAGTCTATTTCTAATCTATCATTTACGGGATTAGGATACATTTTGAAGTTTGACTTAATAGGAGCTTCAGTCGATAATTCTGTTGTTAAAATTGTTATGTAAGCAGGCGAATTATTGGCTGCATCTTCCTTTTCTCTTATTCTAAATTGTTCATTGGAAGAAGCGGCATCTACCAAATTTAAGGAAACGATCTTATTACCTGCAATTTCAGCCCTAACATAATCTGTAATATCAATTTGATACGAGTCATATCTAGAACCTACATTGCCATTTGATGAAAAAACACCTGCTATTACTGTTGAAGCTTCGGGTGCATTATTCCATGTTATGCTTTCCTCTGACCACGAATCGTCTTCTACACCAAGCAACGTCATATCAAAAGCATTTCCACTAGATTGGTTTCCGGTTAAATGTAAGGTTGCAGATTCAATTGCAACATACTCACTAACATCAAACTTCAACCAAGTTCGTCTAGAAAAATCCGCATTCGTTGGGCTTTCTTTTACAATCAATAATTCGCCATCATAGTTTTTATTTGCATTTGAACCACCTCTTGTAAAACTATCTTCTATAGCATACAGTTTATCTCCATCAGCACCAGTATTACTAGCATCTTCTAAAGCGAGAAATTCTCTAAAATTATAGATGTCTTTACTTATTTTTATAAGAGATGTTTTAAGTTCTGAATACCATTCTCCATTTGCATTAATAACACCTTTATTACTGGCGTCATCCTGAAACCTAAACCATTGATAACTTAAACAACCTTTACTTTCTAATAAATTAATAGCGAAGTTTTCAAAATAAGCTGCTCTATCTACTTGTGTTGGCACATGATACCCGGCACCACCACTATTGTCTAAATCGACATCAAAACCCTTAGCGTAAAACTCACTAATCATAAAAGGTTTTCCAGATTGTTCTGTCCACATTTCCAAGAGAGTAGTGTCAGGCTCAAATGGTCCATAATAATTAACACTAAATACATCTATAAACGGTGCACTATCTTTATAAATTGATTCATAATTTTTTGCAGCACCATGCAATCTAGACCCCAAATAAAGCATATTTGGCGCATATTTCTTAATGGCTGTATGGACAATCCTGTAATATGTACTCATTAAATATCCATGAAAATCATTACGATCATCATTATCGATTGTATAATTAGTTCCCTTTCTTGCTATCATCCAATCGTGAGCGCCTAAATAATTAGAATTTGTTTTGTTAGTTATATCCAAATAGCGATCTAACAATTCTCCATATGTACTGTTGGAATAAATTGGCATTTCATTATCCGAAAACACACCAATGCAATACGGGTCATCTTTTTTTAAAGCAACGGTTTTCGCTAAGTTATCGGCGAAGGATAAAAATTCTGTATCAAATACAGGAATTATTCCATCTCCATAAAGATCCTTATTTGCTTGAGATTCATTTTTGTACCCAACTATAAACAATTCTCTAAAAACATATGGTATTTTTTCTGAACCACTATTTATACTCTCAAAATCGGACCAATTAGCTAAATGATTAAACCCAGCATCCTTTAAATCGTTAGGCAAATTTACGTTAGTATAACCTGATTCTGCATTAACCGAATTTATTCCTATCCCAAAATATAAATAGCCTTCTGGATCTACCATGTACCATTTATCATTATAAATTTCTGTTCTAAAATGTCCTGTAGCGGGTAGTTTTACGTCTAAAAAACCACCATATTGACTAAGTGAAGCTTCATTATTAGCATATTCTAATGTTCTTGAATCGTTTGTTGAACTCCCTGTGCTACCACCTTTAAAGGTACTTGGTATTACTGAAAAATCTTGAGCTTTTAAAACTTGAATTTGACATAGTATTGCAATGATTATACATGCTACTTTGTAATTATTTTTCATGTGAAGGTATATTTATGAGTTAGGCATTTCGTTTAAAAACACTTAACTTGATTATTTAATAATTAATTAGTTTAACTGTTACTATTGTATAACAAACTCTGCGAATTCTGTATAAAACAAATCGATGGCATTATCAAAAGGTTGATAAACACTTCTAAATTGTATATTTTTTGAAATATCAATGTCATCTAAAGGTATTTTGATAGTTTCTAAATTATCCAGATCAAGTTTAGCCTCCCGTACTAAATTATTATTATCAAAATATTTAAATTCACTGTACACATAGTCTGCTGGGTCGCTAGAACTCATTGTAAATGTGATATTATTCGTTGTTGTTTTATAAGATAAAATACGTCTATTATTTAATGAAGATTGGTATATCCCACCAAGAGATTTACCCGATCTAACCACAGGAATAGACTTATTTCCATACGTATCTAAGTTGAAAACTTCAAAAACGTATCCTCCTTCTTTTAAGTTTTCTACTACCGCCCCTATAGTATCCCTTACACCTTGATTTACAGTAATGGGAACATCCAAAGAATCTGCTTTATCATTCCAAAAAATCCTTGCTTTTTTTATACTCAAGTCTGAATAAACATACCATTGTAACTTTACTCTATTTTGACCAGAAAAAGAAATTAAAGAATCTGGTTTTGCTGGATAAATGGTTTCTCCCCTATCTAAATACGGCTGATGCAACTCGTTCATTTCAGAACAATTACATAAACAGATTAAAGCCAATGTTATTATTAATATATTTTTCATTTTTTATATGTGTTATTTGTTAACAGGAGCTCCAAAAAATTCAATTTCGGCAAAGGTTACCCATTCAATTTGTGTTTCCCAATTTTCAACTTGTCTTATACGCAGGTATCTATAAGACTTTGAGCCACCAGGCATATTAAAATTCATTCCGCCCTCTGCAAAATCTCTATCACCTGGACCACGTTCTATACCCGGAAGTCCAGATGGTTTTACAGCTTCAAATTCACCTATGAGTTCCCAGCCATCCATACCTTCTTCTCTCCAATTACCAGTTTCGTGCGGATTATCATCATTAGGCCAAACGTAAGCACCATTGGTTTCACGGTCTATAAGACTTTGATCGTTAGTTCCATAAATTTCGAATACACGCATTGCACCACGGTTATAATCTACCCATTCGGTTGCATAAATGATAAAGCGGCTGTATAGATTTTCTTCCCCCATATCCAGAGTCCAATGTAAAGGTGAATAACTAAATTCAGCATCGTTGGTGGTATTAAATGCCGACCCTCTACTTTTTGTAATATCACCATCAAACGCTCTTTCAAAACGCTGTCCGTTGGATTCTTGTGGAATATCAGTATCTAATCGCAAGGCTTTCCATTTTTTTCTATCTAATTGAATTTCGTAAAGCGGCTTAAAAATCCCAATAAGAGTATCGCTTATATGTCCCCATTGATCTTTAACGTAAAATCCTAGCTCAACGGCTAAGGTATCCATACCTCTTACGTTTTGATATCTTAGGTTTGAAGCATCATCATAAACCGTTTCATAAGGCACAAAATCTCCAAATTCATCGTGTTTTAAAATAGTTATTCCAAGATTTTTTGCATCGGTTTCATTCTCCCATTTTAAGAGTACCCCAGCAAAATCATTTGAAACCTCTAACGATTCTCGCAAGGCTAAATACGGTGGTGTTAATGGTGTTATTTCAGTCTCCACTTTCTCGGATCTGTTCCCACTTTTATCAACCGCATAAAGTTCTATTACTTTAGGAAGTGTATCTCCAAAACCATCTACATTTACTGTTTGAATGTATTTGGTTGCAACAGATTTTCTTTCTTGTCCTTCACTAACATTATACACGGCTTCTACGTGAGAAAAATCTTCATCATCAGGAATGTTATAAGTTATTATAGCACCTCCTGGAGTTCCAATGCTTTGCACATTAGATATTGAACCTGGTGCAGTACTATTTGAACTTGGCTGCCCTATAAACTCTTCGCTACCACAGGCAACTACAAAAATAAATAATGCGGATAGAGCTATATTTGTTACTTTAAATTTAGTTTTCATAAATGTGTGTGTTTTTAAGTTAGAAATAAGATTACCAACCTCCATTTTGAATCAAATTAGGATTAGACAAAATTTCGTTTGTTTCTAAAGGCCATAAATTATTTTTAAATGAATAGGTAGGCGTTCCTAATACATTTGGCGTATAAAAGTCTTGAGCAGTATCTCCGGTATAGTTCCATCCTCTAAACGGCATATTCATATAAGATTCAGCAAGCTTCCATCGTTTTAAATCCCAGAATCTATGCCCTTCAAAAACCAATTCTATCAAACGTTCTTGACGTACAATATCTCTAAAACCTTCTCTAGTAGATGGTTTTGATGGATTTGATGAAAAATTAGCCCAAGATTCTACCACCCCTTTTAAGTTCGCTCTTTCTCTTACTTTATCGATAAATGTATAGGCCGTTGCTCTATCATCAATTTCATTTAAACATTCTGCATATAATAAATATAAATCTGCTAAACGCATTTCGGGAAAAGCATAAGACACTCTACTATAATTTGTATCGCTACTGCTTATAACATTATTAAAATTCACTATTTTTTTAGGAAAATAGCCCGTTTGAGAAAAAATACCAGAACCAATGGCAGTACCTGAATACTCTAAACCTCGAGCCTCTAAATAATGATCATTAAATCCTGCCTGCGCCCCTGTAGAATTATACGTTGCAGGATTACCATACCATATACCTCTATCAAACCCAAGACTACCGTAAAAACGTACCTCTCTATTTATATGTAGGTTTACAGTAGTTTCTCCATCTTTTATAAAATACTTGTTATCTGGTGTATTATTACCATCAACATCCGCATCATTATCTACATCATAATCTATTAATCCATAACGGTCTGCATAATCCCAAGTTACATCTTCATCTATTGGCACACCATTTCTAGTATAAAACATTTCAGCTATACGCAATGTTGGTGAATAAAATCCTAAAGCGTTAATGTTATTTTGAAATTTTTGATGCGTTCGTGCTTGAGCATGATTTTGAATTAAACCTGCGGTACCGTTGGTTGAAACAAACAATTTTTCGTCAGTCCAACGCTCAGATAACGATTGTTGAATTGTTAAAACATCTACAATTTCTTCAGGTATTTCGTCGTAGGTAGTATTAGGTGGTAATTGAATTTCACTTTTATCAAATGTATAAAGTTTAACTCCTGAAGCCTCAATAGTATCCACTGCCATTTTACATGCTTCGGCTGCCAAGCGCCACTTATCGGAATCGTACTCCGAAAAGAGTTTAACCCCTCTAGAATCAATAACATTTGCATATTCACTATTACCGTTAAATAAAGGGCTTGCACCTGTTGCTAGTACTTTTGCTCTTAAAGCTAGTGAAGCTCCTTTTGTGGCTCTTCCTAATTCATTTTGTATGTCGGCTATATGTAATGGTAAATTTGAACTTGCTTCAAAAAATAAATCGGCTATATATGTTACACATTCGTCCACTGGACTTCTAAATTTATGAATGTCTTCAATATCGGCATCTATCGGCAGATTGGTGTCATTAATAATAATAGGCCCATACATTCTAAACAAATAAAAATGATAATAAGCTTTTAGAAATTTTACTTCAGAAATCCAACGTTTTCTTAAATCTTCGTCCATATATCTAAGCTTATCAATATTTTCTAAAAAGACATTACAATCATTAATACCTAAATATAAACTAGATCCACCTCTACCACCACCCCAATAATCTAGGTACGGAGAATCGGTTTGTTGTCCCCCTAAAGCCAACTCAGAAACTTTTAAATATTGCGGAGCATCTCCTCGAATGGCAATATTATCTCTATAGGCCTCATCTCCCGCATAAAACCCAGGATTCGATCTAGGATCTCCCAAACTTGGCATGTGACTATAACAGGTGAATAAAAAACTTTCCGCAGAGTTTTCATCATCGAAAGCGTCATCTATTGTTGCAACATTGTCTGGTACAATATCGAGATAATCTGAACACCCCGTAATACATACTGACAGTGTAAATATTATAAATATGTGTTTTATATTAGTTTTCATATTGATGTTTTTTTTAAAATTCAAGTCTAAGACCTAGGTTAAATACTTTTTGAACTGGGTAGTTATATGGATCCCCTCCTAAGGACACATCCCATAAATCAAACTTGCTAAATGTTAATAGGTTTGTTGCTGAACAATAAAACCTTCCGCTTTGCAACATTGGTAGACTATTTTTTATAATGTCTTTAGATAAATTAAAACCAATTTCAACTTGTCTTAACCTTAAGTATGACCCATCTCTTAACCACCATGTACTATTTACACCGTTGTTATCACTTCTAGCATGTGTTAATCTTGGGTATAGTGCATAAGGATCTCTATTATCTTCCGACCAATGATTTTGAGCATAAACATCAAGCAACTGATTTATAGCTTCCCCTTCATCAACACTATACTGGTAAAATGGTTGTGTTCCTCCTGAATCAATAAAAAAGGACGTACGTGCTATACCGTTAAAGAAACAGCTAAAATCCCAGCTTTTATATCCCATTGAAAAACCAAATCCATAATTTATTTCTGGTGATGATGGGTACCCAATAGGCACTCTATCTTCACTAGTAATTTCACCATCTCCATTAATATCTTTGTATTTTATATCTCCAGCTCCATAACCTTCATAGGTGTTTTGTACTCCTATTTGTGTTGGTGAATTTATAACATCGTCTTCATCATAAAATAAACGTTCTGCCACATAACCATAGTTTTGTCTAATAGGCTGTCCTATTCTACTTCTCCAAGGTGCGCTTGTGTAATCCGGCTCATCATAAGCTAAATACTCACTGGTTGCGTAGGTGAAATTAGCCATAGTTTGAATCCAAAAATCTTTATTAACATAATGATTTGCTTTTAATGAAAACTCGAATCCCCGACTGGCTGCTTCTCCTGAGTTAGCATACAAATCTGTAGATAATCCTAAACTTGCAGGAATTTCTGTTCGTCTTAAGAAAATATCATGACGTTTATCAAAAAAGTATTCTGCAGTAATGTCTATTTTGTTATTAAATAAACCAAGGTCTACTGCTAGATTGAATTTTTCTGCATTCTCCCAGGTTATCGCACTATTTGCGTACCTTTCTATAGCAACTCCATTTCTAGAATACTCACGCTCTTCACCAAAAGTTGCAGATCTACCGCTGTTATTCAAATTAACTTCTGATAAATAAAAGAATCTATCATTAGAATTGCCAATGGCATCATTACCTACTAAACCATAAGAAGATCGGATTCTGAATTTGTTTACCAAATCTTCTAAAGGCTTCCAAAATTTTTCTTTGGAAACATACCAACCTGCTCCTATCGATGGAAAAAAACCAAATCTATTATCTTCAGAAAAACGTTCCGATCCATTATATCCAAAGTTTCCTTCTATAAAATACTTATCATCAAAGGCATAATTTATTCTACCTGCCAAACCTAAATTTCTGTTTGGTAAAGAACTTTGTAAAGAAGATGCTGTATTGTTTTTTTCTTCACGCATGGTGTAAACCAATGTAGCCCCTATTTGATGTTTTTCTGATAATTGCTTATTATAATTAGTCGCACCTTCTAAATAAAAAACAGCAGATACTTGACTTGAAGATGGCGAGTAATCTATAGCATCTTCTGGGTTACTCTCTTCATTAAGCCAGTCTAACGTATACTCTCCAGTGTATTTATCATACCTCCCAATATTGTAATAAAATGGTCTATATTGTCTTCTTGTTTGAAAGTACGATGCGTTATCATAACCTACTTTTAACCTCACATTAAAATCCTTAGAAAATTCTTTCTCTAGATTAATTTGTCCACTTAATTTAGACCGCGTATAGTCTCTATACCCTTTTACCGATTCAGCGTACGGGTTAATATAATCGGCGCCTTCTAAATAGTTACCAAATAAAATTTGCGTTGCGTACTGGTTAGCTTCATCTGGCTGATAATATGCAGGGTATAAAACAGGACTTGTTTTTCCTACCATATCAAAAACAGTTTGAGCACCATCTAGAGGCCCTGTGTAATCATCTAACGCCAAATAAAACTGCACTTTAGCTTTAAAACTGGGGCTTATATTGATGTTATTATTAGACCGTATTTGTAATTTATTTAAATTAATACCCGAGTTAAAATTGTTTCGATCGTCTACAGATAACACTCCTGTATCCTTAGTGTAAGTTCCTGACAAATAATACTTAGCAACCTTACCTCCACCAGAAACATTCATATTTAAACGCTTATTAATAGCATTACTTTTAAACAAAGTCCCATACCAATCTGTTGCAGGAAAAACTTGAGGATTTACATTGTTTTGTACATTATCAATTTCATTTTGTGTAAAAACTTTGTTTACAATCTCACTACCTCTACTTGACGTAAAAACGGCTTCATTCCATAAATTCATATAAGTTACAGGATCTGCAAATTCAATATCTTTTACGTTGGACGATAAATAGGTTTCATATTTAAAAGATAATTTAGCCTTGCCTTCTTTTCCTTCTTTGGTATTCACTAAAATAACTCCGTTTGCACCACGAGAACCATATAAGGCGGCTGCAGATGCATCTTTCATAATAGAAAAGCTTTCTATATCATCAACATCCATTCTAGCCAAATCATCAACACTAGATTCCATGCCATCAATTAAAATTAAAGGTGACGTACGATACCCAAATGTTGAAACACCACGAATAAAAAACTCGGCGTTATCATTTCCTGGTTCTCCAGATGTTTGATAAGAAATAACCCCCGGAATTCGCCCTGAAAAGGATGCCGTTAAATTACTGGATGGTATTTTTAATTCTTGTGGCTTTACAGTAGTTATAGAAGCCACGACACTTTCCTTTTTTTGTTGTCCGTAAGCCACTACGGTAACTTCATCTAATTTGGCTGTATCTACCTGTAGAATAATATTAAATTTAGTTTTTCCTTGAACAGGAATTTCTTGCTTAATAAATCCTAGATAGGTAATAACCAAAACATCTGTTGGTTTTGCTTTTAAAATAAAGTTTCCATCAAAATCTGTTGATGTACCCCCTTTATCACCCTTTACCATAATATTTACTCCTGTTAATGGTAAATTATCATCTGAGGCAATAACAGTGCCTTCAATTATTAAATCTTGTTCATCTAATAAAGTAATACCACTATTTTCACTACTGACTCCTAGTGCATGGGAGGAATAATATAATGGCATTATTAAATTAAAAAAGAACACTATTTTGAGTAATGTGCATAAATACTGTTTCATTCAGTTCCGTTTAGTTTAGTTAGTAATTTTAGTTTAGATAATTTCCATTTCTACCTATACATTGATTTTAAGTTTAATTGGAAACTCGCACACTGACATAGAAAACTCATCAACAAATAGTTAATGACTAAAAATAGAGATTACTCAAAATTAAAAAGTAACGAGAACCGGAAGTCAGACCATTGTCTCGATATTGTAGTAAAGTCGTTACATTTTACAATTAATGTAACAAAAAACAACATAAGTACTAACTAAACTAAAAAGAACTAAAGATGTACAAGTAAAAAACCATTTTTATACTTGATATTAGAATTTGTCTAAAAACGAATAAAAACTTCAATACAATTACTTTTAATTGCACTAAATAAGGAGCTATATAATCGCGATAATACACTTTCGATTAAAATCTCAAATGGTAGAAACAGCAAATATTAAAGAGATTTATTTATAACTAATACTTTGCTAAAACAAGACCCAAATTGAATTTATTATAGCTACCTTTTTGGATTAATTAATATTAAAAATCAATAACCCGATCCAAAGCCTCATCCGTATCTTTTTGCATAAAATTAGCTTGATAAAGTATGGTGGTGGTCACGGAAGAATGTCTATACAGCTTTTGCAGCATTTGGATGGGAATCTTATCTCCTGAAATATTACCAAAACTGTGGCGTGCAATATGCATGCTTATTTTCTTGTCAATACCAGCTTTGTCTGCCACCAGTTCTAAGCGTCTGTTAAAGTTTCTTGTTACTGTTTTTATTCTGGTTCTTAGACGTTTTTTATCATTTAAATCGACGCCCTCCAATTCTTTAAATATAAATATAGAGTCTTCATGTCTTTCTAGTTTCTTTAGAATTTTCACAACTTTATCTGGTGTTTTTAATGAAACTAGTTTGCTATTCTTGTCCATTCGATAATGCAGGCGATTATCAACAAAATCATCCCACTTTAATTGTAAAACATCACTAACTCTGATGCCAGCGAAGTAAAAACTAATGAGCCAAACTACTAATGCATATTCCTGTGCTTTACTCAAGCCCTTAATAGTTTCTAATGTGGT
>NZ_JAUPED010000023.1 GCF_030552475.1 Mariniflexile sp. AS56 | reverse complement strand
CAATCAGAAAACACGTTACTTTATATTATAAAAAGAAGTTCCAAACTAAGCCAAATCGAATTGTGAAATCACGATATGGATTGTTTGGCGCTGAATAATAGTCGTACCCTGTTAAAGAAGAATTGAAATGTTCCGCTTTAAAGTACACCCTAGTTTGACGAATTTTGGCGTTTAAAAAGAAATCTAACCTTGGGAAGTTCCCAAACTCACGATCTGTTTGTACATAAAATTCTGCCAACAACGGATTATAAGCATTCATATAATACTTAGTGAAATAATTTAAGGTTATACCAGTTTGCAGAAACATTGCCTTTTTGAATAAATGACTAGAAAAATACAGCGTGTTACGTGTTGTTAATTCTGGTACGTTTAAAACGTTGTTATCATCTTGCATGTTTTGATACAACACAGTATTATTTAAAGCAAATTTGCCGACTTTTATTTCATTTTCAAACTTCGCTCTTAAATACGTAATGGTGCTATTGTTTTGAAACGGCCTTACTTGTTGTGTTGTTTCGTCTTCTTTAAAATAAACATAATCGTTTATGGTATTAAGATCGACCGTAATATTCGCAATATTCTTGTATTTTAAGTTGAATGCAAGTTGTTGAGTTTCTATATTATTAAAACTGTTTTGCCAATTATACTCTATATAATCACTTTGATATAATAAGGTGTTATAATTTGGTGCTTTGGAACTGTGATTTAAGGATGCTGATGCTGCTATGTCTTCATTCAATTTAAAGCTTGCCGTTCCTTTTAAAAAGTTCCCGTCAAAATTACCAGACACATTAACTCCAAATTCACCTTTTAGTTCGAACCCTCTGTATTGTTTATGGTATTTACCACCTGCAGAAAAGATATTACCTTTTAACCTGTTGGTTATTCTTGTACCGTTTAATTCTACCAGTTTATCATAGCCATAGTTATAATTATCATTACTAATATTGAATTGCAGATCCCCTACTATATTATTACTATAATTCAATTGTAGCTGATTATAAAAATTCTCTAGCGTCGCGCGGTCTTTTAAAGACGATGATTTAAAGGCATCGCCAAAATAACTGTTTGATGACGTTTGATCGAATTGGTAATATTTATCTTCAAAAGAAATAATGTGTCCTATATTCAATTTGTTTTTAGACAAAGAATCTTTTCTCTTTACTATATGGTATGTATGATCTAAATGAAAGCGTTTAGCATTTAGCATACTTTCTGCATTTTCAAAGTTAACTGAAAAAATAGACCGATCTAAAAATTCCGGATCACCGTTTTCAAAATACTGGATATCGCTATCCTGTAAACCTCCATTTTCTTGGTTTAATAAATCCTGGGTTACAATATGTCCTTTCGCTTGGTATCTGTTATTTTTTGAAGAATAATTTGATGTAAACCTGAAGTTACCACTACTTGCAAGTATATGTTGGTATTTACCTAAAGACCGCAAGCCTTTATAGGCTATTGAAAAATTGAATTGAGGTGACGTGTTTATAGTGAAAAAAGCATCCGTTTGTTGCCCCTGTTCGAAGGCTGTTTTAAAAAACAGCTCGGTAAGTGGTGTTGGTACGCGGTAATAATTAATATCTTCCACTTCCATAAAGAAAAAATGCTTTGCTTGCGCACCGAAACTTGGCATTAACTTCGTGTTTTCAAAGTTATAGGTAAGATTATTATAGGTTTGCCCCATATTAGAAAAAGGCATTAATCCGAAATTATCTTTTCTTAAGTAATTGAACTTGTATTCCTTTTTTATAGATAGTGTGGTATCTACGTATGTGGTATCATTAAGATGTGAAATTATGCGGTAATCGGTAATTTTTGGGCGTTTTTCTTTACTAAGAGAATCGTTTGGGTCTGCCAGTCCTAACTCACGACTTAACCTGCTTGATTTTTTCGGTTTATCTTGCGCACTAAGTTGATTAAACTGAAAGATGACAAAAAGTACAAAAAGCAGTTTAATTATCCCCTTGTTATTACTTAGCTTATTTTTAATAGATATCATTAGCATACATAAAATTTGAGTTGATAACCGTTTTTAGGTTACACTCGAAATAAAATTGAATTTTCCCGAAGCAAAAGTAATTATTACAACGTTAAGTGCGTGCAAATATTTTAAATAAACAAAGCCAGCAATATTTGCTGGCTTTGTTTTAAATACTAATCATCTCTTTTAAAAGATGCGATTGAATATTTATTTTGAGTTAGTCGGGTGCAAACATCTACATATTATATTGAATAAACAAAAAAACAGATTAAAAAAAACGAAAAGCCACCACTAAATCCTAATTTTAATTTAATGATTCATAAAATTAACATGTAAAAAATATCATATCAATAAAATAAAGGTGCTAAAATTGGGTATTTAAAAATATCAGATAATTCATTCACAAAAATCACTATCGATATTTCATAAAACTGGAATTAATTGCAATTAAAATTATAGATTTGACATTATTACTACTACCATGTTATTAAAAAACCATTCAAATTTCGCTTTAGAATGCGGCACAGACGAGGCGGGCCGCGGGTGTTTGGCAGGTCCGGTCACTGCCGCTGCAGTTATACTTTCCCCTAAATTTAAAAACTCGATTTTAAACGATTCTAAGCAACTTAGCGAACGAAAAAGAGATTTACTAAAGCCTATAATAGAATTAGGAGCCCTTACTTTTGGTGTTTCTCATGTATTTCAAGAAGAGATCGACCAAATAAATATTCTGAATGCCTCTATTTTAGCCATGCAACAATCTATCACCCAATTAACACCTCAACCCGAATTCATAATTGTTGACGGTAACAGGTTTAAACCTTACGGGAACATTCCTTTTGAAACCATTATTAAGGGCGACGGAAAATATTTAAGTATTGCTGCCGCATCCGTATTGGCTAAAACATATCGAGATGCTTATATGAATGCCATTCATGAAGAATTCCCCATGTATAACTGGAAACAAAACAAAGGCTACCCTACTAAAGAGCACCGGGAAGCCATACGAAACTATGGCATCACCAAATACCACAGAAAAACCTTTCGTTTATTACCCGAACACTAAAAATTAAAATTTAACAGATTACATCAATTTTACTTACTATAAATTGAAAAATATGTAGGTTTGTATAAATTAATTTGTTTTATGAGATTCCTTGGTTTCACCCTCCTATTATTTATTGTTTTTAGCTGTTCCAACGTTGAAAGAAATCGTACCAACCTAATCGATTTTGTTCCAGAAAATGCAGCTATCATTATAAAAACTTCCAATCTTGAAGATTTGAAAAGCAGCATTAACAACAGCGACTTTTTAAATAAATTTTCAAAAACGGAGGCTTATAAAGAACTTGAAATCAATCTTGATTATTTAAAGCTTCTTAAACCAAATGGCGAATTACTTATTTGTTTTTCAAAAGATGAAAAAGACAGTCTTGAATTCACCATTATAACAAAATACACGCCTCAATTATTCAAAAGAGATTCTCTTAAAAATTATATTGAAGAAACACTTACTTACGAAAACCAAACACTTACAAAATCTACCTTCGAAAAAAACACGTTTTACAGTACGATAATTGACAGCACTTTTTTTGCAGCTTCATCTAAAAATGCCATAAACACTGTTTTCACAAATTCTAATATGAATGAAGAATTAGTGAAAATTTACAATTCTACAAGTAACGATAAAACATTTTCGATTATCATTAATGCTAATTCGACTTTTATAAAATCGTTTTTTATGGAAGAATCGCTAAACTTAAAAGCGTTCACCAACTATATAGCGATTGATGTTGACTTAAAGCAAGACGACATTTATATAAACGGTATTACCAAAGCCACCGATTCTACTAAAATACTTAACAATATATTTAAAAACACCATTCCGCAGGAGAATCAAATTCAAAACATAACACCTTTTAGTAGTGATGGTTTTATGAGTTTCACTTTTAAAAACTTTAAAACTATTGAAAGCAATTTAAAAGTATTTACAAAGAAAGATTCTCTTTCGAGTAGTGCTCCACTTTTCGATAATATTATAGAAGTTGGTATTATTTATCAAGATGAAAATAGAGCGATTGCTTTAAATTCTATCGATTTTATTGCTACTGAAGACGCACTTATTGGAGAACAAACTATTGTTGAAACTTACAGAGGCATCGAAATATACAGTTTCAGCCAACCTAAATTATTCAATACTACCTTTTCTCCATTAATTAAAGGCATCAACACCACTAAATACTGCATACTCGACAACTTTTTTGTATTCTCTAGTCATTCAGTTTTACTACAAAGCATCATTGCTAATTACCAAAACAAAACCACTTTTAACGAATTAGAAACTTTTAAGAAAGCGAAAGAAAAGTTAAGCAATGCCTCTTCCTTACTATTAGCAACAAACAGTACGGCATTAAAATCTATTTTAAGCACTAATTTCACTAGCGATTTAGATGCTTCATTTAGTAATTATAACACATCGGCACTTCAATTTATTTACGATTCTAATTTTGCGCACCTCAATGCCATCATCCAAAAAAGTAAAACAAGAGCGACTCAAAATTCGGTTTCAGAAGAATTAAACATCAAATTAGCTTCCAACATTTTAAACAAGCCTCTGTTTGTAACCAATCATCTTACTAAAGAGAAAGAAATTATTGTTCAAGACATTAAAAACAACCTCTACCTAATTTCTAATAAAGGGAAAATTCTTTGGAAAAAACAATTAGAAGGCGCCGTTTTAGGAACGATAGAACAAATTGACATTTTCAAAAACGGACGCTTACAACTGGCTTTCGCTACCCCAAACCGTGTTTACGTTATAGACCGTGATGGTAAAGACGTGGCGCCATTCCCTGGTAAATTTAATGATGACATTACACAGCCCCTTTCTGTTTTCGATTATGATCGAAATAAAAATTACCGTCTATTCGTAACCCAAGGCAAAAACATATTGGTATACGATGTGAACTCCAAAATAGTAAATGGTTTCAACTTTAAAGCGGCCAAAGATGCTATTATAAGTCAGCCAAAACATTTTAGAATAAGCGGCAAGGATTATATCCTGTTCAAAACCCAAAACACACTTCATATTATAGACCGTGTTGGTAATACACGTGTTACTCCTAAAACGTCGAGTAATTTTTCAAACCAACCTATCTTTTTGTATAACGACACCTTTACTACAACCACTTCAAACGGGCAATTAATTTCTATAGATACTAAAGGAGGTGTTTCTACTCAAAATTTAAATCTTGCAGAAAAACATAAATTAGAAACTTCTAGTAAAACCTTGGTTACACTTAGCGAGAATAAACTAACTATTAAAAGCAATGCTATCGAGTTAGATTTTGGTAGCTACACCAAACCAGAGCTATATTATATTAAGGATAAAATTTATGTAGCGATTACCGATTTGCAAGCTCAAAAAGTATATATCTATGATAGCCGCGGCATCTTATTACCCAATTTCCCGGTGTATGGTACTTCAGAAATTTCACTAGATAATATTGACAAAGACAATAACTTAGAGTTTGTAACTAAAGGTGAAGATCATTCTATTGTCTTGTATAGAATCAATTAATAGTAACAAGCATACAAGATTCCTTTATTAAAAGCGAATCTTATTATAAACCTACTCTCATTTGTAAAAACCAAATAGAAACCATGATTTCAAGAAAAAACGCATCCATTTCAAAATTCATTATACATAAAGTTGGTAATAAATTCAACGACACTAGAAATGCTTTTTCAGAAAAGCTCGTAGATTTTGACGAAGCCAGCTACGAATTAATGCTACCTTTCTTATTACGTCCGTTTGGTTCTGTGGTTCAAAGCTACAGGTTTAACCACCATGCTAACATTTCACTAAACGAAATTAATAGCTACAGCACCCAAGTGTTTAGCGATGATGATGCGTTTATAGATGTTTCAAAACACGTGGTTAAGCATTTATATGAGCAATCTACATCGGCACAAATAAAAACAGGCGATGTGCTAATCGTTATGTTTGAAGGCATTGAGTTTAATGATATAACTACAAATGCCTTAGGTATTTTTAAAATAGAATCTAAAGTTAATTTCTTTCAAACCTATTTAGAAAACAATAGCTACGACGTGTTAGTACAAAACGGTATTAGCAGTAAAAAGGTAGACAAAGGCTGTTTAATTTTAAACCAAACCGATACAGAAGGTAATATTATTTTAAGCATAGATAACAATAGTTATGATGCGCAATATTGGATAAACCAGTTTTTAAACATTAAATATGCTGATGACGCTAATAACCACACGCAACAATATATAGAGCTTTGTAAAGATTTCTCTACCGAAATTTTAAAAACAACCTACGGTGCTAAGGAACAAAATACCTTTTTAGCAAAAACAGTCGACTTTTTTAAAGAAAATGAAGTAGTAAATGTTGAACGTTTTAAAGACGAACTTTTTGAAGAAGACAAATACAAAAGCTTATTTGAGGATTATAAAAAAACATTTGAGGGCGAAAAAAATCTAGTTCTTAGAAACCAATTTGATGTTGCAGAAAGCGTTGTTAATAAAGAAAAGAAAAAGTTTAAAACCGATATTAAACTGGACACCAACATACAAATAAAACTAGATATTGATGCACCAGACGCCTCTGTAGAATACTTAGAACGTGGCTATGATGATGAAAAGAAAATGCATTTTTACAAGGTATTCTTTAATACTGAAAGTTAATTTGACATTATAAGAAAAAACCACTAACTTCGTTTAAAGGTAAAATATTTTAATTTTAAAACTTATTCCCGTCGGAGCAATCATATGGGAAGTTAAAAAAAAAACAAGGTTAACATTATTAAAGCATTGAATACTAAAACATTTTAGAATCGTCCAAATCTTCTATTTTAAATTAGTTATAAAACTAAAATTGCAAAATATAATTGATTGAGTCACTATTGAGTGGATTTTTATAAAATGGAAAAAACAAAACTACACCTTCTGCTTGCAGATGATGATATAGATGATTGCGACTTTTTCAAGGATGCTTTAGATGAAATAGGAAGTCCTTCAACGCTTACCACAGTAAATAATGGTGTTGAACTTATAAATTTCTTATTATCAGAACCGCTTAATTACCCCGACCTTATTTTTCTAGATCTTAATATGCCTCGAAAATCTGGGATAGAATGCATCGAAGAAATAAAGGCTAAAAAGGAGTGGTCCCAAATTCCCATTATCATTTACTCTACCTCGCTAGACCGTATTACTGTTAATAGTTTGTATGAGTTAGGGGCTCACTACTACATACAAAAACCGAGTGAATTTTCAAGTTTAAAAATGGTAATTAAAAAAGCCCTGAACATATTCAGCACCCCTGTTTTACCTCCACGTTCGCAAGAACATTTCATTATTCAACCTTAGATTTATATATGAGTACTAATAATACAGAGTTCAATTTTTTACAGGGTGGCGGAGACATGGGTAAACTCATCCGATCTAGAGATTGGAGCAAAACACCATTAGGTGACCCAAAAACATGGCCACAACCTTTGCGAACTATGGTAAGCGTTATGATGGATAATCCGTTCGGTATGTACATCGCATGGGGCAAGGAGTATACTCAAATATATAATGATGGTTACCGCCCTATATTAGGAGACACCAAACACCCCGAAGCATTAGGCATTAGCACAAAAGAAACCTTTTCTGAGGTTTGGCACATCATTGGCTCCATGTTCGATGGTGTAATGAATGGTGAACCCGTTGGTTTTCCAGACTTTATGCTGCCACTAAACCGAAACGGGTATATTGAAACCTGTTATTTCGATTTTGCTTATAGCCCTATTAGATTAGAGTCTGGTGAAGTAGGAGGCGTTTTAGTAACAGTTATTGAAACTACTGCTAAAAAGAAAGCCGAAGACGAATTGATAGATAGCAACAATGAACTAGAATTCGTCATAGAAGCTGCGCAACTTGGAACCTTCGACTTTAATCCGCAAACCAATAAATTTTCAGGAAACGCCCGACTAAAACAATGGTTTGGTTTGCCTCCTGAAGAACAAATTGAACTTACCACTGCTATTAATGTCATTACAGAAAAAGACAAGGAACGCGTAACTAATGCTATTCAAGAAGTTTTAGACCACAATTCAAACGGAATTTACGATATCGAATACACGATAATAAATCCTGTTTCACAAAAAGAAATTATTGTTCACGCTAAGGGGCGAGCCTGGTTTAATGATGATAAAATTGCATATCGCCTAAACGGAACCGTAGAAGATGTTACAAGCAAAGTATTAGCGAGAGATAAAATAGAGGAAGGAGAAAGAAGTCTTCGACTCATGATTCTTCAGGCTCCCGTTGCCATTGCTATATTTCGCGGATTAGATTACAACATAGAAATAGCCAACAAGTTTGCACTTGAAATATGGGGAAGAACAGAAGAGGAAGTTTTGAACACCCCTCTTTTTGATGCCATGCCCGAACTTTTATCACAAGGAATAAAAGAATTTATGGACGATGTGGCAAACACAGGCAATCGCTTTGCGACTCCCGAAATGCCTGTTCAAGTAGTAAGGAATAATATTTTAGAAACGGTATATATCAATTTTTCTTTTGAACCCCTTTATGATACAGCAGGTAAAATAAACGGCATCATGGCTATAGGTGTTGATGTAACTCCACAAGTAAAAGCCAGAAAGAAAGTAGAAGAAAGCGAACACCGCATACGCTCTTTAGTCGAGAGTGCCCCCTTCCCTATTGCCTTATATACAGGCGAAGAGATGCACATTTCACTTGCCAATCAATCCATTATAGATATTTGGGGTAAAGGGAATGATGTGGTTGGAAAGCTATACAGCGACATCCTACCTGAATTACAAAATCAAAAAATATTTGAACAAGTTCGTGAAGTACTACATACAGGCACTCCCTTTCACGCGAAAAACCAAAAAGTAGATATCTTTATAAATAATGAATTAAAATCATTCTATTTCAATTATAATTTCACCCCGGTAATGGACTCTTCCGGAACTATTTATGCGGTGATGAATACGGCGGCTGAAGTCACCGAATTAAATGAAGCTAAACACAAGGTAGAAACTGCTCTTTCAGAAATTAAATTGTTCAAATTTATGGCCGACACGGCTGCAGACCCTTTTATTCTTATGGAAGAAGACGGAAGTTTTGTTTACCTAAATAAAAAGGCTCTTGACCAATGGGGTTACACAGAGCAAGAAATGGCTTTATTAAAAGTTCCAGATGTTGACATGGTTTATCATGAAAAAAAATACAAAGAAGCATTTAAACGTGCTCAAACTGGCGTCATCCCTCCTTTTGAAACCATTCATAAAAATAAACAAGGACACAAATACCCTGTAGAAATAAATATGGGAAGTGTTCAAGTAGAAGATAAAACCTTATTATTTGCCATAGCTCGTGATATTACAGAACGTAAAGAGGCTGAGCAAGATGTTATTGATGCTTTTGAAAAAGTAGAAGAAAGCGAAAAAAGATTTCGTGATTCTGTAAAGCAAGCACCTCTAGCAATTTCTATTTTTAGAGGTCCTGATAATATTACAGAAATGGTTAACGACCATTACTTAATGCTCATAGAAAAAACAGAAAAACAATATGTAGGCAAGCCGCTTTTTGAAGTCCTTCCACATGTTAAAGAAACCATAGCACCCATAATTGCCGATATCTATAAAACCGAGACCGCTTTTTATGGCTATGAATTTCCTGTTATCTTAAGTCGTCAAGGAAAATTAGAAACCCTATATTTCAATTTCGTATACCATCCTTTAAAGGAAAACAATGAGGTTACGGGTATTATGGTTGTGGCCACCGAAGTCACCGCCACCGTGAAAGCAAAAAATCTTATAGAGGAAAATGAGGAAAAACTTAAACTTATAATTGAAGCCAGTGAGCTAGGGGTTTTTGATGTTAATTTAAAATCATCTGAAATTGTAGCATCCGATCGTTGTTATGAGATTTTAGGCTTTCCCAAGCAAAGGGATTTATCACATAAGGATATTATTAAAAATCTTCATCCAGATGATCTAGGTAGGAGAAAGCAAGCTTATGATGAGGCCTTTGAAAAAGGAGTACTACATTACCAAATAAGGGTGTTCTGGGAAGACCAATCCTTACATTGGCTAGATGCCAAAGGCAAGGTGTTTTACGACGAAAACAATGTGCCAGAACGTATGGTAGGAACTGTAAGAGACATAACAGACGAACGAAACTTTCAGCAACAATTACTAGAAAGAGAAGAGAAATTTCGCCTTTTAGCAGATTCCATGCCTCAATTTATATGGACTTCAGATCCCGATGGCAACCTAAATTATTTTAATCAATCTGTTTTTGATTTTTCTGGTTTAACACATTCCGAAATTATAAAGCAAGGTTGGATCCAGATTGTTCACCCAGATGATAGAGAACAAAACATTAAAGAATGGATACATTCTATAATCACCGGGAAAGATTTCTTATTACACCACCGTTTTCGCAAACACAATGGCGAATATCGCTGGCAACTAAGTCGTGCCATACCTCAAAAAGATGCTGATGGCGTTATAAAAAGATGGGTTGGAAGTAGTACCGATATTCAAGAAGAAAAAATGTTTACTAATAAATTAGAAAACATGGTGCAACAGCGTACCAATGAACTACAGCAAAAAAACATGGATCTAGAAAGAATGAATAAGGAGTTACAATCCTTTGTTTATATTTCCAGTCATGATTTACAAGAACCTTTACGTAAAATTCAAATCTTTGCATCCCGTATTCTGGAAACGGAATACGCAACCTTGTCAGAAAATGCGCAGAAACATTTTACAAGAATGCAGAAATCTGCAAACCGCATGCAAAACTTAATTCAAGATCTTATTGCGTATTCAAGAACCAATGCTCAAGATATCAAATTTGAAATAGTTGACTTGCACGAAATTATTGAAGACACGAAAGAAACTTTAAGTGAAGAATTGGAACAAAAAGACATAACCTTTATACTAAACAATATATGTGAAGTTAGGATTATTCCTGTACAGTTTCAGCAAGTGATACTTAATTTGGTTAGTAACTCTATTAAATTTGCTAAGGAAAATCACCCCGTTCTAATTAAAATTGATTGTGAAATTATTGAAGGAAACACAACTGATATTGACGCATTGGTAGACGAAAAACAATATTGCCATATTCGTTTTAGTGATAACGGAATTGGTTTTGAACAACAATACAACAACAAAATATTTGAAGTTTTTCAACGCCTTCACACCAAGGAGGAATATACAGGAACTGGAATTGGACTCGCTATTGTAAAAAGAATTGTAGAAAATCACGACGGAATCATTCTTGCACATAGTGAAATAGGTGAAGGCGCTACCTTTAACATATACATTCCAACCAAATAAAACCCAAACGGCCTTTATATAAAGTAGTATCCCCCAAAAAAAAAGACACACTATGAATAGTGTGTCTTTTAATATCTAAAACTTATTTCGAACCTCATTTTCAAAATAAAAACACAAAACAATTGTCTGTCTTTTTTTTACAACTAAAAACTATTATCTTAGCTATTACAGGCCGCAAAACCAACATCTGGCCTTCAATAAATACAACCACCTGCATAACTAAAACTAAATTTCATTAATTCTAAAAACCAATTACTCCTAATTTAAATTAATAGTAAATCAAATCCCTCAATTCTCTAATGAACTATTTAGAAAAAGAACTAAACAATTTAATAAAAAACGATTCTAGCATCTTCGAATTTATTCAAAATAATTCACTAGATGGGATGTGGTATTGGGATCTAGAAAACCCAGAAAATGAATGGATGAATTCTAGATTCTGGGAAATTTTAGGATACGACCCTAGCACAAAGCCGCATAAAGCTGCTGCTTGGCAAGATATAATAAACAAAGACGACCTAGAAACCTCTATAGAAAACTTTCATAAGCACTTAAACAACCCTGAACACACTTACGACCAGGTTGTTAGGTACATTCATAAAAACGGAAGAACCGTTTGGATTCGTTGCAAAGGTTTAGCCATACGAGATACTGAAGGTAAACCTACTAGAATGTTGGGGTCTCATATAGAAGTTACCGAACTTAAAGAAAATGAAGAATATTTAAGACATTGTAACCAAGCAGCCAATATTGGACTTTGGGATATGGATGTAAGCAACCAAAAAATTACTTGGAGCGATATTACAAAAGCCATGCACGGTGTTGCTATGGACTATGAACCCAGCCTTGAAACTGGTATTAATTTTTACAAAGAAGGTCGTAGCAGAGAGAAAATAGCAGAATTAGTTACCAAAGCTTTAAATCTTGGGGAAGGATTCACCGATGAATTACAAATTATAACATCACAAGGCGAACCTAAATGGGTAAAAGTTATTGGTATACCAGAAAAAACAAATAACAGTTTTACCAGAATTTACGGTACCATTCAAGATATTAACACCTTTAAGGAATATCAAATAAAACTAGAACAAAGCGAACAAGCCTTTAGAGGTAATTTTGAAAATGCCGGTATAGGAATGGCTTTACTAGATAGAAAAGGTAAATGGTTAAAAGTTAACCAAACACTTTCTGATATGGTTGGTTACACCACTGATGAATTTTATGATTTAACTTTTCAGGATATAACACATCCGGAAGATTTAAATATCGATTTATCTTTATTAGAAGATATTCTTGAAGGTAAGCGCGACCATTACAAAATGGAAAAACGCTATTATCATAAAAACGGAAAGTTGGTTTATGTTCAATTAGCCGTTTCTGTAGTAAGGGATATTGATAAACATGTGCTCTATTTTATCTCTCAAATCACCGATATTACATTACTAAAAGAGCAAGAAAAAGAACTACAGCGCATACTAACAATAACGAAAGAACAAAACGAACGTTTAAGAAATTTCGCCCATATTGTTTCTCACAACTTGAGATCTCATTCTGGAGGAATGTCGGCATTATTAGGAATTTTAAAAAATGAAGAGCCTGAGTTTTTTGAAAACGAAATAATCAACCTATTAGAAACCTCTTCAAACAGCCTTGAAGAAACTATTAAAGATTTATCTGAGATTGTTCAAATAAACCTATCTTCAGAAGAAAACTTATCAATCATCCCAATAAAACCAATTATAGAAAAACAAATTACCTCCGTTCTTTCTTTAGCTGAAATAAACCATGTACAGATAACAAACAACGTTGCTGAAGATGTGGAAGTTTTAGGGATTAAAGCTTATTTAGAAAGCATTATGTTAAACTTCATTACAAACTCCATAAAATACAGGTCTGAAGAAAGAGACAGTTTTCTTGAAATTAATTCAGAAAAAAACGATAAGTTTACCACAATAAGCTTTATAGATAACGGTTTAGGTATAAACCTAGGTCTACATCAAAGAAAACTTTTTGGAATGTATAAAACATTTCACAAAAATGAAGATGCCAAAGGTATTGGTCTATTTATAACAAAAAACCAAATAGAAGCAATTGGCGGCAAAATTGAAGTTACCAGTGAAGTAAATAAAGGAACAACATTTAAAGTACTTTTTAAAAATGAAAAAAATTAATTTAGCATGTATCATAGAAGATGATCCAACCCATGTTTATATTACAAAGCGGTACCTAAATTTAACAGGTATTGTGGAGTCTATTTTAATATGTTCTAACGGAAAAGATGCCTTCGATAAATTAAAAGCCATAATAGCTAGTGGGAAAAATTTACCAGAATTAATTTTATTAGATTTAAATATGCCTATTTGGGATGGATGGCAATTTTTAGATGCCTTCAAAGAAATCCCTACTAAACAGAAAATAAACATATACATTCTAACAAGTTCGGATAGTCAAAAAGATATGGAACGTGCTGAACAATACAATATGAATAGTAATTATATTGTTAAACCTGTTTCGTTAGATAAGCTAAAGGATATTATTTTAAACATGTAATACATCCTAATGGATGTCAAATAAAAAAAGAGCGCTTAAAAATATTTAAGCGCTCTTTTTTTATATTATAATTAGTTTTGAAATAACTCTGCTTCAAAAAGCGCACTAAAATGCTTCAGCAGTTTTTCTTTCACTTCAGCTTCATCTACTTTATCTACACCTAGTTCTACCTGTAATGAGGTGACTGCCTTCCCGCGAATTCCACAAGGTATAATATTATCAAAATACCCCAAGTTAGCATTCACATTCAAAGCGAAGCCATGCATTGTAACCCAACGACTGGCACGTACACCCATAGCACAAATTTTTCGGGCAAACGGTGTTCCTACATCCAACCAAACACCTGTTTCACCTTCACTTCTTCCAGCCTTTAAGCCATATTCCGCAAGGGTTAAGATGATCATTTCTTCTAAAAACCGAAGGTATTTATGGATATCTGTAAAAAAGTTATCTAAATCTAAAATAGGATACCCTACTATTTGACCTGGCCCGTGATATGTAATATCGCCTCCTCTATTTATTTTATAGAAGGTTGCCCCTTTCTCGGTAAGTTGTTTTTCATTTAAAAGCAAGTTCGACATGTCGCCACTTTTACCCAAAGTATACACATGCGGGTGCTCTACAAGCAAAAAATAATTATTGGTTTTTACTACTGCTTCTTCTCGCCTATTCTTAATTTTAGTATCTACTATACTTTTAAACAATTGCTCTTGGTAATCCCAAGTTTGTTTATAGTCCTTTAAACCTAAATCTTGTATTTCTATGGTTTTATTCAATACTTTAATTTTCTAATATTACTTCTAAATTTAAAGCTTCTGGGTTGGTTATATAGTCCATAAAACCAAATTCTATGGTAAAACTTTTTCTATCACTACTAAACATCGCTGTTGGGTTTGAAACCGATTTTATGCGCTTCGGGAAATGGTAGTTTAGCTTGTATTTTGAAGAGCCAAACATCATCGCCATTTGCCCTATACTATCCGTAACTTGTTTATAAGCCTCTTTGTCTACTATTCGTGCCGTACGTTTAAATGTTTTACCATCGTATTTATAATCTAACTCCGTGCTACCATCACCTCCCAAAGATGAAAATGGGTTGTTGGCGCTTTTAGCTTGTTCCTTTCCTTTAATGTCTCCAAAGCTTTTCATAGCCTTAAACATATCTTGAAGTTCACTTACTTTCTTGAAATCTGTAAACATATCGAACTTCATCTGCGAGGTTTTAGGATCCATCACCATATGCATATTAAAAGCCTCTAACCTTTTTAGTTTTTGTTGCTCTTCTTTTGATAGATTAGAAATGCTATCGCGCATGGTATCGAATAGCTCCTTAAAACTGAAGGTTGAATCCATCGCCTTTTCTTGGCTCTCACTTATTTTATCGCCTGCCATTTGCATAAGTTGGCTTCCATCAAACGAAAATTCCATCTTACCAGAACCATCTGCATTTATATAAATATTCTCAGAAAATTGGCAACTAGTAAAAACCACCAAGCATAAAAGGACTAAAAACCTTCTCATAAATTATTGTGTTTTAAATTTAGATAAACAAATATAGGCTTAATTTTTTGGATTATTCAGTATAACCAAAGCGGCAATAACACCGGGAACCCAGCCACAAAGCCATAACAAAAACACGATTAAAATAGAGCCACAGCCCTTACCTATAACGGCTAAAGGCGGACATATAATAGCTAGTAAAACTCTCCAGAAACTCATATTGATTGATGATTTTTAATTGATGATTACTTATTTGACGTAAAAACAGGCTATTTGTTACACTTTTACCGACACATCGCACCTGTAATTGCGTTAGAGATAGCAGTGAAAATCCTTTTTGAGAGGCACGAACAAAAAGATTGTAACGTATAGCCCGCCCCCTTAGGGTAACGCCCAAAAAATTGTTTTATAAGCCCGCTTTTAATAGTATCTTTGTGCCTTTAAAATTACTCAGAAATTTAGAATATGTCGCAATTATCAGAGCAAGAGCTTGTACGAAGAGAAAAACTAGGAAAACTACGCGAATTAGGTATCAACCCCTATCCTGCTGATTTATACCCCGTAACACACACATCGAAACAGATTAAGAATGATTTTGAAGTAGGTAAAAAGGTGGTTATCGCTGGTAGATTAATGATGATTAAGGTGCAAGGGAAAGCTAGTTTTGCTGATGTACAAGATGCCGATGGTAAGATACAAGTGTATTTCAACCGTGATGAAATTTGCCCAGGCGATGATAAAATAAAATACAACGAAGTATTTAAAAAGCTTTTAGATTTTGGCGATTTTGTTGGAATTGAGGGCGAATTATTTACCACTCAAGTTGGTGAAAAAAGTATTCGTGTTAAAGACTTTACCTTATTAAGTAAGGCTCTAAAACCTTTACCTCTACCAAAAGAAAAAGATGGAGTGGTATTTGATGCTTTTACAGATCCTGAACAACGTTATAGACAGCGTTATGCCGATTTAGTGGTTAACCCACATGTTAAAAACGTATTTGTAAAGCGTACTAAATTATTCAATGCCATGCGTCAGTTTTTTAACGACTCTGGTTATTTTGAAGTAGAAACACCTGTTTTACAACCTATTCCGGGTGGTGCTGCTGCACGTCCGTTTTCTACGCACCATAATGCTTTAGATATTCCGTTGTACATGCGAATTGCTAACGAGCTGTATTTAAAACGATTAATTGTTGGTGGTTTTGATGGTGTTTATGAGTTTTCTAAAAACTTTAGAAACGAAGGTATGGATAGAACCCATAACCCTGAGTTTACTGCCATGGAAATTTATGTAGCTTATAAAGACTACAACTGGATGATGGATTTTTGCGAACGCTTACTAGAGCATTGTGCAATTGCCGTAAACGGAACAACAAAAGCTACTTTTGGCAAACATGAAGTAGATTTCAAAGCGCCATACGCTCGTATAACTATGGCCGATTCTATAAAAGAATTTACAGGTTTTGATATTATTGGAAAAACCGAAGATGAAATTAGAACTGCTGCTAAAGGCATGGGCATTGAAGTTGATGACACCATGGGTAAAGGTAAGTTGATTGATGAAATTTTTGGTGAAAAATGTGAGGGCAACTACATACAGCCAACATACATTACAGACTACCCGAAAGAGATGAGCCCTTTATGTAAAGAGCATAGAGAAAACCCAGAATTAACAGAACGTTTTGAGTTGATGGTTTGTGGTAAAGAAATCGCAAATGCGTATTCTGAACTTAACGACCCTATAGACCAACGCGAACGTTTTGAGCACCAATTGGAATTAGCCAAAAAAGGTGATGTTGAAGCTACGGGAACCATTGATTACGACTTTTTACGTGCCTTGGAATACGGAATGCCTCCAACATCTGGTATGGGTATTGGTATGGACCGATTAATTATGTTTCTAACCAATAACCAATCGATACAAGAAGTGTTATTCTTCCCGCAAATGCGTCCGGAGAAAAAATCAGTAGACCTAAGTGATGCTGAAAAAGCAATCTTTGAGGTATTAAAAATTCAAAAAAGTCTAAGTTTAACCGAACTAAAATCACAGTCAGGATTAAGCAACAAAGCTTGGGATAAAGGTATTAAAGGATTAACCAAACACAAACTGGCAAGCGTTACGAAAACGGACGATGACTTAATTGTTGAATTAATTTCTTAATATTGTTAACTACAATTTTCAAAATCCCTATAATTTAATAGAAAAAGTGGTCATAGTTCATGTTTAAAAAAATACAGTTAGATTTAATAATTGCTATTACCACTTTTTTTGTTCTCGTAACTCTTATAATCTCTATTTATCTTACTTCTATAAACAAGTATTATGCGGTTATAGAAGAAGATTTATTACATACTGGAAAATTAATTTCGGAAGAATTCAACAACATCATCAAGTCTGATATTTCAAAACTTGAAAATGTTAAAAGCAGACTAGAATTCACTAACGGTGTTTATTTTAAAAACTGGGAACATGATTCCGATTTAATTTTAAAGCAAGACAGTACCTTCAAATTTATTGAATGGATAGATAGCCTCATGGTTATTAGAAAAATAAATCCATTAAAAGGTAACGAAAGTGCCTTAAACTTAGATATTTCTAAATTTGATTACCGCAAAACAGAATGGGTTAAACATGCCAAAAGCCGAAAAACCAACATTACTTCTTGGTTAAAACTAACTCAAACCGGTAATGCCTTTCTGGTAGATGTTCCCGTATATTTCGACAATACTTTCCAAGGAACAATTACTGCTGGCATGGACTTTAACAGTAATTTCGACCGTTTAGTTAACTATCTAGAAGACCAATATGCCGTAGAAATTTATGACAATAAAGGGCTGCTTTTTTATGAAGCTAACAATAATATACGTCTTAAATCAGAACGCGAGATTGTGTATACAACAACCATACAAATTGATCAATTACAAAATCAAGCATGGCGATTAAATGTATACCCTTCGGAAAACCTATTAATGGCAGAAGGAAAAATAGTGACTACCATCGCTCTTATTGTAGGCCTGTTTTTAGCCTTTATAGCTTCTTTATTAATTTACTTTTATATAAGAGCCAGAAAAGGTACTATACTCGCTAGAGAATCCAATGCATCGTTAATTAAATTAAATGATCAATTAAACAACGAAAAAGACAGAGCAAATAAAGCGTCGCAGGCAAAAACCGATTTTTTATCGAATATGAGCCATGAAATTAGAACGCCTTTACATGCTATTATTGGTTTTATTGAACTTTTAAAAGACGAAGAATTAAACGACACCAACAAAGAGTATGTCGATTTAATGGACAAATCTTCAAGTAATCTTTTAAATCTTGTAAATGACATTTTAGAAATTGATAAAATCGAGTCGGGTAAAACAGAATTAAACAACATTGTTTTCAGCCCCATTAAAAAAATTAAAGAACTAGCTGAAGTTAATCAGTTCTTATTCGTTAAAAAGAATCTTTATTTAAAAACGAATTTTGAGAATGTTTTAGATTTAACCGTTACTGGCGACTTAAACAAACTCATTCAAGTAATAAACAACATATTAAAAAACGCCCTAAAATTCACTAAAGAAGGAGGCATTACCATAACCTGCACTGAAACCGTTATAAAAGACAAACTAAAACTAATTATTAGTATTGAAGATACGGGTATTGGAATTCCTGAAGAGAAATTACACACCATTTTTAATAGGTTTACGCAAATTGAAACCAGTGTAAAAAAACAACACGAGGGCAGCGGCCTGGGCTTAGCCATTTGCGAGAACTTAGTTTCCATGATGGGTGGCGACATTTCTGTTGAAAGTGAATACCAAGTAGGCTCTAAATTCACCTTGTCCTTTTTATTCGATATTACAGAAGAAGAAGTTGAAATTTCAGAAAACAAAAAAACAATTAAAACAGACGATATTAACGTGTTAATTGTTGATGACAATAACCTTAACATTATTGTATTAAAGAAATTCCTAGAAGCTATAGGGATACAGGCAGATAAAGCAAACAATGGTAAAGTCGCCTTAGAGAAAATCAAGGAGAAGAATTATCAATTAATTTTCATGGATATTCACATGCCCGAAATGGATGGTTGGGAAGCAACACGTATTATTAGAGAATCTGATAATAATGTGATTATTTTTGGACTTTCAGCCAATGTAACGACCGAGGCTATTAATAAATCTATAGATAACGGTATGAATAATTACCTAACCAAGCCTTTTAAAAAGCAACATCTTTACAAGCTTTTACAGTTTCATTTTAATAATAGCGAAGAACATATTCTTTAAATTTACACTAAAGTTTACAACAAATAAAAAGCCCAGTAATTCTACAATTACTGGGCTTTTACAAACTAACCAACTAAACTAAATTTATTACTAAACTAATAACCACTATGTAATTATTATATGTTTCCAATAAATAACTATACAAATTGAAGCATTTTTCTCCATGTAATAAAACTATTTAGAAATGTTTAACACTACTAATTAAAATTTTAAATTTTATTTAAGACAAACGACATTAAATGTTAATTTTTTAAGAAAAAGAAGAACAGAACCATCTCAATTTCCCTTAAAAACAGCCGATAAAACTTAACTTTTCAAGTCCTAAAAATTTCTATATTTTTACAGCATGCTAAAAAACCTATTATTTATATTTACCTGTGGTTTCTGCCTCATTTTAACAGCACAACAACAAGACACTTTATCAATTAAAAACGGCATTGAGAAACCCAGTATTTTAGCAACCCATCATTTCGGAATTTTCAGTTCCCGTATCAATACAAACTTCAAACTAGCACCAGAAAAAAACACAACACTTTCTTTTAGTTCTGTAAGCGGAAACAATTTCCACCCGTATGTTGAAACCTATATCCCAAAAGACCCAGAAGTACGAGAGGAACAAAGTAAATTAATTTGGTATCAAAGAAATTTTCAATTCAAAGATCAAGAAACCACGCCAGCAGATTACATGAACATTGTTATTGATGCCGTAATTAAAGAATTTAGAATTGGCATTAACATTCCTATTGATGCTAAAAATGAGATTGACTTGACTTTACGCTCCTTTTTAATTACCAAAGGAAAATACCCGTTTTCACTTTTTACCGGCGATGAAAGTATTGAATGGTTTCACAGCAACGTTGCTGGCGGTGAAGACCCCTACGGAAGGCGCTATTACGGATTAAACCAAGTAAACTTCAAATACCTAGACAGAAACGGAAACACCCTAGAATTGAATAATAACGACTTCTTTTTAGGCGGTATCGAACTCAATCACAATTACTACCCGTCTCTTGCTATAAACCATACTAAAAACATTTATATCAATTTTGGTAGTCACTTAGGCATTAACACCTCTAAGCACAATGCTTCCTTAGACCTAGGAGTTTCTGCAAATGCTATTAAAAAAATTGAATTAAAAAACAATTTTGAATTCAACGCTGGAATCGGGATGAATGTGTTGCGAAAAAACCTTATTAATTTCAAAGAAGTTATCGATCTAGGAAGCAACCCATATTTAGCAACCCTTGAAGCCGATTTTGAAATAGCAAAGTTCACAAAACAAAAAAACTACCATGCCTTTAGTGTGAATTACCAAATTCAATCGCGCTACAACAAACGAAAGGAAGCCGATTATTATAGGCTAATTGGTAAATGGCAAGAAATAAACGGCGGTTGGCAACATGGTTTTTACAATTTATACACAGCATTATCTAACTGGACCTTTATTTACACCTACGGCAGGCCAAACCTAACTTTATCCTTATATGTAAAAGAAGACTTTAGGGTAAATAACGCCCCCGATTTCCAAACAGGCATCAGTTTAAAAGTGCCTATCCTCAAATAACTACAAATCTAAAACACATGATATCAGCGGCTTTTCAATGTTAAGGTCTCGTTAAATTGATTAAGCGGTTTAAACTTTTTTAATGTTTGAAAGTCCTAATAGCAAATAACATTAAAATTTAAGAAAATGAAAAGACTTATAGTAATTGCATTAGCCCTTATATCCATTCAAGGTATTGCTCAAGAAGAAAGAAAAGAACGTCCTAACCGCGAAGAAGGCACACATAGAATGAGTGACCTGACTCCTGAAGAGGCAGCCAACCTTCTAACAAAAAAAATGACTTTGCATTTAGATTTGAATCGATCGCAACAAAAAGACATTTATGCTATAAATCTTGAAAACGCCAAATCGCGTAAAAACATGATGGCTGCGTATAAAGCAAAAAAAGCGAGCGATAAAAAAGCAAGACCATCTAAAGAAGAACGTCTTGCTATGGAAAACGCCAAGTTAGACCATCAAATAGCTACGAAGGCCAAAATGAAATCTATCTTAAATAAAGAGCAGTTTGTGAAATGGGAAGAAACACAATCAAAAATGCACCAAAGAGCTGTTAGTATGAAAAAAAAGGAAGGTAAAAAAAGAGGCGATCGCTTAAAAAAACAGTAAAATTTAGTTTTGTTAATTTAGTTAGTTAAAGCAAAGCGCATTTCTATATTTAGAAATGCGCTTTCTAATTTTATAATGTCTTTGACACTTTTTTAACAGCCTCAATAGTGAAATCTAAATCTTCATAGGATAAAGCATCGGTAATAAACCAGGTTTCAAAAGCACTAGGCGCAATGTAAACGCCTTCATTAAGCAACCCATGAAAAAACTTTTTAAAAGTCTCATTATTACCTTTAGCAGCTGTTGTAAAATCGGTAACCGGAGTTGCATCAAAATGCACCGAAATCATAGAACCGACTCTATTAATGGTATGCACCACCTCATTTTTAGTTAAAACTTGGGCAATACCTTTATGTAAATAGGCTGTTTTTTCAGCTAAACGATTAAATACTTCAGCATCTTTATTCAATTCGGTTAACATCGCCAAGCCTGCTGCCATAGCCAAAGGGTTCCCACTTAAAGTCCCTGCTTGATAAACAGGACCTTGAGGTGCTAGTTCATTCATAATTTCATTCCTCGCTGCAAAGGCACCCACTGGTAAACCGCCACCAATTACTTTCCCGAAGCATACAATATCTGCGCTTATATTAAATAACTCTTGAGCACCACCTTTTGCTAAACGGAAGCCCGTCATTACCTCATCAAAAACCAATAATATATTATGAGAATCACATAAACTTCTTAGTTTTTGTAAAAAATCATGTGTTGGTGGTACACAGCCCATATTACCTGCTACAGGTTCAATTATAATACACGCGATTTCATTTTTATTAGCTTCAATTAACTGCTCAACATTTTCAATATCGTTATAAGCAGCCAACAAGGTATCTTTTGCAGTACCCTTTGTTACTCCAGGACTGTTAGGCGTACCAAACGTACTCGCACCACTACCCGCTTGAATTAAAAACGAATCGCTATGCCCATGATAACAACCTGCGAATTTTATAATTTTATCTTTTTTAGTAAAACCTCTTGCCAAACGAACGGCACTCATACATGCTTCAGTTCCTGAGTTTACAAAACGAATTTTGTCAATATTTGGCACCATAGAAACTGCCAACTCTGCTATTTGAGTTTCAATTTCAGTAGGCATTCCAAACGAGGTTCCTTTTTTAGCTTTTTCAACAACTGCATCAACCACAGGTTGGTAGGCATGCCCCAAAATCATGGGGCCCCAAGAATTTATATAATCAATTAAACGGTTTCCATCTTCGTCATATAAATAAGCACCTTTGGCTTCTTTTACAAAAATGGGAGTTCCGCCAACACCCTTAAACGCTCTAACTGGTGAGTTTACGCCTCCAGGAATTACCTTTTCGGCTTGTGCAAATAAAGCACTACTTCGTGTATAATTCATTTGTATTTTAGTTTGCTGGTTTCACTTGAAGTTCTTGCCCAATATTTAGAGCTGTATCACTTAAACCATTCATTTTTTGAAGTTCGGCAACAGACATATCATATAGTTTTGATATTGAGTACAAAGTTTCCCCTTTCTCAACGGTGTGAGAACGGTTTACTTTCATTGCTTTTACAGCCATTTTTGGATTAGCTCCAACCACAGCCGTTTCTGTTCCATTTTTATTTATTCTTATTTTCTGACCAACACTAAGTACTGTACTATTTAAGTTATTCAAATCCTTAAGTTCATCTATGCTCACATTAAATTTTTTAGAAAGGGAATACAAGGTGTCTCCCTTTTCTACATAGTACATGGAAAACTCACCTATTTCTTCTTCGTATTTCACATACACATCACCCAAAACTTCTTCATCATATTTATGCAAATTATAGCGCCCTATTAAACTTATAAGTTTATCTGGATACTTACTATCGGTCGCATAGCCTGCTTTCTTCAACTCACGTGCCCAACCTTTATAATCTTCTTTTTTAAGTTTGAAAAGCGCTGCGTAGCGGGAACGCTGTGACAAAAACAACGAATGGTCTCTGTATGAATATTTAGAATCATTATACTTTCTGAAACATTCTTGATCGGCATCATCATCATGGTAAATTTTATCACCAGTCCAATCGTGGCATTTAATACCAAAATGGTTATTCGCTTCAACAGCAAGTCGCCCTCTTCCTGAGTTAGATTCTAAAATACCTTGCGCCAACGTAATACTGGCGGGTATCCCGTATAGACGCATTTCCTCTTGGGCGATGGGTCTAAAAAGTGCGATATACTCATCAGTTGATGTAATTCGAACCTCAACGCCGTTAACAACTTCCTCTTTAGAACCTGTTTCTGAATGATTTCTAGGTTCCTTTTTTCTAACTACCTGTTCTGTTTTGGCCTTATTAGACGCTTTCTTTTTAGCAACTCCTTTTTTAGCACCACAGCTTACTACAAAACTTGCTAACAAGCAAAAAACTATTATTTTCTTCATTAAACTATTCTATTAATGGTAAATTTTTCTTTTTCAAAATCGTATTCATCCCCGTTATCCCCTGTAAACCACCGGTATGAATGGCTAGTATTTTTGTTCCTTTAGGAAAATAGCCTTTTTCAATTAAATCAAAAACACCAAACATCATTTTCCCTGTATAAACAGGATCTAAAGGAATATTATAATCTGTTTTAAACTGATTGATAAACCCTATTAACTCGGCATTTATTTTTGCATAACCACCAAAATGATAATCGGTTTTTAATTCCCAATTCGTTTTCGTTGCAAATTTACTAATATCTTGTTGTAAAAAGTCACCTTTTAAGGCTGGAAATCCTAAAATTTGTTGATTGGGTTTTGAACCATTAATAAGCCCTGAAATAGTACCTCCAGTTCCAACGGCACAACATATATAATCGAACGTATCATCTTCAGACGTTAAAATTTCTTCACAACCTTCTACCGCCAAGGTATTCGTGCCACCTTCTGGAATTAAATAAAACTGGCCAAATTCAGTTTTTAGTTTTTCAATGAATACTTCGGTGGTTTTTTCTCTATAAATTTCTCTAGAAACAAACTTAAACTGCATACCACATTCTTGAGCAAAACTTAAGGTAGTATTAGCATTTATGCCCTCTTTTAATTCATCGCCTCTAATAACACCAATGGTATTAAACCCCATAAGTTGCCCAGCAGAAGCTACCGCCGCAATGTGATTAGAGTAAGCACCGCCAAAAGTAAGCAGCGTTTTACACCCCAACTTCTCAGCCTCAAGAAGGTTATATTTAAGCTTTCGGAATTTATTTCCAGACACAAAGGGATGGATAGCATCTTCTCTTTTAAGACACACTGTAACCCCTTTATTGTTAGGCAAAACTAGCTGCTGGTTGATGCTATGCTCTAGGTTAAAATTCATTGCTGCGAAGATACTTCAAAAAACTCCAAAATTTCCGTTGTTTTAAATAATCTAAATCGGTCTCATGTGCATAGGCTTCTCGCTCAAACGATATGTTTCTATAAGCCCGATTCTTGTTTTTATATAGCAGGAATCGAAGCAAAAACTCTAGGCCATAGATTATATAAAAAAGTACCACCAGCATTTCCATTTGTTGTTTTAAATGAATATTTTCATGGTTAACTAACACAGCATTCTGCTTTAATTCCTTCGTTTTTAAAAATACGAAAGGATAACATGTTACACCTAAATACCCCTTGGGGACTAAATATTTGGAAATAAAAATCATGCTTAAACCAGTTCAAAAATCAATCCAAAATACATTATATTTGCTCTAGATGAAAAAAATAATTCCCATTGAAGAAGGTGATTACTACCTAACCCCAGAAGGGTACCGCTGTTTTACCGAACAATACTTATTAAAAAAAGGCTATTGTTGCGAGAGCGGCTGCAGGCATTGCCCGTACGGGTTTGATAATAAAACCAATAGAATAAATCGTTCCAATTAGTAAATCCTAATTTATTATATGCGCTTGGTATGATTGTTGATGTTATTTAGTACAAAACATTTGTATTTTTAAACTAAAAAATTCTAAACAGCTATGAAAAATTTACTTAAAGCCCTACCTTTTTTAGCATTGCTACTTGTGGTAACATCTTGCAGCTCTGTTCGCGTTGCCACCGATTATGACAAAAACGCTAATTTTTCAACATACAAAACCTTTGCTTTTTTTAAAACTGGCATAGACAAAGCTGAAATTAACGATTTAGATAAACGTAGAATTCTTCGAGCTATTGAAGCAGAACTTTTAGCTAAAGGTTTTACAAAATCAGATAACCCAGATTTACTTATTAGCCTTTTTACCAAATCTAACCAACGTGTAGATGTTTACAATAACTACTGGGGAAACCGCGGTTGGGGTTGGGGAGGTTACAACAGTCCATGGGGCTGGGGCGGCTTCAACCAACCTAACATATCCACCAGAACAGAAGGCGTTTTATATGTCGATTTAATTGATGCCAACAAAAAAGAACTTGTTTGGCAAGGTATGGGCACTGGTTATTTAACCCAGAACATGGACAAGAAAGAAGAACGCATTCAAGAATTTGTATCTAAAATCATGGAGAAATACCCTCCAGGAATGGCGCAATAATACACTACAAAACAGGTCTAAACGTTTAAAAACCATCTATTTTAAATGCAGTTATAAACTTCTAATATATAGTATTAGCAAGCAACTAACTGCGCTCGACCATAAAAAGCAACTAGCATCACTGTTAGTTGCTTTTTTATTTAAGGGAAATTACACTTGATAGTCTTCAACAACCACGCATTAATATTAACAGTCTCCAATTTTAAATTAATATAAAAAACATACATTCGGAGGGCTTTAAAATCATTTTCTTAATTTAACACCACAATAACAATTAATAATCATCAAAATACGTATTTTTACTAACAATATTTCAAAAATACGTTTATGCTTAATTCTATAGAATCAAACCCTATATTAAACCGCTTACCTAAACATTTATTACAGTTTATTAAGCCACAGGACTATGCGAACTACTCGGCAATAGACCAAGCAGTTTGGCGCTATGTGATGCGTAAAAATGTCGATTTTCTTAAAACAGTTGCTCACAAATCGTATATAGAAGGTTTAAATTTAACAGGTATCTCTATTGACAGCATTCCTAATATGTATGGCATGAACCGTATTCTGCAAGATATTGGTTGGGCAGCCGTAGCAGTGGATGGTTTTATTCCTCCAAATGCTTTTATGGAATTTCAAGCATATAATGTATTAGTAATTGCTAGTGATATTAGACAGTTAGAACATATTGAATACACCCCTGCGCCAGACATTATTCACGAAGGTGCTGGACATGCCCCTATTATTGCCAACCCTGAATATGCCGAATATTTACGTCGCTTTGGTGAAATAGGTTGCAAAGCCATTTCATCGGCCAAAGATTATGAATTGTATGAAGCGGTGAGACATCTATCCATCATCAAAGAGGCTCCGAATTCTAATGAAGTTGCTATCGCTTCCGCGGAAAAAAAAGTAGAAGACTTGCAAAATAATATGGGAGAGCCCAGTGAAATGGCATTGATTCGAAACTTACATTGGTGGACGGTTGAATATGGCTTGATAGGCACCTTGGAAAACCCAAAAATTTACGGTGCCGGATTACTATCTTCTATTGGAGAAAGCGCTTGGTGCATGACGGATGACGTAAAAAAACTACCTTATACCATTGAGGCAACTTATAAAAATTTCGATATAACAAAGCCACAACCTCAGCTTTTTGTTACACCAGATTTCTCGCATTTAAGCTTGGTTTTAGAAGCCTTCGCCAATTCGATGGCCTTGCGAAAAGGAGGTCTTTCTGGTATTAAAAAACTAATTCAATCCAACGCATTAGGAACTATTGAATTGAGTACAGGCTTGCAAATATCAGGTGTATTTACACAGGTTGTTGAAGATAATGGTAACCCTGTTTATATTCAAACTACAGGAGAAACCGCCTTATCATATAGAGAAAAGGAACTTATTGGTCACGGCATAAACGCACATGCTGATGGTTTTGGATCGCCCATAGGGAAACTTAAAGGCATTAATTTAGCCATTGAAGACATGAGTCCGCGTGATTTAAGTGCGTATCTTATTTACGAAGAAAAAAACATTACCCTAGAATTTGAAGGAGACATCACAGTTTCTGGTGATATTATAACAGGAAAACGCAATCTACAAGGAAAAATAATCCTTATCAGTTTTAGCAATTGTACCGTAAAACATGGCGACACTATTTTGTTTAAACCTGAATGGGGAAATTATGACATGGCTATAGGTAAAACTATTGTTTCTGCTTTTTCTGGACCAGCAGATTTAACCAGCTTCAATTTAATAACACATACCCCAACATCGCAAACCATTCATATTAAAAAATCTAGTAAGCAAATCAAATTAGAAACGCTTTATCAACAAGTAAGAGAATATCGTGAAGGCAGCAATAAAACTATTTCTAGAACTAAAGTCTTAGAAGCGCTTATTGAAAACCACCCTACCGATTGGTTATTAGCCATTGAATTATACGAACTGGCTTTTATAGGCAACGAAACCAACTTGTGTACAGCGATACTAAACCATTTAGAAGGTGTTAAACAAAACAAACCCGAAGTTGGGAGATTGATTGATGATGGACTACTTATTATAAAACAAGCAACGGTAGATAAAACTACCTAAACCGTTTCAATGTACTTTTAGTAAATTCACTCAACACCAAAGCGCCGCTAATTTCGGCACGTTCGGTTAAAAGGAGACCCCAATTTTGGGTCCCATTCCAAAAAACAGACTTCATTTGCTTTAAAGCTTCTGGGTTATAGCTACTTAATTTTTCGGCTAGTTCAGTTACAGCTTCATCTAATGCTTTAGTGGTTTCAAAAACATCGGCATACAGTCCTTTTTCTTTAGCCCATTCCGCAGAAAAAAACGTTTCAGCATCAATAGTCATTTGCGACATAGCAGCTAAGCCTATTTTTCTTGTTACGGCTGGTTCTATTACAAACGGCCCTATACCAATACTTAATTCACTTAGCCTTATGGATGCGAATTTGGTTGCCAAACAATAATCGGTTGCAGCAGCTAAACCAACCCCTCCACCAACGGTTTTTCCTTGTACACGCCCAATAATAAGTTTTGGACAGGTTCGCATGGCATTAATAACATTTGCAAAACCAGAAAAGAATGTTTTACCTTCTTCTGCATTACTTACCGCCATCACTTCATTAAAACTAGCACCTGCACAAAAAGTACGATCACCACCACTTTGCAAGACCAAAACATGAATTTCGGTATGCTCTCCTGCTGCTTCAATAGCTTCTTTCAACTTTGTTAAAACAACACTAGGCATGGAATTTCGGTTTGGATGAAAAAATTCTATATATCCAACGTTATTTTTAATATTTAGAGTTACGTACGGTTCAGTCATTATTCGGCAATTTTACTAATTTTTTAAAGGTTGAATATACATAAATTTAGAGCATAAAAAAACATTAGTTTGCTTCGACAGAGAAGCCCTAACTAATGTCCATTTAACTAACTATAACAGGGACAAATCTAAGGCACCAACTCAAATTTCAAATTAACTCAAGGTTACCAATAGGTTATATTAAATGTTTTTTATTTAATTATTTAGGACGAAGCTACCGAATAATAGAATCAACAAAAAAAAGGAACGAGAGTAAATACTTTTGCAGTCCCTAAAAGTAGCGCATAAAAAAAACACCGACCGCCAATTTTTTTAATTATTGAGCAAGTTGGTGTTTTGTATGAACTGATTAATAGCATACTAAATATAACCTAATAACCTGAACCTCAACTAAATTATCGATAAAACGTTATAAAAAAAGATAAAACGCACTAATATAATCCCCAAACTAACCGCAGCAGCGGAATTAAAATTTAAAAACCATAAAATGACTAATAGTTCTTACAACAGTCCCACAATTATTAGTTGCAACCTTTGACCCTCTTTTTTTAGATAATTCTCACCGAAAAACGGAAAAGGCTGTACCTAAGTACAACCTTTTTCTAAACGTATTAGAATCACTTCCTAAAAAAATATAACCCTCAACAGTTAAATTCTAATACAATGTACATAAACAAATCCCAATGTTTAATAACTCAAGCCTGATGAAGGCTTTTCTAATATTAATAGCATGGTAAACATAGAAATAAAAACACATATAAATAGGTTAACCAATTACTTAGGAATACTATTTGCTTAAATCAATAAGAATTTAAGCAAATCAGTAAATGTAAAAAGTGACTGGTAAAAGCATTTCAAACAGCATCTTTGTAATTTTTCATACAAATAAGTCTGACTAAAAAAAAAGAGTAAACTTAAACGTTGATTAATCATTAAAAACAGAAAGGTTGCCCTTTATTAGAACAACCTTTTCAATATTACAAAATAGTTTTTTCTTTTAAATTACAGCCCTTGATGCAGCAAAACATACAAGACTATATTAATCAATTATTTTACCGTTTTTAGAAAGTCCTGCACTATCACCCAAAACACCATATTTGTTCACATTAAGCGAATGTGACCCAGATAAACCACCTGTATTTGTTAATACAGAAACCATCCCTCCATCTGAAATCACCCAAATTTTATTATCAACTAAATTAGTTCGTGATGCAATTACCGCCGTATTATTTGAATATAAACTTGACCCGAAATTTATATTAATATTTACAGGAATTTTAGTTTCTCCTGTATCCAAAGTTTCCCAACCAACTAAAATATTGTCATAATTCACTCTTGAGAGCTTAACATTTGTCATGAAATTTACAGCATCTGTTACACTAGAAATATCCCATCCTCCTAGATCTTGATTGAATGCTTTGGCATTAGAAAACATACTATTCATGTTAGTCACGTTAGAAACATCCCAACCATTAATATCTTGGTTGAACATTTGAGTACTACTAAACATATTATTCATATTATTTACTCGCACTGTATTCCATCCACTAATATCTTGATTAAATGCAGCCGCTGACAGAAACATAGAAGTCATATTTATAGTTTTTAAAGCATCCGTTGGAAAGACCCATGTAGAAATATCTCCATTAAAAGAACCAGCTTCCCTAAACATATGAGAAGGATTAACCAAACTTGACACATCCCAGGCATCTAAGTCCTGATTAAAACTATTAGTTCTATAAAACATCAAATAAGTAGTGCCCACATTTGAAACATCCCAACCGTTAATATCCTGATTAAATGCAGAGGCCTCCCTAAACATACCCTGCATATCTGTTACATTTCCGGTTTTAGCACCCCAAGTATTTAGAGGTTGATTATACACTTTAGCCCCATTAAACATATTCGACATGTTGGTTACTTGTGATACATTCCACAGGCTTATATCTTGGTTAAAAGCTTGAGCATTATTAAATATCGATGCCATATTATTCACACTAGACACATCCCAAGTGTTCAATGGCTGATTAAACACAAGCGTACTCTGAAACATGGATGACATATTGGTAACCTTAGAAACATTCCAACCACTAATATTTTGATCAAAAGCTTTTGCGTTATTAAACATATTTGACATATTAGTCACGTTAGAAACATCCCAACCATTAATATCTTGGTTGAACAATTGAGTACTACTAAACATATTATTCATATTATTTACTCGCACTGTTTTCCACCCACTAATATTTTGATTAAATGCAACCGCTGACAGAAACATAGAAGTCATATTTATAGTTTTTAAAGCATCCGTTGGAAAGACCCATGTAGAAATATCTCCATTAAAAGAACCAGCTTCCCTAAACATATGAGAAGGATTAACCAAACTTGACACATCCCAGGCATCTAAGTCCTGATTAAAACTATTAGTTCTATAAAACATCAAATAAGTAGTGCCCACATTTGAAACATCCCAACCGTTAATATCCTGATTAAATGCAGAGGCCTCTCTAAACATACCCTGCATATCTGTTACATTTCCGGTTTTAGCACCCCAAGTATTTAGAGGTTGATTATACACTTTAGCGTTATTAAACATATTCGACATGCTGGTTACTTGGGATACATCCCACATGCTTATATCTTGGTTAAAAGCATGAGCATTATTAAACATCGATGTCATATTTGTAACATTAGATACGTCCCAACTATTTAATGGTTGATTAAAAGCAAAAGCTCCAGAAAACAGCGATTCTAAGTCAGTAACATTTGGAAAAACCCAACTATCTATTGCTCCATTGAATGCTCTGGCTGCCGAAAACATACCTCTCATGTCTGTTACATTTGTAACATCCCATCCATTAATATTTTGGTTAAACAAATACGCATTAAAAAACATTTCTTTTGTATTAGTAACACGCTCTGTATTCCAGCCGCTTATGTCTTGATTAAACACCTTAGCTGAATAAAACATCCTATACATATTTACAGATTTCGTAATATCTGTGGTAAAAACCCAAGAAGAAATATTACCGTTAAAAACAGGAGCTTCTTCAAACATCCTACTAGGGTTTACTAAACTGGAAACATTCCAAGAATTTAGGTCTTGATTAAATGCATTTGCACGATAAAACATTAGAGATGTACTAGTAACTTTAGATACATCCCAACCGCTTATATCCGCATTAAATGCATAGGCCTCCCTAAACATACTCTGCATACTTGTAACATATGATACATTCCAACCACTAATATCTTGATTAAATACAAACGCTGCCTGAAACATACCAGCCATATCTATAGACTTTGAAGAATCCGTTGTAAACACCCAGTTTGCCATTGCCCCGTTTGCATCAGTAAGGGCTGTACAATTCGCAAACATATACACGAAATTTGTCACCAAAGATAAATCTGGAGTATCACTAGCTGTTATAATTAAGTTAGAGGCTCCAGAAAAAGCCCTATCCATTGTAGTCCATTGTGGGCTACCCCATTGCTTAACCGTTTTTAAGTAGTTTCTATTCCCAAAATTATTTAAATAAATTCTCGGAAAGCCAGCAGGTGTTGTTGGCATAATTGAAACCTCATAAACCCCTGCCGTAGTATAATTATGAGTAATATTACCAGGGCTTCCGATTTTAGCTTCCGAGGAGCCATCCCCCCAATCAACAGTAAAATCATAACCACTCCCCGTTAAAGGTATAATGATATTGTTACTCCCATCCGTTTCCCATGTAGTTATAAAAGCAGTTTGTGCATTTGTCATACTTACCCCTGTTACGAGAGTAGGGCTATTGATTAAATTTCCATTATTACTTCCTGTTTTACTAGTTGCTGACCCATCCTCAAATCGATAATAAGACTCAAGCCCAGTTTGTGGCACAGGTAAATCAATATTTTTATTATCATTAATCTCACTTTCAGTACGAGCATTATTCCAAATTTTAACCTCATCTACAGCTCCAGGGAAGTAATAGTTAGGTGTCGTTTCGGTTGTTCCCGCACCTATCCTAAGAGGTTTCGTTGTATTCGGAGAATAGCCTGCTACAAGAGGAGCTCCCTCCAAAACACCATTTACATAAAAACGATAGGTAGATCCATCATAAGTTGCAGCCAAGTGCGTCCACTCACCAATAACAACAGCTGGACCTGGAAAATATTCCCATACAGAACCACCACTACTAACTGAGAATTCCCAAATATTTGAATTATTTGCGTAAAAATTGTAGCCTTTTAATGGATCGGCTGCTCTATTACTTAATGGGGCTCTGTACGCGCCAGCTCCTCCATCAACTCGCGCCCAAAATTCTACGGTAAATTGTGCTGTATTATTTGTTGCAGCATATGGAATCTCAACATAACTAGTCGTACCATTGAACTCAAGTGCGCCTTGTGCCTGAATAATGTTATTAATTGCAAATATTGCAAAAAGACTTAGGAAACGTATTGCTTTTTTTAGATTGGATAAAAATCGATACATATTTTGTTTTTTTTGAAACATTAATTTTTTAATAATAAAAATCAAATTGAATTCTATCTTCAGCAACTAAGGGATTATTTCCATTACTTCCAGGTGCATAAATTAAAGTAGTTCCGCTTGTACTGTAAGCAGTATTACTTATTCTTATTCCGTTTATATACATTTTCACCTTACTGTTTGGTGATGGTGTTTGTGATAAAGTAAAACTTGTTTGACCACCTGTTGGTGTAAACTCATCAGCGACTTCTCTAACGGCTGCTGCCCCTGAAGAAACAGAACCATCTGCCATTAAAAATTGAGAAGATGTACCCCCAGACTTAATATAGGAAAGTGCAGTGATTGCGCCACTTGTATTTACATCTGTAATAGCTGTATTACCTAATTGTATGGTATTGCTCGCTGCAACAGTAGCTCCATAACCTATAGCGGTCACATTAGTTAACCCCACTGAAGAAACAACTGTAGACGCTCCCAATGCCGTATTGTTTGAACCTGTAGTATTTGTTAAAAATGCATTTAGTCCAAATGCCGTATTATTATTACCAGTTGTACTATTAATTAAAGCATTACTACCTACAGAGGTATTACCTGTACCTGAAGTATACATTAAAGCACGATTTCCTATACCTGTATTATTTGAACCAGGAACTGATTCGCTAACCGCTTCATTTCCGATAGCCGTATTATTTGAGCCCGTTGAGTTTTTTTGCAAAGCATAAGTTCCTATCGCCGTATTCCATTGACCAGAAGTATTATTAACTAAAGATGAATTACCGACAGCTATATTTCTGCTCGATGCATTACTTCCAGCTCCTTTACCAAATTTTGTGTTATTAATAGTTATATCAGAACTAAAAGTTTTAGTACCTGCAATGGTTTGATTCGTCGTTAAATCCACATAATTCCCTGTAATAGCCGCTGTAACAAAAGCAGTTGTTGCCACAGCAGTTGTATTATTTCCTACCGTTTGTGTTGCTGCAATAGTTCCTGTTGGTAATGTTGGAGTACCTGTAAAGGTTGGTGAAACTAAATTCGCTTTTAAGTCTAAAGCAGCTTGTCCCGCTGTTGAAACTGGCTTATTAGCATCACTTGTATTATCTACATTAGCTAATCCAACCATCGTTGATGTTATACCGGATACTGTTCCTGTAAAGGTTGGAGATGCGATATTCGCTTTTAAGTTTAAAGCAGTTTGTCCCGCCGTTGAAACTGGCTTATTAGCATCAGATGTATTATCTACATTAGCTAAACCAACCATCGTTGATGTTATACCAGATACTGTTCCTGTAAAAGTAGGAGATGCAATATTCGCTTTTAAGTTTAAAGCAGTTTGTCCCGCCGTTGAAACTTGTTTATTAGCGTCAGATGTATTATCTACATTAGCTAAACCAACCATGCTTGAAGTGATTCCTGAAACCGTTCCTGTAAAAGTTGGAGAAGCAATGTTTGCTTTTAGGTCTAAATTCGTGTTTGTTGCATAGCTACTTAAATCTTGATCACCTGTATTAGAACCTGTGATTGCAGCTAATTTCGTTTTTTCAGTTGTTGAATAATCTTCAGTTGACAATCCTTTTCCTGTTACCTTATCAACTTTTAAATCTAATGCAGTTTGTCCTGCTGTTGAAACTGGTTTATTAGCATCAGATGTATTATTTACATTAGCTAACCCAACCATCGTTGATGTTATACCGGACACTGTTCCTGTAAAGGTTGGAGATGCGATATTTGCTTTTAAAGCTAAATTCGCATTTGTTGCGTAACTACTCAGATCTTGATCACCTGTATTAGAACCTGTGATTGCAGCTAATTTCGTTTTTTCAGTTGTTGAATAATCTTCAGTTGACAATCCTTTTCCTGTTACCTTATCAACTTTTAAATCTAATGCAGCTTGTCCTGCTGTTGAAACTGGTTTATTAGCATCAGATGTATTATTTACATTAGCTAAACCAACCATAGTTGATGTTATACCAGATACTGTTCCTGTAAAAGTTGGTGAAGCTATATTCGCTTTTAAAGCTAAATTCGCATTTGTTGCGTAACTACTCAAATCCTGATCTCCAGTATTAGTACCTGTAATAGCTGCCAATTTAGTTTTTTCAGTTGTTGAATAGTCTTCAGTTGACAACCCTTTTCCTGTTACCTTATCAACTTTTAAATCTAATGCAGCTTGTCCTGCCGTTGAAACTGGTTTATTAGCATCAGATGTATTATTTACATTAGCTAATCCAACCATCGTTGATGTTATACCAGATACTGTTCCTGTAAAAGTAGGAGATGCGATATTCGCTTTTAAGGCTAAAGCAGCTTGTCCCGCTGTTGAAACTGGCTTATTAGCATCAGATGTATTATCTACATTAGCTAATCCAACCATAGTTGATGTTATACCTGATACTGTTCCTGTAAAAGTTGGGGAAGCGATATTCGCTTTTAAGGCTAAATTCGCATTTGTTGCGTAACTACTCAAATCTTGATCTCCAGTATTAGTACCTGTAATAGCTGCCAATTTCGTTTTTTCAGTTGTTGAATAATCTTCAGTTGACAATCCTTTTCCTGTTACCTTATCAACTTTTAAATCTAAAGCAGCTTGTCCCGATGTTGAAACTGGTTTATTAGCATCAGATGTATTATTTACATTAGCTAATCCAACCATAGTTGATGTTATACCAGATACTGTACCAGTAAATGTTGGAGATGCGATATCCGCTTTTAAGGCTAAATTCGCATTTGTTGCGTAACTACTCAAATCCTGATCTCCAGTATTAGTACCTGTAATAGCTGCCAATTTAGTTTTTTCAGTTGTTGAATAGTCTTCAGTTGACAATCCTTTTCCTGTTACCCTATCAACTTTTAAATCTAATGCAGCTTGTCCCGATGTTGAAACTGGCTTATTAGCATCACTTGTATTATTTACATTAGCTAATCCAACCATCGTTGATGTTATACCAGATACTGTTCCGGTAAAAGTTGGTGAGGCTAATGGGGCATATGCAGCTGCATCAACTGAGCCATCTGCCTTTAAAAACTGAGATGACGTTCCTCCTGATTTAATAAACGAACTGGCCGTTACTGCTCCACTTGTATTTACAGCTGTAACACTTGAATTTCCAAGTTGAATAGTATTACTCGCAGCAACCACAGCTCCATTACCAATAGCTGTTGCGTTTGTTAAAGTTCCACTAGAAACATCCGCATCATAGCCAATTACAACATTGTAATCTCCCGTTGATATATTGTTTCCTGCTTGAAATCCTAATGTAATATTTCCTTCTCCCCCATTATTACTTCTACTTGAGTTATTTCCTAATGCTATATTATTACTTCCTGTAGTTTCATCATATAATGCTGCAAAACCCAGTGCTATATTACTAGACCCACTATTTCCTTGCCTATATGCAAGCGTACCCAATGATACATTGTGAGATCCAGAAGTCCCTTGATAATTAGCACCATTTCCAATTGCAATATTACTATCTCCTTCAGCTGCGTTTCTATTAGTAGCTGTACCAATAGCAACATTATTACTTCCTGTTATAGAAAACCCGGCTTGTTCACCAATAGCAACATTATTAACCCCTGAAGAATTAGAAACCAACGCATTAACACCTATTGACGTATTAGACCCTACACCTGCTGCGCCTAATCCAATTATTAAACCTTTCACATTAATATTAGAATTAAAAGTTTTAACGCCTGAAATAGTTTGGTTTGTAGTTAAATCTACAAACTTACCAGTAGTAGCGCTTGTCACAAAAGCTGTTGTCGCTAGAGCTGTTGTATTATTTCCAATGGTTTGTGTCGTTGCAATTGATCCAGTTGGCAAAGTTGGGGTTCCCGTAAAGGTTGGAGATGCTAAATTTGCTTTCAAAACTAAAGCATCATAAACCGCATTTTGTGAAGGTGCTACAGTAGTTACGGCATCCACTATGGCATCTGCTACTTTAGCACTTGCGCTTGCATCTACATAGGTTTTAACCGATTTTACACTTGGGTATTTTGTATCGGACGCTGCGTCTGCTGTTACGTCTGTACTTTTATTTACTGAATTTTCTTTTAAATCTAAAGCAGCTTGTCCTGCTGTTGAAACTGGCTTGTTCGCATCGCTTGTATTATCTACATTACCTAAACCAACCATCGTTGATGTTATTCCCGAAACTGTTCCTGTAAAAGTTGGGGAAGCTAAATCTGCTTTTAAAACCAATTTATTATTCGTAGCTGTTTCATTAGCGTCAACATCCGATTGAACCGTATCAATATTAGTTTGAAGCGTAGTGTCTGCAGAAATACGTGCTACTTCATTTGCGTCTACATCTGACTGAACATTTGCAATAGCTGTATTCGCCGCCGTTTCGTTAGCGTCAACATCCGATTGAACCGTATCAATATTAGTTTGAAGCGTAGTGTCTGCAGAAATACGCGCTACTTCATTAGCATCTACATCTGACTGAACATTTGCAATAGCTGTATTCGCTGCCGTTTCGTTAGCGTCAACATCCGATTGAACCGTATCAATATTAGTTTGAAGTGTAGTATCCGCAGAAATACGTGCTACTTCATTTGCGTCTACATCTGACTGAACATTTGCAATAGCTGTATTCGCTGCCGTTTCGTTAGCGTCAACATCCGATTGAACCGTATC
>NZ_JAUPED010000022.1 GCF_030552475.1 Mariniflexile sp. AS56 | reverse complement strand
GGGGTGAAGGTGATCACACCTGCGATATCAATATCTACGGTTCCGTTGGTTACTGCAATGGACTGTGCTGTTCCTGGGGTTAAAGTCGTTCCGTTGATAGAAACTATATTTAAGGTATCACCGTCTAAATCAGTATCTCCAGTTAATGGTAATAATTGAACTGACGTATCTTCATCGGTCGTATACGTATCATCGACGGCTACTGGAGCATCGTTGATGGCGGTTACGGTGATGTTTTCATTAGCGGTTGCTGTATCTATACCATCTGTAATTACATATGGGAAACTTACTGCGCCGTTGTAATTAGCGGCTGGCGTGAATGTGATCACGCCTGCGATATCAATATCTACGGTTCCGTTGGTTACTGCAATGGACTGTGCTGTTCCTGGCGTCAATGCGGTTCCGTTAATCGATGCAATACTTAGGGTATCGCCATCTGGATCGGTATCTGCTGTTAATGGCAATAATTGAACAGCTGTATCTTCATCGGTCGTATACGCATCATCCACTGCTATTGGTGTATCATTTACTGCGTTTACTGTGACATTCTCATTAGCTGTTGCCGTTGCTGTACCATCCGTAATTACATATGGGAAACTTACTCCGCCGTTATAATCTGCCGCTGGAGTAAAGACAATTATTCCTGCTGTATTAACGGTAACCTTACCATTAGTAACTGTTATTGTTTGTGCTGTTCCCGGAGTTAAAGTAATTCCGTTGATGGACACAATACTTAAAGTATCGTCATCACCATCTGTATCTCCTGTTAAAGGTAATATTTGAATACTCGTATCTTCATCTGTAGTGTACGCATCATCTACTGCGACTGGTGTGTCATTTACTAAAGTTACTGTGATATCTAATGTACTACTACTTGTACCACCATTACCATCACTTATGTTATATGTTACTTGAGGCACTGCTCCATTATAATTGAGTGCTGGTACAAATTCATAGCTACCATCACTATTTATGGTTAAAGCTCCTTCCGTTAAATTCTGAGTTACCCCTACACTATATGAGATACCTCCAATTACAAAGTTTGTAACAACTAAAGTTTCATCGGCATTAGGATCTGTATCATTACTTAATAATCCGGTAGCTGCTGCAACTGTTAGAGTCGTATTCTCTAAAGTACTTTTCGAATCTGGATTTGCGGTTGGCGGTACAAAAGATTTTGGAACATCAACTCTTACTAATGCGATATCACATAGACCTGAACCATCACATACTTGATATTCGAAAGTATCTGATCCTACATTAAACCCAGCGTTAGGAGTATAAGTAATGGTTCCATTTCCATTGATTACGACCGTTCCATTTACTGGAGGTGTAACAATACTTGACACTGTTAATGCATCTCCATCAACATCTGTATCGTTTGATAAAACAGGTATAGTTACAGCGACTCCTGGATTGGTGGTTGATAAATCATTAACCGCCACTGGAGCATCGTTTACAGGCGTTATAGAAATGTTTTCATTCGCCGTTGCGGTATCTGTTCCATCTGTAATTACATATGGGAAGCTTACTGATCCGTTATAATTGACTGCTGGTGTGAACGTGATAATTCCCGCTGTATCTGTGGTAACTGTACCATTAGTCACTGTAATTGTTTGTGCCGTTCCTGGTGTTAAAGTTGTTCCGTTAATCGATACGATACTTAAGGTATCGCCATCTGCATCAGTATCCGCCGTTAATGGTAATAACTGAACGCTTGTATCTTCATCTATTGTATACGTATCATCAACCGCTATTGGCGCATCGTTTACTGGCGTAATTGTAATAATCTCGTTCGCCGTTGCTGTATCCGTTCCGTCTGTAATAACATATGGAAAGCTCACACCTCCAATGTAATTGGTTGCAGGTGTGAACGTGATGATTCCTGCTGTATCTGTAGTTACTGTACCGTTAGTTACTGCGATTGTTTGTGCAGTACCGGGCGTTAATGTGATCCCGTTGATGGATACAATACTTAAAGTATCTCCTTCCCCATCCGAATCAGCCGTTAAAGGAAGTAATTGAACGCTCGTATCTTCATCCGTAGTATACGCGTCATCCACGGCTACAGGAACATCGTTTATCGAGGTTACTGTAATATTTTCATTGGCTGTTGCCGTTGCTGTTCCATCTGTAATAACATATGGAAAACTTACAGCACCGTTATAATTCGCATCTGGTATAAATGTGATAATCCCAGGTATATCAATGGTTACGGTACCGTTGGTCACAGCGATACTTTGTGCTGTTCCTGGGGTTAAGGTAATCCCGTTAATAGACACAATACTTAAGGTATCACCATCTCCATCGGTGTCGTCTGTTAATGGTAATAATTGTACACTCGTATCTTCATCTGTAGTGTATGCATCATCAACCGCAACAGGAGTTTCGTTTACTAAAGTTACCGTAATATCTAATGTACTACTACTTGTGCCTCCATTACCATCACTTATGCTATAAGTGACTTGTGGTACTGCTCCATTATAATTGAATGCTGGTACAAACTCATAACTACCATCAGTATTGATTGTTAAATCACCTTCTGTTAAATTAACTGTGGTTCCAGCTGTATAGGTTGTTCCGCCTATTTCAAAAGTCGTAACGACTAAAGTTTCATCTGAATTAGGATCCGTATCATTACTTAATAATCCAGTAGCTGCTGCAACCGTTAATGTTGTGTTCTCTAAAGTACTCTTCGCATCTGGGTTTGCCGTTGGCGGTAAAAAGGATTTTGGAACCTCAACGGTTACTAATGCGATATCACATAATCCCGAACCGTCACATACTTCATATTCAAACGTATCTGATCCAAATTCAAAACCTGGATTTGGTGTATAGGTGATTGTTCCATCTCCATTGATTACAACCGTACCATTTACGGGTACTGTTACAATACTTGAAACCGTTAAGACATCACCGTCAACATCTGTATCGTTGGTTAAAACAGGAATTGTCACGGCCACACCTGGATTGGTGGTTGATAAATCATCGACCGCCACTGGAGTATCATTTACCGGCGTTATAGTAATTGTTTCATTCGCTGTAGCGTTTACGGTACCATCTGTAATAACATATGGAAAACTTACTGCGCCGTTGTAATTGGTGTTTGGAATAAACGTGATGACTCCTCCTATTGTGATATCCACTGATCCGTTAGTCACTGCAATTGTTTGAGCAGTTCCTGGAGTTAATGCGGTTCCGTTAATGGATACAATACTTAAAGTATCACCATCCACATCGCTATCACCCGTTAATGGTAATAATTGAATATTAGTATCTTCATCTGTAGTGTAAGCATCATTAACTGCGACTGGCGCATCGTTTATGGCATTTACAGTAATGTTTTCGTTGGCTGTTGCCGTTTCTGTTCCATCTGTAATAACATATGGGAAACTTACCGAACCGTTGTAATTGGCAGCTGGTGTGAATGTAATAACTCCTGCTGTATTGATGCTCACTGAACCATTGGTGACTGCGATTGTTTGCGCCGTTCCTGGTGTTAAAGCAGTTCCGTTGATGGATACTATACTTAAGGTATCACCATCCACATCGGTATCTCCTGTTAATGGTACTAATTGAACAGCTGTGTCTTCATTTGTTGTATAGGTATCATCAACTGCTATTGGTGCATCGTTTGTTGGATTGATTGTAATAATCTCATTTGCTGTTGCAGTTGCTGTTCCATCTGTAATAACATATGGAAAACTTACGGATCCACTATAATTGGTATCTGGTGTGAAGGTGATTATACCTCCCGTATCCGTTGTTACGGTTCCGTTTGTTACCGCTATACTTTGTGCTATTCCTGGAGTTAACGCAATTCCGTTGATAGATACCATACTTATAGTATCACCATCTGCATCCGAATCTGCCGTTAATGGTAATAACTGAACGCTTACGTTTTTATTAACGGTATAACTATCATCAACTGCTACAGGGACATCGTTCACACTATTTACCGTTACTGTTACGGTGGCAGTAGATCGATCTCCATTTACATCTGAAATGGTATACGTAAATGTATCAACACCATTAAAATTTAATGCTGGGGTATAACTTACTGAATCGTCTGTTGGATCGGTTGGTGTTCCATTATTATTTACTGTTACTGTTCCGCCATTAACGGAGGTTGCACTTGGTAACGTTATAGCCCCACTATTTGGACCATCACCACCAAAACTATCAACGCCGTTTCCGTTATCGGCTAGTACATTAATTATGGTAGCACCGCTATCTTCATTGATAGTTACAGCATCATCAACTGCTATTGGTAAATCGTTCACAGCACTTACTGTTACGGTAACTGTTGCTGTTGATGTATCGCTATTTGAATCGGTAATGGTATATGTAAAAGTATCTTGACCATTAAAATCTGAAACAGGTGTATAAATTACGGTATCATCTGTTGGATCTGCTGGTGTTCCATTATCATTTACAGTTACGGTTCCTCCTTTGGTAGTTGTACCAGTTGGTAAAGTTATAGCCCCACTATTTGGACCATCACCACCAAAACTATCGGCTCCGTTTCCGTTATCGGCTAACACATTAATAATGTTAGCACTACTATCTTCAACAACAGTTACAACATCATTTTTAGCTAAAGGCACATCGTTCACAGCATTTACTGTTACGGTTACCGTCGCTGTTGACGTGTCGTTATTAGAGTCTGTAATAGTATATGTAAAAGTATCTACACCATTAAAATCTAAGGCAGGTGTATAACTTACGGTATCATCTGTTGGATCGGTTGGTGTTCCATTATCATTAACTGTTACTGTACCACCTGCTACAGATGTTGCGCTTGGTAAGGTTATGGCTCCACTATTTGGACCATCACCACCAAAACTATCAACGCCGTTTCCGTTGTCGGCTAACACATTAATTATGGTAGCTCCACTATCTTCATTCACCGTTGCGGCATCATCTAAAGCTGTTGGTAAATCGTTAACAGGATTAACCGTTACCGTTACTGTCGCTGTTGATGTATCGTTATTAGAATCTGTAATGGTATATGTAAAGGTATCAATACCATTAAAATCTAAGGCTGGTGTATAACTTACCGTATCATCTGTTGGATCGGTTGGTGTTCCGTTATTGTTTACGGTTACTGTACCACCATTAACAGAAGTTGCGCTTGGTAAAATTATGGCGCCACTATTTGGACCGTCACCACCAAAACTATCTGCTCCGTTTCCGTTATCGGCTAATACATTAATAATGGTAGCTCCACTATCTTCATTTACTGTTGCGGCATCATCTAAGGCTGTTGGTAAATCGTTCACAGGATTTACTGTTACGGTTACTGTAGCTGTTGATGTATCGTTATTAGCATCGGTAATGGTATATGTAAAGGTATCAACACCATTAAAATCTAATGCAGGTGTATAATTTACCGTGTCATCCGTAGGATCGGTTGTTCCATTATCGTTTACAGTTACGGTCCCACCTTCCACAGATGTTGCGCTTGGTAAAATTATGGCACCACTATTTGGACCATCACCACCAAAACTATCTGCACCACTTCCGTTATCGGCTAGTACATTAATAATGTTGGCGCCACTATCTTCATTAACAGTTACGGCATCGTTTACTGCCGTTGGTAAATCGTTAACTGCCGTTACTGTTACCGTTACTGTGGCTGTTGATGTGTCTCCGTTGGCATCTGTGATGGTATATGTAAAGGTATCGACACCATTAAAATCTAATGCTGGTGTGTAACTTACGGTATCATCTGTTGGGTCTGTTGGTGTTCCATTATTGTTTACGGTTACTGTTCCGCCATTAGCAGAAACAGGACTTGGCAATGTAATGGCACCTCCATTTGGACCATCACCACCAAAGCTATCAACGCCATTTCCGTTATCCGCTAACACATCAATTATAGTAGCTCCGCTATCTTCATTCACCGTTGCAGCATCATCTAAGGCTGTTGGTAAATCATTCTGAGACACCACAAATAAATCTAATGTACTAGAAGCTGTACCAGCATTACCATCTGAAATGGTATAAACAACTTGAGGAATCGCTCCGAAATAATTTGGTGTTGGTACAAAGACATAGCTACCATCAGCATTTATGGTTAAGTCACCCTCTGCTAAATTTACCGTCGTACCTGGTGTATAAGTAATTGAATTCACTACAAATTGAGACACTGTAAGTGTTTCATCGGCATTTGGATCTGTATCATTACTTAAAAGACCCGTTGCTGCATTTACCGTTAAGGTGGTATCTTCTGGAAAACTTTTAGAATCTGAATTTGCTGTAGGTGGTAAAGGCGTTTTAGGCACTGTTACCGTTACTGATGCTGTATCGCACAATCCAGAACCATCACAAACTTCATATTGAAAGGTATCACTACCCGCTACAAATGTTACATTTGGTGTAAAGGTAATTGTTCCATCGCCATTAATAACTACGGTTCCTTGTGTTGGAGGGACTGTAATACCAGATATGGTTAAAACATCGCCATCTACATCACTGTCGTTTGTTAAAACAGGAATTGTTACGGCATCTTCTGTTACTGTGGTGGCTAGATCATTAAGGGCTACCGGCGCATCATTAATAGGATTTACGGTGATGGTTACTGTGGCCGAAGAGGTGTCTCCGTTGGCGTCAGTAATGGTATAATCAATAGTATCTGTCCCGTTAAAATTAGCGGTAGGTGTATAAGATATGGTATCATCCGTTGGGTCTGTAGGTGTTCCGTTATTATTTACAGACACAGCTCCACCATTGGCACTTGTTGCAGAAGGTATTGAAATAGCTCCTGTATTTGGACCATCAAGACCAAAAGTATCTGCGCCACTTCCATTATCTAACAATACATTAATAATAGTAAGACCGCTATCCTCATTTACTGTAATAGCATCATCTTGGGCTAATGGCACACCATTAAAATAAGTAACAGTTGGATCGTTCGTTGCATCAGCATCGGTTGTTCCATTACCGTTTGGTGATTCGATGGTTTCATTATTTGGTATGGCACTACCATTACCATCAACATCCGTATCTGAAACATCACTTACATCATCCACTCCGTTAGGGCTATCACCTAAAACAGAAGCACTATTCTCTATAAATTTGGCATTTAAATCGGTTTGCGTAATGGTTTGTGAAGCCGTCACTATAGCTGTTTCTCCGGGTGCTAAAGTCGCAATTGGGCTACCAACAATACTTCCTAAATTCGCATTAGCATCTGTAACATCTATATTTGTTATGGTTACATTACCACTATTAAAAACGATGATATCATATTCAATCACGTCATTTAACACACGACCAAATGTTGTTATGGTTTTTGTAGTTATTAATTCAGGATTAGCAACAATAATTGTTTCTGTTGGATCGTCTAAAACGTTTCCATCGGCATCATCATTATCATCACTAACATCGGTCACATTAATAGCGATAGACGTATCTCCACTTGCTGTGACACTATTAGAAACACCGCCTACATTCGCATCATTTTGAGTTAAAGTATATGTGGCTGTATAAGTTGCAATTTCATCGACTAACAACGTACCTTCTACACTCCCTAAATTTGAAGGACCTACAAATGTTGGACCACTCGTTAAAGTTAATGGTGTTGCATTTGCATCTAATAAGGTATCTATAATATTTACATTGGAAAGTTCTGTATTTCCTGTATTGGTTACAAGAATGGTGTAGGTAAGCACATCGTTAGCGCCATCAACACCATTTCCATCATCGGTTAAAACAACTGTCTTAACAGACTCAATACTTGGGTCTTGCACATACAACACACCTTCATCTTCAACTGGACACGCATTTCCTGTATGACTTATAACTACTTTATATACATTAGAATGCATCGCCAAAGTAACAGCAGTTAACGTAACGCTGTTGGCGGTTTCACCTGGCATTAACACATCATTTTCAAACCATTGAAAACTTAAACCAGCATCTGCATTCGTATCGTAATTTGGGGTTCCTGCTGTGAAACTAGAAGCCTCTAATGCTGCAGCCGAGGCTGTAAAAGTCGCATTATCGCCTTGTTGTACGGTTTCGTCTGCTACTGGTGGTGTAACCGTTGTTTGTACCGCTTTTGTAACTGCAGGTGTTAAGCCTGTATACGCCGTAACTGCCCCAGCTACTTTACCTTCAACATCGTACCCAGTACCATCTACTTCACCATCATTATTGGCATCGATATGGCCTGCTTCAATAGCATCATTACAACCATCATTATCGCTGTCTATATCTAAATAATCTGGAATAGAATCGTTATCATAATCTGAACACGAAGGTTGTGATAATATAACATTATCAATTAAAACCCCTGTTTGCCCCACACCTAAACTCGTAGACTGAATAATTATTTTTACCGTTCCGGAAGCTGTTGGTAATAAGTTAATTGTAAAGGTATTCCAAACAATGGAAGACGCTCTTGCTCCCACAACTCCAGGACTATCTACCGCTGCAATATTATTTGGTTTTAAGGTTGTTAATAAGATAGGACCTGTTCCATAATCGACAGATACTTCGGCTTCAAATAAACTTTCAACCGAACTATAATCTAATGAAAAGTTAACGGGCACCCCTTCTGTAAATCCTAAAAATGTTTTTTCAATACCTGTTGCACTTGGAGTTCCGTATAAATCTAGACTTTGAGTTCCTGCTGATGCATTAAAAATATCAAAAACAATATCGAAATTATTGGTATCAGTTAAAGTCCATCCTTCAATAGAGTTTTGTGCTAATAAGGCATCTACTTCGCCATCATTATCGGCATCTGGTCTTCCTCCTACTGTATCAACACCTAATATTTGAATGTCTGGCACTTCAAAAGAATCATTATAATATAATTCACCAGGACATTCAACACTGTCTAAAATACCATCATTATCATCATCTAAATCACAGCCATCTGGTACACCATCTGCATCTGCATCTGCGGTATCATCAAAACCATCACATATATCATTTAAATTAATAATGCCATCACCATCATCATCACATTGGTCTCCTGTAACGCTCGCATCATAAGCACTTAAGTTTGCTTGCCCGCCAGTTGCTATACTTGGTACACCATTAGTATCTACTGCATTACCAAGGCTACCATCTCCCGCTACTTGCGCCAATGTAAACCCGCCATCGCCTTCTAAAGCATCAACACAACCATCGTTATCACTATCGGTATCAAATTTATTTGGGATACCATCGCCATCGGCATCGGTAATAATAGTTGATGGGTTTATATAATTGCTAACACAATTAAACTCTATATTATGCAACCTTCCTGTTGAAGTAGCATTCTTAACTATGGCAACACCTCCCAATCTAAGTGTAAGTGAATTTCTATTGGTATATCTTGCTGAAAAATTAGATTCTGGAAAGCCATTTCCTGAGCCATTAAACACGGCCGCTTGCCCTGTAGCATACAACAAATCTTTATTTTCCATGGTTAAGCTAGTTGGCGTATTAAGCGTATAACTTACCGGAAACGTTGTTGCATTTATTTCAGAGAATTCGCCCGAGCCATCGCCATCTATATCATTATAGTTCACGAAAAATTCGGCTAAACCTGCAGGTGTAGATGTGCCCGCTTGTACAAAATCTATTCTATATTCCACAAAACCTTCATGACCAACATGAGGAAGTGTAAATCTGGTTATGGGTTTAAACGACCCTATATCTGTCGCATTATCATCTAAATCTACAACGGCAGCATGAAAGGTTTGAACAATGGTTACTAAAGCATCATAACCTACAGCGACATCGCTAAATCTAAATACTTCGTCTACTAAAAAGGTGCTTGCATTACCATCGCCTGTTTCTTCTGTATAATTAATAAAACTTAAAACAGTTCCTGCACATGAAGGTTGAAAATTAGCTACTGTTCTTGTTTCATCTTCATCTAAAATACCATCGTTATCATTATCTAAATCACCAACATCTGGCACCCCATCTCCATCTACATCATCACAGGAGTTTTGAATGGTATTGGTGTAAATGTTATTGGTTCCTGTATAACTTGCGCCAACTACAAGACCACGAGAGTCTACTGTTGGAGTTCCTGTTCCATAAAAACCATTATTATCACCATCGGCATCAGGTTCTAAACCATAATATGCTTCATCGGCATCGGTACACCCATCGTTATCACTATCTGGATCCATGTGGTCATGAATACCATCTTCATCGGAATCTACATAATTACAAGCAAACAGTATCATTTCCATAATATCTGCCGTTCCAAAATTACCAGCTTGCGAAATTTGTAATTGGAAGCTTGAAATTCTACCTTTAATTTGCAAAGAACCTGCTGCAGAACCATCACTATCATCTAATGTACTTTCTGATGTATATAAAGGATCGGCTAGCGAACCTGCACCGGCATCTCTTACGGTTGTAGGTGTTGCCAGAAAATCGTCTGTTCCTGTTAATCGTGTCCATGTGGCACCACCAACCAAGGTGATTTCTGCTGAATATTGCTCGCCACTACCGGCATTTATTTCGCCCAATCTATCAATATGTAAAATGGGGTTTACAATAACTAATGGGTTACCATACCCATCTTCAAAATTAACCGTAACTGTAGAGCCCCACTGGTATTGCCCTTCTATTGAAACGTCTCCTTCCAGCGTTTCAGACCAGAAGTTATTACCAGCAGCATTAAAATTACCGTTGGCGGTAAAACCTGGTGTTGCGTTATTAGATATACGTGCTATAACCCCGTTATCGAAATTATAAACAACCTCAGTCCCAGAGCCTCCCCACGTACCAGATTGTTCTGGTGCCAAGCAAAAGCCTTCATTAGTATCTAAAATACCATCGTTATCATCATCTAAATCATAGCCATTTGGTACGCCATCACCATCTGTATCCATAAGATTATAGGTAATAGTGATGGTTGAAATGTTAGACGTATTAGCATCATTATCATTTACTCTATATTGTATAGGTGTAGGGTTTGTTAAAAACCATGCTCGTGGTGTAAAGTTAATGATCCCTAATTTTTGGTCCAATAACCAAACACCTTCATTAGCTACTGTAAAACCAATAGCGTGACCATGTACATCATTCACAACATCTGTAGCGTTAGCAGGTACAATCACATTAATGCTCGATCTGTCTATAGTACCATCAGCATCTGAATCATTAGCCAACAAATACACAGGAACCGCAGAGCCTACTATATTATCTTCACTTAAATCGTCTTGGGTTACAGGACTTACGTAAGGAGTACAGGTTTCAAGTTCATACTCTACAGCATCGACCGAGAAATCTTGATCTATACCTGTAATTTCAACATAGCGTGTTCCCACCTCTGTTACCGTAAACTCAACAATATCTGGGTTGGATGCTAAAGCACTTGTGCTAACAGCAATTTCTGTAGCTGCAGGAAATGGGAATAACAAAAGTTGGTTATCCGCATTTATAGTACCATTATACGTACCTCCATCTTTACTTAATATATAGAATTTAATAACACTACCCACACGAGGAGATACACCGGCACCAAAATCGAGAACCATAGTACGTCCATCTTTATCTGCTTCAGCAAAATTACCATTCGGGGCGCCTAATGCTCGGGTATCATTTTTAAAATTACCAGATGTTACTGTAGTGGCATATGCTGGCGACCCAATAAGTTTTTCGTTAACACCACACCCACTAGATTCTACAGTAACCGTAATAGTTGCTGTATCACAAAGGGCTGTTGTATCACAAATCTCATAAGTTAATTGTGCCGTACCAACATAACCAGGTGTAGGCTCAAAATTAAGAAACCCATTACCGTTACTTGAAAAAGTACCTCCAGCCACAGTAAGTGCAGATGTAGGGTTGAAAGTAGCGGTGTCTATATTATTGTTATCATCTGTATCATTATCTAAAGCATTAAATACGAAAGAAGTTGTATTATAGGTTGAATAATTATCATCATTTGCAACGGGTGCCACCGGCGGTGGGTTTACCGCAAGCGGAAATGACAAAAAAGTTTCACGACCACAAGGATCTGAAACTATAAGCGTTATAATTAAATTTTCAACACTAGTTACGGGTGATGTTGAGAATGTTGGATTAGGAATATTAACATCATCAAAAGAACCTCCGCCACCATCAAAAGACCATAAGTATGTAATGTTACTTCCTGATATTGGCGAATCTGCCGAAGCATCAAAACTAATAGACTCTCCACCTTCAATAGCGCCTGAAACAGGCAGGTTATTCACTATAATAGGTGTTTTACCTGCTGGTGCATCAAACGAAAAATTAAGCATAACACGTTGTGCAGCGACATCATCTACAGACCCTTTATTATGGCTATGCCCACCCTCATACATTATTTTTCCTCTATCAGGATCTCCAAAACCAAAACCATAAGCCACTTTTGCGGCTTTACCTGGTGTATTTCCGGCTAATAAATCGGCTTGATTTTCATCCCATACAGAAACTGTGGTTGTTGGTCTCCAACTACCACCTGGACTGGGTAAGTACACTTGTTCCGATCCATTTTCAGTAGCAGCATCAATAGGCCCTAAAAATTGCATAAAAGAATCTGAAGGGTTATCATAAGTATATGGCCCTCCAGAACCATCATCATGTGCATTAAAATCTATTAAACCTGGCACCGGGTCGCTTGATAAAAAGTTAAGTCTTTGCGTAGGGTCCGATGGGTTTTCAATTCCTTCCAATACACTAACTGCGTGACATGCTGCCCAAAACCAACCTTCATTACCTCCGTTGGCTCTTGTGTTATTCCAATCGTATAAAATACCATGAGTCGCCCAAGTAGGATCGGCATGCGGTAAAATAAATAAATCGTCACAACCATTTAAGTTTAATGGTGTATCTTGTCTGTATGCCGTCGCTGGTATACCAGCGTTCTCCATATACTCTATTCCTATTGCGCCGTTATCTAAATCCATTACCCAGTTTGGGAATGTGGTAAGTTCTTTATGTAAATCTACTGTTACGTCAGTTAAAGTAGTATAGGTTACAACACCTTGTGCTTCCCAATTTGCCAAACTATTTATTACAGATTGGTTTTGAGTATAATCTTTATGAATAATAAAAGGACCACCTCTAAAATCTAAACCGTCTACAGTGAAGTCTACTCCGTTTCTAAATTTAGTTTTGTTAATTGACCATAGAACGGGTACTTTATTAACATCTAACAATTCATAAACCAAACCATAAGGTTTAAGTGCGTTACCCACTGTTTGTGGAAACACACCCATATCTATAATAATAGACCCTTTCGGAATATCTGCCGTTTGAGCTGATATCGTTAGTGAAAACAAAAGAATAAGGGAAGCAATAATAATACTTCTAAAATTATTGGCCCTTAAAAAGATACATTTAATGCAATTCATAGGATTCTTGTTAAGAAATTGACGTAACTGAATGTAAATAAGCGCCTTTTAATTGTTTATTAGGAGCCAATATCGATGAGTGGCAAAAAAGTGTAGACGGATGCGCCGTTTGGTAAGACGACCAAAACTCGATAAAAAAGGCTTTTTACCCAACTCACTCAACCTCAATATTTAACACTTAAATTGAAGTAATTTAGCCACGAAACACTCCCTTTAGAGGGCCTTCTATTTAATTGAATACGTTATGGAAGAATACTTTTAAAGAAAACAGTAATTAATCTGCTTTAACGGTATGAAATAATTATTTTTGCACCTCCTTAATATAAAATACGCAGCAATGAGTTTTAAAAGTGAAATAAATAGACGCAGAACCTTTGGTATCATTTCACATCCTGATGCAGGAAAAACAACCTTAACGGAAAAGTTACTTCTTTTTGGAGGTGCTATTCAAGAAGCAGGTGCTGTAAAAAGTAATAAAATAAAGAAAGGTGCAACCAGTGACTTTATGGAGATTGAACGCCAACGTGGAATCTCGGTTGCAACCTCTGTATTAGCTTTTGAATATAACGGAACCAAAATTAATATTCTAGATACGCCAGGTCACAAAGATTTTGCTGAAGATACTTTTAGAACCCTTACCGCTGTTGATAGTGTTATCGTTGTTGTTGATGTTGCCAAAGGGGTTGAGGAACAAACAGAGAAATTAGTTGAGGTGTGCCGCATGCGTAATATCCCGATGATTGTTTTCATCAATAAAATGGATAGAGAAGGTAAAGATGCTTTCGATTTATTAGATGAAATTGAACAAAAACTAGGTTTAAAAGTGGTGCCTTTAAGTTTCCCTATAGGCATGGGATACGATTTTAAAGGTATTTATAATATTTGGGAGAAGAACATTAACTTGTTTAGTGGTGATAGTCGAAAAGATATTGAGGAAACTATTGAAATTTCAAATTTAGACGCACCAGAATTAAACAAACTTATTGGTGACACAGCTGCCAAAGAATTACGTGAAGAAATAGAATTGGTTGAAGGTATTTATCCAGAGTTTGATAAACAAGCCTATTTGGACGGAAATTTACAACCCGTATTTTTTGGTTCGGCCTTAAATAATTTTGGAGTTCGTGAACTATTGGATTGTTTTATAGACATTGCCCCAAAACCACGCCCAAAACAAAGTGAAGAGCGCTTAGTAGAGCCTAATGAGGAGAAGTTTACAGGCTTTGTATTTAAAATACATGCCAATATGGATCCCAACCATCGTGATAGACTAGCGTTTATTAAAATCGTTTCTGGTACTTTTGAAAGAAACAAGCCGTATTTACATGTTAGAAATGGTAAAAAACTAAAATTCTCAAGTCCGAATGCCTTTTTTGCTGAAAAGAAAGAGATTGTAGATATTTCATACCCAGGTGATATTGTTGGTTTACACGATACCGGTAATTTTAAAATTGGAGATACTTTAACCGAAGGTGAAAACATTAACTATAAAGGCATACCAAGTTTTTCACCAGAACACTTTAGATACATTAATAATGCCGACCCATTAAAATCTAAACAATTATACAAAGGTATAGACCAATTAATGGATGAAGGTGTTGCCCAATTATTTACACTAGAACTTAATGGTAGAAAAGTTATTGGAACTGTAGGTGCGCTGCAGTACGAGGTTATACAATACCGTTTAGAACACGAATATGGTGCCAAGTGTACCTATGAAAACTTAAATGTATTTAAAGCCTGCTGGGTAGACCCTATTAATTCTAAGACGGATGAGTACAAAGAGTTTATACGTGTAAAACAGCGCTATTTAGCTAAAGACAAACAAAACCAGTTAGTGTTTTTAGCCGACTCGTCTTTCTCGTTACAAATGACTCAACAGACCTATCCAAGCATAAAATTCCATTTTACGTCAGAATTCGCTTAATAAAAAGGACAGTTAATCTAATTTATCGCAAAAAAAGTGCATTTCACCTAAAGTTTAGTACATTTAATCGAATCCCGATCAAAATCGAGTTTTATGTAAACTAACTTTAATGTAGAATAATAACCCCAAAACACTCTACTCATGGAAACAAATGCTACTTATTTCACCAATGAAGATATAACTGTAACCTTCGATCCTTGTGTATGTATACATGCCGAACGTTGTGCTAGAGAACTTTCAGATGTTTTTAGAAACTCTGTAATTCCATGGATTAACCTAGACGCTGCATCTACAGATAAAATAATCAGTCAAGTAAAAAAATGCCCTTCGGGAGCTCTTAAATTTTACCCCAATAAAAAAGTTGCTTAGAAAGCATAAAAAAAGCCTTTGATTTATAAAAATCAAAGGCTTTTTTTATTAAGCTTGACCAGTTGGTCCAAAATTCAAAGGCATTGGTGGTTGCTCATAATCTTTAATTTCACCATGCGCATTTTCAAACCTAGATACATTTTCACCTAAAGCTTTAAGCAATCGCTTAGCATGCTGTGGTGTTAATATAATTCTAGACTTCACCTTACTTTTAGGTACCCCTGGCATAATGCTCACAAAATCTACAACAAATTCTGATACCGAGTGGTTTATGATGGCTAAGTTTGAATAAATTCCTTCAGCTACCTGCTCATCCAACTCTATATTAATTTGCCCTGGTTTTGGGTTTTCATTTTCGTCTGACATAATCTTAATATTTTAAATTAAAAAGCCTTCAAGTTGATTTAACATGAAGGCTTTTATTTTTATATACTTCTACCTCTCACGTTCATATACATAGTAATGTATTCTGAATTTATGATGTTGCAGAACTATCTAATTAATTATAATTTAATTCTTGCTTTACTTGCATCATTTCATCAAACTCTTCTTTAGAGCCTACAATAATATCAGTATACTTACGCATTCCTGTACCTGCTGGAATTCTATGACCAACAATTACATTTTCTTTCAAGCCTTCTAAACTATCAACTTTACCAGCTACTGCTGCTTCGTTAAGTACTTTAGTTGTTTCTTGGAAAGATGCTGCCGATATAAACGATTTTGTTTGAAGTGACGCTCTTGTAATACCTTGTAAGATTGGCGTTGCCGTTGCTGGTTTCGCTTCTCTTGCAGTAACAAGATTTTTATCTTCTCTTCTTAAAATTGAATTCTCATCTCTTAAATCACGAGCCGAAACTATTTGACCTGCTTTAAGGTTTGAAGAATCTCCTGCATCTTCAACAACTTTTAATCCGAAAATGGCATCATTTTCTTGGATAAAGTCATCTTTATGTGCTAATTGATCTTCTAAGAAAAGAGTATCACCAGAATCGATAATTTGTACTTTACGCATCATCTGTCTTACAACAACCTCAAAGTGCTTATCATTAATTTTCACACCTTGTAAACGATAAACTTCTTGTACTTCGTTTACCAAGTATTGTTGTACTGCTGATGGGCCTTTAATATTCAAAATATCGTTTGGTGTTATAGAACCGTCTGATAAAGGCATACATGCTTTAACGTAATCATTTTCTTGAACAAGAATTTGATTCGATAGTTTAACCAAGTATTTTTTAACTTCACCTAACTTAGATTCAATAACAATCTCACGGTTACCACGTTTAATTTTTCCGAAAGAAACAACACCATCAATCTCACTTACAACAGCAGGATTAGAAGGGTTACGTGCTTCAAACAACTCGGTTACACGCGGTAAACCTCCTGTAATATCACCCGCCTTAGCAGATTTACGAGGTATCTTAACTAAAATCTTACCAACGCTAATTTTCTCTCCGTCGTTAATCATTAAGTGAGATCCAACTGGTAAGTTGTAAGAACGAATCGTTTCTCCGCTAGCATCTTCAATATGAAGTGTTGGAATTAACTTCTTGTTTCTAGATTCAGAAATTACTTTCTCTTGGAAACCAGTTTGCTCATCAATCTCTACTTGGTAAGTAATACCCTGTTCGATGTTTTCGTACTTAATTTTTCCAGCAAATTCTGAAATAATAACACCGTTATATGGATCCCAAGAACAAACTACATCGCCTCTTTGTAATTCTTGACCGTCTTTAATTAATAAAGTAGAACCATAAGGAATATTATTCGTGCTTAGAGTAATGCCTGTTTTCTTATCAACTAATTTAAGTTCAGATGTACGTGAAATAATAATATCAATATCATTTCCTTCTTTATCTTTACCTTTAACAGTTTTTAAATCTTCAATTTCGGCTATACCGTTAAATTTAACTGCTAATTTATTCTCTTCTGAAATGTTACCTGCAATACCACCTACGTGGAATGTACGAAGTGTTAACTGTGTACCCGGTTCACCAATAGATTGTGCAGCAACTACACCTACAGCTTCACCACGTTGCACCATTTTACCTGTAGCTAGGTTACGACCGTAACATTTAGCACAAATACCTTGTAATGCCTCACATGTTAATGCAGAACGTACTTCTAAACTATCAATTGGAGAGTTTTGTATTGCTTTAGCAATATGATCTTCAATTAATTGTCCTGAAGCTACTAATAAATTATCAGTTAAAGGATCGTAAACATCATTCAACGCTACACGTCCAACAATTCTTTCCTCTAGAGTTTCTACAACTTCATCATTTTTCTTTAATGGCTCTACTTCTACTCCTCTTAATGTACCACAATCTTCTGTGTTAATAATAACATCTTGTGAAACATCTACTAGACGACGGGTTAAGTAACCAGCATCGGCCGTTTTAAGAGCCGTATCCGCAAGACCTTTACGAGCACCGTGAGTTGAGATAAAGTATTCTAAAATTGATAATCCTTCTTTAAAGTTAGAAAGAATTGGATTCTCAATAATCTCACCACCACCTGCAGTCGATTTTTTAGGTTTCGCCATTAATCCACGCATACCTGTTAACTGACGGATCTGTTCTTTCGAACCACGCGCACCAGAATCAAGCATCATAAACACCGAGTTAAATCCTTGTTGATCTTCACGAATACGTTTCATAGACAATTCAGTCAATTCCGCATTTGTAGAAGTCCAAATATCAATAACTTGGTTATAACGTTCGTTGTTGGTAATAAGTCCCATATTATAGTTACCCATAATACCATCAACTAAAGTATTTGCTTTATCAATCATTCCTTGTTTCTCTGGCGGAATAATAATATCACCTAAACTAAATGATAAACCACCTTGGAATGCAAACATAAATCCTAATGTTCTAATCTCATCTAGGAAGTCTGCAGTTTCAGGAACTGATGTATATTTTAATATATCACCAATGATATCTCTTAATGATTTTTTAGTAAGAACTTCATTAATGTAACCAGCTGCTTGAGGTACTTTTTGATTAAATAGTACACGTCCAACAGTAGTTTCAATAATAGTTGGTGCTAATTTACCATCTTCATTAATATCTAATGTTCTAACTTTTATACCTGCATTTAAGTCTACTCTCTTTTCGTTAAAAGCGATTTCAACTTCTTCTGGTGCATAAAAGGTTAAACCTTCACCTTGTACTTTTACTTCTGGAGTCGATTTACGTAGTTTGGTCATGTAGTAAAGACCAAGTACCATATCTTGAGAAGGTACAGTTACAGGAGAACCATTTGCAGGATTTAAGATATTGTGTGATGCCAACATTAATAATTGACACTCCAAAATAGCTTCTGGACCTAATGGTAAATGTACTGCCATCTGGTCACCATCAAAATCCGCATTAAACGCCGTACAAACTAAAGGGTGTAATTGAATCGCTTTACCCTCAATTAATTTAGGTTGAAACGCTTGAATACCCAATCTGTGTAACGTAGGAGCACGGTTTAGTAATACTGGATGTCCTTTAAGAACGTTCTCCAAGATATCCCAAACCACAGGTTCTCTTTTGTCTATAATTTTCTTTGCAGATTTTACAGTTTTTACAATACCTCTTTCAATTAGTTTTCTAATTACGAAAGGCTTGTAAAGTTCTGCTGCCATATTTTTTGGCAATCCACATTCATGTAATTTTAATTCAGGTCCAACAACAATTACCGAACGTGCTGAATAATCCACACGCTTACCAAGTAAATTTTGACGGAAACGTCCTTGCTTACCTTTTAATGAATCTGATAATGATTTTAACGGTCTGTTAGAATCTGTTTTAACCGCTGAAGATTTACGTGTATTATCAAATAACGAATCTACAGATTCTTGTAGCATACGTTTTTCATTACGTAAAATTACTTCTGGTGCTTTTATCTCAACCAATCTTTTAAGACGGTTGTTACGGATAATTACACGACGGTATAAATCATTTAAATCAGACGTTGCAAAACGACCACCATCTAACGGCACTAACGGACGTAATTCTGGTGGGATAATTGGAATTACCTTCATAATCATCCATTCTGGACGATTTTCACGGTTATTGTTAGATTCTTTTAAAGACTCCACAACTTGTAAACGTTTTAAAGCTTCTGTTTTACGTTGTTTAGACGTTTCAGTATTTGCTTTATGACGTAATTCATATGATAAAGCCTCTAAATCAATTCTAGATAATAATTCGATTAAACATTCAGCTCCCATCTTAGCAAGGAACTTGTTTGGATCATTATCATCTAAGTATTGGTTATCTTGAGGAAGAGCTTCAAGTATATTCAAATATTCTTCTTCTGTTAAGAAGTCCATTTTTTGAATTGGTTCACCTTCTTCATTTTTAGCATTACCTGGTTGAATTACTACATAACGTTCGTAGTAAATAATCATATCTAATTTCTTAGATGGTAAGCCTAATAAATAACCTATTTTATTTGGTAACGAACGGAAATACCAGATATGAGCAACAGGCACCACTAAATTGATGTGTCCTACACGGTCACGACGTACTTTCTTTTCGGTTACTTCAACACCACAACGGTCACAAACAATACCTTTGTAGCGAATTCTTTTATATTTACCACAAGCACATTCATAATCCTTTACAGGACCAAAAATACGCTCACAGAACAAACCATCTCTTTCTGGTTTGTGGGTTCGATAATTGATAGTTTCTGGTTTTAAAACTTCACCTCTAGACTCTGCTAAAATAGACTCTGGTGATGCCAAACCAATTGAGATTTTATTAAATCTCCTTACTGTATTCTTATCTTGTTTTCTTGCCATGTTCTTCTAGTATTCAGTTTCAGTCTCAGTATTCAGTTTCTCGTAATGGAAACTGAATACTGCCACTGTATACTTTTTTATTCTTCTAATCTAATATCTAAGCCCAAACCTTTAAGTTCGTGCATTAATACATTGAATGACTCTGGTAAACCTGGATCTGGCATTGGTTCGCCTTTTACGATTGCTTCGTAAGTTTTAGCTCTACCAATAACATCATCAGATTTTACAGTTAAGATTTCACGTAAAGTGGCTGAAGCTCCATAAGCCTCTAGCGCCCAAACCTCCATCTCACCAAAACGTTGACCACCAAATTGTGCTTTACCACCAAGAGGTTGTTGTGTAATTAATGAGTACGGCCCGATAGAACGTGCGTGCATTTTATCATCAACCATATGTCCTAATTTCAACATATAGATAACTCCTACAGTAGCTGGTTGGTCAAAACGTTGACCAGTTCCACCGTCATATAAATAGGTATGTCCGTATCTTGGAATTCCTGCTTCATCAGTCAATTCATTAATTTGATCGATAGTTGCTCCATCAAAAATAGGTGTTGCATACGTGCGACCTAATTTTTGACCAGCCCAACCAAGAACCGTTTCATAAATTTGACCAATATTCATACGAGATGGTACCCCAAGTGGATTTAATACAATATCAACTGGTGTTCCGTCTTCTAAGAAAGGCATATCTTCTTGACGAACGATACGAGCAACAATACCTTTGTTACCGTGACGTCCTGCCATTTTATCACCAACTTTAAGTTTACGTTTTTTAGCAATATAAACTTTAGCTAATTTAATAATACCTGCTGGTAACTCATCTCCTACAGAAATAGTGAACTTCTCACGTCTTAAAGACCCTTGTAAGTCATTTTCTTTAATTTTGTAGTTATGTATTAAATCGGCAACTAATTGGTTTGTATGCTCATCTGTTGTCCATTTTCCAGACACTAAATGTGCATAATCATCAACAGCATTTAACATTTTTTGAGTGAATTTTTTACCTTTTGGTAATACTTCTTCACCTAAATCATTAAAAATACCTTGAGCAGTTTTACCGTTTACAATGTTGAATAATTTTTCGATTAAAACTTCTTTTAAATCATCAAATTTTCTATCGTAAATAGCTTCTAATGCTATAATATCATCTTTATCTTGTGCTCTCTTACGTTTATCTTTTACAGCTCTCGAGAATAATTTTTTCTCAATAACAACACCGTTTAAAGATGGTGACGCTTTTAAAGAGGCATCTTTAACATCGCCTGCTTTATCACCAAAGATAGCACGTAATAATTTTTCTTCTGGAGTTGGATCAGACTCTCCTTTTGGAGTAATCTTACCGATAAGAATATCGCCAGGTTTAACCTCTGCACCAATTCTAATCATTCCATTTTCATCTAAATCTTTAGTAGCTTCTTCAGAAACGTTAGGAATATCATTAGTTAACTCTTCGTTACCTAATTTAGTATCTCTAACTTCTAATGAATACTCATCAATATGTATAGATGTGAAAATATCTTCACGTACAACTTTTTCAGAAATTACAATTGCATCCTCAAAGTTATACCCTTTCCAAGGCATGAAGGCCACTTTCATGTTTCTACCTAATGCTAATTCTCCTTTTTGAGTTGCATAGCCTTCACATAAAACTTGTCCTTTAACTACTTTATCACCTTTAACCACAATTGGTTTTAAGTTGATAGAAGTACCTTGATTCGTTTTTCTAAATTTGATTAACTGGTATGTTTTAACATCACTATCAAAACTTACTTTAGCATCATCTTCAGTACGATCGTATCTAATTTGAATTTCATTCGCATCCACATAAAGTACTTCACCACTTCCCTCTGCATTAATTAATACACGAGAATCTGATGCTACTTGACGTTCTAAACCTGTTCCTACAATAGGAGCTTGAGGTAATAACAATGGTACGGCTTGACGCATCATGTTAGATCCCATCAAGGCTCTATTCGCATCATCATGTTCTAAGAACGGAATTAACGAAGCCGAAATAGATGAAATTTGATTTGGTGCAACATCTGTATAATGTAGACTTGTTGGGTCTATAACAGGAAAGTCACCTTCCATACGTGCAATTACCTTTTCATGTAATATCTTACCTTCTCCATCAACTTTAACAGTTGCTTGAGCGATTAATTTACCTTCTTCTTCTTCAGCACTTAAATAAATTGGTGTGTCTTTAATATTCACAACCCCGTCTGTTACTGGACGGTAAGGTGTTTCAATAAAGCCCATTCCATTCACCTTAGCAAATACTGAAAGTGATGAAATTAAACCAATATTTGGTCCCTCAGGAGTTTCAATAGGACATAAACGACCGTAGTGTGTATAGTGAACATCACGTACTTCGAAACCTGCTCTTTCACGAGATAAACCACCTGGTCCTAGTGCAGATAAACGACGTTTATGTGTAATTTCAGCAAGTGGATTCGTTTGATCCATGAACTGAGACAACTGGTTAGTACCAAAAAATGAATTAATTACAGACGATAAGGTCTTAGCATTAATTAAGTCGATTGGTGTAAATACCTCGTTATCACGAACGTTCATACGCTCACGAATAGTACGTGCCATACGTGCTAAACCAACACCAAATTGTTGAGATAATTGCTCACCAACTGTACGTACACGACGGTTAGATAAGTGATCAATATCATCAATCTCAGCTTTAGAGTTGATAAGCTCGATTAAATATTTTATGATAGTAATAATATCTTCTTTAGTAAGCACTTGCTTATCCATCTCGATATTAAGACCTAATTTTTTATTCATTCTGTAACGCCCAACTTCACCTAAAGAGTAACGTTGATCACTAAAGAATAATTTATCAATTATTCCACGTGCAGTTTCCTCATCTGGCGGCTCAGCATTACGTAATTGTCTATAAATATGCTCAACAGCCTCTTTTTCAGAGTTTGTTGGATCTTTTTGAAGTGTATTATGAATAATAGCATAATCACCTTGTTCAGCGCTTTCTTTGTGTAAAAGAATCGCCTTCACATCAGCATCGATAATTTCTTCAATATTATCTTTATCTAAGATAGTATCACGATCAAGAATAATTTCATTACGCTCGATAGATACTACTTCACCTGTATCTTCATCAACAAAATCCTCATGCCATGTGTTAAGTACACGTGCTGCTAATTTACGTCCCTGATATTTTTTTAATCCAGTTTTAGATACTTTAATTTCTTCAGCTAAATCGAAAATCTCTAAGATATCTTTATCACGCTCAAAACCGATAGCTCTGAACAACGTGGTAACAGGTAACTTCTTCTTTCTATCAATGTACGCATACATTACCTGGTTAATATCTGTAGCGAATTCAATCCAAGATCCTTTAAAAGGAATAACCCTTGCTGAATATAATTTAGTTCCATTTGCATGGAAAGATTGCCCAAAGAACACCCCCGGTGAACGGTGTAACTGAGATACTACTACACGTTCTGCACCATTGATACAAAAAGTACCACTTGGAGTCATGTAAGGTATCGTTCCTAAGTACACATCTTGAACAATGGTTTCGAAATCCTCATGTTCAGGGTCTGTACAATATAACTTTAACCTTGCTTTAAGCGGAACACTGTAAGTAAGACCTCTTTCAATACACTCGTCAATAGCATAACGTGGTGGATCTACGAAGTAATCTAAAAATTCTAAAACAAATTGATTACGTGAATCAGTTATTGGAAAGTTCTCCATGAAGGTATTATATAAACCTTCATCGCCTCTTTCTTCAGACTTTGTTTCTAATTGGAAAAAATCCTGGAAGGATTTAATCTGAATATCCAAGAAATCTGGATACTCTGTTCTATTAACAATAGACGAGAAATTTAATCTTTCAGCTTGTGTTGATAACATCAATGGACGGAATTTTGATTAAAAAATAATAGTTATGGCGTATCTAATTCTTATATACGCAAAATGGTTTAGGTCTTGAAGGTAAACTTCAGACCTAAACCTTTATGTTGTTTGGTTGTTAAGCTTACTTAAGCTCAACCTCTGCTCCAGCTTCCTCTAAAGATGCTTTTAAAGCCTCAGCTTCATCTTTAGAAACGCCTTCTTTAACATTGCTTGGAGATCCATCAACTAATTCCTTAGCTTCTTTCAATCCTAAACCAGTTAATTCCTTAACTAATTTTACAACTGCTAATTTAGATGATCCAGCAGCTTTTAATACAACTGTGAATTCAGTTTGAGCTTCTTCAGCTTCACCACCAGCAGCAGGACCAGCAACAGCAACTGCAGCAGCAGCAGCAGGCTCGATACCATACTCATCTTTTAATATAGTTGCTAACTCATTTACTTCTTTTACAGTAAGGTTAACTAATTGTTCTGCGAAATCTTTTAAATCTGCCATTTTCTATCGTTTTTAATAAATTTTTAATTGTAATATAATTGTAATATAGTGCGTACTTGTCTAATACTATCCTTCTTTTTCAGATAGTGTTTTTAATATGCCAGCTAGTTTACCACCACTTGATTTAAGTGCCGATATAACGTTTTTAGCAGGTGACTGTAGTAAACCTACAATCTCTCCTAATAACTCTTCTTTAGACTTGATATCAACTAACATGTCTAATTGATCGTCGCCAATATAAACGCATTCCTCAATAAACGCTCCTTTTAATAAAGGTTTGTTTGATTTTTTACGGAAGGTTTTTATTAACTTAGCTGGTACGTTACCTGTTTCAGAATACATCACAGATGTATTTCCTTTTAAAATAGTAGGAAGGTTTCCGAAATCTCTTTCAGATGCTTCCATTGCTTTTTCAAGTAATGTATTTTTAACTACTGCTAACTTTACGTTTGCTTTAAAACAAGCACGACGTAAATCTGAGGTTGTTGATGCATTTAATCCTGAAATATCTGCTACATAAATATTAGCATTATTGGCTAGTTCTGCAGTTAACTCCTCAATTACTAATGATTTTTCTTCTCTTGTCATAATAATAAGTTTAACTTAATTAACCAATTTTAGGATCAACAGCAATACTTGGGCTCATCGTTGAAGATAAAAATATGCTTTTCACATAAATTCCCTTTGCAGTTGTCGGTTTTAGTTTCATTAATGTTGTTAATAATTCATTTGCATTACCTGCAATTTTATCAGCACTAAAAGATGCTTTTCCTATAGCAGCGTGAACGATACCTGTTTTATCAACTTTAAAGTCAATTTTACCAGCTTTCACTTCAGTTACCGCTTTAGCAACATCCATTGTTACTGTACCAGTTTTTGGGTTAGGCATTAAACCACGAGGACCTAATACACGTCCTAAAGGACCTAATTTACCCATTACACTTGGCATAGTAATAATAACGTCTACATCAGTCCAACCGTTCTTGATTTTCTCAAGATACTCATCTAAACCTACGTAATCTGCCCCAGCTTCTCTAGCTTCCGCTTCTTTGTCTGGAGTTACTAATGCTAATACTTTCATGTCTTTACCAGTACCGTGAGGAAGTGAAACAACACCTCTTACCATCTGGTTTGCTTTACGAGGATCTACTCCTAAACGTACTGCAATGTCTACTGATGCATCAAACTTAGTATTAGTAATTTCTTTTACTAATGCTGATGCTTCATTAAGAGAGTAAACTCTCCCTTTTTCAATTTTTGCTAAAGCTTCTTTTTGCTTTTTTGTTAATCTTGCCATTTCTTAATGTCTTTAATAGATTAATTTGGTGCGTTTCCAGTCACGGTTATACCCATTGACCTTGCGGTACCAGCTATCATTCTCATAGCAGATTCAATAGTAAATGCATTTAAATCTACCATTTTATCTTCTGCTATAGTTTTGATCTGATCCCATGAAACTTTAGCTACTTTTTTTCGGTTTGGTTCTCCCGAACCACTCTTTAACTTGGCCGCTTCTAATAATTGTACTGCAGCTGGAGGAGTTTTAATTACAAAGTCGAATGATTTGTCTTTGTAAACTGTAATAACCACAGGTAATACTTTACCTGGCTTATCTTGTGTTCTAGCATTAAACTGCTTACAGAACTCCATAATGTTAACTCCAGCAGCACCTAAAGCGGGTCCAACCGGTGGCGACGGATTCGCAGCACCTCCCCGAACTTGTAACTTAACTACTTTACCAATTTCTTTTGCCATTTTTAATAATTTAAGTTGATACGCTTCTTAATTTGGAAGCAAAAAACCGTATCTTTTATATAGTGTAACAATTATTATACTTTTTCAACCTGCATATAACTAAGTTCTAATGGTGTTTTTCTTCCGAAAATCTTAACCATTACTTCTAGCTTACGCTTTTCTTCATTTATTTTTTCGATAGTTCCATCAAATCCATTAAATGGTCCATCAATAACTTTAACAGTTTCCCCTTTAGTAAATGGAATCGCTACTGTTGAATTCTCTTCAACTGATAACTCATCCACCTTACCTAACATTCTGTTTACTTCAGATTGTCTTAATGGTACAGGATCTCCTCCTTTAGTTTCACCTAGAAAACCTATTACATTAGTAACCGAACGGATAATATGAGGAATCTCACCTGATAAATTTGCTTGAACCATAATGTAACCTGGGAAAAACACTTTTTCTTTGTGTATTTTCTTTCCGTTACGTATTTGAATCACGCGCTCTGTTGGAACTAATACTTGATCTACATAATCTTGTAAACCTAAACGAGATATTTCATTCTCGATATAAGTTTTAATCTTATTTTCTTGACCACTTACAGCCCTAACAACATACCATTTTTTTTCGCTTACCTCAGACATATTTCTTATTTAACTAATCAATTGAAAATAAAATGCTATCGCCTTACTAAATACTGTATCGATTCCCCAAATTGCTAAGGAAAATATAATTGAAAATACAGCAACTAACACCGTTAAACTTTGTGCTTCTGCCCACGTTGGCCAGCTCACATTATTTTTCAGTTCGCCAAATGATTCTTTTACGTAATTTACAATTCCAGCCATTTATATGTTTTTTTCAACAGATTAAAAATTTCTGTCTATCAATTCAACATTGATTTAAGGGAAATCTTTATTTCTTAATTCTATTTAAGAAGCTTACTTTTTAAGTAAGCTTCTCTATGCACGGGCGGAGAGACTCGAACTCCCGACACCTGGTTTTGGAGACCAGTGCTCTACCAACTGAGCTACGCCCGTAAACATAAGTCAAGGTATTCCGAAGATACGGAATACCTTAACTTTATATATATTAAACTTCTTAGTCTAAAATTTCAGTAACCTGACCAGCACCTACTGTACGACCACCTTCACGAATTGCAAAACGTAAACCTACAGTCATTGCAATTGATTGAATTAATTCAACCGTAATTGTTAAGTTGTCACCTGGCATAACCATTTCAACTCCATCAGGAAGTGCAATGTTACCAGTTACATCCGTTGTACGAACGTAGAACTGTGGACGGTAATTGTTATGGAATGGAGTGTGACGTCCACCTTCTTCTTTTTTCAAGATATAAACCTCAGCTTTGAATTTAGCGTGTGGAGTTACAGATCCTGGCTTAACAATAACCATACCTCTAGAGATTTGAGATTTCTCAATACCTCTTAAAAGGATACCTGCGTTATCTCCAGCTTCACCTCTATCAAGGATTTGACGGAACATTTCAATACCAGTAATAGTAGAGTTTAATTTCTCTGCACCCATACCAATAATTTCAACTGGATCTCCAGTTTTAGCAATACCAGTTTCGATACGACCTGTAGCAACAGTTCCACGACCAGTAATAGAGAATACGTCTTCGATAGGCATTAAGAATGGCTTATCAATTTCTCTTAATGGCTCTTCGATCCAAGCATCAACAGCTTCCATTAATTGCATAACTGTATCTACCCATTTTTGCTCACCATTAAGTGCACCTAAAGCAGAACCAGCGATTACAGGTCCATTATCTCCATCATATTCGTAGAAAGATAATAAATCTCTAATTTCCATGTCTACTAATTCTAGTAACTCTTCATCATCAACCATATCCACTTTATTCATGAATACAACCATACGAGGAATTCCTACTTGACGACCTAATAAAATGTGCTCACGAGTTTGTGGCATTGGACCATCTGTAGCCGCAACTACTAAAATAGCACCATCCATTTGAGCAGCACCAGTTACCATGTTCTTTACGTAATCCGCGTGACCTGGACAGTCAACGTGAGCGTAATGACGGTTAGCTGTTGAATACTCTACGTGAGAAGTATTAATTGTGATACCTCTTTCTTTTTCTTCTGGAGCGTTATCAATCTGGTCGAATGATTTCGCTTCTGATAAACCTGCATCAGCTAATACTTTAGTAATAGCAGCAGTTAAAGTTGTTTTACCGTGATCTACGTGTCCAATTGTACCAATATTTAAGTGTGGTTTTGAACGATCGAAAGTTGCCTTTGCCATGTTTTTTAAATAATTTAATCTTAGTTATATAATAATATTTGTGTATTCTACTTTAATTTCAAATTGAGCCAATGACGAGAATTGAACTCGTGACCTCTTCCTTACCAAGGAAACGCTCTACCCCTGAGCTACACCGGCGTGTCATTTACGATTGCCGATTTTGATTTACGATAACATATCGCACTTCGTAACCCGTAAATTTTTGAGCGAGAGACCGGGTTCGAACCGGCGACATTCAGCTTGGAAGGCTGACGCTCTACCAACTGAGCTACTCTCGCATTTTCAACAAGCTTTCACTTGTATGGTTTCAATATTTCAAAATTTACTAATTCCTGCCTACGCAGAAATTTTGTGGGGAGAGCAGGATTCGAACCTGCGAAGACGTAGTCAGCAGATTTACAGTCTGCCCTCGTTGGCCGCTTGAGTATCTCCCCAAACCACTTGAAATTCTAAATATAAATTCAAAATTTCAAACGTTACTTTCAATTTTTCAAAGAGCCGATGGAGGGACTCGAACCCACGACCTGCTGATTACAAATCAGCTGCTCTAGCCAGCTGAGCTACATCGGCGTATTTTACACTTTTTAAGCATAAAAAAAGCCCGCTATTTCTAACGGACTGCAAATGTATAGATTTATTTTTTTATTCAAAACATTTTTTAAGAAATTTTATCATAAATGTGCTCTTAATTTTTCTTTTCGCTTTTTTAACTGCCTTTCTAGGGAGGCAACAGCGATATCTACGCCTTCCTCGAAACTTTTACATTGCTTTTTTACTACAAAACTATCACCTGGAACACTTAGCTTCGCTTCAAATATCTTATTTTCTTTTCCACTGGTGTTTTCAACTTTCAAAAAAACATCTGATTGAATAACTTTATCATAAAACATATCTAATTTATCCATTCGTTTTTGAATAAAGTCTAATAACTTTTTGTCTGCATTAAAATTTACTGATTGGGTGATTACTTTCATTCTTTTTATTTTTTGGTTAGACAATATCGTTCAATACTATTTCTTACTTCTTGGATGTGCATTTACATGTACTTTTTTTAACTCTGCTATACTATTATGAGTATAAACTTGGGTTGCTGCCAAACTTGAATGACCAAGAAGCTCCTTAACAGCATTTAAATCAGCACCTTGATTAAGTAAATGAGTTGCAAAAGAATGCCTTAATATATGCGGACTCTTTTTTACTTTAGTTGATGCCTTACTAAAATAATCATTTATTATTCTGTAAACAAGTGTTTCGTATATTTTAACTCCTTTTTGGGTTAAAAACAAATAATCACTATCGGTAATGTGTTCTAGCTTTTCTCTTGCTTTCAAATACACATGCAGGGTGCTTATTACTGATTCTAATAACGGAATAATGCGCTCCTTATTTCTTTTACCGAGCACCTTTAACGTTTTATTATGTAAATTGAAGCTAACCATCTTCAGCTCTATCAACTCTATCCTCCGGATTCCTGTTGAATAAAATAACTCGATGATAAGTTTATTTCTAATCCCTTCAAAACCATCTTCAAAATTACTAGGATCTAAAACTAAAGCTACCTCAGTTTCTGAAAAAGGAATCTGGATTTTTTTACTTGTTTTTAAGGCCTTGTGCTTTATTAATGGGTTTGTCTCTATTGTTTCTGTTTTTAATAGAAACTTATAATAGGTATTTAAAGCTGAAACTTTTCTGTTGATACTCCGGTTAGACATGCCACTATCAACTAAAGAAACAATCCATGTTCTAATTTGAGCATAGTTTACTTGATTGATTGAACTTTCTTGATATTCTGAAATGATAAAGGCTGAAAAAACATCTAAATCATTTTGATACGCTTTTACGGTAAGTGCTGAATAATTTTTCTCAAGCAAAAGATAATCTGTAAACGACTTGAAAAACATAATTAGATAGATAGATTTTTAGAACACTCGACTTTTAGACTGTTAAAGTTAAAAGTTTAAACCTTATAGAGCAACTTTTATATGCCTTTAAATGCAAACCAAAAAAAAAATCCCGCTTATAGCGGGATTTTTAATTATATTTAAGAACAGATTATACGTTTTCTGCATCTCTTAGTCCTTGAACGTATTGTGCTTTTTGTACTAGCACTCTACGCTCTACAGATGGCTTTGTAAATTGTTTACGAGCTTGTAACTGGCGCTTTGCTCCTGTTTTGTCAAACTTTCTTTTAAAACGCTTTAGCGCTCTATCTATATTTTCTCCTTCTTTAATTGGAATTATTAACATAGTGTCTTAACCTCCTCTCTTTTAGATTTTCAGGGTGCAAATATAAAAACAATTATTAATTATCAAATACCAATTAACAATTATTTTATGTTGCTGGTTTATATTCTACTTTATCAATAATCATCTTCGCTAAAATCTCTCTTAAAATCTCTGAAGTCCCGCCGCCAATAGGCCCTAACCTACTATCTCTAAAAAGTCTGGCCATTGGATAATCTTCCATATAACCGTAACCACCTAAAAACTGTAAACATTGATAAATAACCTCATCGGCCATTTTTGTTGACTTCAATTTAGACATGGTAGCATATTTTACAACGTACTCGCCCTTATTCAACCTAAAGGCAACTGAGTAATTGAACTCTTTGCAAATTTCCATATCCGTATATAAATCGGCTATAGAATGTCTTAATGCTTGAAACTTATCGATAGACTTGCCAAACGCGACACGATCGGACATGTATTGCAATGCGTATTCCAAGGCAAATTCTGCACGTGCATGGGCATTCACTCCCATTATTAAACGTTCTAATGAAAAATGCTGCATGATATACGAGAAGCCTTTATTCTCTTCTCCCATTAAATTAGTTACAGGCACTTTTACATTATCAAAAGCTATTTCACCCGTATCGGATGCACGCCAGCCTAATTTATCTAATTTAGTTGCAGAAATACCTGCAGTTTCTCTATCTATTACAAAGATACTAATACCCTTGTTTCCTAATTCTGGATTTGTTTTTGCAGCAACTACCAAGTAATCGCTATAAACACCGTTAGTAATAAACGTTTTAGAACCATTTAGAATATAATGATCACCATTCTTAACAGCGGTAGATCTCATACCTGCCACATCACTCCCGCCAAAAGGCTCTGTAATGCACAAACAACCTACTTTATCACCCGAAATACTTGGAGCTAGATATTTTTGTTTAATAGCCTCATCCCCTTCTGCATTCAAATGGGTCATCGCCAAATAAGCATGCGCCCAAATAGCAGCAGCAAAACCACCTGAGTTTATTTTTTGTAGTTCTTCTAAAAGAATAACGGTATAAAATAAATCTAGATTTAAACCACCATAAGCCTCTGGGTAATTAATCCCAAAGAAGCCCATGTCTCCAATTTTTTTCCACACAAATTTATCGATAACACCTGTTTTTTCCCAGGTTTCAATATGTGGAACTATTTCTTTTTGCAAAAAATCTTGAAGGCTTTCTCTAAAAAGGTTATGCTCTTCTGTGAAGTACATGCTATTCATTTATTCTTTCGTTTTTCAATCGATGGACAAATATAATTTAATTATATCGATTTTATTTACTGGAAAGTCTTTTACTTTCCTTAATTCATCGAAGGTTTTGAAGCCCTCTCTTAACTGTCGTTGTTCAACTATTTTAAAAGCCAAATTATAATCAATATGCTGTATGGTAACTAGTTGGTCTACCGTCGCTTTATTCAAAATAATCTTGGTAATAGGCCTTGGTGTTTTCACTATATATTCTTCGCTAATGCGTTCTAAAACTTCAGGCGTTAAACCGTATACATCCTCTAGTTGAATGGCATCAATAAACCCACCTGGGAATTTATTTCGGAACTTTATAATCCTATCGGAGAGCACTTCGCCAATACCCTTTATTGTTTGCAACTCTTGTGCCGTTACTTTATTTAAATCTTGCTTTTGCTGAAATGATTTTGGTCGCTTAACAGTCTGCTCTTTGAAGACAGGCTTCTTAGCTGTGTTAGAAACCCATTCCGGAAATTTAAAATAAGGCGACATACTGTTTAAAAGCGAATCGGACACCTGTGTAACTTCTTGAAATTGCTTTACTGAATTAATCCAATTGTTTTGTTTTCTGAAGTTGAGTAGTCGATCAATTTCTTCATTAGACATTCCTAAAGAAGCCCCTTTATAATCTGTAATATAATTAGGGTTGAACTGATACTTTTTAGGTTTTCGCGCTTCTAATTCTAAAAGCTTAAGCGAATCAATCTCCTTTTCATACTTAGCCAGTTCTGTTTTATTTACAACTAATGCTTCCGAAGGCGCATCCATATAAAAATAAAGACACTGAAGTATTACAATAAGTAGGATTAATAAAAAAATCCCATTTCGTTGACTTTTAGAAAACGTGAAATGGGATTTCATATATTAAAATGTTAAAAAATTAAAATATTAATTCTCTAAAGCATCCTTTTTAAGCTTGATAGCATCCAAATATCTATTCAATTGTTTTTTAACAACTGGGAATAGGAAATAAAGACCAATCATATTTGGGAATACCATGGCGAATATCATAGCATCTGAGAAATCCCAGATAGATTTCATACTAGCAGCAGCACCAATAACCACGAAAGTTAAAAATAAAATTTTATAAGTTAAATCTGCAGCTTTCCCTCTTCCGAATAAAAACTTCCAAGATTGCAACCCGTAATAAGACCATGAAATCATAGTAGAAACCGCAAATAACACCACTGCAATAGTTAAGAATATATTAGAATAAGGAATATATTCTGCAAACGCTTTGGCTGTAATACCTGCACCTTCATAAGACTCGCCGTTTATAATAGCGACCCCTTGCCCTGTAACATCTCCATATTCAAAGAAACCACCGAAGTTGAAAATAATAATAACTAAAGCCGTCATAGTACAAATAACAACCGTATCAATAAAAGGCTCTAATAAGGCCACTAAACCTTCACTAGCTGAATATTTTGTACGTACTGCTGAATGCGCAATAGAGGCTGAACCTGCTCCTGCTTCATTCGAAAATGCTGCACGTTTAAAACCAACTAATAACACACCAATAAAACCACCAACACCAATTGCTTTTGGATTAAAGGCTTCTACAAAAATTAAGCTTATAGCATCATCTATAAGTGTAAAATTACTTAAGATGATATATAAACAACATATAATATATAATAACGCCATAAAAGGCACCACTTTTTCTGTAACCGATGCGATACGTTTAATACCACCAATAATAATAATACCTACTGTAAAGGCTAACGCAATACCAATCCAAAATCCAGCACCCGTACTTTCAAGTCCTAATAATTCTTTTAATACAATAGTTGCTTGATTCGATTGTGCCGCATTACCACCACCAAATGAACCACCAATACAAAAGATAGCAAATAAAACCGCTGCTACTTTACCTAGTTTTGCAAAACCACGTTCTTTTAAACCTTTCTTTAAATAATACATCGGGCCACCGTAAACAGTGCCATCTTCTCCCACATCTCTATACTGCACACCTAAAGTACATTCTACAAATTTGGTAGACATTCCTAATAAACCACAAACAATCATCCAGAAGGTTGCCCCTGGACCACCAAGTGCTATGGCAAGTGCCACCCCTGCAATGTTTCCATTACCAACAGTACCAGAAACGGCTGTTGCTAAGGCTTGAAAGTGGCTTACTTCCCCTTCACTACTTTCATCTCTAATCGTGTCTACAATATCGCCATCTACGGCTAAATCATTTTCAACGCTTACAAGATGCTCTTCTATATCATCTATTTTATTAATATCTATACCTTGAGCAACACCACCTTCACCGTAAAGTTCTTTGGCACCATGCTTTTCTATATCTTCATACTTACCACGAACTGTTTTAATAGCTTTTCCAAAGTATCTGATGTTTGGAAAGCCAAAATAAATTGTGAAAAATAATGCACTAACTACTAATAATATTAAAACGAATGGAGTACCCCCTACTTGAAAAAAAATAACATTTGAGAAAAAATCTGAAATTGGTTTAAATGCTAAATCTATTTGTTGATCTAATCCTATTTCAGCTTCTTGAGCAAATGTTAAAAATGGAACAATTAAAGTTATAATTGAGGAAAGGTATTTCTTCATAAGAATGTTAAGTTAATTTACTTTTTTGAAAGATTCGCACTAAAAAGCAGCAAGATGCTAAAAAAAAATGATTTTTTAAAACATTAGCTGTTAAATTAGCGAATTCAATAGTCTATATTATATGTTGAGTTTAATACTTCAATTTGTTCTGGCCTACCCAAAACAATAATTTTAGAATTTGGAGCTAATTGTAATTCTGCTTCTGGATTTACTATATATTCTCCGTTTTCATCTTTATAACCTATGATGGTACAACCCGTTTTTTTACGAAGGTCCAAATCTTTTATAGTTTGATTTACTTGATTGGTGAAAAGTTTTTCAACCGCAACTTCTTCTATATTAATATTTGTTTTACCAACAATAGCTAAATTATCTAAAAATTCCATTAACCCTGGCACAACAACTAAAGATGCCATGTGGTCGCCGCCAATTTTATCTGGTAAAATAACATTATTAGCCCCTGCAAATTTTAATTTATTATAAGATGATTCATTAGATGCCCGACTAATAATATTGATATCCTTATTAATTTGTCTCGTAGAAAGTACTACAAATAAGTTATCGGCATCGTTAGGTAATGCTGAAATAAAACTAGACGCCCGCTCAATTCCTGCTTGCATAAGCACTTCGTCTTCATTCGCATTTCCAATAACATATGGTGCATTATCCAATTGCAAACGCTCTTCCATCTCTTTATTCTTCTCAATAACCACGAATGCCTTATTGTGAGCACGCAATTTAGTTGCTGCCTGTTTTCCGTTTCTACCATAGCCACAAATAACCACATGGTTTTTAAAACTGTCTATCTGTTTTTGCATTCTTTTATACTTTAATTCTTCAACATTGTTTTTACTTAAAATATATTCGGTGATAATGGAAAGTGCATAACCCATAATTAAAACACTCGCTAAAATTAATACGATAGTGAAAATTTTAGATTCTTGATCTAAGGGTACTACTTCACCAAAACCAACCGTTGTCATGGTTATAACGGTCATATAAACAGCATCCACCCATGAATAGCCAGAAATTAAACGGTACCCCGCAACCCCAACTAACAATATAAAAACCATCAAAAAAACGGCGGCGTATATTCTGGTTCTAAAAAACTTAATAAGTGGGTTCATAAATTATAAATCGAAAACAGAAGATCGCTTGGTGTACACTAAATCTTTAATGCGCATCCAAAATGCCAAAAACAAGTACAAAGCAAAACCAAAACCAAGTGTTACAAACGTTAAATACATAAACGAGGTTCTTACAACCTTCGCTCTTATGCCCAAACGCTCTGCAATACGTTGACATACATAGTAACCATGTTTCTGAAAAAATAATAATGGTCTATAAATTCCGTTCATGCCGCAATTTAGTGTTAAGTTTAATTGTTTAAAAGTTTATTTGTTTAAAAATGCTATTAAACCCTGTATTACCGAACGAGATAACTGCCCACAGCACATTGTAAACATTTGTTTTTAGCACAATATTCCGTTTTAAGCTGAAGTAGTGCCTGCGATTGTAATGATGAATTTGAAACGTTTCGCAAACCATTAAAGGCTTCAATAATACTGTTTTTTTCAGAAGCTAAATCTGAAGCTATTTTTAAAATTATGGCATCAGATTCCTCTCCTCTTTCTTTTGAATAACAGAACTTAATGGGCAACACCGTATTGATTAATAATAAATCTACAAAAGACTTAGTAAGTGTTTTTGTTGATGCCTTGGATGTTTTTTGAAACGTGTAATGAGAACTCCAAAACGATGCCGCCGACACCTTAAAAAGTGCATAGAAATCTTCTAGACTTTTGGCTTCCATAACTTTTGAAAACAAATTTTTATGTTCATAATACAAACTAGCCAATTGTGAAATTCTAATGGTTGGAAAATTTGGTGGTCGCAACCTAAAAAATTGCAATGGCATGACCGAGTCGTTTTCAAGTTTGAATTTTTGCTTTAAAAATTGATAATCTTTCACCAATTCTAAATAATAAGCGTTTTCAAAACCCTGCTCTAATAAACCGGCTTGTCCAAAAAACAGCGCTTCTAAGGTTTGTTGATTGGCTTGTGATTTTCTTACAATAGAAAAATCGATGGATTTAGCCATACTATAAAACGACTCCCCATTTACTTTAAGTCCGAAATTTTTAGCCAACATTATAAAAAACACCGCTTCCCAGTCATTTTTTGTTTCCTTCAATAAGTCTTGAATAGTCTCCGATTTGCGTTCCAACCTTTCAAAATACAAACGTTCTAGCCAATTATTCAACAGAAAATCCTCAATTGATGCAAAATCATTTTCGCAATTAATCCATTTACCACTTTTCGAAAAGAGTTTTTCGTAATTATTTAAAACCTCTTTGCTGGTAAAATCTTTTAGCTGTAGTGTTGGAATTGGCGTATTATTATTTCTAAACACATCAGTATCATGCTCCCAAACCACATGCAAAATAACCGTATCATACGCTTTATCTTGTTCATGATTGTGTAAAAACCAATCCGATGAGTTCACATGAATTTCTACATTGCCCGCCCAAAGTTGCTCGCCTATTTGAAGCTGCGCGTTAAAAAAATCGGGACCTGAATTAAAATTATGTTGCCCAACAGATGTGACTAGAACAGTCTCTCCGTCGGTCGTTTTTAACTTATTCAGCTCGATTTTTTTATGTTTCCAGATGTAGTGTAAAAAATCTTCTTGCATGCACCTAATGTAGAAAATAATTTTAATTTTTAGTAATTATCCGACAATCAAAAGAATTATATTTGTTCCGAATTTCAAAATATTTTTTGATTAAAAAAAGAGCTTGAACAACAAACACACACTTGCCGCAAAAAGTCTAATTAAAAACAACCCTTTATTCTTTTTTGGTGTATCCGCATTAATTGGGTGTATCCTTTTAAACTTTGGCATTTTCAGGGACTATGCTTTCACGGATTCTTATGAATTTATTTGGCTCGCTGATGTCTCGCCCATTTTTCAACACGAATTTATTCGAGGAGGCAGACCGCTTTACGGCTTACTAAACCAATTCACTTTTGGAACACTCTGCGACAGTATTTCAAGCTTAAAATGGATTCGATTTATCGGACTTCTTGGTTCTGTTCTATTTTCAATTCAAATATTTAAGTTTCTTTTAAAATTGAAGCTAAAACCTTTTGAGTCTGCTCTTTTTTCATTTTTGATGTTATCAATTCCATCATTCACTATTTTTATAGGATGGAGTGCCACGTATCAAATTCCATGGAGTTTAAGCATCTCTTTTTTCGCTGGTCTCATTTTAATGAAAGCGTTAGAGGATAAAAAAATAAACATCCTAAAATGCCTTATAGCTCTAGCGCTTGTAATTATTTCGTTAAGTTTATATCAATCTGCAGGTACCGCTTTTCTTATTCCATTTATTTTTACCGCTGTGGTTTCTAACCAATTTGAAAAACGAACACTTATTCAATTATTAGTGTTTTTGGGTATTTCTTTAATATTATATTTTATTGTTTTTAAAATTAACCTTTATTATCTCAAGGTAGAGGCCTTAGGCCGGTCTCAATTAAACATTATAAAATTCCCTTTTAGGTATTTGTTGTTTTATGTAAGAGAGTTGAAGACTATACTTAAAGTGAGTGGTATTATACTAGGGTCTCATTTATTTTTAATTATAGGCTACATTACTTTTATAGGCTTCTTTGTAAAGCAAAAAATCGCAAACAAAAACTACTTTGTCATTTTCTTTTTACTTTTTGTACTTCCTCTAAGCTATCTACCAAATCTTGTTGCCGACCAAGTTTGGAAATGCAGTAGAACCGTTGCACCTGCAGCCATTAGTGTATTGTTTTACCAATTTTACTTTTTAAAACAATTAAGCCAAAGCAATAAAGTTATAAAATACGTTTCACTCTTATTAGCCATTTCTGTACTAACTGTAGGTTTTATTAACCAAAACATGTACATTTCAGATATTCAACATAGAGAATATAAGGCTTTAAGGAAGGCTTTTGAAAAAATTCCGCTAGACAATACAAAAAACATAATTTTCATAATACCCAACCCAGATTTTTTAAAAGAAAACGGCTATTATTCAGATTATTATTCAGATGAATTCATTCGAATTTCCAGTTCAAAAGAATGGGCTTCTAGTCCTTTACTCAATCAAATTCAAAAAGAAAAAAGCAAACTAAATAGTATTCAAAAAAGTTATGTTCCAAACCATAGCTATGAAGTACGCACCATAAATGATCCTGCTATAAACACGAATAACTCTATAATAATAAACCTAAACGAGCTATTGAAAAAAGAATTTTCAAAGTAATATAACAAAAAGACAGATTCCGAAAATAGCTCTAACACCAATTTTAACGTCAATTAATTAGTGAACCATGAGGTGTTCATGCACTTCAAAAGGGATATAGGACACGATCTAAATTAGTTTTACATGCTTTTCCCAATATAAAATTCCACGGATTAGCGGATTCCAAATAAACATTAGATATTTTTTTCAGTGCCTATTTTTAATTAGTAATTTTGGTCAAACTCTTAAAAAATGGAAGAATTAACACTTACCACCCCAGCTGTTTTATTTTCAGCCATATCATTAATCATGCTTGCCTATACCAACCGGTTTCTAGCCTACGCCGCTGTTATTAGAGATTTGCACAGCAAGTACAAAAAAAATAAAGACAAAGTTTTAATTGCTCAAATACAAAACATAAAACAACGCTTATACCTAACACGCTCCATGCAAATTTTTGGTATTTCCAGCTTGTTGCTTTGTGTTTTAACCATGTTTTTAATTTATATTGAACAGCAAACCCTTGGTATTTGGGTATTTGGAGCTGCTCTTATTCTGCTCATTATCTCTTTATCATTACTCATTATGGAGATTCAGATTTCGGTAAAAGCCTTAGAACACCATATTAGCGATATTGAAAACAATTAAATTCATTTCACACTAAAACACACCACAGTATGATTATTGACGTACACACACATATAAACAATTACCACGAAGACCGTGTTGTTTCTTTAAACGATTGCTTAGACAAGCTAACAGAAACCATGTTAGAAAATAAGGTCGATTACTCCTTAGTACTTTCGTCGTATAAGGTAAACGAGCATAGACCAAGTACCAAACAAGTCGTAGAAGCCATTAGTGGCCGAGACAATCTGGGTGTGGTTGCAGGTATTAGTTACCTAAATTATAACTACCGCGATTTAAAAGAAATTAGTGAATATCTAGAAGCCGGACTTATTAAAGGTTTGAAATTTTACCCAGGTTACGAACCTTTTTACCCGAATGATATTCGCCTGAAAGTGGTGTACGACATGGCTATTGAATTTGATGTGCCCGTGATGTTTCACTCTGGTGACACCTATGCACCAACAGGTAAAATAAAATTTTCACACCCCATACATATTGATGATTTGGCAGTTGATTACCCCGATTTAAAAATCGTTATCTGCCATGTTGGAAACCCTTGGATTAAAGATTGTATGGAAGTGGTTTACAAAAATAAAAACGTACATGCGGATATTTCCGGATTGGTTTTAGGTGATTTCTCAGATAAATTTGAGCGTTATATGAAAACCGAAATTGAAGAAATGATTACCTATGCAGGAGACCCTAAATACTTACTTTATGGAACAGATTGGCCTATTTCAAATATGAAATCTTATTTAAAATTCATGAACCAATTAGAACTTCCTCAAGAAAAAAAGGAATTAATACTTTGGAAAAACGCCGCCGAATTATTCAAGATTGATGTAAGCAAATTATAATGGTTTTATTCAATTTTAATACCTCTAGTGATATTAGTAACTGGAAAACCATTAACGACGTGGTTATGGGTGGTAAATCCACCAGTTTATTTACTTTAAATGATGCTGGTTTGGGTGTTTTTAGTGGGCAAGTTGTTTTAGAAAACAATGGCGGGTTTGCCATGGTTCAGTTTCCTTTTCATACTAAAAACACATCAACGTTTACCAAAGTATGCCTCAAAATAAAAGGTGATGGTAAAACCTATCAGTTTAGAATTAAAAGCCTCTCGACCGATAAGCACTCTTATATCGCGTCATTTACGACCACTTCAAATTGGACTACTATTGAAATTCCTTTTAGCAGCATGTACCCTGCTTTTAGAGGTAAAACTCTAGATGTACCAAACTATCCAGGCGCTCAAATGGAACAAATTGCTTTTCTGATTGGAAACAAGAAAGAAGCTGTTTTCAAATTAGAAATTGACAGTATTCTACTAAAATAACCTACACCTATTTCAAACAAAAAAGCCGATTCACTTTCATTAACCCATCTATAGTTCTAACTTTGCTCCCGAATGGGGTGCTTGTTTTAACAGGCTGAGAAGATACCCAAAAGCCACTTTTTGGCTTAGTACCTGATCTGGATAATGCCAGCGTAGGGATTTTATGGATAGAGTGTTATTGCAACCCTTCCATTATTGGTTCGTCTCCTCAATGCATCCGTTTTAAACCATAAAACCAATGATGGAGGCTTTTTTATCACCAATTATCATCTTACAATGGCTAGGTACAGGCTTTGGAATTACGCAGGTTCTTTTATCTAGAAAAAATAACATTAACAATTACCTGTTTGGCATCATCTCCATTCTTATAGGTATGTGGGTGTTGTATTATTCAAAACTTTATGCCGATATTCTATTAAACCTTTACTATTTAGGTATGAGTATTTATGGCTGGTTTTACTGGAAATTTGGCAAACTAAAAAAGGAAGTCCCTATCACCTATGCCAGTATTTTAGAACACTATAAAGCCATTGGTATTGTAATAGCTTGCTTCATCATCATGTCGTATTGGCTGGTTTTCCATACCAATTCAGATGTGCCTTATTGGGATGCTTGCACCACCGCTTTTGCTTGGGCAGGTATGTGGCTTATGGCCAAACGAAAAATGGAAAACTGGATTTATTTGAATATTAGCAACATCATTTCCATTCCCTTACTTTTTTATAAAGAACTTTACATTTATGCAGGTTTAACAATATTCCTATTCGCTATTGGCACATCGGGGTATTTTAAATGGCGTCACATTATTTTAAATGAATCAAAACATGCATACAAAGCAGCTTAAGCCTACTATTTTAGAAGCTTCTGTGTTTTCACAGGAGGTATTGGGTTGGATTGCTGAAAACAATTTTTGGAGTCTGTGGGTACCTAAAACCTATAACGGATTGGAATCAACCCTTACCGAAGGTCTACAAAAGCTCCAAGCTTTAGCAAAGACAGATGGAAGCTTAGGTTGGACCATCACCCTGTGTAGTGGTGCCAACTATTTTATAGGCAATTTACAACCCGAAGCGGCTAAGCATATTTTTCTAGATTCAGATACACCTGTTTGTTTTGGAGGAAGTGGCGGTGTTTTTGGAACTGCGGAACAACAAGGAGACCATTATATTATTTCTGGTGAATGGCATTATGCTACAGGCGCTCCTTACCTTTCCCATTTTACATTGAATGCCAAAATCATGGCTGATGGCGACTTTCTGTTGAATGACGACGGAACCCCATTAGTATATTCATTTGTAATTCCAAAAGAAGCCGTTCAAATTATTAAAAATTGGGACACCATGGGTTTGAAAGCTACAGCAACCCATTCGTTTAAAGTTGAAGACGTCGTGATTTCATCACAATATGCCTTTGTTTACAATAAGGTTCATTTACCCCAAGCTATTTTTAAAATTCCGTTTTCAATTTTTGCCGACTTAACTCTTTGGGTCAATTATATAGGCATGGCAGAACATTATTTGGAAGAAGCAACTGCTATTTTAGAACAAAAAAACTTAGAACCGTTTTACACTATACTGCATACAGCCAACCAACAGCTCTATCATTTTGCCCAAGAAATGGAATTGTTTACCACCAACGACACCTTAATCACCGAAACCTATATTGAAACTATACATACTAGCGCTTCTGTTTCGGTTAAAGCACTATCGCAGGCCATTTTAAATATACATCCGCTTTTAGGTGTGAAAGCGAGCAGCCAAAACCATGTTTTAAATAGAATATTTAGAGATTATTTTACGGCAACACAGCATCATAATTTTTCTAAAAAGTAATTTTCAGTTATTAGGCATTTCCATTTCGTATAAATCAAGGCCATGAGGTTTATCATTGGGTTGGTAGGGTCTAATCATAATTTAGTATTCATCTTATTGCTAGTCCTAGTCCTATTTATTTTTGGTTGTTTTTTTTACGCTTGCCGTAAAATCTTCTCCATCTTTCTCCCCTTGGCCAACTCATCTACCAACTTATCCAAGAATCGTACTTGTTTTGTTAATGGCGTTTCAATGTCTTCTATTCTATAACCACAAATAACACCTTTAATTAAATTCGCATTGGGGTTCAATTTTGCCACGGTAAAAAAAATTTTCAAAAGTCACTTTATCATTAATAAGCTCTTGTAGTTTTTCGTCATCAAAACCCGTTAACCATGCAATCACTTGGTGTAATTCTTCTTTGGTTCTGCCTTTCTTCTCCACTTTAGTAACATAATGAGGATATACCGATCCAAATAGCATTTTCGCAACTCGAGTGTCGTGTTCTGGTGTTGTTTTCATGTTGTTTTAATGTTTTTGGTTAGGGTTTTATTTTTATTGTTTTTAATCATTTTCTGTAACTTAAAACCAAACAATTAATCATAATATGTTATACAAAGTTGTTTTAAAAGCCAATTCCAATATCAATTCCCGCATTGATCGAAAATCCTGCCCCATAAGCATCCGTACGACTCGTATTTTCGCTAACACTTCCCAATGCAATTCCTGCACCTAAATAGGGGTTTAAAACTATTGTTTTTGCTATTATAAATTGGTAGCCAAAAAGCCCTCTAATATTGAAAATAGAATAATCATTATCAATAAGAGTATCAGTCTTATTTCGGCTATCCGTATAAGAGTATGTCTCATTTAATTTCAAATATTGAATTCCTGGGCTTACGTATAATCCTTTCGGAATAGGTAAATGACTAAAAAAATATCTATAATCAGCATTAATAGTAAAACCCTCAACAGTATGCTTGTTATTGTTGTTAAATGAGTTTGTACCAAAAGCGGCTTCAAAATCTTTATCAGCATCACTTCCTGAAACATCTCTAAGTGTTCCTGTTCCAAATCCAATTTTTATGGCGCCTTTTTCACTTATTACTCTTTCGTATTGAAATTCATAAAATCCCGTAAGCAACCCGAGTCCGTTCATCCGAATCGAGTTTTTAATTTCTGTATCGCTTTGAGCATTTAAATTAGCCGATAGTATAAATACGGATAGTAGTAATGTAATTTTTTTCATTAGTTTAATTTATATTTTGTTTGTTTATGTTGATTGACTTCTCGTGTATGGAAAGTAACGTGTTTGTGTGTCAGGATTTTCCTGAATAAAATCAGATGCAGGCAAGCAAAGCACCTCACATTGGTTAAGTTAAAATCGCAATTTTTCATACACGGTATTGTAATGCGTTTTTATCTTTTGTAATTTATACTAAAAATTGCGCCATAAGAAAATTTACTTGATTTCATTCTCTTTTCATCTAGAATTGTTAATCTTTTTGCTATTAATGGAGCAAAAACCATGCTTAAATTCTCTTGAACGTTATATTCAAATGCAAAATCGAGACAAATAGATAATAGTGTTTCATTTAGGTCATTGCCTAAATAATTTATTTCTCCTTTTAAACCATCCTCATAATAAATATTTTCTTTTTTATCAATTTGAAAATCTAAAATGGTACTCAATGACGGTTTGAGATCGAACTTACCCCATTTAAAAAGTGTCATTCCAACTTTTATTGGAACTCTTAAATAGTAAACTCTCAATTCGCTTTTGGTAGGAGGAATTACGTTTGTTAAAGAACTGTAATTATATAAAAGTTCGTAACCTTCCGATGCGTATGCAATTCCAGTTCCTACAGATATTTTTTCATTAAAATCATAAAAAATATTTAGTCCTACTGCATACCCTATAAGAGAATTATAAACATTGTTTGCATTAGAATACCCTTTAAATGGATTATAAATATCACTAGTATTAGGAGGCGTTTTTTTAAATTCATAATTACTGAATTCCAACTGACCAGAAAGCCCAATACTTAATTTATTATTTTGGGCCCAAATTGAAACTGCGCTGAATGTAAACAGAAATATTAAAGTATTAATTTTCATTCTTTTAATAATGTATTACCACGTTTTTTTACTCCGATTTCAAATTCCATTTTCAATTTATTTACTTTTTTTTTATTCGCCAACCAATGAAAAGGTGAGGGACTTGAGTAAAGTCCAAAAGACATACAATTCACTAATAAGTCAGTTCCGTCATAAATTATTGTCAATTGTTTCCCCAAATCAAATCCAATAGAATTTTTCCAAGAGAAATTTATAATTGTCATTTGCTGATTACTCGAATAAATACTCCAATTATTTTCTTCCGTAATCTTTTTAATCAAAGTTACGTTCTGTGCTCTACTCAATCCTTTTATGCGTTTTAATGTATTTAAATTGACAATTGAGTAGATAAGAAGAGAACTAAATGCTAGAGACAAAATCAATAAGAAAAACGAAATTCCAACCGGTTCATTCTTTATCAAATCCGAATTAAATTCCGAAACCCAAATAAATGGAAAAGCAATAACGAACATTGTATATAGAAAGTATTCCACAATTCGCTCGAGAATCCATTGCTTAAAAATCAGTTTTTTAGCTTGTTTTGATTTTAGTATGTCGATTTGAATTATCAGTTTCTCGAAATGTTTTAACGTTGATGTATAACTTAAGTTAGCTTTTATTAATAAATTTTTAAATTTAAGTATATAAACAGAAAGAACAAAAAGAGAGGATTAAGGTTATTTTGTATAGTGAGATTTGATCTCGATTTTCTTGAGAATCCCCTCTCTTTTCTACTATTATTTCGTACAGTTCTAAGAGACTAAGGATCTCGTTTTTAAGTTGTAGAAAACACGGTAGATACGTTCCTTCATAACATATTAAATATGAATGAAAATACGAATTATTTTGGAATTGACATTAGTAAAGATGTTTTTGATGTGATGGGAAGCGATGGTCTGTTCCATCAGTTTAGCAATGAGCTTACTGGTTTTAAGAAATTCATCAAACTCATGAGGTGTAATTCCCATTGTGTTATGGAATCTACTGGTGTTTATCATTTACGATTGGCTTATTACCTAATAGAACATAACATTAAAGTTAGTGTTGAAAATCCTTTGTCAGTTAAACGGTTCATCCAAATGAAGCTATCAAAAATAAAGACAGATAAGAGTGATTCTAAAATGATTTATGAATATGCCGTTATGAATGCACCTAGCTTATGGACAGGTCAAACTAAAAGCCAAATAGAATGTTCTCATCTATTAAGTTTAAGTAATTTATATACCAAAGAGATAATAGTTCTTAAAAATAAATTGCACTCAGAAGAAGCGCAAGGTAGTCCAGTTCCTAGAGTAATACGTTCCATAAATAGGAGCTTAAAATTTTATAAAAAAGAAATAGAAACACTGGAGATAACCGTTTTGAAATTAGTAAAACAAGAGTATCAGGACTTGCATAGTCGCATTAAAAGCATTCCTGGTTTAGGAGCCAAAGCCAGTGCTCTATTAATTGTTTTGACTGATGGTTTTGAGCGTTTTAATACAGCCTCAGAACTCTGCTCTTTTGCAGGTTTAACACCTATTATAAGAGAATCAGGAAGTAGTATAAGATCACGACCTAGAATAAGTAAAATGGGAAATAGGCGGTTGAGAAAAGTGTAAGCTTCCCCTATAACCGAACTGTTTAAAAGTGTAAAATAATTATTAATTTTAAACAGTATTATGAGAAAAAGT
>NZ_JAUPED010000021.1 GCF_030552475.1 Mariniflexile sp. AS56 | reverse complement strand
TTGAACTGAATATCATGAGATGGCTTCGTGCCTCGCCATGACGTTGCGCATCGAACTTCAGGTCATTGCGAAGGAGGCACGACTGAAGCAATCTGTTTATTTTGAGTTGCTTATTTACTTTGAACTGAATATCATGAGATGGCTTCGTGCCTCGCCATGACGTTGCGCATCGAACTTCAGGTCATTGCGAAGGAGGTACGAATGAAGCAATCTATTTATTTTGAGTTGCTTATTTATTTTGAACGGAATATCATGAGATGGCTTCGTGCCTCGCCATGACGTTGCGTGTCAAACTTCAGGTCATTGTGAAGGAGGCACGACTGAAGCAATCTGTTTATTTTGAGTTAATATTATATTTTGAATAAATATGATGAGATGGCTTCGTGCTTCGTTATAACGTTCTGAAAAACGTTTTAGTTACCTTCTTTATGCGTTAGGGATTGCAGCGGAAAGCCCACAGCGACCCCGCTTTTTTGGGGGAGCGCGGACTTGTAGCGGAAAGCCCGACCCTTGTGGTAACGCCCAACTCCTAATTAAACTTCCAGCTTTTTTAATTCTTTATAATTTCGGTTTAGGCGTTTAAGTAGAAAGCCATAAAGGAGTTTGTAAAACAACCAGATTACGAATATAAATACCGCGGTACAGCCTGTAATTATAGCAAAAGCAACTAGTTTTTGTTTATCACTGAAATGCGAGATGGTGTCGGTTAATTCTGGGCTGTGTATGATGGCGAAATAGGTGCCTAATACCATAGAAACAAAGGCCATCGCTAAATTATAGATAACATAGTATTTTATAACCTTTCGGGTTTTTAAAATACTTTCCATGAGTTTTTTAGCATTATCTGTTACAGAAATGGCTTGATGCGATTTAAACAGTAGGTAGATAAATAACAGAATGATGGTGTAGCTAAATACGGTTAGTGCTCCAAACACGTAATCGTTGGTGTAAATGGCGTCTAAGCGTTCTTTGTAGCTATTGGATGTGAAATAAGGGATGATGCTTATTAAAATCCAAAACACCAATTCGGCAATGCTAATGTAAAAAAGGGTCTTCGCAATGGAGGACGATTTTTTATGTAACATGGGGTATATATCTTGGGTAGATAATTTTTTATGTTCTGGCTTTTCTTTGTTCCAGTCTTTTTTTAAGATGTCTAATTCGTCCATTGCCTTAGGGATTTAGAATGGTTTTTAGCTTGTTTTTAATTCGGTTCATTTTCACTCTGGCATTGACTTCGCTAATACCCATGGTCTCACTAATTTCACTGTAATTTTTGTCTTCTAGATATAGAAACACCAGGGCTTTTTCTATATCGTTGAGTTGATGTACTGCTTTATATAATACTTTAAGTTGTTGTTCTTCTGTGTCGTCATAAGCTTCTACGGATATTTTAAATTCTACACCTTGAAAATCTTGTGTGTTTATGCTACGTTTCGATTTTCGGTAAAGCGTTATGGCGGTATTTAATCCTACTCGATACATCCAAGTACTAAACTTGGCATCGCCACGAAACTTTGGGTACGCTTTCCAAAGTTGTATGGTTATTTCTTGAAACAAATCGTTATGTGCATCGTAATTATTGGTGTACAAACGACATACTTTATGTATGATGTTTTGATGCGCTTCAAGCAATTCAACAAAACTATGTTCTAGTTCTTTATTCAAATCGGTGGATTAGTTATTATTATAAGTAGCTTAAAGTTTTGAAATGTTACAGTAGGGTGTGAAGAATTTTAAAAAGTGATTTAAAATGGCGCTAAATTAAGAGGCTTTTTTTTACTTTTTTAGAAGTCTAAATGAACGGTATAGTAGTCGTTTTATGGTTTTGTCTGTTTTGTGTTGAGGTTAAATAAAAACTTTAGTTGAGTTATTTAACTATTTGGATAGTATTTGTTTAATGTATTGGTATAGATAAAATCTATGACGGCGTTTTTATTAAAAATACGGTATTTAGATAGGCTAATATAGGAAAAATATATTAAGTGAAAAGGAGACGGAAAGGAGGTAGGAAATAATCTGTAAACTGGCTTCATTTTTTATGTATGGTTTCATTAAAATAACTGTTCGTCCTCCTAATTTAACAGTTCGGTTATCTAAAATTTTAAAGCCATTCCTTTTGTTTCAAATTTGTATGGAAGAAACCGAAGAACCAAAATCATGCAAAAACTAATTACAAGTCTTGTTATTTTATTGAGTTTGAATTTAAGCGCACAAACAACCATTAACGGAAAAGTGACCGATGCAAAAGGCATGCCCATACCTGGTGCAAATATTTATTTGGAAGGCACTTATGATGGGAGCACGAGTGGTGAGAATGGCACATTTTCATTTATAACAACACAAACAGGAACGCAAACATTAATTGTTTCTTTTATGTCTTTTGAAACATTTACCATGCTAGGAGCTATTTCTTATATGCAAAATGTACATGTGAAGCTGCGTGAAGATGTGAATGCTTTGGACGCTGTGGTACTATCGGCAAGAACCTTTTCGGCAGGCGATACCAGTAAAGTAACAGTATTGAAACCTATGGATGTGGTAACAACCGCTAGTGCTTTGGGCGATTTTGTGGGGGCTTTGCAAACCTTACCAGGAACGACCACGGTTGCCGAAGATGGCAGATTGTTTGTGCGTGGTGGTGATGCCGACGAAACACAAATTTTTATTGATGGCATTCGGGTGTTTACGCCTTATACGCCCACCACCAATAATGCACCAACCCGTGGACGCTATTCCCCATTTTTGTTCGATGGTATTACCTTCTCGACAGGTGGGTATTCGGCTGAATTTGGTCAAGCGCTTTCCAGTGTATTGCTTTTAAATACCATTGATGAACCCGATCAAGAGAAAACGGATATTGGCGTAATGAGTGTAGGTGGAAGTTTGGGGAATACCCATAAATGGGACAAAAGTTCGTTGAGTTTTAATGTGTCTTATATCAACTTGGCACCTTATAATGCTGTGTTTACGAGTCGGAATGATTGGTTGAAACCTTTCGAAACGCTATCTGGTGAAACCGTGTTTCGAAAAAAAACAAGTAGCGGGTTGTTTAAATTGTATGGTGCTTTTGATGTGACTCAGTTTGAATTAACTCAAGAAGATATAAATGAAGAAGCGGGTGTTCATTTTAAATTGAAGAATAAAAATTTCTATTTGAATAGTTCGTATGAAGGGAGTATAAATGCTAATTGGTCCTATTTTGGAGGCATCAGTTTTACTCATGGGAATAATGATTTAGGCATCGTTGATAGTACTATTGCAGATGAAGAAAACTCGGTACATACCAAACTAAAATTCAAAAACCGAATAAGCAATCGTTTTAAGCTTTATTTTGGCGCGGAATACTTCGCTACCAATTTCAAGGAAAACTACAGCAATGGTTCTATAAATAACGCTAACTACGGGTATGATTCTAATCTGGTGGCGGCGTTTACAGAAGCTGATATCTTTATTTCTAAAAAGCTCGCGTTTAAAACAGGTGTACGTGCAGAATATAGCCAGTTGTTTGAAGCGTTTAGCATAGCACCGCGACTGTCTTTGGCCTACAAAACATCTGGTAAAAGCCAAGTATCGCTGGCTTATGGTAACTTTTATCAAAACCCATCGCGTGATATTTTAAAATTCAATCAAGATTTAAAAGCACAAAATACCTCGCATTTTATAGTGAATTATCAATATAATGCCGATAGAAAACTATTTAGAGCAGAAGCTTATTATAAAAACTATAATAATTTGGTAAAATATGATAGCGATTTTGCCAATTTCAACAGCAACTATAACAACAAGGGGTTTGGGTTTGCACGGGGTGTCGACTTCTTTTACCGCGATAGTAAAAGCATTAAAAATATTGATTATTGGTTGAGTTATTCGTTTTTAGATACCGAGCGCGATTATAAAAACTACCCAACAAAGGCACAGCCCAATTTCGCAAATACACATAACTTATCAGTTGTTGGGAAATATTGGATTAATGATTGGCGCAGTCAAGTAGGTTTTAGTTACGCTTTGGCATCGGGTAGAACGTATACCAACCCCAACGAAACGGGATTTTTGAACCAAAAAACAAAAGCTTATAATAGCTTGAGTGTGAATTGGGCGTATTTAATTAGTCCGCAAAAAATTCTATATGCTTCAGTAAATAACGTGTTGGGTTTTAAAAATATTAATGGCTACCAATATGCGAATACGCCCGATGGGAATGGGCATTTTAACCGACGTGCTTTACAACCCGCTGCCGATCAATTCTTTTTTGTAGGTTTCTTTTGGACTATCAGTGAAGATAAAAAGAGCAACCAATTGGATAATTTGTAGCCAGGTATTGTTTCCTAATGAAGCTCCTTTTTAAACTCAAAAACTTGGGTACACCAAATTATAAGTGTACTCCAAGTTTCTAATTTAATTCTAATTTTCACACATTCAAGTACGATTGTGTTATGAAGGTGTCACACGATTGCTTTAGGACTTAATCTTCCAAATGCCCAAATTTACCAAGATTGTAATCGTCTATAGCTTCAGCAATCTCTTCTCTGGTATTCATAACAAAAGGTCCTTGTGCAGCAATAGGTTCGTTTAACGGTTCTCCACTAAGTACCAATATTACCGAGTCTTCACTAGCTTCTACTTCAAATTGGTCGCCATCATTGGCCATTAAAGCTAAATGGTCGGTAGGTACTTGTTCGGTTCCATTTATTATAAAACTTCCTTCAATAGCTAATAATACGGTGTTGAAGTTTGCAGGAAACTGGAAACTCGCTTTACCTCCTTTTTTCAATTTGGCATTCATCATGTTTACAGGAGAAAAAGTGGAAGCAACACCTAATGTGCCTTGGTATTCGCCTGCAATAACTTCGATAGTGCCTGCATTATTTTCTAATGCGACGCGGTTAATGGTGTCGTATTTAATGGCTTGGTATTTTGGCGGACTCATTTTGTCCTTTTTAGGAAGGTTTACCCAAAGTTGTACCATTTGAAATTCGCCTCCTTTTTTACTCCATGCCTCCTCGTGGTATTCTTTATGGAGTACGCCACTTGCAGCCGTCATCCATTGGATATCGCCTTCACCAATAACACCGCCACCGCCGCCACTATCGTGGTGAGCCACTCTGCCTTTGTAGGCAATAGTAACTGTTTCAAAACCTCGGTGTGGGTGTACCCCAACGCCTTTGGGTTTGGTTGCGGGTGGAAATACATATTTAGAATTATAATCCATCATAATAAACGGATCCATTCGTTTCATATCCATTCGAAAGCCGCCAGGTATAAAATTGTGTACTCTAAAACCATCGCCTACAAAATGTGGTGATGGTGGTGCGGCTACTAATTCTACAGTTTTTGTTTTCATGTGTTTATAATTTTTTAGTGAACACATGTTACTTTCTTAGCATCATTCTCTTAATATTCAAGAGTTTGTTTCAGAAGTTTCATGGTTCTAAATTTTAATAATACAAAGTTAGAGCCATTAAAACGGTTGTGCATTGATCTATGTTAAGAAACTATTTTTTGAAGTTTTTTAGAGCTAAATCTTTCCGAACCCGACTTAAACCTTCGGGGGTTATACCTAAATAAGAAGCCACCATGGTTTGTGGTACACGCAGTAAAATATCTGGGTACATTTTTATGAAATGTAAATACCGTTCTTTTGCCGTAGCGCCTAAAAGGAGGTCGATGCGTTCTTGCAGTTGGCTAATGTGGTTATGTAGTAACCTGTTGTTGAACTCGGCAAAATTGGGGATTTTCTCAGACATTAATTTTTCATAATTCTGGTCTATCAACACCACTTGGCTATCTTCTTGTGCTTGTATAAAATATTTTGATGGCCTGTTGAAAAACACACTGTCCCTATCGGTTACAAACCAATCTTCAGGAACGAACGAGATGGTGTGTTCCTTTCCTTTTTTATCAATAGAATATTGTCTTAAAAGGCCTGTTTCAACAAAAAAGCCATGGTTACAATGTTCATTCGCTTGTAAAAGATAGCTGCCCTTTTTTACATTTTTAAATGAACAACTGGCAACGATGCTCGAAATTTCAGCTTCATCTCTATTTAAATGTGAAGCGATGTATGTTAAAAATTTCCCGGAGCTCATTTTATCTTGGTGCTTGTTTTCAATACCTGTCAATTTATGAAAAATGCTTTTTTTATCGAAGGTAAAACGAATATAGTTGCTTTATTCTATTAAATCAACTCGGGGTTTTTGTGAAATGAAGCGGTTTGCACATTTCATCCCCGAAAAATTACAATTGGGTAAGTCGCTTTTTAAAAATCAGTGATGCTGTTAGATATTTGTATCAGAACTTAAAACTACGCCATCATGAAAAATCTAATTAAAATAATTTTTTTATCGCTTTTCAGTGTTATTGCCTTAAGCGCTCAGGAATCAAAACAAAACGATGTGACTGTCGTTATTTCAAATTTAGATAGTAACAACGGAAAAGTGTTTGTGGCACTTTACAATTCAAAATCCACCTTTTTAGCTAAAGGCATTAAAAGTGGCATTAAAAAAATTGAGAACAATAGTTGTACCATAACCTTTAAAGATGTTCCAAATGGTACTTATGCGGTTTCTATGTTTCATGATGAAAATGATAACCGAAAATTTGATACGATAATTTTCGGAATTCCTAAAGAAGATTACGGTTGTTCCAACAATGCAAAAGGTTTTATGGGACCTCCAAAATGGGAAGATGCCAAATTTCAAATAAATAATGAATCAATTATTCAACAAATAAGACTTTAAATATAAACTCATGAAAAATTTAATCATCATCACAGCAATTCTAGTTTCAGCCATAACAACAGCACAAACTAATTACGAACAAGGTATGCAAAAAGCCTTTGAACTTTGGGGAAGCAACAACCCAACCGAAGCATCTAATTTGTTTGAACGCATCGCAAAAGCAGAACCCGATAATTGGTTGCCCTCATATTACGCTGCCCAAATTAATATTGTTAGTAGTTTTGGGGAAACGAATGAGGAAAAATTAACGGCTCAACTTAAAAAGGCTCAAGATTTTTTGAACGATGCCACAGCGATCTCTAAAAACAATCCGGAAATTTTAGTGCTTCAAGCCTTATTGCATACCGCTTGGGTGTCTTTTGATGGGGCAACGTATGGAATGACGTTGTCAGGCAAAGTTGTAGAATTATACACAAAAGCAGAAATGATAGCACCAGAAAACCCACGAGTTGTTTACAGTAAAGCGGAGTGGAACATGGGGAGTGCTAAGTATTTTGGACAAGATACGAAGCCATTCTGTAAGGATTTAGAACGCGCTTTAGAACTTTTTGCTAACTTTAAACCTGAAACACCGTTTAGTCCAAATTGGGGAAAAGATCGTGTTGTTATGTTATTAGAATCGTGTAAATAGTTTAAAACAAAGTTAGGAACCATATATAACGAGTTCTCGATGCCCAAAGAATTGATTAAAAGGAAGCTAAATGTTTCCAATTAAAAGCAAAGAATATAACCAGATGAAAAAAATAAAAAAATCAATTATTTTAAGTTTTATAATAGGTTGTGCTGTTTTTGTAATTGGCAACGCCTTGTCTGGTGGCTTTAATTTTGAAAGTGTAAACGAATTTTTAATCAATTTTTCACTTTACCAATTATACAGTTTTGTTTTGGGCTTTGGTAATATGTCTTTTTTCGATTATTTGGAATGTCGCCAATGGGATAAAACAGACCGGATTAAACGGATTGTTATTGGTATTGCGGGATCTACAGTATTAACTTTATTAGGCTTGTTTTTTCTTAGAGGGTTTACATCCATTGTGTTTTATGGCGGTTCGTTTCAAGAATTTATAGCGCATGAAAAATTCGCATACTACCAGTTTGGATTGTGGATCACCTTAACCATTGTTATTATTTTTCACTTTGTGTATTTCTATAACAGGTATCAACAAAACAAAATAAAGGAACAAAAGGTTATTGCTGGTACGGCAAGTGCCAAGTTCGATGCTTTAAAAAACCAGTTAGATCCGCATTTTCTGTTTAATAGTTTGAATGTACTAACGAGTTTAATTGAAGAGAATCCGGTAAACGCCCAAAAGTTTACAACGTCACTCTCTAAAGTATACCGCTATGTTTTAGAACAAAAAAATAAGGAGTTGGTATCTGTTGACGAGGAATTGGAATTTGCTAAAACCTACATGTCACTATTAAAAATGCGATTTGAAGACAGTATTATTTTCGATATTCCTGAAAACGCAAACAACCCAGAAAGCAAAGTAGTTCCGTTATCCTTACAACTGCTTTTAGAAAATGCAGTAAAGCACAACATTGTCACATCAAGCAAGCCATTGCACATTAAAATTTACGAAGCCGGTGACCGTTTGGTGGTTGAAAATAATTTACAAATTAAACAAATAGTTAAAAAAAGTAGTGGTGTAGGTTTAAATAACATCATGCAGCGTTACGACTTATTAACCACAAAAAAAATAGATATTAACAAAGAAGCAAACCGGTTCTCTGTAGCCATACCAATGCTTACTAAACAAATTTACAACATGGAAACCAATCAAAATTACAACGAACAAGATGCTTATTACAAAGCCAAAAAACGCGTACAAGAAATTAAAGGCTTTTATTCAAATTTACTATCCTATTGCATCGTCATCCCTTTTTTAATATTTATAAACTACAGGACCTCGTGGGGTTATCAATGGTTTTGGTTCCCGATGTTAGGGTGGGGCATGGGTTTAACGTTTCACGCCTTTGGTATTTTTGGATACGGAAAATCGTGGGAAGAACGTAAAATTCAAGAAATTTTAGAAAAAGAAGAATCGTCAAATCATAAAACCTGGAAATAATGGAAAGCAATTATATAGATAAAGACCGTTATGAGCGTGCTGCAAAACGCGTAAAACGTATTAGAGGTTTCTACTCCCATGCGATAGTGTACGTAGTTATTAATATGATGATAGTGGTTGTTAATATTCAAAATTTAGATGCTGGGGAAAGCTATTTTCAATGGCATAATTTTACAACCTTGTTTTTTTGGGGCATTGGTTTAGTGGCGCATGGTGTATCTGTTTTTGTGCCGAATTATATGTTGGGTAAGGACTGGGAAGAACGTAAAATTAAAGAACTTATGGAAAAGGATAAGAAACCTTGGAAGTGAGGTTTTAGTGAACAGTTGCAGTATTGAGTCGCAGTGTTCAGTGGCAGTAAGCAGTTTCAGTATTCAGTAACGATTTGAGACTTTGTAACTTTAAAACCTTATTCTTTTACAACTTTGAAAAAAAAACAAATTAACACCAACGCATGAAAACCATCATTATAGAAGACGAAAAACCATCAGCAAGACGTTTACAGCGCATGCTGAGTGTTTTAAACATAGAAGCAGAAACCATGTTGCATTCCGTAGAAGAAGCGATTGAATGGTTTAATAATAACCCACATCCCGATTTAATTTTTCTTGATATTCAATTAAGCGACGGACTTTCGTTTGAAATTTTTGAAGCTATTGAAATAAAATCGGCCGTTATTTTCACGACAGCTTATGATGAATATGCGTTGCGGGCTTTCAAACTAAACAGTATAGACTATTTACTGAAACCCATTGATGATTACGATTTAGAAAATGCCGTTAAAAAATACCAGGAACGCTTACCGCAAAAACAAGCCGTTACTTTAGATTTTAATGATATCAAGAAACTACTCGTTAACCCCATAGACCGGGAGTATAAAAAGCGCTTTTCGGTAAAGGTTGGTCAGCATTTAAAACTTGTAAATATAGACGAGATTGAATGTTTTTACAGTGAAAATAAAGGCACGTATTTGCACACCACAGAAGGTAGGAATTATTTATTAGACACTACTTTAGAATTATTGGAAAACGAACTAGAGCCACAAACCTTTTTCCGTATTAATAGAAAATTCTTTGTAAACATTAATGCCATTAAAGATATGGTGAGCTATACCAATTCGCGTTTACAAATAAAGCTAAACTCTTATAATGAAGAAGATGTTATTGTTGCTCGCGAACGGGTTAAGGATTTCAAGACGTGGTTGGAGTAATATGTTATTACTTTCCTTCCCACCAATTTGTATAAGGGTTATCTAAATCACTAACACGAATGTCTTCACCAATTTCTGGGGTAATAAGCATCAGGTTTAATTCGTTGGCTTTGGCTTGTACCCGTTTTATAGGATCTGTCCAATCATGCAATGCTAATTTAAATCCGCCCCAGTGAATAGGCATTATTTTTTTAGCTTTTACATCTAAGCCTGCTTGTGCTGTTTCTTCGGGCATCATATGGATATCTGCCCACATATTATTGTACTGCCCACATTCCATTAAAGCTAAATCAAAAGGACCGTATTTGTCGCCAATTTCTTTAAAGTGTGGCGCATAACCGCTGTCTCCGCTAAAATAAATGTTTTCAGTTTTAGACTGTATCACCCACGAACACCATAAGGTGCTTTGTGCATTATTAAAACTTCTACCTGAAAAATGCTGTGCAGGTGTACATGCAAAGGTTAAGTCTCCAAAAGTAGTTTCTTGCCACCAGTCTAATTCGGTGATTTTAGTTTTAGGAACACCCCAAGCTTCTAAATGGGCACCGACGCCAAGCGGAACAAAGAAATGCCCAGTTTTGTCTTTTATTTTCAGAACGGTTTCATAGTCTAAATGGTCGTAATGGTCATGCGAAAAAATAACAGCATCAATTTGTGGTAACTTATCTACTTCTAAGGGAAACTCTGTATTAAATCTGTTAGCGCCTAAAAGGGGGTGAGGTGCCGCCACTTTCCCAAACATAGGGTCTATTAAAATATTTTTATGTTCCATTTGAAGGAGAAATGACGAATGTCCAAACCAAACCATTCTGGCCTTATTGCTGTAATTTGCAACCCGGGTGGAATCCAGTTTTTTTACATCTAAGTTTTGTTTAGGGCGACCGTTAGGAACTTTAGTTGTGAAAAAGGTATAGGCAAGTTTTAAAGTTTCAGTAAAACTTAAATCTTTAGGAACAGGACGAGTATTGTTGAATTTTCCATCTCTAAATTGTTCCGATTGAACATAAATAACGTGGCGCTCTTTCGATATTTTACCACCAAAACTAGGGTAGAAGTTTGTAAAAAGGATATAGGCTATTACTAAGAAGCCTACGAATGCTAATATGGTGATGGTCGTCATTTTTACAACTTTTTTTATCATGTGGTTATTTGAATTCAGACCTCATCATTTCATGAAAAATGCAGCCTTAGTCACTTATGGGTTCATTACGAGAACGCAAAAGTAGCTAAATTACGAAGCGGAAAAGGGTATTATATACTATTTGTAAGTTATAAGAATATCGGCAACCTTTTTTAAATTGGAAGCTACAATTTCTGTTTTAGGCGCCAAAGGAAAAAGTTGTTGCCCAGGTCTGCTTACAAAGGCAGCACGCCAACCTGCCCAGAGGGCTCCGGCAACATCCCAACCATGTGCTGCAATGAGCATGCATGCTTCTGGTTTTTCGCCCATTTGTTCGGCGGCCCATGCGTAAGTGTTTGTAAAGGGTTTGAATTTTCCAACAGATTCAATGCTTAAGCGTGCGTCAAAATAATCGGTTAAACCAGCACTTTCAAATTGTTTTTTTACGCCCTCATTGGATGAATTGGTAAAAGAAACTAATTTGTAACCAGCATTTTTTAATTGTGTTAAAGCCGCTTTTACTTCGGGGTGCGCAGGTAAACCTTGTAAACCTTCGGTAACTGTTTTTCGGGCTTCATCTTCAGAAATCACGATGTTATTATTGGCGGCAACCATTTGCAGGGTTGCAGCACCAATATGACCGAAATGTTCATACTGTCCACTAGCCGATGTTACTAAAGAATAGTGCAACATGGTGGTAAACCATAATGATAACAAATCCTCTCTTCCGCCTAAAGCGTCACCAACCTTTTTTTTCATGTTGGTAAGATCTAAAAGTGTTTCATTTACATCAAAAAACAACACTTTTGGGCGTTGTAATTCTTTATGGTTTCCTGTAGGTTCCATGGGTCTTATTTTTATAAGGGTTTGGTTTTTAGGCTTCAGCTGTAAGTTCAGACAATACTTGTTTGAATACATCCACTGGTTGTGCACCAGTTACAGCACTTTTTCTGTTAAAAACAATGGTTGGTACCGATTTTACACCCATATTTTGCCAGTAAGCTTCTTTCGTTTTTACTTCATAGCGTGCATCGTCACTATCTAACTTAGCTAATGCTTCTTCTGCATTTAAACCAATATCCAGTAAAGCTTCCTTTAAGACGTCTCTTTTTGATACATCTTTTCTTTCACTGAAAAAAGCTGTTGTTAAACGCATTTTTAACTCGGTTTGCTTCCCAAAAGCTTTGGCATATTCTAATAAAATATGAGCTTCTAATGTGTTGGACATGCGCATGTCGTCAAAATAGTCAAAGGTAAAACCAAGTTCAGCACCAGCTTCTGCCATGTGTTCTTGAGATTCTTTTTGCTGTTCTAAGGTAGAACCATATTTTTCTGCAATATGTTCTTGTACATTTTGACCTTCTGCAGGCATGTGTGGGTTCAACTCAAAAGGTTGCCATTCAATCTCTACTTGGTCTTGAAGGCCTAATTCTGAAATGGCTTTTTCTAAGCGTTTATAGCCAATGGTGCACCAAGGGCACACCACATCTGAAACGATGTCTATTTTTAATTTTTCTTTCATAATATCGTATTTAGAGTGAAACCTATTTTATAAGATTTCGCTAATTTGAACTTGCGGTTGCACGTTCGTAAAGTTAGGAAGATCTGCTAAAATAACTTCAGTATGAGCGCCAAAAGATTGTTGAAATGACTCCAAAGATTCAAAAACGAGGTTTGAAATAATCACATAAGGAGCTGGTAATTCTGGTGAAGCTCCTGTTAACCCGAAATTAATATCGGAAGATAGGATGGCGTCACCCAACAAATCAGACAGTAATTGACTGTGTTGGTTTGTGTAATAGGTTTTATTGAACGTTGTATCTGGGGTATTTGGATACATTACTGTTAGTTTAATCATGTTTTTTAGTTATAAATAAACCTCCCGCCTAAAAAACAGCGGAAGGTTTATGGCTATCAATCTGTGGTTTTATTTTGCCACATTCCCTTTTTCCCATGCAAAGCTTTTAAAAGCTGCGTCTACGGGCGTATTTGCTATATGGTTTGTATAGTTACTAATCACTTTTTGAGATACTCCTAAAATGATTTCTAAAACTTGTCTTTCTTCGTAACCTGCAGCATAGAAAGCTTCTAAATCTTGTGCTGTTACATTACCACGATTACGAACAATCGTTAAAGTCATAGTACGTAAAGCTTCTAATTTTGGGTTTTCAAGAGGTGTTTCGTTACGTAATGCAGCGGTAATGGCTTCATCAACCTTCATCATTTTTGCAATGCCAGTATGTGCAGGTACACAATAATGACACGCGTGTTCAACGTTTATAGATTGCCAAACTACGGTTAATTCTTCTTCATTAAATGATGAGTTAACAAATAACTCATGTATTATTTGGTAAGCATCTAGTGCGCCTGGAGCACCTGCTAGTACACCGTGTAAGCCAGGTATCATTCCGTATGCTTTTTGAGATTTTTCTAATAATGGTTTGCTAGCTTCTGGAGCCGATTCGATGTTGTGAATTTTTAATGTTGTCATAATCTATTCTATTTTAAAATTTGTAATTAGTATTAAATAACTAAACAATCGGTTAGTTATTAGGTAAAAAAATGTTTATATATTCATGAAGGTCATTTCTATATAATCTTCAATTTCTTTTTGTGTATTAACACGTGTTGCTGCGGCTAAACCATGTTTGGCTAATAGTAAAAAATTAGCTTGTTTCTTTATGGTTTCTTCATCTTTAGTTCCGTCCATGCTTAATTTTTCTATAAATAATGTTTTAACATTATCCATGAATGCTGCCATTTGATTTGATATTAACGGATCGTCACTTTCAGAAAATTCATTGTAAGTATTTGTAACCAAGCAACCTTTATGATTGCCTTCTAGATTACTAATATGTACAGAATCATAGAAAAAATCTTTAATGTCTTGAACGCCATTGTTGGCGTTTTTAAATTTGTCGAAAATAACGTGTATTTTCTTGTTATAATTTTTTAAGCTTTCCAGAAATACACCCTGTTTACTTCCAAAACTAGAGTAAATGGAAAACTTATTAATGCCCATTTCTTTTTCAAGCATTTGCATAGAAGTAGATTCGTAGCCGTTGCGCCAAAATAGGCCCATCGCTTTTTCAATAACCTCTTCTTCTATATATGCTTTTTTTCGAGCCATTACTTTTAATTACAGGACAAAACTAAACAATCGGTTAGTAATAGGAAAAGGTTTTAACATTTATTTATTATTTGGAGGTTAAAGTAGGTGTTAATATGTGGGTATGGCTTTACTTTTTTATTTAAAATTAGTGCTGTATAAAAATAAGGACTCCTTAAAACTAAGCTTTCTATTTGTGAAAAAACTTGCTTTAAGGAGTCTTGAGTTATCTTTTTTGGGATTGTGCTGTGTTTTTAACTATCTTCTTTAGCTAAAGGGGAATGATGTTCATGAACCATTTTCCAACCTTGATCTGTTTTTACAAACAAAAGTGTTATTTGGTCGTTCACTACCACTACATCTTCTCCAAATTTTAAATGAAAATCGGAATGAAAGGTTAGGTTCGCGACATCGCCATAAACGGCAATTTGTAAATCTTTAGCATCAAATTTTAATACTTCAGTTACAGAGCCAAAAACATTTCGTTCATGGGCTTCATTGGCTTCGCCGCCATTTCTTGGTTCTCCATTTTTAAATTCGGTGAATTTCGGACCATAGGCATGGTAGGAGATTAGTTTGTCTAAATCACCATCTTTAATGCTTTGGGCAATACCACCAAAGGTTTCCATTACTTCTTGTTTGGCCTCTGGAAACTCATCGTTTACTAAATCAATTTTAATTTCTTCAACTTCAACTTTTTCTTCTTTTGGTTTGCATCCCATAATTAATATTCCAAAAATAATAATCATTGCACATGTGAATTTTCTTTTCATAACTAGTTGTTTTACTGATTAATAGCTTTTCACAAGTTACGAATTTTTTTAATACGTGCGATTTTACATCTAGAATTTTCAGGAGTTGCTGTTGGTTATAAGGTCTATGTGTACGCTGCGATTTTTAATGCAGCCATTTTAAAATCAAGTTACTAATTCTGAAATCATTAAAATTATGTTCTAATACACTTTGGTTTGATTTCAGCAGGGTAGCAAAGTATGCTCTGTTTTTGTCTCCTTGGTTTTCAATATGAATACTATCTCTTATTTTTTGGGTCTAAAAAAAGCCCGATTTCGTAAACTTTATACTCAGATTTTTTTAGTTTTCTCCATCTCATTTTTTCAAGTTCAGAAGTATTTAACTCCGTTTTAAACTTTATAAGTTTGGTTAAGAATTCATAGTTAGGTTCATAAGTTATATTTATAACGGAATACTTTGATATATAATCAAAATTGGTTTCAACGCCATTAGGGTAAATAATAGGTCCTTTGAAATTAAAATCATTTAAGAATTTAAAAGACTCTGTTATTTCATTTCAGTTATTCATTAAAAGGTGGTGTATGGTTTGGGTGTATAAATAATAAGGTATTTGGTTCTAAGGGTTTTTGAATAAAACAATAAGCGAATTAACAAAGCAACTAACATTGTTTAAGTTGAAAATAAGCGCTTTTATATGTCTTAAGTTTGATTTCTATTAAATTAGATATAAATCAGTTCAAAATTTTATTTTAAGGATGTCAAATTACTAATATTCGGAAGTGAAATTAGAGCATAAAAAAACCTCAGATAGTATCTGAGGTTGTTTATTTTTTTTGAGTGCACCACGAATGCAAATGACTAATGGGACACTTTTGAAGTACAAATATACAAATATTTTTTAAATTACGTATTATAATAATATCCTAATTTACTTTCGATGATATTTTTTATCACAACATTGTCTGCAAATTTATTGAATAATTTAACTAATTTTTCTTCTAAATCATTCTTTCTATTGCTCGAAATATTATCCATTAAAAAAAGCAGGGCTTTAATTGCTGCATCTAAACTATGGCTGTAATCATTGTTAAAAGGCACGTCTGGTACTCCACTGACACCTTCGTCTATATGTAAATCAAATATCACGCCACTATGCGCACAACTGTTACGAACAAAGACCAAAGTATCTAAAAAGTTTTGAAGCCTATCAGGTTTCTTAATTGCATACTGTAATGAAATTACTTTCCTAACATCTTGGTCGATAATATGTTGAAATACTTTCACTATTGAACCAAATGTATAATATTCAAAAGTCTTCCAACAAGGTGCATACTTATCATCGGGATATTTAGCGTGATGCTTACTAATTTGAATATTCTTCGTTTTAAAATTCTTATTGTAATGTGATTTTATATCTTTCAAATATTCTTCTGCCATTATTGCGGTATCTGTGTACCAAATTGCATTATCGTTATAATGCGTAGAAGCCCAATAAATAAGGTTAGTTCTAAAATTTAATTCTAACCTGTTTATATACTTAATCAATAAGTATCTTAAATCTACATCTAAATAATAGAGGTCAATTACAGTTGAGAATTTAGTTCCTTCTGCAAAATTATGTTTTACATCAACTTCAAAAGGATGCCAGTAAAATCCTAAACGATAGTACCCAATATCTAACAGTATTTCTTTTATTTTATCTTCTTCTAAATCCAAATCCATACCTCTTTTACGAAGTTTTTTCATTTGGTCCTCTACGCTTGTTACTATTCCTGCCATTTATTTAAAAGATATAATCATTGCATTTTGTAAAAAGCTCTAAAGATAAGAATTAACTTATCAAATTGTGGGTTTATTTATAAGCAAACAAAGGAAGAATAAATCGAGAAAGCAGAGTTATTTCAGTTCAGATTTCTCTAACGAAGCGGTTTAGTTTATAATGTTGGCAGCATATAATAAATAACCATCACACCCCATATCCCACCAATAAGTAAGGATATACCAAGTTTGTTATTTCTGTTGCGTCGTAAATATAATTACTTTTTCCTACGTAAAACAAAAAAATCCTGATAGGTTGCTATCAGGATTTACATTTAAACTTTATAACTAAATTTATTTCTTTCTTAACTCAAATAAATCTTTTCGTCTATCTCGTAAGTTTCTAACGCTACCAAATTGGTTTAATTCACGTAGCATATCAATATCGACGTCGGCAATTAAAATCATTTCGGTATTGGTTGTTGCTTCGGCTTTAATACCGTTTGCAGGAAAGGCAAAATCGCAGGGTGTAAATACCATAGATTGTGCAAACTGAATATCCATATTATGTACTTTAGGTAAATTACCAACACTACCAGCAATGGCAACATAGCATTCGTTCTCTATGGCGCGGGCTTGGGCGCAATGGCGTACTCTCGAATAGCCGTTTTGAGTATCGGTTAAAAAGGGAACGAATAAAATATCCATGCCTTCATCGGCTAGAATTCTGCTTAATTCTGGAAATTCAGAATCGTAACAAATAAGAATACCAATTTTGCCACAGTCGGTATCATAGGTTCTTAATTCATTTCCGCCTTGCATACCCCAAACTTTAGCTTCATCGGGGGTTACGTGTAGTTTTTCATAACGCTCGGTAGTTCCATCGCGCTTGCATAGGTAACCTACATTGTATAGAAGGTCGCCACGTAACTCGGGCATACTACCTGTAATGATATTTATGTTGTATGAAATAGCAAATTCTGAGAACTTTTGTACAATGGTAGGCGTGTGTTTGGCAAGTTCCCGAATGGCTTGACTTTCGGACATGTGATTGTGATCTGCCATTAAGGGCGCGTTAAAAAACTCAGGAAACAACGCAAAGTCAGAGCGATAGGCAGATACCGAGTCTATGAAAAATTCGGCTTGTTGCATAAGTTCTTCCATGTCTTTATACAAACGCATTTGCCATTGTATTAAGCCAAGACGCACCACTTTTTTCTTGATATGTGCTTTGGTGGTTTTCTTTTCGTAATAAATGTTATCCCATTCTAAAAGCACAGCAAATTCATTGGACGCTTTATCGCCTTCCAAATAGCCTTTTAAAATTTTTGATGGGTGAAAGTCGTTCGAAATTTGAAAATTCAACACGGGATCGTGAATTTCTTTTCGTCGCACACTGTCTATATATTCTTTAGGGCTTAATTGGGCCGCATATTTGTGGTAATTTGGAATTCGACCTCCAAAGGCAATACCTCTTAGGTTTAATTTTTCTGCTAGTTCTTTTCTATAGTCGTATAAACGTCTCCCTAGGCGTAGGCCTCTATAGTCCGATTTCACAAAAACGTCAATCCCATAAAGTACATCGCCATCATTATTGTGGGTTTTGAAGCTGAAATTTCCTGTAATTTCTTCGTAGGTATGGTTGTGGTCAAAATTATCATAATCTAATATAATAGATAAGGCACAACCTGCTAATTGGTTATTCACCTTAATAATAACTTGGCCGTCAGGGAATTTATTAATTAAAGATTCTATATGGTGCTTTTTCCAGTACGACCCAGGCATCGTAGCGTAAGCTTCAATCATAACCTCTTTTAGTTCGTCGTAGTCTTCAAGTTTTAAATACTCTAATTCTATATTTTCAATATTTCGTATCATAAGCCTTTTATTGGGTAATTGTGAATGCGTTGTATAATAAAATTATTGTTTTTTCATAAACTGCCTAATGGCAACCCATTGTTTTAGCATGTCTCGTGCATCTTGTGCGGGGTAGCCTAAAACAGTTTTACCTGCAGCCACATCGCTCACAACGCCAGAGCCTGCACCAACGGTGGCACCAGAATGAATGGTGGCATGGTCTTTAATAGAAGCGCTACCGCCAATAATAACGCCATCACCTAGGGTAACCGAACCTGCAAGTCCGCTATGGCCCGCCATAATACAAGAGCGTCCCATAATACTGTTGTGTGCTATTTGTACTAAGTTATCTATTTTACAGCCATCGCCAATAATAGTCGAACTAAACTTAGCACGATCTACACAGGAGTTGGCACCAATTTCTACATAATGCCCAATAATAACATTACCTATTTGTGGTATTTTAACTAAGCCTCGTCCATCATCACTTGGTCTGTATCCAAAACCATCGGCCCCAATACTTACATTCGTGTGGAAAATACAGTGGCTTCCAATAATACAACGTTCTCTAATAACGGTTCCAGACCAAACAACGGTGTTGTTACCAATAATAGTTTCGTCAAACACGCATACGTTTGGGTATAAAATAACCCCATCGCCTAATTCCACATCTTTACCAACATAGCAGTTGGCTCCAATTTTGCAGCCAGAACCTATTTTTGCAGATTCATGTATCACTGCGGTTGGGTGAATATCGGTATCGAATACAGGTGGTGCTGGGTTGAAAAGTTCTAAGATTTTAGCCATGGCTAAATCGGCGTTTTTCACCTTAATTAATGCTCTGTTATCACCTGGTTCTATGTCTAAATTATCATTTATTACAGCAGCACACGCTTTAGAGTCGGCCCAATGTTTCACATATTTTTTACTTCCTATAAAAGTAATATGGTTGGTATTGGCATTTTGTAATTGCTCTGGGCCTTCAATGGTTTGTGTGGTGTTTCCAACTAACTCGCCGTTTAAAATGCTGTTAATTTCCGCAACGGAATAGGATGTCTTCAAAATTTAAAATGGATTTTAGGTTTAACGAAGTATTGGTAAATTTAATGAAAAAATTGAGACTATAAATGATTATTCCTCAATTCTGTTTTCATCAAAAGCAGAAGGTAATAGTTTGGGGATGAATTTAACAACCAAAGGTAATAGTAGGGCACCACCAGGAAGTAGAAAGATAGCAAGACTGGGAATAGACTTGAAAATATCGAGTAATTGCTCTTGTACTTTTTTCTGTTCTATACTCGTTAAATCCCGTTGGGTAGATTGTGTAAGCAGTACCATAAGCTCTTTACTGTCTTTTAACTCTTGATACAGGCGTTTGCTATTTCTAGTAATTAGTTTCTTAACCATTTTACTAGAGTTGTTATAAAAACTTTTAGCCATGTTGCTAGACCCTAGCAAGGCAATATCGTCTCTATGTACACTATAAAAGGTATTAACGGTTTGCATCGATTGTTTTATATGGACAGCATCTACATATAAAGCAGCACTTAATTGAAGTAAAAATTGTTGTTCCTTCTTATCAATGGTTTTATCACTCCAAGTTGCCATACATGCTAAATCTAAAATATAATATTTTTCTAGATTGGTTTTAATGTTTTTTATGGCTTCGGAATAAACAATAGGTGTACTGTCGTGGAAGCGCAAAGACGATTCAAACAATTTAATTAAACCATCATCATATTTATTTTTTGATGCTTTTGAATTTAAAGCACCTAAAGAAATGGCTTCAATAGATGATTCTAAAGTCTTTATATAATCAATAGATATCGATTCTAGCTTTAAAAATTCTTCATAAGCCAATACATCTACATATAATAGGGCATTAATTATAAAGTAATTAAAGTTCTTAGTAATGAAGTTATCATCTATTTGAATACGCTTGTGTATTATTTTTTCTAATTGTTCACTAGACTTCTTTCCGCCAAGAAACCCTAAAAAGAAGGAGGTTTTAAGTTCGTTTATCTCGGTATAGAAGTTAATAACACTATCAACAAAAGGAATTTCACTTCGCGAGTTGGTATGTGTATATAGGAGAGCTAAGCATAAATTAGTCTTAGAAAGCTCTTCATCTGTGAAATCATTATTAGAAATAACATTACAAACAATATCAAAGTTACTTCCATAAATAAAGCCGCAATCTCTTAAAGCGTTATAGAATGTTTCACTTTCAACGTTTAAAAAAGAAGTGTTCTTAGTCACTTCCTTAAGTAATTTTTTTATCCAGCCGTTAGCTGATGGGTTCATAACGCGATTATTTGTAGCTGCAAAAGTAATGTTTTAGGCGTATTACTAGCAAATATTTTACGTTAACATAATTTTAACAAAACCGCTTCTAGAGTTTCTTCGTAGGTATGTGTGAGAGTCAAATAAATAACTAATAATAAAATCTCAAAAAACATGAAAAATTTAAAAACAGTATTTGGAATTGGAGTTTTAGCAGTAGCTAGTTTCTTCGTAATTGCGGCCGATCATATCGATGCGCCAGCAGTAAAGGGTGGTAGTAGTGATATTACCGATTTTTATGCCTTTCAAGGTGAAAACACAAGTAACTTAGTATTTGTTGCTAACGTACAAGGCTTATTAAGCCCAACAGCAACGAGTGGTGCTATGTTTGAAGAAGATGTATTAATTGAATTTAACATCGATAACACTGGCGACAATATTGAAGACTTAGTAATTCAAGCAATTCCTAGAAATGGTAAAATGTATTTCTTCGGACCTGTTGCTCCAGGACAAGCTGGACTTAACAGTACTATTAAATCGACTGCAACTGCAGGTGGTATGGTAGACATTACAGCTTACGGTAGCAGTGCTAAAATAGCAAGTAACGGCGGTATGACCTTTTTTGCAGGACCAAGAGACGATCCTTTCTTTTTTGACTTTGCACAGTACTCTGCGATTATTGCAGGAGAAGCATCAGGCTTTTTACCACAAGGAGAAGCGTCTGATACGTTTGCAGGATCGAATGTATTATCTATAGTAGTTGAAGTGCCTAAATCTATGATTGGTGGAAGCGGTAAAATTAACACTTGGGTAGAATCTAAAAGAAAATAATAAAAAAACCATTTAAAATATTAGAATTATGAAAAATATTAAAAGAATACAAGTATTAGCAGTCGCATTTGCAGTTTCATTACTGGCATTTAACTGCTCTGATAAAGAAGAAGAAACTACAAGCATGATGGCACCAGATTTTTCTGGAACCTATGCACAACAAGATCAAATGGGTAGACCAGCAGTTAATACTGTGTTTACATCTGCTGCAAGTAAAGATATGTTTAATGTAACAATACCTTCAGAACAAAACGCAGCGTTTCAAAGTATGTTTCAAGCAAATTTACAAGCTTTAAGCCCTGCTTTTGCTAACGATACCGATAAAAATGCTTTAAATTTAACAGCAGCAGAATTTACAGGTTTCTTATCTACAGATGTGTTAAATGTGTCTTTAGATGGTAAAACTACATTTTTTGATGGTGTTGCAGAAAACACACTTTCAGGTAGAGCATTAGCTGATGACGTTATTACAGTTGAATTACTACTTATTTTTGGTGGAGAAGATTTTACTGAATACCCACAATTCTCTAACGATAACGTAGACGCAAACGATAAACCTTTTCTTGCCTCATTTCCTTATTTAGCTTCTCCTTGGTAGAATCTAAATAATCCAACTGTTATTTGGCCAAATCTAGTCAGTTCGAGTGCGTTTCACGAATGATAAATAGAGAAATTAGTAAAGAGAGCAATAAAAACCAGTTCTCAATACCATCCTGATAAAATTGGGATTACTCGAAATGACATCCAAATTACATGATGCTTTAAAACGCATCTGGTTAATACCATTCTGGAACAAGTAAATACCTATATCTCTCCTTGTTCCAGAATTTTATCAAACAAAAACAAAAAACAAAAACCGAAAAAACAAAGACCATGAAATTACAAGTTATAATGATGTTTTGTGTACTTGCGTCCGCGTTAAGTTGTACAACATCTTCAAAACAAATAACCAATAGTGAAGCCTATAATGTTTACTTAGAATCTTCAGATACTACAGCGTTGGAAAACGCACATGCAGAACTTAACTTCTGGCAACAAAAGTTAGATAAGCAACCCAATCAATTTCCATATTTAGCTAAAATAGCCAGTGCTTATAGCCAATTATTCGCTATAACAGGAGATATCAAATACCTTATAAATGCCGAAGCTTCTTATTTAGAGCTTAACGACATTACAAACCAAAATAATTCAGGGTTCTTAAAGGGACTTGCAGCAAACTATATCTCACAACATAAATTTAAGGAAGCCTTAGTTTTATTAAATAAAGCAGAAGCTAATGGCGATAAATTAGAGGGTACTCAAAAAATGCTATTCGATGTGCATTTAGAATTAGGTAATTATGAATTAGCAAAAGGCTATTTAGATGCTTTTAGCGATGATAGAGATTTTGATTATTTAATACGTGTGGCCAAATGGAGTGATCACAGAGGTAACTTAGATGCAGCCATCAAGTATTTAGAAAAAGCTAGAGACAATGCAGAGTTTTCAAACGTGCCAAGTACAAAGCAATGGGTTTATACCAATTTAGGTGATTTTTATGGGCATCATGGTGATATTGAAGCGTCTTACAATCATTTTATGAAAGCTTTAGAGTTATTCCCTAATGATGCGTACGCTAAGAAAGGCATCGCATGGATTGTGTATGCACACGAGAAAAACCCAGACGAAGCTTTACGCATATTAAATACCGTAACTAAAACCTATAATGCACCCGATTACTATTTGTTAAAAGCTGAAATAGCTGAGTATAAAGGTGATGAAACTATGAAAAATGAACAGTTGGCACTTTATAAAACAGCTGTTAAAAACGCCATGTATGGCGATATGTATAATGCTTACAATGTGGTGTTATATGCGAATACTTCAGAAAATTTAGATGAAGCTTTAGCGATTGCTCAAACAGAAATTAGTAATAGACCAACACCTTTATCTTATGATTTGTTAGCATGGACTTACCATAAAAAAGGTCAAACACAACAAGCTTTAGAAATTATGGAGCAACATGTTTCTGGAAAAACATCAGAGCCTAAAGCCTTATATCATTTAGCGGAAGTTTATAAAGCTAATGGAAAATTAAAGCAGGCTGAAAATTTGAAAGCAGATTTATTAGAAAGTATTTACGAACTTGGTCCATTAATGGAAGTTGAAATCAATAAAATTTAAAGAAACCTCATGAAATTAAGTCTACTTGTTTTTTTATTAGCAATTGTAACTGTTTCAAGCGCGCAACAAATAAAAGGTGTAATAGTTAATGAAGCTAATCAACCTTTAGAAGCTGCATATGTTTATAATTTAAACTCAAAAAGTCATGCCCATTCTTCTGAAAACGGTGTGTTTGTTTTAGATAATAATACTGTGGGAGATTCAATAAGATTTGGGCTTTTAGGTTTTCAAAATAAAAGCATTGCTTTGAATGCTTCAAATTTTAATAGTAAGTTAATTGTTTCTTTAAAAGAAAAGTCGTTTCAATTAGAGGAATTGGTTATTACTGAAACCTTAAATCCAGTAAGTAGTATTACTAGGTTGGATATAAAAAATAATCCCGTGAATTCTTCTCAAGAAATATTGCGAAAAGTACCTGGTTTAATAATCGGTCAACATGCAGGGGGAGGTAAAGCAGAACAAATTTTTTTAAGAGGTTTTGATATAGACCATGGTACTGATATCTCACTATCTGTTGATGGGATGCCTATAAATATGGTATCGCATGCACATGGGCAAGGGTATAGCGACTTACATTTTGTAATACCAGAAACGGTTAATAAAATAGACTTTGGTAAAGGGTCGTACTATGCTAATCATGGCGATTTTGCCACTGCTGGCTATGTTGATTTTGCAACTAAAGATTATTTAAAAGAAAGTTCAGTGTCTTTATCTGTAGGTCAATTTAATAGTGTTCGGACCTTAGGTTTGTTTAACTTGTTGGAAACTACTAAAAATCAAAATGCTTATTTAGCAACGGAGTATATTGCTAATGATGGTCCTTATGAGTCTCCTCAAAACTTTAATAGGCTGAATCTATTTGGGAAATATGTAAGTTTTTCGCCTAATAACGATAAGCTATCATTAAGCTTTTCACATTTTACAAGTAGGTGGGATGCTTCTGGACAAATTCCACAGCGTGAGGTTGATAACGGAAATATTACCCGTTTTGGATCTATTGATGATACCGAAGGAGGTAACACAGAACGCACCAATTTCAATGTAGAATTTAATAAATACATTTCAGATAATTCAATCTTAAAAACCAATGTGTTTTATTCGCATTATGGATTTGAGCTATATTCAAATTTCACGTTTTTTTTAGAAGATGCTGCTAATGGCGATCAAATTAAACAAAAAGAAGACCGAAGTATATTAGGTTTTAATACATCTGTAACTAATGAATTGCGTTTAGGAACTACCGAGCTTACAACCACATCGGGTATTAGCTTAAGGCATGATATTATTAATGATATTGAGTTATCTCATACTTTAAACCGTAGTACTATTTTAGAACAAATTCAATTAGGTGATTTAAACCAAACCAATCTAAGTGCGTTTTCTAATATGCAGTTTAATTTTGGTAAATTTAAAATAGCCCCAGCATTACGTTTAGATTATTTTAAGTTTCAGTATCATGATAAGTTGCAAGCCAACTATACATCTCAAGCTGAAACAAAAACTATTTTAAGTCCGAAACTTAACTTCTATCTTGATGCTGCATCCAATTTGCAACTGTACTTAAAATCTGGTATAGGCTTTCATTCAAACGATACTCGTGTGGTTGTTAGTCAACAAGGTAAAGAAGTGTTGCCACGATCGTATGGTTTGGATTTAGGAACTACCTGGAAACCTGCACCTAAACTTATTGTTAATTCAGCATTATGGTATTTGTTTTTAGAACAGGAGTTTGTGTATGTAGGAGATGCGGGTATTGTAGAACCTAGCGGAAAAACGGCGCGTTATGGAGGTGATTTAGGTGTACGATTCCAATTAAATAAATGGTTGTTTTTTGATACCGATGCCACTTATACACATGCTCGCAGTATTGAAGAGGTAAGCGGACAAAATTATATTCCGTTGGCACCTGATTTTACCATGGCAGGAGGCTTGTCTATTAATGATTTGCAAGGTTTCTCAGGCAGTATGAATTACAGATATGTGGACGACAGACCGGCAAATGAAGATAATAGCATTGTAGCAAATGGTTATTTTGTAACCGATTTTAATGCCAATTACAAATTTAGTAACATCACTTTAGGATTGGTTATTGAAAATTTATTTAATACTGAATGGAATGAAACTCAGTTCGCTACTGAATCGAGACTTCAAAATGAAGCTCAATCCGTTGAGGAAATTCACTTTACACCAGGAACACCATTTTCTATTAAAGGAAGTATAACCTATACATTTTAAAATATAAAAGAGTCATACTTTTAATTGAGGGATTCATTAGAAGAAAAAAATAAGATATTAATAAATAAAAAAATAGTGGTTTTAAAAACCTTTTGAAGAGTTTGGTTTTTGGTTTTTTTGTTAGTGAAAGCGCCCCAATTATAGCGATATAATTGGGCGCTTTTTTTTTGAAGACATTTTCTTTAGCTATGGGAGCTACTGCTGGTAGATCGAAAGAAGTACACTGCATATGGCTGTTGTTTTTGGCGATATGCATGGACAGGTTTGCTCCAGATCCGCCAACATCGCAAAGTGTTTTATATTTGGAAAAATCAAAATCATGGGATAGTTTCATGAAGTTTGTATACCGCCCATACCATGTATAAACTCACGAAGGCGGTCTTCCTTGGCATAAATAGCCTCAAACAGCGACGGCCCTCCATTTTTTGTCTCGTTTTCTGGTAGGCCTGTTTTTAGGCAGGTTTCCAAATCATTCCAAAAAGAAAATAATCTATTATTAGACATTTCTAATATGCCACTTATGTAGCTTGGTTTTGTCTAAAAATAAGTTACAATCGTTCGCATTAGTATAAATAGCTGTTTCTTTTAAACCTGTGCGTTGAAGAAAGCCTAATGCGACTAAGGTATCTAGAAAATCGAAGAGCGACCTACGGTTTAGACCTAATTTATTTTGAATAGATTGACCCGATAAGGCGCCTTTGGCTAGGTGTGTAAATAAGCCTAGGTTAACAGCTGTTAGAAGGGTTTTAGAGACCCAAAATCCCATTCCAATTTGTAATATTTTGGAAGGATTTATTTGATTTTCATTCGTTGGATTCATAATGTACTTGTTTAGATTCGTAATGTTATAATTCAATTATAGCGACTAGATCTAGGGAGAGTCTGTATATTATTATGTAGCCATTTAGGTTGGCCAATCCGAAGTATTTATTTTTTCTCTATTGATTAGATAGTAAATTGTTGAATGAGAGTGTTTTATATAACCTAATGTAATGATTATTCTTTGAATGTAACTCATTATTAGGACTTTATAATTTGTATTCATCAAATTGCATTGTGAAACGGTTTTGTTCTAAGTAAGGCATTATTTTGATAATTGACCATTTCCATTAAACAATCAATATAAAGCCCTTTCTAACAATCTAAATAAATAACAGTATCTTTGTTGCTTAATTAAAAATAGAGGTGATATTTAGTTTATAGATTGTCATCTCAAAATGCCCAACTAAGGGCTACCAAACAATTTATATGCAATTTAACTCATTAGGCTTATCTCAAGCCTTGCTAAAAGCTATTAGCAAAAAGGGATACACTACTCCAAGTCCTATTCAACAAAAAGCAATTCCACACATATTACAAGGTAAAGATGTATTGGCAAGTGCTCAAACAGGAACGGGTAAAACAGCAGGTTTTACATTACCGCTTTTACATATTCTATCAGAAAATCCGAAAGAAAAATACAGACCCATTCGTGCCTTAATTTTAACGCCTACGCGTGAATTAGCAGCACAGGTATATGCTAACGTAAGAGAGTATAGTGAATTTTTAGAATTACGCAGCGCCGTTATTTTTGGTGGTGTGAATCAAAATCCACAAGTCGCCACCATTCGTCAAGGTGTTGATATCTTGGTAGCAACTCCAGGACGTTTACTAGATTTAATAAATCAGAATCACATATCCTTAAAGCGTGTTGAGATTTTGGTTTTAGATGAAGCCGACCGTATGTTAGATATGGGATTTTTACGTGATATAGAACGTGTTATTAAAATGATGCCAGCAAAACGTCAAAACCTGATGTTTTCGGCGACTTTTTCTCCAGATATAAAGAAACTAGCACATGGTATTTTAAGCAACCCAGTGCAAGTAGAAGCGACTCCAGAAAACACAACGGTTGATGCTATTACCCAAAAAGTATATCGTGTTGCCAAAGGCTTAAAAACCGATTTGATTATTAAGTTAATTTCAGATGGTAACTGGAAACAAGTATTGGTATTTACACGTACCAAACATGGCGCCAATAAACTATGTGAAAAAATGGCTAAGGCAGGTATTAAAGCCGCCGCTATACATGGAAACAAAAGTCAAGGCGCACGTACCAAGGCTTTAGGTGGTTTTAAAAATGGTAGCGTAAGTGTTTTAGTAGCAACAGATATTGCTGCTCGTGGTTTGGATATTCCATTATTACCACACGTTATTAATTTTGAGTTGCCTAATATCTCTGAAGATTATGTGCACCGTATTGGTAGAACAGGTAGAGCAGGAGCTAGTGGTGAAGCACTTTCATTGGTTAGTGCCGATGAAACTGTGTATTTACGTGATATTGAAAAATTAGTAGGTATTAAAATTCCTGTTGAAATAGTAGAAGGTTTTGAACCCGACCCAAATGCCTCAACCCAACCAGAAAAGCGCCAACAACGTGGTGGTGGAGGTGGAAACCGCTCTAGAAACAACGAGCGCTCTGCCAATTCGAATACTAAAAAGAATGATAGTAGCCGTCGTCCAAAACGTAATAACGACAGACGAAGAAACGATAGAAGCAATTAAATATAATGACAGCTCCTTTAAAAGCTAAAATTATTAAAATTTGTAATGAAAAAATAGCCAAAAAAGGCACGCTAGTTGGTGTGTCTTTTTATGCGTTTTTTGAGAATAAAAATAACAATCCAGACTTGTTAATGGAAGCCGCCACGTGGTGGATTAAAGACCATAAGTTAGACCATTTTGAAAAGGCTGTAAAAATAAGAGATTTAGTAAATGGAATCACAACCCAATAACCCCCTTCATGGCATAAAGCTAGAACAAATTATTAATGATTTGGTGGCACATTATGGTTGGGAATATATGGGCTATACCATTAAAATTAATTGTTTTAATGATAACCCAACGGTAAAATCGAGTTTGAAGTTTTTAAGGCGTACGCCCTGGGCAAGAACGAAAGTGGAAACCATGTATCTAAACATGCTTAAAAAGAATGATAATAAAAAAGGTTCAAGTAATTAACTTGAACCTTTTTCTATATGTGATAAACAACTAACTATCCTTGTTTTTTCTTTCCGCCTTCTTTTCCGCCTCTGCCTTTGGCCATAGACGTTTTAAACTCTTCAAAAGTTACAGAACCATCAGAATTTGCATCCATAGCTGCGTATCTTTTTTCAAGAGCTTCAGGCTTCATTTCATTTTTTCTTTTTTTAGATTTAAATTCATCTAAAGAAATCACCTTATCTTCATTAGCATCATAAGAAGCAAACATTTTTTCAGGATCTGGTTGCTTTTTGTCTTGAGCGTTTACTTGAGAAAAAGCGAATAAGGCTAGTGTTAATACACCGAATTTTAAGATTGTTGTTTTCATTTTTTTAAATTATTAAACTGTTAATTAGCACTTGGACTATTAAATTTAAAAAAGGTTTAATGGCCGTTATTTTTTTTGTTATAAATGTTTTAAACCTTCATAAACAACTATGGCAACGGCATTTGCCAAATTCAAACTTCGAACTTGGTCACTATAAATGGGTATTTTATATAAGTGATTTGACTGTGTTTCAATAATGGATTTAGGCAAGCCAACCGATTCTTTACCGAATATTAAAAACAAATTATCTTCAAAAGGAATATCCCAGTGGTTTTTGCTACCATGACTGGAAAGAAACGCCATATTTTGCCCCTTGTTTTTAGTGAAAAACGCATCCATATTTTCGTAATAAATAATATCGACATGTTTCCAATAATCCAAACCAGCACGTTTTAAACGGGTGTCATCTATTTTAAATCCAAAGGGTTTAACTAAGTGCAGCGTAGAACCAGAAGCTAAAGCCAAACGGCCAATGTTACCTGTGTTATTTGGTATTTCGGGCTCTATAAGTACGATATTTAAGGGCATAAAAAAAGTTTCATTTTATTTAATACGAAGATATCATATTTAAATAAAATGAAACTTTTAAAACTTAATTTTGATGATTAATGTGAAACAATAATCATTTTAGATTGTTTAGTTACACCCGCATTTGAAGTGTTCAAAAGATACGCACCATTTGAAATAGATGACACATCTAATTTAATTTCAGATTCGGAAGATTTCACAGCTTTCTCCAACACTTTTCGGCCATCAAGACTGAAAACTTGAATTAAACTCACATTATTTCTTATGTTTTTAAGTGTTATAAAATCTTTAGCAGGGTTTGGAAACATGATTATTTGATTCGCTAAACCTTTATCGTCTATTGAAAGGCTGTTTGATGTGCTATAAAATTCTACTTCATGTAAGGTTGTAAATCTACTGGTACTTCCAACTTGCCCATTACCAATAATTTTAACATATTTTGTTCCGATTGCTGCAGAAGGAAGCACAAAAGATTTGAATGATGCATCTGAGTTACTTGCAAGGTCTCCAGCAGGAAATGGATTTGAAAAATCAGTATCAGCAGTACCAGTTGAAGATACCCAAATTTGTAAATTATAAGTTTTTCCGCTGGTGGTAGCGATATCAACCAATTCTAAATCAAAAGCGCCTTTTAAATCATAAATTATGATAGCATTGTTGCTTCCTCCAGGATCTAATGCGCCATTTCCAGCCCATTGAGTGTTAAAATCTTTATCTAAGCTATTTACGGCATAATTAAACTTAGTACTATTTACCTCTTCATTAGAAACATAACTTACAGCAGCATCTGCAGCAGTCTTGTTTATTAGGTTTAAACCATCTCTTGGATCTGGTGGTGCTGGTGCATCTTGTGATATATTTAAAGTTCTAACAATATTATCACCTCCTGGGTTTTGTGAAAAAGTAACCGTACCCGTTCTACTTTCTGTTCCTGTATTCTCAGTAACTGTTACTGAAACCGTGGCATCACCAGTTCCTGAAGTAGGGGTAATAGTGATCCAAGAATCGTTTGATAGCGCAGTCCAACTTACATTAGCAGTCACTGAAGCATTTTGGCTACCAGCAAGGTTTGTAAAGTCTGGTACAGTACCAACAACTAAAGTTTCAGGTATTACAATAGTACAATCTCCATTAGTAATGTTAGCACCTAAATTATCTACAAAACAAGCACCAATTGCGTGACCAACCATAGCATCTGTTGTTGGTGTGTAACTATTCATATTAGCACCTTTACCTGATGTACCTGTGAGGGTATAAATTTCACCAGATTGTGTTGCGGTAATACCTGCTTCTAAAGAGAACCCAGGGTAAGTTGTTTCACCTAAAGTGGTTCCTTTGTAAATATTAGCAGCATAGGTTAATGCTGTACCCATTGGTATAGGAGAGGTTGTATTACCTGTAATAACGGCAGTTGTATTTGGATCGCTATCAACAAAATAAATTAGGTTGTTAGAAACGGTTCCAAGAGGTTTGGTTGTACCTGTATTAATATTAAAGAATAAAGGGGCATTGGTATTTACAATTGTATTATTAGATAGGTTGAGGTCTGTCACTTTTTGATAGCCATTAGACATGCTTGTCGAAGTACAAACTACCGCACTGCTATCGTTTCCTCCTAAAAAAGTAATACCGTTATTCCATATAGCATTATCGCCAACAGTGATACAATCTTGAATATAATTATTAGTAACGGTTTGGTAGCTATCCACAATTCTAATACCTCCTGTACCATCAACGTCTTCACCTAAAAAGTAATTGCCATCAACCGTGGTGTGTGAACCATGACGAAGCACTAAAGAACCTCTACATCGTCTAAAGGTGTTATTAATATAGCTGTTACCTTTACTTTTATTTGTGATAATTTCATTTTCACCATCAGCTTGAACAAAATAATTGTTGCTAACCATGGCGTTACTATTTACGTTTTGATATTCACTTGTACCTATACGTATAGTTTCACTATCACCAGAATTAGTTAAGTTAGAGTCAATTTTTGAATAGTTATAGAAGTAATTATTACTAATGGTATGGCCAACTACATCGCAACGTGTATTTGGAGTACCCGTGCCATCAGGAGATGCATTGAATTGATATTCAGCTAGAATCATATTTCCTGAGGTCATTTTATTCAAAAATGAACAGTTAATTACAGTATTATAAGTTCCGTATAGCACCACCCAATTATGTTTTATACTCGCTGTTGAAGTGCTAGTGCCGAGTAAACCATCAACTACACAATTTTGAAGGATGCTATTGTTAGCGTAATTAGAGCTGTCTCTAAATTCAATAAAATTACTAGCGCCATTACCACCTTTCCAGTGAAAACCATCAATAATACAATACTCTCCACCAATTTTCAATGTTTGGCCGTTGGTAAATTTAACGCCACCAGGAGTAGCCGCCTTCAATGTAATAGGATTGGCTGCTGTACCTACACCATTAAATCTCATGGTTGCACTTGCAGTATAAGTTCCATCTGCAAAAATAACCGTGTCTCCTGGAGCAAGTGTTAGTGAAAAAGCCGCAGTAAGTTGACTAGGGCTTGTAATATTATAAGTGGTTTGAGAAAACCCATTATAATTACATAAAATAATGAATGTAAAAATGCAAGTGTTGAAGAAAAGGCGATTTAATAAAGCCCAATGATTTAGTGTAGTTTTTAATGTCATTTTTGTAGCATTTAGTGAATAATTTAAATTGGTTTACCAGATTGGTTTTCCAAATATAAATCTTTTTTAAAATTACACAACTTTTTTTTATGTAAATGTTACGGTCTGTCTATTAGGTTGTTATAGGTTTTTGGTTGAAAGTGATTATTTCATCGATTAAGTGTAATTTCTGTCAAGGGGGTGTTTTATTTGATGATTAGTTTTTTGCTAGACACTGTATTCTTATCCTTTTTTAAAATCATAAAATAAGTGCCTGATTTTAAGCTTGAAACGTCTAATGTGTTTGAAGTTGTGTGTATGTGATTCATAAGTTTTCCCAAATGATCGTAAATACGAATAGCATTATAACTATATGGTAAAGCGTGTATTGAAATATAAGTCCCATTTACCGGGTTGGGTGAAATTTTAATACGGGCTTCATCCGCATGTATGTGGTCTATGGAAAGCGGCGCAACCTCTTCGATACTAAAGTTGTTAAACAACATGGTTTCATCTCTTAAATCTGATACGCTAATTAAACTTCTATAAATACCCCATTTGGGTCTTACAAAATCGGCACCAGTTTGCCAATTAACTATGGCATTATTAGCGTAACTAAACAAGGAGGTTCCGTCACTTACTTTATTCATTTCTAAGGAATAAGTGCCAGATACGCCGTATTTTATAGTTTCGGTAACATCCACCCATATCCCTTTAAAGACTGTTAAATCGGTTTGTTTTAAGGTTACTTGCGAAGAGGTTTCGGCGTAACGTAGTTCTAGTTTATCAGGTGTTCCTTTACGGGTTGTTAAGGTATACATAGGGGTCGCTTCATAAAGCCCACCAACCGATTTTAATTGGTGTATATGTGTAAAATTGGGTGTTGATTGAAAGCCTGCATCTATTTTAAACTTCCATTTATATATAACTGTTTCGCTTTCAATAGCCTTCAGGTTATCTGGAGATTTATCGTAAACTTTTATTTCATTACGTTGTCTATCCGTATTAATGCAGCGGTCGTCATCTTCTGTCGCATGGATGTGAAAACGAAATACATTGGTGTTCAATTCAGCGTCAAAAATTTCATCAATGTGTCTTCCAAAAGGAGTATGACTGCAATCTGGTGCTTCTATAACATTATTTCCTGGCGCTAAAACGGAGTTTATTAATTCGTAGGTGTTCCCGATACCATCTGCGTTTAGAATAACTTGAGCAGTCGCGTGTTGTGTTAGTAAAAACAGGATATATGAAAAAATACGTATGTGTTTCATTAGTAGTATATTTAGTAAGCCAGTTTGGTTTACTAAATATACTAAAAAAAGGGATTTATTAATTTATTTTAATCTTGAGCTTATTTAATGTAAATAGATTGTATTCTCCTATTTTACTCGGTACGTAAGTTTCATGGTAATAGACGCCGTTTTTTCTTTGGATGAAGTGTTATAGGCTCCACCCCAAGAGTAATCTTCGTTTGAATTTTGGCCCGTTATTTGAAAAATTCCCATTTGGGCAAGTGATAGTTCACCCAGTTTGGTTCCTGAATTTTCTGCAATACTTTCAGCTCTTACATGCGCATTATCGGTAGCCTGTGCCACCATTTCAATTTTTAAGTCTTCCAGTTTTGTGTAGTAGTATCTCGGGGCGATAGAATATAATTGGATTCCTTTATTTAATAATTCCGTCACTTCTCGTGAAATTTTTTCGACCTTTTCAACCTCCTTAGAATTTATTTGAACGGTTTGACTTAAGGTATATCCAATAAACTCTTGTCCTATATAATTACCATCTTTTGTGTAGTTTTGCTTAAATTCCTTATTAGTTTCAACGGCTTTATAAACAATAACATCATCACTTAAGCCTTTAGATTTTAAATACAGCGTGATGGTTTCTTTATCCTTTTTAAGGTCGGAATAGGCTTGTTTTAAATCACTATTCACTTGTGAAAATTTGGCTTCCCAAACTATTAAATCTGACGTAAAGTTGGTTTGCCCTAAACCTGTTACAGAAATAGTGCCTACTTGTTTGTTTCTGTTAATAACAGCATTCCCTAAAATAATGGAAGCCCCAATAATGGCGATCGCAAACACAATGGCATTTAAATTTTTTTTCATGTTATAATGGTTTTAAAAATAGTATTTGAATTGTTCTTGTTAATAGTTCTAAACTGAAAATTTAACGGATATAATTAAAAAACTTATAAAATAACGAATAGGAAGGATGTTCTTAAGCAAACAACCCAATCGATTTTCTAAAATCCGGTTCCTTTCAAGTGTAGTATCAATAAAAATGCCATGTTTAAGTTATTGACGTTAAAACTACAGGTTGGCTTTTATTTCTATTCTTAATTGAATTTAATTGTAAATTCATTCAATTAAAGTAGGTTTTTCTGATAAAAACACAATGTTTTAACATAAAAAATAAAATATATTCAAATATGTAAAACCGGAATCTTAATTTTTACGTAAGCGTTATTAAGTAATATTACTTAATAATTAAAAATTAATCCAATGAAAAATTTAAAAAAGTATGTAACAATTGGTGCAGTTGTGTTTGCAGGTCTTTTTATTATTGCCGCAGATCACATTGATGCTCCAGCCGTGGCAGGAGGTGAAAGTGACATCACAGACTTCTATGCCTTTCAAGGTGAAAACACAGATAACCTGGTGTTTGTTGCGAATGTTCAAGGTTTATTAAGCCCCTCAGCTACTAAAAAAGCCCAATTTAATGAGAACATTATGATCGAATTTAACATCGATACAAATGGTGATGGTGTTGAAGATTTAGTTATTCAGGCAGCGCCCAAAAACAAGCGCATGTACTTTTTAGGACCTATTGTGCCTAGTCAAACAGGATTGATAAGCAAACCTAACTCCAATTCTAGTACAGAAGTGAATTCGGTAAAAATTACCAATTACAATCAAAACCCTCAAGTAGAAACTTCTGCAAACGGAATTACATATTTTGCGGGCCCAAGAGACGATCCTTTCTTTTTTGATTTTGCTCAATATTCGGCAATTCTTGATGGTAAAGCGAATGGTTTTCTTGAAACAGGTGTAGATACGTTTGCTGGAACCAATGTACTATCTGTTGTTGTAGAAGTGCCTAAAGCATTATTAGGGAATTCAGATTCTATAAATGCATGGGTAGAAACTAAAAGAAAACAATAATTTACTAAAAAGAATAATCATGAAAACAATAAAATATATGTTAGGAATTGTTGTAGTAGCTATAGCATTTCTAAGTTGTGAAAAAGAAAATTATACAGAAGATACTGCGGATTTATTAGCGCTAAATCAAGAGTCCTTTTCAAAAAAAACAAAGGATAAAGAAAATCCGTTTTTAGATGCCACATGGATGCAAGAAGACCAAATGGGCAGACCTGCCATTAATACGGTTTTCGTTTCTAAAGGAAGTAAAGATGCTTTTAATGTGACCATCCCGTCAGAACAAGGTGCCTTATTTCAACCTATGTTTCAAAACAACTTAATGGGTTTAAGTCCTGCTTTTAAATTGGATACAGATAAGAATGCATTGGGTTTTACAGCTAAAGACTTTACAACAGCCTTAGCTACAGATGTCTTAACCGTATCTATGATTAAACCGACTACCTTTTTTGATGGCACCAATGTGCTAACAGGAAGAGCCCTGGCCGATGATGTTATTACGGTAGAACTTATTTTGATTTTTGGAGGTGAAGAAGGATTATCTAACCCCGAGTTTCCACAATTTTCTGATGATCATGTAGACGCAAATGATAAGGCTTTTTTAAGCTCATTTCCATACTTAGCATCTCCGTGGTAAAATAACCCTATAGTTTTAATTAATTTTTTTGAAGGATTATACTAATTAGTATAATCCTTCTTTGTTTTTACTTTTACAGCTGCTGGTTTCATTATAATTCGCAAGGTACTATCGTTATTAAAATAACTAATAAACCAGTTCATGAAAATGAGTAGTTTGTTTTTAACACTTAAAATAAGCATTAAGTGTATAAACATCCAAGTGAACCAAGCCAAACGCCCTTGAAAGCTAAATTTTGGTAAATCGACTACTGCTTTACGTTTTCCAATGGTTGCCATAGAGCCTTTATCGGCATATTCAAACTCTTTTTTAGGTTTGTTAGCACTCACGTTTTTAAAGTTTTTAGCTAATAGCGCAGCCTGCTGTTGTGCTACACTCGCTACCTGTGCATGACCGTGTGGGTTGTTAGGTGTTTCCATAAAAGCAATATCACCTAGGGCATAGACATTGTCTAAATTTTTAACCTCGTTAAAACGATTTACTACAAGCCTGTTACCTCTAGTAGAGCACTCACTAGGAAGTCCTTTAATTATATTTCCAGTAACACCGGCTGCCCAAATAACGTTTTTAGATTCTATTTTTTCACCGTTGTTTAATGTTACAGTAAGCCCATCGTAATCGTTAACAATGGTACTTGTTTTAACAACAACGCCTAATTCTTCTAAATACTTTTGCGACATTTTTTGAGACCCTTCACTCATAGGGCTCAAGGTATGTGGCGTACCTTCTAACAAATAAATAGTAAGTTTAGAGAAATCTTTATCAGGATAATCTTTTGGGAGAATGTTACGTTTCATTTCGGCTAAAGCGCCAGATAATTCTACGCCAGTAGGGCCACCACCAACAATTACAAAATTTAATAATGCCTGAAGTTTATTTGGGTCTGTTGTATTTAGAGCATCTTCAAAAGTTTGTAAAATACGGTTTCTAAGCTGAATCGCCTCTGGAATGGTTTTCATTGGGTAGGCATAATCCTTTAGGTTTGCGTTCCCAAAATAATTGGTTGTACAGCCAATAGCAAGTACCAAATGGTCATATTCAAAATTGCCAATAGAGGTTCTGACTGATTTGCCTTCGTGATCTATTTCGCGCACTTTCGCAATTCTAATACGTACATTTTTCGCTTTTTGAAACACTTTTCGCAAAGGAAAAGAAATACTTGCAGGTTCTAGTCGTGCAGTTGCCACCTGATACATTAGTGGCTGAAATTGATGAAAATTATGTTTATCTATTAAATAAATTTCATAATTAGGGTGGTTAATTAACTCTTGAGCTAGTTGTAATCCGGCAAATCCTGCGCCTACAATTACTATTTTTTGTACGTTAGCCATGGTGTTTTTATTTTACTATAAAGTTTACAAAGTCGTTTATAGAATGGACTGGTTTAGTTGATAAATGTTTGATAAAGGCACTACCAATTATGGCGCCTTTAGCGTATTGTGTTGCTTGTGTAAAAGTGGTGTTGTCTGAAATACCAAACCCAATGACTTGTGGGTTTTTTAAATTCATGTCTGCAATTCGTTTAAAGTACTTGGTTTGTTCGTCTCCAAAACCAGATTGCGATCCCGTAACGCTGGCACTACTAACCATATAAATAAACCCGTTTGAAATAGAGTCTATAAAGTTGATGCGTTCTACAGATGTTTGTGGGGTAATTAAAAAGACGTTTATAAGTCCGTATTTTTCAAAGGTCGCTTTGTATTCTTCATTGTAAACATCCACGGGTAAATCGGGGATAATTAAACCATCGACACCTATTTCTTGACATTTTTTACAGAAAGCTTCAACACCATATTGAAGCATTGGGTTGAAGTAACCCATGATGATTAATGGAATAGAAACAGATTGTCTGATATCTTTTAATTGATTGAAAAGCACTTCAGTAGTCATACCATTCTTTAAAGCTTGTGTTGAACTGGCTTGAATGGTTGGTCCGTCGGCTAATGGGTCGCTAAAAGGCAATCCAATTTCAATCATATCTACACCGCTCTTTTCAAGGTTTTGAATAACGGAAACAGTATCATTTAAAGTAGGGTACCCTGCGGTAAAGTATATAGATAATAACTTTTTGTCTTCTTGTAGTTTTTTATTTATTCTGTTCATTTTGTAATATTTATTGCCACTAATTCACGAATAATTTTCTTAGAATCTGAATGTGCGTTAGGGATTGAGCAATTGTTGGAGCTCCTCTTTTTGAGAGCGACTTGCGAAAGCCCGACCCTTGTGGTAACGCCCAAAATTTATATTTTAAAATATTCGATATAATTTTGTAAATCTTTATCACCACGACCAGATAAACTTACTACCACCACATCGTTTGGTTTAAATGTTTTTTGTTCAAAAATGGCCAGAGCATGCGAACTTTCTATCGCAGGAATGATGCCTTCTAACTTGCATAATTCCAAACCTGCTTTCATAGCTTGATCGTCTGTAATAGACATGAATTCAGCACGACCTGTTTTCGCTAAATGCGCGTGCATAGGGCCAACACCAGGGTAGTCTAAACCTGCTGAAATAGAATAAGGCTCTGTAATTTGACCATCTGGAGTTTGCATTAAAAGGGTTTTACAACCATGTATAACACCCTCTTTCCCTAATACGGAAGTAGCTGCACTTTCACCAGAATCGACACCCAAACCAGCAGCTTCAACCGCTATAATGTTTACGTCTGGTTCATGTAAATAGTGATAATAAGTACCTGCAGCATTACTACCGCCACCAATACAGGCAACAACGTAATCTGGGTTTTCACGCCCTTCGTGTTCTTTTAATTGCCATTTTATTTCTTCTGAAATGATGGCTTGAAAACGGGTTACCATATCTGGATAGGGGTGTGGGCCAATAGCCGAACCAATTATATAATGTGTATTTACGGGGTTGTTAATCCAATCACGAATCGCCTCGTTGGTAGCATCTTTTAAGGTGCGACTTCCCGATAATGCAGGAACAACGGTCGCACCCAACATTTTCATTCGAGCCACATTTGGTGCTTGTCGTGCAATATCAATTTCGCCCATATAAACAATGCATTCTAAGCCCATTAAAGCACAAACGGTGGCAGTAGCCACACCATGTTGACCTGCGCCAGTTTCGGCAATAATACGGGTTTTACCCAAACGTTTTGCCATGAGTATTTGCCCAACAGTATTATTTATTTTGTGTGCCCCTGTGTGGTTTAAATCTTCACGCTTTAAATAAATTTTGGTATTGTATTTTTCTGAAAGACGTTTTGCTAAATAAAGAGGGGAAGGGCGCCCTACATAATCTTTTAATAGTTGGTTGAACTCTTTTTGAAACTCAGGTTCTGCCATGACTTTTAAATAGTTTTGGCGCAACTCTTCTACATTTGGATACAGCATTTCTGGTATAAAGGCACCTCCAAATTCTCCATAGTAGCCTTTTTCGTTTACGTTGTAATTCATAGTATTTCTATTAGCGTCATTGCGAACGGGGTGAAGCAATTTGTTTGTTATAAAGAAGATTACTTTAGTTGTTCCTCTTTCGTAATGACGGTGTCTTTAAAATTTCTTAATAAATCTATATTCTTTAATCCAGCTTCTATTTCAAATTTGCTATTAACATCAATAGCATAACAATATTTTGAAGCTTTACTTTGTTGAAATTGTTTTAAATTTTCTATTTCATCAACACCAATGCCACCGCTTAAAAAGAAGGGTTTGGTTGAAGGGTAATGGCTTAATACATCCCAATTGAAGGTGAAACCGTTGCCGCCAGGTAACTGCCCTTTGGTATCGAATAGGAAATAATCACAGACCGCTTCATAGGGTTTTAAAACATTAAAGTTGAATTCGTTTTTAATGGAAAACACTTTGATGATTTCTAACTCAAAACCATCTGTTTTTTTTGAAGCAATTACTTTGTTGTTTTTCTCCTGGTAATGACGTTTCAATTCTAAACAATATTCAGGAGATTCTTCGCCATGAAGTTGTACAGCTTGGAGTTGGTGGGTATTTATTTTTTCAATAACAGTATCCAAATCTTCATTAACAAAAACGCCTGTTTTTTTTATTGATTTTGGTAAATCGGGCATGTTTTTAGAATCAAAACTTCTTGCAGATTTGTCGTAAAATATAAAGCCAAGATAGTCTGGTTGCAAAGCTGCAACTTGTTCTATGTTGTCTTGATATTTCATTCCGCAGACTTTTAGTTTCATGGTCTTTTATTTACCGTTATTGCGAGATATTTTAAGTCGAAGCTATATTTGTTTCTTCCTCGTAATCACGTTATTTACTTAATTCTTTAATAAATTGTTTAGCACTTTCGCTAGCATTATCGGTTTTCATAAAATTTTCACCAATTAAAAAACCTTGGTAGCCGTAAGATTGTAATTCTTTAATGGCTTCTATGTTACTAATACCGCTTTCAGATACTTTTACAAAATCGTTAGGTATAAGTGTACTTAGACTTTTACTAGTTTCTAAACTTACATCGAAGGTTTTTAAATTTCGGTTGTTTACACCCAACATGTCTAAACTTGGCATGATGGATTTATGTAACTCTTCTTCGTTATGCACTTCCAATAGCACATCCAGACTTAAACTTTTTGCAAATTCTGAAAATTGCTTAATCTCATCTCTAGTTAAAATAGCCGCAATTAATAGAATAACGTCTGCTCCATATGCTTTGGCTTCTAGTAATTGGTATTCGTCTATAATAAATTCCTTGCGTAAAAGCGGTAGGTTACAACTGGCTCTCGCGGTTAATAAATCGTCTAACGAGCCACCAAAGTATTTACCATCGGTTAAAACGGACATGCCACAAACGCCTGCATCTTCATATCCTTTGGCAACATCAAATACATTTAAGCTTTGATTGATAACCGATTTTGAAGGCGATCTACGTTTATGTTCCGCAATAATACCTGTTTGGCTATTGCGTAGTTGGGTTGCTAATGAAATGGTTTGTCTTTCAAATAAAACCGATTGTTCCAATTGATTCACAGGAATTAACGATTTTCTTAAATCGACTTCAACGCGCTTATCGGCTACAATTTTATCTAGTATGTTCATTTTTATTCTGATTCGTCATTGCGAGACTTTTTTTAAGTCGAAGCAATCTGTCCCTATTGATGAGATTACTTCGTCGTTTCCTCCTCGTAATGACGTTATTTACTTAATTCGATTAAGGTGTTCAAACTCGCCTTGGCTTTTCCGCTTAATAGCGATTCTTTAGCTAATTCAAACCCTTCTTTATGACTTATTTTATTGGTGGTTGCTATAGCTAAACCAGCATTGGCGCATACCACGTTATTTTGTTGTTCGGTGCCTTTTCCTTGAATGACATCGATAAATATTTTAGCAGATGATTCTACCGTATTACCGCCAAAAATAGATTTTTGGGTAATTTCTGAAAGTCCTAAATCTTCTGGTGAAAACATAGTTTCGGTATGGTTTGAAATCACTTTTGCTTTTCCGGTCAAAGATATTTCATCGTAACCATCTAACGCGTGTACAATGGAATAATTTTTATCAGTATTTTGATAAAGATAGCCGTACAAGCGAAGAAGTTCTAAATTGAAAACACCTACCATCTGGTTTTTTGGAAATGCCGGGTTTACCATAGGTCCCAACATATTGAAAAAGGTTTTTACACCCAATTCACGACGAATAGGTGCCACATTTTTCATGGCAGGGTGGAAAAGTGGTGCGTGCAACACACAAATACCTGCTTTTTCAATGCTGTTTTTTAAGAAACCTTCATCGCTTGAAAATTTAATACCCAAATATTCCATAACGTTTGAAGAACCACAGGCAGAGGATACTCCATAATTACCATGTTTTGCAACATGAACACCTGCACCCGCCGTTACGAATGATGCTAAGGTTGAAATATTAAAAGTGTCTTTGCCATCGCCACCAGTTCCGCATAAATCGATTGTGTTAAACTCTTTTAAATTTATAGGAATACATAACTCTAAAAGAGCATCACGAAACCCTTGTAACTCGTTAAGTGTAATGCTTCGCATCATGTAAACGGTTAAAAAAGCAGCAATTTGACTTTGGTTATAATCACCTTTAGAGATGTTCACCAAAACCTGTTTCGCTTCTTCGCTAGAAATGCTTTCGTGGTTTATAAGTCTGTTTAATAAATTCTTCATTTTTAAAAGATGTTTTTTAACCACAAATACATAACTGTTTTTAATGGTTTCTATTTTTTTTATTGATTTGCCTGCAGTGTAGATTTCTAACTTTGCAACCAGTTCTTTAAAATTTGTTTTCCGTTAGGTGTTAAAACCGATTCTGGATGGTATTGCACCCCTTTTACATCATACACTTTGTGGCGTAAGGACATGATTTGTCCGTTAGCATCTATAGAAGTAGCTTCTAGACACTCTGGAAGGTTGGCATTTACAACCCACGAGTGGTAACGGCCCACTTCAATTTCTTTACCCATGCCGGTAAACAACGGTTCATCGTCGACAGTGATATTAACTTTAGTAGCGACTCCGTGGTAGACATCGTCTAAATTAACCAGCGAGCCACCAAAAACTTCACCAATGGCTTGTTGCCCTAAGCAGACACCTAAAATGCTTTTTGTTGAAGCATAGCGTTCTATAATGGGTTTTAGTAAACCAGCTTCGTCTGGAACCCCAGGACCGGGCGATAATACTATTTTATCAAAAGGTTCCACATCATCTAAAGTTAATTTGTCGTTTCTAACAACGGTAACATCGCAGTTTAGATCTTCTAAATAATGCACCAAATTGTATGTGAAACTGTCGTAATTATCTATAACTAATACTTTTGTCATTTTGTTGTTTTTGTTTTTGAAACCTCAAATATTTTAAAAACCTGTGAGGTCTTATTTGCGTTAGGGATTGTAGCGGCATCCTTTTTTGCCATTAAAAGCAAAAAAGATATAGCGAAAAGCCCGACCCTTGTGGTAACGCCCTAATTATATGTCTTCGGCTAATTCAATAGCTTTTGTTAGTGCGCCTAATTTGTTATATACTTCTTGCAATTCGTTTTCGGGGATTGATTTTGATACAATACCTGCGCCCGCTCGCCAATGCAATTCGTGGTTTTTACTCAAAAAAGTACGAATCATGATGGCGTGATTAAAATTACCATTAAAATCCATAAAACCAATGGCGCCACCGTAAAAGGAACGACTGGTTTTTTCGTACTGCTCAATAAGTTGCATGGCGCGGTGTTTGGGTGCGCCACTTAATGTACCCGCAGGAAAGGTATCTGCAACCACTTGCATGGTGGTGGTTTCTTCGTGTTTTTGTCCTGTAACTTTACTAACTAGGTGAATAACGTGCGAGAAAAACTGCACTTCACGATAGGTATCTACAGTCACGTTGCTACCATGTCTACTTAAATCGTTTCTGGCTAGGTCTACAAGCATCACGTGTTCGGCGTTTTCTTTATCGTCTACCTTTAGTTCTTGTGCTAATTCGGCATCTTGAATGTCGTTTCCAGTACGTTTAAAAGTTCCTGCTATAGGGTGAATTTCGGCTTTTCCGTCGCTAACAATAAGTTGGGCTTCGGGCGAACTACCAAAAATTTTGAAATCCCCATAATCAAAATAAAACAAGTAAGGTGATGGGTTGATGCTTCGTAAAGCACGGTATACATTAAATTCATCGCCTTTAAATTCTTGTGTAAAACTTTTTGAAAGTACCAGTTGAAAAACATCGCCACGACCACAATGTTTCTTGGCTAACTCGACATGTTTTTTATACTCATTATCCGTTAAGTTTGAAGTCATCTCTCCGCTTGAACTAAAATTGTACGATGCAAAGTTTTTAACCTTAATGAGGTGATCTATTTCATCGATATTCGGTTCTGAATCAAAGCAATGCGCGAAAATATAGGCTTCATTTTTTTGATGATTGATAGCGATGATATTTTTATAAACCGCATAATAAATATCAGGAATGGTAATGGAGTTGTCTTTCTTTGAAATGTTTATATCTTCAAAATAACGAACCGCATCATAAGCAATGTAACCAAAAATTCCGTTGTTTATAAACTTGAATTCTTCTTCAGAATTTACCTGAAAACGTTTGGTGAATTGGTGAATTTCTTCGGTAACACTGGTGGTGTTATCTATTACAGTGCTTGTTTCGCTACCATCTGGAAACGTTTGTGAAATAGTTTCGTTTTCAACCTTAATAGTTGCAATAGGGTTAAAACAGATGTATGAAAAACTATTATCGTTTGCATGATAATCACTACTTTCTAACAAAATACTGTTTGGGTATTTATCTCTTATTTTTAGGTAAATACTAACGGGTGTAATGGTATCTGCTAGAATTTTTTTGTAGTGGGTGTATAAGTTGAATTTGTTCATTTATGCTGAATTTGGTTCAGTGTTTATGTATTAAAAAAAGGCTTGTCGTGAATGACAAGCCTTTTGGATATTTTAATTTTTAAATATACTAGGGTTTTACTTCACGAAACGTAAGTTTAGAAAGCTCCACCACCAAGTATTATTTAAAATTGATTTCATTTGTTTGTTTTAACGAGTTCAAATATAGAAATGAAAATATAATTACACAATACTTTAGGGCGTTTTTTATATAAATGTATGTTAAACTATACTATAAGTATTAACTATTAATTATTTTTATACTTCTATTGAATTTTTTTCAAGGTGAGTTTGTTAAATATCAAAAAATATAATGAAATTTAAAGTACTATTTATTTTTGCACTTGTATTAGTAGGCTGTAATAATTCAAAAAAAACAGAAGTTGTAAGTCATAAAGAACAGGCAGTTGAAACCAAAATTAGTTCAAATTCTATTGATTTAGAAGTGTATGATTTTGCTGGTTTTAAGAAGTTTCTTCATAAAAAAGACGATAAGATATATGTTATTAATTTTTGGGCAACATGGTGTGCACCTTGTATAAAAGAATTGCCACATTTTGAAAAGTTGAATGCCGAATATGCGAATAAAAATGTAGAGGTATTGTTGGTGAGCTTAGACTTTCCGCATTTATATGAGTCTAAGTTAAAACCTTTCATAAAGGATAAAAAACTAAAATCGAAAGTGATTGCTTTAGATGATGTGGATATGAATACGTGGATACCCAAAATAGATGCATCATGGTCGGGCTCAATACCTGCAACCATTATATATAAAAATGATGAACGCAAATTTTTTGAACAATCATTTACATTTGAAGAATTAGAAACGGAAGTAAAACAATTTTTAAAATAGAATACTATGAATAAGATGATTAAATTAATTTCTGCAGCTGTCGTGGTGTTATGTATTAGCGCATTTACAGTAGCTAAAACCACGTTGAGTGAGGGCTATAAAATTGGGGATGTTGCCGAAGATTTCTCCCTTAAAAATATTGATGGGAAAATGGTCTCTCTGGCCGATTACAAAAATGCAAAAGGATTTATAATAACATTTACTTGCAACACCTGTCCGTTTGCTGTGGCTTATGAAGACAGAATTATTGCTTTAGATAAAAAGTATGCTTCTAAAGGCTATCCTGTAATCGCAATTATGCCAAATAATGTATCGGTTAAACCAGATGACAATTTAGATGCCATGAAGCAACGCGCCAACGAAAAAGGCTTTACATTTCCTTATTTAATTGATAAAGAACAAAACGTATTTCCAAAGTTTGGAGCTACTAAAACGCCGCACATGTTTGTACTACAAAAAACAAAGAAAGGCCATGTTGTTAAATACATAGGTGCTATTGACGATAATTATAAGGATGCGGCATCTGTGAGTACAAAATACGTTGAAAAAGCAGTAGACGCCTTGTTACAAGGTCAAGAAGTTGAGCAAACTGAAACAAAAGCTATTGGTTGCGGAATTAAAGTGTAATTCATAGTTTAATGAATGTTTTAAAAAAATCTAAAGTATAATACTTTAGATTTTTTTTCGTCTATAAATTTTAGATGATTAAATTTGTAGGATTCAAATAATTATAAAAATGGAAGATTTATCACAAGAAGAATGGACATCTCAATTAGCGGCAGATGCCAACGCAGTAATATTAGATGTTAGAACCGATGGAGAAGTAGCAGAAGGGGTTATACCAAATGCAATTCATATAGACATATATAAGGGGCAAGATTTTATAGATGAAGTTGAAGCTTTAGATAAAAATAAAAACTATTACGTGTATTGCCGTTCAGGAAAAAGAAGCGGTCAAGCCTGTGGAATTATGGGTGAGTTAGGGTTTGAAAATGCTTACAACCTTGAGGGTGGTATTTTGGACTGGGAAGGCGATATTGTGGATTTTAAATAAAGCTTAAAATAGAGGAATTTTTTGGTGTCCAAACGTCGTTTTTTCGTGTATGATTTTCCTTTCACCTTATTTTTGAGCACTTTAGCTTTTTTATTTTTTGGGTAGAGTTCTTTTTTTTATATTTATATATGTTAAGTTTTTAAAGGCTTAATATGTAATGAATAATTAATAAATTAATAGCACTTATTATGCAAAACGGTTACGTAATACTAGGAATTATTGCCTTATTATTTTTAAGTATGTATGGATATGCTTATTTTTCAGTTGTTGTAGAAAAAATTAAAGGACTGAAAAATAGGAAAAGCGATATAGAAAAAGAAGAATTAAGACTTCAAGAACGCCTAAGAAAACAAGAAGTTATTAACGAAAGAGTTAGAAGATTCAATGCACGAAAAGAAGAAATTCATCGTGAATTAATACTTCTAGAGAAAATGAAAGAAAAACAAAGAGTTAGTTAGATCAATTTGTTTTTATTAAAAAGCCCATGTAAATACGTTTACATGGGCTTTTTTTATGGTAAACAATATTTGTTTTTTAATTTCTAATTATTAAAACTTGACTGAATTGTCGGTTGTTAGTATTTTGAAAAGGGATTAACGGTCTTCAATTAAATCTTAAATTCAGCCCATAAAGGGTAGTGGTCAGATATAAGCCAAGATAGACTATGATTTGTTAATCGACGGTTTTTAAGCACAAAAGGGACAAAGTCGTAATTACCTCCATTTAAAAATTCCATAGAAAGTTTAGGGCCATTTGTTTGGCTGTTAAAC
>NZ_JAUPED010000020.1 GCF_030552475.1 Mariniflexile sp. AS56 | reverse complement strand
ACTTTTTCTCATAATACTGTTTAAAATTAATAATTATTTTACACTTTTAAACAGTTCGGTTATAGGGGAAGCTTACATACTATGCCCGTTTTTTTGCAGCATACAGCTAATTCAAAAAACTGTATTTTAGTAGAAATATATAAAATTGCAGTAGGTTATTAGACAGACTGACGTTGTGCCCAATTAAAAAATTACGTTTCGTAACATAATTCAGATTAAATGATTGTACCTTTGATAGTATCAAATGATAGTATCACAAATGAAACCACCTTACGAAATAACATCTTCTATTTTAAAATTAATAACTTCTATCTCAGAAAAAATAGGAGAAGTAAATGCTAATTTATTAAACAAACCTTCACCTAAATTGAGAAAACAGAATAGAATCAAAACTATTCATTCTTCATTAAAAATAGAAGGAAACACACTTACAGAAGAACAAATAACAGCACTTCTTGAAAACAAAAGAGTTATTGGCCCTAAAAAAGATGTACTTGAAGTTTTAAACGCAATTAAAATTTATGAAAATTTAGAAGATTACAATCCTTCAAATGAAAAATCCTTTTTAAAAGCACATCAAAACTTAATGGAAGGTTTAATTGAAAATTCTGGAAAATATAGAAATCAAAGTGTCGGAATTGTAAAAGGTTCAAAAGTTGAGCATTTAGCACCACCTTTTGGAAATGTACCGTACTTAATGAAAGACCTTTTTGAGTATTTGAAAAAGTCTGATGAAATTGAATTAATTAAAAGTTGTGTTTTCCATTACGAAATGGAATTTATACATCCATTTTTGGATGGAAATGGCAGAATGGGAAGATTATGGCAAACTTTAATTTTAATGGAAAAATATCCAATCTTTGAATTTTTACCTTTTGAAACTTTAATAAGTAAAGACCAAGAAAAGTATTACAAAGCTTTGGCAGAAAGTGATAAATCTGGAAAATCAACTAAGTTTATTGAATATATGCTAAACGTGATTGACATTTCAATTAGTGAACTATTAGATTTTAATAATCGAACGTTAAATGAAAAAGATAGATTAGAATATTATGTTTCATTAAATAAAACTGAATTTACAAGAAAAGATTATATGGATATTTTTAAAGATATTTCTTCAGCAACTGCAAGTAGAGATTTAAAGAAAGGAGCAGAATTGGATTTATTTGAAAAAATAGGAGAAAAAAATAAAACAATCTATCGTTTAAAATAACTGGGTACAATCGAGTGGATGGCTCCGCCATCAAATGGCGGAGTGCACCCCTCACACCACCATACGTACGGGTCTCGTATACGGCGGTTCGTAAATCATCACACCAAAGCTCTTTTCACCCTTGGTACTATCTTTTAGTTTAAGCATAGGCTACAACTAGTGCTCCTATGCGAATTTTGAAGAGAATTACGTTCAGTCCTTCCCTACTTGTGAGACCATCGAAGGTATTGCCTCTGCTCGTTTCACCCTATTAGCTTGCTTGATTCCTATTGTCTCAATCCTTTAAAATTATGGAACAATTTATTGACCAAATAACAGACAAACAGTTTCAATTAGAGTTAGAAAATATTTTACAAAAGAAAAAACCATTTAAGAATTTTAAAAATTCAATCGACAATTCTGCTTTTAGACAAAAGTGGTTCGATTTCAAAAAAACAGAGCTGGAAAGGATAATAGAAAAACAACTAAAAAAACCCGCACATCACAAAGAACTTAATTATAAAACAGACCTTTTAAGACTAATTTTGAAACAAAGTTTCGGCATATAATCTTCCTTATTTGCAATCGGAATGGCTTGTTTTATCAACTTGTTTGCCACTGTTTTTTTATTCTGTTAATATTTTTCTCATTTCTTCAACCGAATCTGTATAATCAGACATTTTTCTTTCCTTTCCAATGTGAATTGGACTCGTATTAATTCGGTTTGTCAAGTCCTTTATTGGCATATTTTTTAAACTTCCAAATTCATATTTCCACCAATCTAATTGTTCAAGTCGCTGATTTTGAAATCCTGTGGTGCTTCGATCATTATCAGTTGCTAGAAAATCCAGTCCGCCAATAATTGAACTTATAATTTCAAAGTCCGTTATTATTCCATCATAGATTAGTTGCGAAAAAAGTGCATCTTTAAAAATTTGTTCAATATTGCTAAAATCCGATACTTTTACATCGGTCAGAACTACATTATACTTGGTCAGTCCGTTTGTGATTAACCAACATTTTTTTCTATCAACATAAAACACGGTTGCATTCCATTTTCCTAAAACACCACAGTCATTAGCATTCTCCGTCGTGATAAGTTTCTTCACTAACTTTTCTAACTTTTTGGTTGTATGTATTTTGGTTCTTCTCACAGGTCTTGTCCTTAAATATTCTTACAGGTTAAAATTATAAATTTCAATATTATAATCTTAATAAAAAAGCAGTTTGATTTTTTCTATTTTTTTTTAATTTCATCTCACAAAAAAAAACACTCTTTTAAAAATTTTAAAATTTATTTTGGTAGAATCCCTTCGTCACAAAAAACAATATAACTTAGTCCCAAGTTATAAATTGAATAAATCCACACTAAAATTACGTTTAAAAATGCTACATTAAATTACGTACTTCTGTTTTTGAGAACTTTATACTTTCTTAGGAAGGTTATAGAATAAATTGGATAAACAAACCATCAGTCTAATTTTCATGTAAATAAATAGGTATTCATATCAAATTTATTATCACATAATATTTCACAAAAACAATGTGGGTATTCATAATAAACAGTTGTTTTTATTCTTTTTTGTGCTTGTTTTTACAAAAAAAAACCAATAAACCACAACCAGAAATTTGGTGATATTTTTTTATCACCTTTATATCACCTTTTTACTACCCTAATTATCATCTACGTATCATTAAGGTTTTTCCTTTAAATTTAAGTAACTCATATCAGGAACAATTATTCGTTTCCCATAAGTTAAAAGGTATTTTTCTAAAAGATCAAAGTTAAACTCTGGACTTGCCGAATAGCCGTTTGCAAATCTATACTCTTTAGAATATGCTGTATTTTCATTAATGACGCGTAATACGTCTGATAGGACTTTATCGAATTCTACAACCAAATACTTTGGCAAGTGATTATCAACTTTCTTAAGCGTCTTTATATAGTTATCAAGATCGTCGGCTTTTTCTTTAAATTTACTAGACCTCTTTATTGAATACACCCAAACAACAAGTTGTAAAAAATCTGTTGAATTTACAAACTCATTTTCTTGATTTTTCACGACTTCTCTTCTACATAATGTACCGTCAAAATAGTCCAACAGTAGCTCCCTAATATACTTAGAGATTGTTAGTTGTTTCAATTCAGCCTTGGTTTTTATTTTTTCCTTTAAGTCATCAGATAACTTTAAATTAATTGACGCTTGGCTTACAGGTTTACTCATTGATTTTTACATTTATACTATTCAAGAAAAAAAATCTAATTTACTACAATCATTCAATAAACTATTCTGATCTAATATTAAAAACAGTTTTTAAAAGAAAATCATCCGCTTGACTGTTTGTTAGCAAGAGAGGCTTTTTTTGTTTCTTGACTGGGTTTAATGTTTCCAATTGCTTAACACCTTTCGAGGCCTCAACAATATCATCAACTACCGTTTTATTTAAAGGAAATACCGCTTTGTTCTCCAACAAAACGTCAGCTAACTCATTTGAACCAAGACCACCTTGATCATCAAACTTAAAATATTGTTTAAGACTCGTTAAATGTTTTTCAAGAACAACACTTTGATATTCAAATAAGGGCAAATAATTATCAGAATCTTTGGGTATTTGCTTACTAAAATTTTCATGCAACCACTTATAAGCAAAAATCCACGCTTTCACATTCAACAGATACCTTTCCAACAAAACACCGAAAGACTGGCTCTTAAGTCGTTCTTTCGTTTCTAAAAGTTCGAATAAATTACTTTCTAAAATAGTGTCTTTTTTAAACAACTCCAAGCTATGGATTCCTTGATTTAGAGAACTAACTTCCCCATCGGCCTTCAACACTCCTAGCTCTTCAAAAAAATGATATTCTTCCAACACCTTTTTTGTCTCTGGAGATAAATTAGGAAATAATTCATGTGGAAAATAAAATACAGTTGGCAGGTATATGCGATTTAACAACGCTTCCATTTCAAGGCTTGCACTCATACTATGAATTTAAATGTATTGAATAATCCTTCGGTAATTCGGCATCGATATCTCTTAAATATTTTTCTAAGGCAGACATTGTTGAATGCCCCGTAATTTGCATTAAACTACTTTTGGCTGCATGTGGTGAGGAGTCATTTATTAACGACCTGTATAATTTAGTTATAAAAGTATGTCTAAAACTATATAAACCATAATCCGAGTCTAGTCCATAATGCTGCTTTACCACCTTTTTAAAGCGGTTTGTAAAATAGCCTCTTCTATTACCTAAAGCTGTTTCCCACATACCACCAATTTTAGTAGGTGTAAACAAAAGTAACTCACCATCCATTTTAGATAAGTCCGGGAGTTCATCAACGAGTATCTTAGGTATCAGCTTTGTTTTTAATGTTTTATTCTTCGCTCTAAATTGCAGCGTATTGCTATCTAAATTGACATCCTTAACTCGCAATCTACAAACCTCTAAAGGCCTCAGAAAATTGTAAGAAACAAACTTAATAAACAATAGCAACAACGGATCTTCTGTTTCTAGGTATTTAAAAATATCCTGATGCTGTTTTTCGGAATAGGTCTTATTACGTTCTGGATTAGTCTTCAAAGTTTTAATACTCTTTAATAAATTTTTAGCAACAATCTCGTTGTCCTCCAAAACCTGAAACAAGCTTCCTAAACAAGTCCTAAAATTATTTCTATTTCTCGGTGACGTTTTTAATTGCACATAGTTCAAAAAACTTGACATTACTTTTTTATCTACTTCCTTTATAGACTGAATCTCATTATGATTTTCCGTAATCCACTTTACAAATAAATTACAACGACTCTTATAGTCTACCAAAGTTCTTACCCCTACTACATTAACCTTTAACTCCAAAGCATGATCTAAAGCACCCCTAACTGTTATATTTCCCTCGTTAACATCTAGCTCCTCCTTTTCTCCCGCTTCGACTAAATCTACTTTCGATTTCAAAACAGAAAGACTATCACATTCCTCTCTTTCCTGCTCCACTTTATTTGTTCTTTTGACATGAAGAGACTTGTTGTCCTGAAACGGACTATATCCTTCTTGAAGTAACCTTAATAATCGTTTACGATAAAGACCCAAAAGGAAATAACGCGATTCTTTCGTTTTATAACGATTTGTTTTTCCATAAATATTTTTCATCCGTTTAAGGCGGCCCGTTTTCGGGTCTTGAAATGAAAAGTAAACATACCAACGTTTTGAAAGATCGCCATCGGCATCATAAATCTTGGGTTCAGAAAATAGTACTTTGTGTTCAGGATCGTGTTCCAAATCGTGTTCTTTTTGAACGTCCAAGGTAAGTAAATCTAAAATATTTTGCATAAAAAAACGGTTTAGAGTGAACTAAACCGTTGATTTTAGAGGATTTCCTCTTAGTAGCGGGAACTGGACTCGAACCAGTGACCTTCGGGTTATGAGTGTTTGATACTTGTATGCTAAACTAGTGCAAATACACTGAAATACAACGTATTAAGTAATGATTAATATTATTTAATATCAAATAATAGTAAACAAAACCAACAAATGTTGTACCTATGTTGTACCTAAAATGATTATCTTTATAATCTAATAGTTTTAATATGGCAACGGTAAGAGTAGTTTTGAGAAAAAAGAAGAATAAAGCTGGACGGTTCCCTATTGCTATACGGATAACTAAAGACCGTAAAAGTTCTTTCCTAAATACTGGACAATATATTGATGAAAAATTTTGGGACGAAAAAAATCGTAACGTTCGGAAGTCCCATCCAAACTCAAAGGTGCTCAATAATTTTATTGTCAGTAAAGTTGCAGAAGCTAATGATAAGGTTTTAAAATCTGAAATGAAACCAGAGTACGAATCAGTTGCAGAAATTAGAAACAAGATAGTAGAAAACAAGGGCTTTGATTTCTTTGTTGTTGCCAATATGCACCTTAAAAATCTTAAAAATAGAAATAAACATCATCAATATGATACTGAGTTTGGCCGTTTAAAAAAGTTTAAGGAATTTTTAGGTAAGGATGTGCTTCCTTTTAACAAGTTAAATGTTGTGTTACTAAAGAAATTTGAAACCTATTTAATACATAGCAAAAAGCTTTCCCCTAGAACGGTTGTAAACTACCTTATTTTAATCAGAACAATTTATAATCTTGCTATTGCAGAATCTATTACGGACAGAGGGCTATATCCTTTTGGTAAAGGCAAAATGACAATTAGAATTCCTGAATCACAAAAAATAGGCTTTACTTCTGATGAAATACAAAAGTTAGAAAATGCTCAAGATATTACAGAAGCTCAGCAAAAAGCAATTCATATTTGGCTAATCAGTTTTTATTTTGCTGGTATTCGGGTTGGTGATGTCCTTCAATTAAAGTGGACGGATTTTAATGATGGCAGACTGCTTTATAGAATGAATAAAAATAGTAAACTGGTTTCGCTTAAAGTTCCTGAGAAAGCAACTGAAATATTCAATAACTATAAGGATGAATCAGAAAACAGTGGGCTAGTGTTTCCTCAATTGAGGGATATAGACCTTAATAATACAGAGAAAATTTCAAAAAGAACACAATCAACAACTCGAAATATAAACAGAAGGCTAAAGATTGCTGCTAAGCAATTGGGAATTAAAAAAAATATCAGTATGCACATCGCAAGACATAGTTTCGGTAATATATCTGGGGATAAAATCCCTATTCAGATGCTGCAAAAATTATATCGTCATTCTTCAGTAACAACTACCATTCGCTATCAAGCAAACTTTATTCACAAAGATGCCGATGATGCTTTGGATAGTGTAATTAATTTTTAATGAGCAAATTACAAAAAAGAGAAATTTTGCTTTGGTATTCTACACCAGGTTTTAACACCTAAAGAAAATAGAATTAGTCAATTATTTAAAAAGGCATAATTTTTGCAGTTTTCCAGTAAAAAACTGTCTATAGAACGTCAACTCCATAATTCTTTGTAATTACCTTATCTAATATCGACCCTACTATTAACAGTTACTAACTCTGTAATTAGGTATGGTATGAAATTACATTTACTCGCACAAAATCTAGAAAAACAATTATTAGAAATTGAAGAAAATTCAGAGACAATAATGCAACGTTCAAAGCATTCTATAATAGTCTGCACGAAACTTTTAGGTCAATTTAAAAAGGAAATTATTAACAAAGGTTTCGCCTCTATCTCGGATGAGATTTATTTTTTTAAGCACACAAAACAAATCCCTTTAAGACATCTTATCTATTTTTCTGAAATTCGTTCCTTTGAAATTCAATTCCCCAAAACAGACAAGGAATCACAACGCAAATTTATTAGAAAAAAGATGCAGAAAGTTAATCGTTTTTTTAGCTACAATTTAGACTTCACTCAATATACTGATTCAAACCATACTCATTTTGATAAAGAATATTATACACGAGAATTTTTGGGTTCTTACATTATAGCTACGTCTAAATTCTATTTCCAAGACCCTGAATTTTGTACACCAAGAGATATGCTTCTTGGTAAATACAGAGCCTATAATTCGCTAGCAATTTATTTAGATGAGAAAAAATTTAAAATTCGCAACGGTTTAAATGGTAAACTTAAATCCATTAAACCGATTGAAAAAATACATTGGCCATTTTCAAATACAGAATACGTTGAACTTTTATATGCACTCTGTGCAAAAGGATTGGGGAAACAAGATAACCAAAGCATAATGCAAATTTCCAGAAAATTGCAACAGCTATTTGATCTTGAACCAAAAGACATCTACAAAACCTATCACGACATCAAAAGCAGGAAGAATAGTCGAACGCTTTTTCTTGACGAACTCTCTACCTCACTACTCATAGAAATGGATAAAAGTGAAGAATAAAGCCATTATTTCTCTATTCGATTCCTTATACTCAAACTGTTAAAAAAAGACCGTACTACGGTTGACCTACGGTAATTAACTTATGTATCTATTTTTTATAAAATTTAATATGATTTGAAGGTGTAGGTTTGCAAAAACACCCTCAAAAACTATCAAAACAAAGCAAATCTCAAGATGTTAAATTTTGACCGTACTACGGTCGAACTGGGGAATAAAATCCAATAAACCTATTCAAATTTGTAGAACGAAAGTCAAATCAAGTCAGGGGCTATCAAATTAATTGTAAATCAATAGTCCCTTTCTTTAAAATCGTTTTATTATGCCAGCAACTATTATTACTTCAGACGACCTTAGAGAATTCAAAATGGAATTACTCGATGACATCAAAAATCTCTTATCCAAACAGGGAAATGGAAAACTTAAAAAATATCTTAAATCTTCTGAGGTTATGGACTTACTGCAAGTAAGTCCTGGAACACTTCAAAATCTTCGCATCAATGGAACGTTACCCTATACTAAAGTTGGCGGAATCATTTATTATGATAGCGAAGAAATACAAAATGTAATGACAGCTAACCGTGTACATCACGGTTTAAATCATTAAGCGATGAACTATATAAAGCTACTAAACGCGGCTTTTGAAAAGTTCTATTTTGATGACCGCCTAAACCCTACCCATATCAGTTTGTATATGGCCTTGTTCCAAGAATGGAACAGCAGCCGCTTTGCAAATGAATTCTATGTTAATCGTAGAGATTTGATGCTCGCATCAAAAATAGGTTCAAAATCCACTTATCACAGGTGTGTTACCAACCTAGATTCTTGGGGCTACCTGTCATACTACCCTTCAAACAATCCTTACAAGGGTAGTAAAATCAAGATGTCCATTATTGGTACAAGTGATGAACCTGATATGGGACTGTACAGTCCCATATTAGAACAGGTTGCGGAACAGTACCGTCCCAATGGTGTACCGGTAGCGGGACAGCACTATCCCATATATGGACAAGTTGTGGACTCGCACCGTCCCGTGAGTGGACAAGCATTGGTATCTACTATAAACAATACCAAACAAGTAAACAATATAAAACAACCAAAGGGCTGGCAGGCCGTTATTGATTTTTTTATTGAAAAAAGTTTTAATGCTGATGAAGGAAAAAAATTCTTCGAGCATTATGAAACTCGAAATTGGCAAACTAGCGATGGAAAAGAAATTCGAGATTGGCGAGCCTTAGCTTTGAACTGGATGGATAGAACCGAGCTTTTCGATGAAGAAAACAAACCAAACAAAAAACAAGCGTCCCAAATCAAGGACAACTTGCGAACCACTAAAAATAAAGATTATGGACAACCCCTCTAAAATTATCGAAAGTGGCGTGGAATACTCGCTCGGAAAGTTTGATGGCAAAAGCGTTCTTTACGATTTTGACAAAATCCTAATTTATCTAAATGCAAAGGGATCGAAATTATTTGGTCAACAATTTAGAATCTATGACGAGGACACGGTTATCATTCGTAAACTCTGCCATTATTTCATCAAGGACAAAGAAAATTGTGAAAAGAACGGAATTGATATCGACAAAGGCATTTTACTTTCTGGACCTGTAGGATGTGGAAAGACTACATTGATGAAGCTACTTCGACATATCGTACCAATGCAAAAGCCTTACGAAATGATTCCTTGCAGGAACGTGGCTTTCAGTTTTAACCACCTTGGTTTTAAAACTATTGAAGACTATGGCAATACCAGATTTTATTGCTTTGATGATTTAGGCATTGAACCTGCCGGAAGATTCTATGGCAAAGACTTGAACGTAATGGGCGAAGTGTTGCTTTCCCGATATGAACTTTATCTTCAGACCAAACATAAAATCAAGACACACGCTACCACAAATCTCAATGCTGAAGAACTGGAAGAACGCTACGGCAATCGGGTTCGTAGCAGAATGCGAGAACTATTTAACTTAATTGCGTTTGACACTAAGGCTGGCGACAAGCGGAAGTAATCTAACTTCTGAAGGATTTATATAACAAAATCACTTCTGAAATAAATTGCACTATAATCGCTTTTAAACTTTCGGTTAACTCTAAAAATATGTCTTTCATAATAATATTAGTTTTGTATTGATAGTAAAATAGCGTTGGCAGCGAATTGAATATTGGTAGCATTTGAAATATAAGTACCTTCATCTTTATTAGATAAGAAACCCAATTCCAAAAGCACGGAAGGACAAAAACCAACTGTTTCTCGAAGCACTTGAAAGTTGGCAAACTTCACACCTCTACTTTCATATCCTATCGCTGTGCAAAGCATTTTTTCAATTTGATAGCCGACAAAAACAGATTCTTTAGAATACTTCGCTTGTTTCTTTGAAGCATAAACTTCAATTCCTCTTGCATTTGGATTATCCGAATGATTACAATGCAACGACACAAATAAATCTGCTTTTAAGATTTTGGCGAGCCTTATTCTATCAGATAATGAAATAAGTGTATCTCTGTACCTGGTCAAATAAATATCCAAAGGCTTAACTGATTCATTATTTAGCTTCAAAATAGCATTCGCAATATCCAATACGATGTCCTTTTCTTGGATTTTATTTATTCCTATTGCTCCAGTATCTTTTCCACCGTGTCCAACATCAATAATTATTCTTTTTTGAGTACTCGATTCTTGTCCAAAAATGATGCACATTTTTAGAATCAAAAAGATAAAACTGACGTTTTTGAGTACTTTTTTCATTTTCAATTTTCAGGTTATCAACAACTTCCTTTCAAAAATTCATAGCATTTGATACTAAATAATAGCAATTAAATTCAATTGATTTCAAATAATATTTTATTCACAAATTACTGATTTACAGTATTTTATGTTCAAATATATGTAAATTTCTAATAACGAAAACAACATAAAAATTCAAACAATTTTATTATGAAAAAATCACTCTATTTAGCATCATTTCTTTCGCTCTTATCCACTTCGCTTTTTGCTCAAATTGGTGGTATTGAAGATTCAGTTAATGATGTTGGCGATACTATCAGAACTATTTTTCCAATTTTATTAGGTGTCATCTTCCTAGTTGGCTTCCTGTTTAATGCAGGACATTTCTTTGGGGAAAATGCAGACCTTAAAAAAGGAATTACTAGAGTACTAGTATTTGTTTTGATTGCTGGCGCAGTAGTCGGCATCTTCACATACTTAATCGGAATCGTAGTGTAACTATGAAGAAGTTTGAGGTCTATAAAAACATCAGGAAACGGGCGGTCATTTTTGGGTTGCCTATTTCCTTGTTTGCATTAATGATGGTTGCGATTCTTGCTTCGTTATTAATCATCATTTTTTCATTCAGCTTCTTAATTATAATAGGTGTTATGGTTTTTAATGCAGCCTTATACATTGCTCTTACAAGGATGGCTAATAATCCACAACTTTTTCAAACAGCTAAAGCCTTCCCTAAAATAATAAGTAACAAAAGAAATTCTGGCTTCGATTATGAACAAGATTAATCTTTCAGCATATAACCCTATTACGGATATTCAAGACAATATCATATTTGCCAATAATGGTAATGTCGTCCTATGCTATGAAGGAACGCTACCAGAAATCTATTCACTATCTGAAAAAGACTTCGAGGACATACACGGTGCTTGGTTTCAGGCTTTAAAATCATTGCCCATTGGTACGGTGGTTCAAAAACAGGATATCTACCTAAAGAAAACATACACTTCAGAAAAGCTTCCGAATACAACCTTTTTAGAAAAAGCGACCCACGACCACTTCAAAGGGCGTGATTATATGGAACATCGTTGCTTTTTGTTCTTTACGCTCACTAAGAACAAAGCGTTGAATAATTCAAAATATGTCAACCCTTTTCGTAAAGTTTCCAAAGGAATTGTTCAACAATTGGATGATAACGTTAAGAGCTTCATCGGTTCAGTAAGCGATTCTATCTCCTTTATAAACAATAGCCGAAAGATGACCTTCGTATCGCTTAAAGCGAAAGAGATACAGCAACTCACAAATGGCTATTTCAATGGCTTCAATGATGGGTTTGATACCGATATCATACTAGATAAAAAAAGCGTCAATATTGGCGAAAACCATTTTGATGCCCTGGCTATCAATAGCGAACTGTGCTTTGGCGAAAGTGTACAGAGTAGCAAGACCAATGAGAAATTCACATCTGACGATTTTGTGTTTCATCAAGGGTTTATTGATGGCTTAGGGCTTACGCTTAATGAGAATCACATAGTCAATCAAATCTTGTATTTGGATGACAAACAGAAGTGGCGCAAGCTGCTTGATAAGAAAGTTGAAGAACTGAACAAAAGTTCCAATTTCGGCTCTCAGAACAAAGTCGTACTAGGCAAAATTCAACACATTCTCGACCAGATTAATGCCGATGATAATGCACGAATAATCCGTGGTCATCTAAACATTGTGTATTGGGATAAGAACCCTGAAAATTTAAGCCGAATCGGTTCAAAAATTAAAACTGAGTTTAAAGAACTGGACATTATCCCATACTATCCAAGAGGCGAAGAACGGAAGAACTACATCCTTAATAGTTACTGCTGTTTTTCATCCAACTTTTCAAATAACGATTTATATGTGACAGATTTAAAGCACGCTTTATGCCTGTTTATCAACAATACGAATTACAACTCAGATGCTACCGGAATCATCTTCAATGATAGAGAACATAATGTACCTGTTCTAAAAGATGTTTGGGACGAACGCAAGAAACGTATAAAAGCACGAAACTTCGCCATTTTCGCACCAACGGGCGAAGGGAAATCGTTTTTGGCCAATAATATTTTACGTCAATATTTTGAAAGTGGTGTCCGTCTGGTCATCATCGACTTGGGTGGTTCTTACACCAAATTTGCAAAACTATATCCTGAGAAATATACCGTACTCAGATATGAAAGCGGAAAGAACTTAGGTATCAATCCTTTTTACATCAGCGATGTAAAAGATTTGACACCGGAACGGTTGGAAGACTTGCCCGTTTTCCTGTTTGAACTGTTCGCTTCAGATTTAAAAGTGACCAAGGCACAATCTGTTTCTGTCAAGAAAATACTGAAACATTATTACGATAGCACACCGGAAAATCACTCATTGGATGGTTTTTACAGCTTTATAGAAATAAACCAAAAAGACCTTCTAAACATTCTAAAAATCCATCCCGACTACTTCAACGTCACAAGCTTTTTGCACGTAATGTCCGAATATGTCGGCGATGGTCTATACAGCTTCTTGTTTGAGGTAAGCGAAGACCAGACCTATAAGATTGAGGACAAACGATTGATTGTTTTTGAACTGGATGAAGTAAAGGATAACAAGGAAATCTTGTCCGTAATGTTGAAGTTGATTAAGTCAGCTATCCAAAGAACCATTTGGAAGAATAGAGCTGAAAAAGGTATCATCCTATTTGATGAGTTTGCCAAACAGTTAAAGTTTGACAACGTACTGGAAAGTGTGGAATTCTACTACCAAGCTATTCGTAAACAAAATGGTGCTATTGGGATTATTCTACAATCAATTAATCAGCTACCGAATAATTCAACATCCGCAAGCATATTAGAAAATACACAAGTCATTTATAGCCTAAACAATGAAAAAGGCTATGACGAATTAGTCAAAAGGCTAAATCTTTCGAGCCACGATTTGAACCAATTAAAGTCCATTAAAAACAACCTTTCTGGACCACGGAAGTACACAGAAATGTTTATCAAAATCGGAAAGGAAAGTAACATTTTCCGTCTTGAAGTTCCAAAGGAAGTCTATGCAGCTTACTTGACAGATGGACAGGAAAATGAAGAAATAATGAAGCTCTACAATGAGCATAACGATATGGAAAAAGCAATAATTCAATTCACATCTTAAATATAAAAACAATGAAAACAAAAATCTTAGTACTCGCAATCGCATTACTGTTTAGCTTAAATATTAAAGCCCAGGGAATGCCAACTTATGACAATACCAATTTTGTCAGTTTGATAAAACAACTTGTAGAATCTGGTAAACAGACAGCTCAAATGATTAAGTCTGTAAAATTTTTAAAAGATGCAAAAGAGAGCGTCGAGAAAGTATCAAGTGTGGTACAACAACTTAGAGCGGTTCAAGAAATAGCACAAAACAATCAGCGCCTTATCAATGTAATGCAGAATGATTTACAAGACATCCTGAACTCGCCTTACATCAAACCAGAGGAAGTTACTCGGGTTGCACAATCCTTTGATGCGATAGTTCAAAACTCATTGGACGCCGTTGACTTTATGGGCGAAATACTATCTAGCGATAATCTAAAAATGACCGATGCTGAACGTGCGGAAGTTTTAAAAGAAAAAGAATTGGAATCGAAAGAAATGGTTTCCAATATTCAGACAAAAACGAAACGCTACAAGGATATTATTTCCTTCAGAAAAATGCAGGATAAAGTAAATAACAGAGAAACGGAATATTAAAAATGACCGCAACCATACTTTTAGGGATTGGACTGGAATACATCGATGCGGTGTTTCAAACCATACAGAACAGCAGCTTCTCGCAATACACTATTGCCGGAATGAAAACGCTTGCTGTTCTGTTCTTTTTAATTAATATCCTTAAAAAGTATAATGAAGGTGTTGCAGATAAGGATGGCTATACTTGGGGATTGAGTCCTGGGGAATTGATGAAGAATTTTGCAATTGTTGTTCTAGTCATATTCTCGACACAAGTATTAGGCTTTTTCGATAGTATCTTGGTTTCGATAGAAGCGCAATATCGTGGTACAGCACCTGCTTTATTACCGTTGCAGATGCAAGATATTCCCATTGAAGAAGATGTAAGTATCATCGAGGTAGCGCAAGCTGCTATGACGCTCTTATATGAAGCATTGGTAACACCACTCTACGGATTCAAAATATTTGCATTTATCGTTAGCCTTTTTCTTTGGATTTTGGATTTGTTCATCTACCCACTATTCCTTGCGGAACGCTACTTCTTATTGGGTATAATGCAAGCCTTTTTTCCTTTGGTAATTAGTCTAGCGGTTTTTGAAAAATTTCGTTCGCTTGCCTACACGTTTTTTAAGTTATATGCTGCGGTGTATATGTTGGTGCCTGCCTTCTTTTTGGTCAATGTATTTGTAAATGCGCTCTATACTGAAATCAACACTAATTTCTGGACTAACCTTTTTGGTACAGATGTTGGCCAGGGCTTTTTTGCACCTGTGGTTCAGTTAGGGTCGGTATTTTTTATTGTCTTCCTAAAATTCAAATTATACAAACGCGCCACATCGTTCACGCTCAGATTGTTTACCAGTTAATTCCAATGAAAATGAAAACACCTTATAAAAACATCTATGCCGTCTTAAAACTGAACCGATTTATCGTACTGGCAGTTGTCATTTTTGCAATGCTATCTAGCATCTTTTCACTTTGGATGGCATTCAGCACAAATCAAAAAGCACTCAATAGCGCTTTTGCTATTAATACTGATGGCAGTATTATTCCGCTGAAACTCGTTACCCAAAAAGAGAATTTTAAGGTTGAAGCTTTGGCACATTTAGACCTATTTCATAACTACTTCTATAACATCGATGCAAGTAATTACGAACGGAATCTTGAAAAGGCACTTTGGCTAGGGAATAGTTCTGTAGACAATTTATATCGCCAGAAAAAGGCTGATGGCGTCTATAACAGATTACTTCAATACTCGCTCGTTCAGAAGGTGCTGAGCACAAACTCACAAATCGAAGAACAAAACGGAACGTATGTCTTTAGAACCGTTACCATTTTTGAAATCAATCGTGGTTCAATAATAGACACCTACGAACTTATTTCTAGTGGAAACTTAATATCAGTTGATAGAAATTTTCCAAACAATCCACACGGATTATTGATTACAAACTATTTCGAGAACACCTTAAAAAAATTAAACGATGAAAATTGAGCCGATAATCGGCAATTAAAAAAACCACGATTATGAAAGTAGAAAAGAATAAAATAGTATTTGCAGCGGTATTAGTCGTGATTTTCATATTCCTAATTTCCTATTCTATGATGGTTATGGGCGATAATAATAGTGAAAATGAAAATCTTGAACAGACTTTAGTGCCAGATTTAGATGAAAACCAAAAAGAGTATGATTCTAAACTGGATGCTATCAATGATTTAAAAGAAGTGCGTGAAAATAATGCGCCTAGCATCTACGATGAAAAATTTTTGGATTCAACAGGTCTTTACAATCCTGATCTACCAGAACAGGAAAAGAAACGTATCGTAGATAGTATTTACGAGGCTGGCAAAATTCAATATTCCGAAAAGCGACACCAGAGCTTTGGGCAAAAGAAAATCACTCAAAATACTGCACAGCAAATAGACTCAGCCGATATCAAAAGAGAACAAAAAATAGAAGCTAAAGAATTGGGTTTGGAACATCAACTGTTCTTTGCTGCTTCGCCGAAACCAAACGAAGTTTCGATTATTGGCAATACAGATGAAACCATTTATGTGGTTGTCGATGGCGACCAAATTGTGAAAGCAAATACCAGATTGCGAATGCGTCTTACAAAAGCTGCAACAATCAATAACAAATTGATGCCAAAGAACACACCAGTTTTTGGATTTATAAGCTTTCAGCCCAATCGGGCTTTAATTGAAATTGAAAATATAAAGCATCATCCCACCAAACTCAAAGCCTTCGATTTATCGGATGGTAGTGAGGGCATCTATGTACAAAACAATTTTCGAGCAGAAGCTACCACCGAAGTTATAGACGATATTGTTAGCGACATCAATATTCCTACCGTTCCACAAGTAGGCGGAATTACAAAGGTGTTTAGGCGTAACAATCGAAACATAAAAGTAACCGTACTAAATAATTACAGATTAATTCTAAAACCAAAATTATGAGCCCATAATGGGCATTTAAAAACGCACTCTTATGAAAAAGCATATCATTATTTCAGCTCTTATAATTATGTCCGCTATCGCACCTCGATTGTGCTGGGCACAAGCTACAACGCAAACAAACACAGTCCTCGACACTATTTACGCAAACGACACTAAAAATGTTGCGCTATTTTTCCCAGAACCTATACGTCAGGGTATAACTGGTTCGGATAATTTTGTTTTTACCTACAATCGTGAGAAAGAACAATACTTTGGATTACTTCAGGCAAAGCCTGGGAAAGAAAGTAATCTACTGGTAGTCAACAGAAATGGATCAATTTTTTCGTATATTGTGAGGTATAAAAAGCAACTGTCTAAGCTCAATTACTTCATTCCTTTATCAAATAGTATTGGGAATGAAAAGCCATTAGTAAGTGATTCTATTCAGACTGCAACTATTAAAGATAGTATAGACAACAGAACGTATTATTATCACAAATTCTGCTCTTATCTTCTTAACAGAAACCAGCGTATAGGTCGAATTAAGAAGCGAAACGAAGGCATTGTTTTGAGTGTTGAGAATATTGTTTTTGATAAAAAAGAACTCTACTTCGTTATCCAGATTGAGAATAATTCTACGTTGGATTACGATTTGAATTTCTTGAACCTTTCGATTGAAACAAGACAAAAAGGAAAAAAGAAATCTCTACAGAGTTTGTATCAAGAACCTATTTACAAGCACAATCTACCGTCAAAAATTGCAGAGGGTAAGATGACACGATTCGTTTACGTGTTGCCCAAATTTTCATTGTCCAATGACCGCAGGGCAATTTTAGAATTGAACGAGAAAGTTGGCGAACGCAATGTTGAATTAAAGATATCACACAGATATATTAATAACCCAAATTAATAATATTATGAAAAGATTAATTATTTGTTCACTCGTAGTTTTATTCATTTCTTGTTCTGGAAATGTGAATAGGTCCCACACAGAAACCGCTGAAATTGTTGCGAAAAGTTTTTTCTCTAAAGATGAATCCACACTAAAAAAGCATACTACATCAGAAGGATATGCCAGTTTGATTACGGTTCAAGATATGCTACCAGATTCCAATAAAATAATCGAAGTAGAAATCTTAGATGAAGCCATTGATGGTGAAATTGCCTGGGTAAGATACAAAACGTCCTTTGATGGAAAGACCGGAATCTTTAAACTGGTTAAAGAGAATGACCAATGGAAAGTAACTAATAAAGGTCCTAGGGAAAAAGGATCTTTTTAAAATAAGCTTCAAAATCATTTTTTTCTTATATTATCTTGCATATCTCAATATGTTCACTATATTTGAATGTTCATTGTCACTGAACAAACCAAAATAATGAACACTTGATCTTATGTATCGCAACAATGACTTCATATACGAAGCTACTTCTAAGCTAGAACAGCTAATTAATATTCCTATTGACATAGATAGCAGTAGACAGAACTATGATGCACTCTTACGCATCAAGAACGAGCAATTTATCGTAGAGGCAAAATCAGCTGTTAGAACTTCTAACCAAGGCTTAGTACTATCTCAATTAGAAGAGATGAAACAGAATAATAACAGACCTATTATTTTAATCGCTGAGTATATTTCTAAAACGGCTGCAGAAGAATTCAAAAATCGTGATATTAACTATATAGATATTGCAGGCAACGCCTATATAAAATTTAATGATTTAGTAATTTTTATAGAAGGGCAAAAGAAAGCCAAGAAAGAAAGAACAAACCAATCTCGTGCTTTTCAAGAAGCAGGATTAAAAATCCTATTCCAACTATTATATAAGCCAGAACATTTACAAGATTCTTATCGAAAAATAGCAGAGAAAGCAGACGTTTCAATTGGTTCTGTTAGCAATGTTATGGCAGAATTAGAAGATCTAAATTATCTACTAAAAACTAGTGATAAACGTGTTCTTAAAAATAAAAATGAGTTAATAGAAAGATGGATCGTTGCATTCAACGCAGTACTAAGGCCTCGTATAATGAGAAAAAGAATGCGATTTTTAGATAACGATTTTCAACAACAATGGAGAAATATCGATACACATATCAATGATGGTTATGTTTTATGGGGGGGAGAACCAGGAGCTGCAATACTTACAGAAAATTTAAGACCGGAAAAATTTACACTCTTTACTAATTTAGATTTATCTGAGGTAGCTAGATCCCTAAAGCTTGTGCCTAGTGAAAAAGGTGACGTAGAAATTTTACAAAAATTTTGGAATAACAATTCTGAAAAGAAAAAAACAGCTCCAGCACTTTTAATATATGCAGATTTAATTAACAGCGGTTTTGGTAGAAATATTGAAACAGCAAAACAAATACTAGAGAATGAGCTTAATTATATCTAGCGATAAATTCACACATCCTCTATTGAAGCCAATTCTATTAGAGCTAACTGAATATTTTGAACAAGCAGGTATTTCCTTTTTTGTAATTGGAGCTACTGCCAGAGATATAGTAATGGAGTTACATAACGAAAAATCTGGTCGCTTAACACACGATCTAGACATCGCAATAACCGTTAATGATTGGGAGCAATGGCAAAAATTTGAAAAAGAAATAATTAGTCTTGAGAATTTTACCAAGGATAAGGATCAAAAGCAGCGGTTTTTATATAAAGATAAATTCCAATTAGACATTGTTCCTTTTGGTGATATAATGAAACAGGATAGTAAAATATTCTGGCCGCCAGATGAAAGTTTTGCAATGTCTGTATTAGGTTTTGATGCTGCTGAAGAAGCATCACTAAAAGTGATTGTTGACGAAGAAATTGAAATTAAAGTTGCCTCCTTAAGTGGTATTTTTTTATTAAAAATAATGGCTTGGAAAGATCGCCATCACAAAAACAACAAAGATGCAGATGACATTGGCTTCATACTAGAAAATTATTTGTCTATCAATGACCAACGTGCGGCAGAACAACACTATGAATTGGTTTATTCTGATGATCAAACCATACTTACTGGCGGAGCCTTATTACTTGGAATTGACATATTAGAAATTTTAAAAGGATATCCTAAAGATTTGGAAACGGTAAAGCAAACCTTAATAGAAACTTTAAAGATGAAAGAGCACAGTATTTTAATAAATCAAATTATCGAAACACACAAAACCATCTCTTACGAAGAAGCTTTAAAAAGCCTTCAAAACATAATAAACCAACTTAACTAAACGAACTATTAAATAGAATGTCTACAGATATAAAAAGTAAAGAAGAAATAGTATTAGAAGATAATGAGCTGGTTTGTATTCTCTCAGGAGAAGTCAAGAAGATAAAAGCTCAAGAATCTAATCTACAGTCAGTACTATTAATGCTTAATGAAGAATATGGGTTTGATCTTGATGATATGGAGCGCGATTTTACCGTTGAATATGAAGATCCTGAAACTGGCAGAACAAAAAAGCAAAAAGTAAGCTTAGTTATTTTTGAAAAAGGTAAACGGCACGAGCAAGATTTTATTATTAGGATCGCTATCGTTCAAGATGATAAAGTTAAAGTAACAGATAAAAAGAAAGGACTAACAGCCACACTTGAAAATGCTATGGGTGCGGTAGAAAGTTGTGAATTTGGGCTATGGGCAAATGGTTCTAGTTACAACTTCTTACAAAAGGAAGAAGATGATATTGGCTTTGATTATAATTTCACTGATCTGTCTGACTTTCCTGGTGAAGGAGAAACACTAGAAGATTTAGATAGAGCAGATCGTTCACATACACGTACACCTGCAAACGACTCTTTGGTAAAAGTATTTAAACGCTCTCACGATTATATTTATGGTAATGAAGGTCGTAAGAAAGATGCATTCTGGCAGCTATTAAATTTAATATTTTGTAAGCTCTATGATGAAAAACGTCGCTTTATGGAATTGCCTAATGGTGAAAGTTACCGTCGTAAATTTTGGGTTGGTGTTAAAGAACAAAATTCAGAAGAAGGTAGAAAAGCTGTAGCTAAAAGAATAAAAGGGCTTTTTGAAGAACTTAAAAGTGCCGATATTTTCTCTGAAGTATTTCAAGGAAACGAAAGTATTGATTTGACAGATAAAGGCTTAGCTTTTATCGCAGGAGAATTAGCTAAGTATTCCTTTTTAGATGCTTCTGTAGATGTTAAAGGATTGGCTTATGAAACCATTGTAAGCAATACTTTAAAGCAAGAAGCAGGACAATTTTTTACACCACGTAACATTGTAAAATGTATGGTGGAAATGCTTGACCCAAAAGAACACCATCGTGTGCTAGACCCTGCTTGTGGTTCTGGTGGTTTCTTGGTAATGGTACTAGACCACGTACGCCAACAAATGGCAAAAGAAATGTTTCCAGATTTAGAAGGTCCATTTTTAGTAGAAAAATACAACTCTCCAGAAGTTAATGAAAAAGTGAGAATCTATGCAGAAAATAGCATTTTTGGTTTTGATTTTGATCCTGATCTTAAAAAAGCTGCCCGAATGAATATGGTAATGGGTGGTGATGGCCACGCAAATATTTTTCACGTAAACTCTTTAGCTTACCCTCTATGGGAACACCCAACAGAAGTTGAAAAAATTAACAATGCCATTGATAAAAGCTTGCACGAAATGCAAGATATAGATAATGCATACGGTACAGATGCCCGTGGCAAGTTTGATATGATTTTTACCAATCCGCCTTTTGGAGCAAAAGTAAAAGTGGAAAGTGATATTGCGTCACGTTATCATTTAAGCAAATTTAGCACTGCGCCTGAAGTGTTGTTTATTGAAGCTTGTTATGATTTTTTAAAAGATGGTGGTAAAATGGCAATCGTACTACCCGATAGTATTTTGGGGAATCCAAATATGCTTAAAGTTCGAGAATGGATTTTAGATCGTTTCAAAATATTAGCCTCTATAGATTTAGCTGTAGAAGCATTTTTACCGCAAGTAGGTGTTCAAGCTTCATTATTATTCTTAGAAAAGAAGACTGAGCAGCAAAGACAATTAGCTCAAGAAAAAGATGAGGATTATAAAGTATTTATGGCTATAGCAGAAAAACTGGGTAAGGATAGAAGAGGAAATCCTATTTATTTAAGAGATGATGATGGGGCTGAATTACTTTTCAATACTGAAACCAAGTATTTAACTAAAAAAATTAGCGGAGAGAAAATATTAAAAGTAAGAAGGGAAAAACTAAAGCAATTAGACGATGATTTACCGAAAATATACAAATCATTTATGAAATTTTTAAATTTCGATAATTAGATGAAAAGTGGATTTATAAAAATTACTCGTTTTATGGAAGGACTAACTGTCCTTAAGCCCGATTATTATTTAAATAGAGGTAAAAAAACAATATCTGATTTACTAGATAAAAATATACCTTTTGATTTTCTTTCGAATTTATGTGGAGATATTTATCAAGGCGGCATATTTAAAAGAGTTTTCGTTAATAAAGTAGATTTTGCTTTCAAATATATTACCGCAAGTGATATGGTTAAAATTGCACCATTAGACACTTCCAAAAATATATCTAAAAAGTATACTCCTTGGATTGAAAGAATGAAATTAAAGGAAGGTCAAATATTGATCAGTTGTGCTGGTACAGTTGGAAATGTTGCTTATGTCAATAATAGTTTTTCTGGATGCATTGGTTCTCAAGAAATAATTAGAGTAGAATCTTCGGCTATTTCTTCAGGATATCTTTATGCATATTTGAGTTCACTAACTGTAAATGAATACATCCAATCGATGGTCTATGGGGCGGTTATTCCAAGGATATCTCCATCAGAACTAGGTCGACTCCCTATATTAATACCAAGTGAGCATAAGCAAAATGAAATCAATCGTCTGATTGTGGATTCATCTAATCTTAAATATCAATCTAGTTTAAGTATTGAAAAGGCGATAAGCCTTTTTGAAAGTAAGATTAGTAAAAATAATACTCAACTGGGGTTTCAAACTGGAGGAGTATCATCTCAAACAATAGATTCTTTCCATAAAAGACTAGATGGGCAATACCAGTTATTATGGAAAAGTCTTAGCAAGGAGGAAAATTCTGATTTACAATATGACAAAATTAGCAGCTATGCGTCTTCAATTTTTGTAGGAGGACGCGGTAAAAGAATATATGTAGAAAAGGGAATTCCTTTTCTTTCATCTTCTGAGATGATGGTTTATAATTCAAAGAGAAATTGTAAAAATGTAAGTACTAAAACAAATGGTTTGGATTCAATGCTAGTCAATAGTAAAGATATTTTAATTAGTCGATCAGGAACAGTTGGTAATACTATTCTAGTTGGTAATGATTTAAATCAAACAGCTGTTTCGGAACACGCTTTGCGACTTGTGATTGACCCTGCTAAAATTTCTCCAAATTACGTTTTCTGTTTTTTGAGAACTAAATATGGAATCAGAAGTATGGAAGCATCATCATTTGGGTCAGTAATTATTACTTTAAACGAAGACCTCATAGGTAATATAAATATGCCGATTTTGTCTAAATCAGATCAGCAAAAAATTTCCGAGTTAATTGAGGATTATGTATTGAAATTAGACCAGTCTATCATAAAAGAAAACCAAGCAATTGATTTAGTTGAAAAAGAAATAGAAGAATGGCAAAAATAATTAAACCACCATATTTTGATTCGGTTGTAAATGCTGGAGAAAAACGTTTGCTAGATTTTTTACAAATCAAGCTTCCAGACAATTACTATTTAATTCCTAACGTAGAGATAGCATCTACTAATCCACGAAACAACCGCACCCAATTTTGGGAATATGATTTGGTTGTTGTTGCACCACACGCTATTTATAATATAGAAAATAAAGATTGGAAAGGACGTATAGAAGGTGCAGATGATTACTGGTATATAAATGATAGGCAAAAACCTAATCCGCTTAAAACTAATCGTCAAAAGACTGCCATTTTAGCCTCAAAACTTAAGGAGGCTGATTATAAATACGGCAAAGCTTGGATAGATAATATGGTTACGCTATCCTATCCTAATTCTTTTGAACCCATAATGTGGGAGAAAGCGGCTGATATGACTTTTACATTATCAGATAAGCTTATTAATCATATTACATCTCCTGAACAAGTAGGCAAACGAGAAGATGACATTGTAGATATTCAAAATGACATTGTTCAATTTCTTATAGGTGCTCAAAACAAAAAGTCTCCAGATCAAAAAAAGGAAGTGCAAGGCTATGAGATTATTGAAATTTTAAAACAAGAATCAGATAATTACGTAGAATATTTGGTGAAGCCAAAAAATGTGACTTCAAACATACGAAAGCGCGTTAAAGAATATGCTTTGCAAGTCGTTGGTCTATCTCCAGAAGAATTGCACTCTCGTGAAGAAAGTATAAAGAACCAGTATAATGCACTTCAAAAAATAAGATCCAATCCATTTATATTACCTGTAGAGTTTAAAATAGATGAAGAAAACCACCTGTTTTATGAGATTACAGATTTAATGGAGGAAGACTCATTGCGTTCTGCTGCGAGAAACAAAACCTTTACAATAGATGAACGTGTAAATATTCTCAAGAATATAATGAGTGCTTTAAAAGCGGCACATAAAGAAAACATTTTTCATAGAGATATTAACCCTGAGAATATCTTTTTAAACAATGGTTATGCGTATTTAGGCAATTTTGGGAAGTCCTATTTTACAGATCATAATGATAATGGCTATACAGTAATGCATACTATTAGTGAATCTAACGCTTCGCCATATCACCCCTTAGAACTTATTGCAAAAGATGCTTCTAGAGCTTCAGATATCTATTCTTTAGGTGTTTTAATATCTTGGTTGTTTTCTGGCAAAGAGCCTATAAAAAGTCCTTTTGAACTCGATAAATTAGGTGGTAAATTACCTAAAGATAGATTGCCTTCTGCTGAGAATAATTCTTTACCTAAATGGCTTGACGAAATCTGTTTGAGAACAATACTTACAGATAGCGACAAACGTATTGATAGTATAGAAGATCTTGAAGCATTTATTGATGATGCTTTAAAAATAGAGTTGTCGCATAAAGAACAAACAAAAAGCATAACCTCTAGTTCTACCCAAGCAACAGACACTTACGAAGTAAAAGAAGGTGATAAAGTTGGAGATTATATTATTCATAAAATTTTAGGGCGTGGCGGTTACTCTAGAGTTTTTAAAGCAAAACACGACCTGCAAGGACGTGATTACGCATTAAAACTCTTTCACGAAAGTGTGAATATTACTTCTGTTTTAGATGAATATAATGCCTTGAGGGAATTAGATCATCCTAACATTGTAAAATTTAGCTGGAATGGAACGACACCTCAAAATCAATTTTACACCACTACAGAATTTTTAGATGGTGATAATTTAAGCACCTATATAAAAACAGATGCGAACTTATCTATTTCAACTGTTTATCGATTAGCAATCGAAATGTTATCGGCACTGGAATATCTTCAATCGAGGGAGAAACCTATACTTCATAGAGATGTAAAACCGCAAAATATTATTTGGGATAATAAGGGTCGATTTGTACTTATTGATTTTAATGTAGCTTCATTAAAAGAGAATGATAAATCATATGTTGGCACGAATCCTTATTTGGCGCCAGATTTATTAGATGGACATAATATTAATTGGGACTTCTCCGCAGATACGTTTGCGTTAGGAATAACTTTGTATGAATTAGTAACAAAACACTATCCTTGGCCACAATTTAGAGTTCCAAGTATTAGCAAGTCGCCAACCAATCCAAAAGAGCATAACTCAAGAATATCCGAAGACTTTTCTGAGTTTTTATTAAAGGCTATTAGTACCAATGCGAGTTCTCGCTTTACTACTGCTAAAGAAATGTTAGATAGCCTACGGGCAATAGGTGAAGATAATCTACTTGCAGAAAACAAAACGAGTAACGAAGGAGTCCAAGATGGTAAGCTCTACCGTATAGAAGTTTTTATAAGGCAAGGCAGCACTAGTATTAAGTTGTTAAATGAAATGTCTACTTATAGTGAAATTCGTAAGACGGTTCATTCTTCGCTAGGTAAGTTTAAGGATACCATAAAAAGATTTAAGAGTTCAATTTCTTTTGGCGAAAATCTTAGAATTGTCATCAAAGTTGATGATGAAATTTTAATCAATGAAACCTTCTGGAAAGGTGGTGCTCGCAATTTTAATGATGGTAATATTTCTAGAGTATACAGTGCGTTAAAAGAATCCTTTGAAGATAATACAAGCAGACTTAAAGAGCACAAAATTGATGTAGAAGGAATAGACATCGTAGATTACATTAATTCCCTTTACAGCCAATCTAAATCTGGAAACTGGGGAACACGTGTTAATGACCGTGGATCAAACTACGACCAACTTACCTATTCTCCATCAAAACTGGATAGAAAATTAATTCCAGATATTCTTGATGCAAGATTTAAACTCATCATTATTACAGGAAATGCAGGAGATGGTAAAACTGCCTTCATTAGAAAAATTGAAGATGATCCCACTGTTAAAAATTTAAAACGGTTTGGGCATAAAAATGGAGCTGAATTTGATGTGAATGGAATATCTTTTGAAAGTAACTATGATGGCTCTCAAGATGAAGATGGAAAAGTTAATAATCAGGTTTTAGAATCTTTTTTTAATCCTTTTGAAGGATTGAAAAACTTTAATGATGCCAATGAAGGACGTGTTATTGCAATAAATGAAGGAAGACTTGTTGAATTTTTAAAAACTTCAGAAAAATATAAATCACTTCACGACACCATAGACCAGTATTTTTATAAAGAAGGTCATTTTGAGTTGCCACAAGGTTTAATGATTATAAATCTCAACCTTAGATCTGTAACTGCTGTGGACGAGCAGGAACCGAGTTTGTTTAGACAACAAGTTAAAACATTAACAAAAAAGAGTCTTTGGAATAAATGTGAAGGATGTTCCATAGCAAATAAATGTTTCATAAAATATAACGTTGAATCCTTAAATGACCCTGCCTCTGGTGATGAAGTTATCACTAGAATGGAATGGCTCTTGCGTACTGTTGCATTAAAAAGGGAGCTACATATAACGATGCGAGATTTAAGATCTTATATCGCTTTTATGCTTTCTAGAGATCACAGCTGTGAGGAAGTAGAAAGTGTTTATACTGAACTCCAAAATAAGCCAGAGGAATATTGGCAATTGTATTATTTCAATCTAACAAATTCAGATTCTGAAGACTCTGGCAACAACGATAGATTGGTTAAGCTATTACGTGAAACAGATATTGGAAATGTTGCAATACCAAATTTAGATAGAGACTTATTTTTTGGTCAGCACATTAATAGATACTACTTAGAATTTTCTGATAGATCATTTAATCTCATAGATGATTTTAATAATTATAAAATTTGGGTGCCTGCTCACGAACAAACAGATGAGCTAATTAAAAAAATTAAGACGATTCAAAAAACGTATGTCAGACATCAATATTTTGAAGGGAGTATCAATAATTATCAAAAACGTTTGCCTTACCAGTCATTGCTAAGTTTTTATAAAGCGTTAAATGTAGATAAGGAGAATAGTGTTTCTGATGTTGTTTTAAATTATGTTACTGGTAATGAAGAGTCTAAACAAAATAAACTTGAATTTAGTAGTCACGACTTTAACGATGACTCAACTTTTGCAAAAGCGTGTTTACTACAAATTAAAAATATTATTCAAGAAGAATCAACTGCTATAAAACAAATTAGTATTACTAATCCTGGCACAGAATATTATGAGATAATACCAATTGTAGAATACAAACCATCTAGTTGGACAAGTTTTAAATCATCACCCAATATCGATTCAATAAAGAAGTTGCTTCCTAATCTTTTTGACCAGCTATCTGAGGATTCGTTGCACAAACTAAAAATGTCTATTTCTCAAGCGATTTCAATGAATGAAGGTTGTGAAAATGAGACTATTTGGCAAAAGCACCTTGTACTAAGCTCTTCAGAAATTAACGACCCCTTTAGTAAATCGTTTAGACTCTTTGACCTTAATGATTTTGAACTTTTTGTTAGCCGTACGGATCATTTGGTGAAATACTTGGAGTATGAACCTGATAGTCTCGTTTTTAGGCATAAAAAACAGTTACATATTGAATTAGTTATTTCATTAGATCTTTTTGAAATGTTATACTTTATTCAAAAGGGTTATAGTCCTTCGCTTAATGACATAAGAGGGAAATTTGTTGAATTAACTATATTCAAAAACCTCTTAGAAAACCTTATTTATAATAAAGTGGTAGTAACAAAGGACAATATAGAATTTTATGAAATTAGCAAGGATCAAAATAATCATTTGAACATAGAAACAATGCAATTATAGTTATGGCAATCAAATTAAATAAAGAAGAAAGTGTATTAAGAAATGAGCTTATCTATGCGGGTGATGCCAAAGCTGTAAATATTGACAATGTTTTTGTAAACCTATTTATGTTATTAAAGCATAACGGTGTTAGACCAAGACAAAGGGCAAGAAGTAATTCATTTATAGACCTAGAAACACTTCAACGCGTTTTTGGAAAGCTGGAAGAAGATGGAGCGGTAAAGGGTTTCAGCGAGAATAAAGAAGCAGCAGTATTATGGATGCGAAGTAATTTAGTAAATATGGTTTTTAGAGGAAACCTCGATAAAGAAAAAATATCTTCTTTAAGACCAATTCATCTTGAAAGCTATCGTGTTAGAAATGCAGCGCATACAAGAGATTATAATACCGCAGATCAAGTATATCTTATGCTTGGAGCTAACCCCAAAGTTAAAGAAGATTTAAAAAGTTTTTTAATGGAAGGTTGGGATAATACCACTAATAAAATAACTATAAAAGATGGATTGGATGTAGATAGTTTAGGACTACTGCATATTATTAAAAATATTAAACCTGGTTTTCTAGATACAAATACTTCATTAAATAAAATTAAACCTTTACTTAAGAAACAAGCAAAACTTTATTGTGATGATGTAAGACGATTGCTTGTCTACAAGAGAAAAATACCAAGAAACGTAGTTGTAGATTATTTAAAAACAATAACATCGTTTCACTTATCTATTTATGTTCAAAAATTAGTTTATCTGCTTCCAGAAATGGTGGAGAAAGGATCTGTTGAGCTAAAGGATAACTGGAGCATTGTAATAGACACTACAGATAACAATGAAAGTAAAATTGCGAAATTAGCAAGTAGTGATGCAGAAAACCTTACAAACAGTGTTTACGATTATGTTAAGGCTACATTTCAAGTGAATGCAGCCCTAAGAAGACTCAAGTTAGAAAAAACAGATTCCTCTAACTTAGATAAAGCACTTTCAGCATTAGCAAAGAAGCCAAATGGTTTTGAAATTTATTTTGAAACACAATGGGATAACCTTTATAATTCTCTTGAAGAAGATGATAGGGAACTTATTAAGGATATGGTGAAGTATGAAGACACCTATTTTGATAAATACATAGAACTTATTGTTAAAGCCCGTGGCGCTTATCAATACCGTTATCACGTTCAGCTTATAGATAATCTAGCTCAAAAAAACACAGAGCGTGGTTTTATGGCTCAAGGAAGAAGCAAAAAGCATCCTAGAAGATTTGTCTTGGGAACAAGATTACTAGAAACTCTAGTTCAGATACTTGTTCTTGATGTTGCTGATGATCAATTTACAACTAAGACTTTATCTATAGAAGAACTTATTGAAAATATAAGAACTAGATATGGTCTAATTATTAATGGCCTTTCTGAAGAACGCTTTAAAGAAGCTGATCTTAATACTCACCTTGCTTTTAAAGAAAATGTAGAATCATTCAAAATGAAACTGCGTCAAATAGGATTTTATAATGATTTAAGCGACGCATACATTTTACAAAGAATACGTCCACGCTACGAATTAAACGATTAGATAAGAATGGAAACAGTTACCATAAACATATACTACCAAAAAATAATTAACCTTATTCTAGAGTTACATAAACCAGACTTTGAAAATGCTTCTGCTGGTCATTGTATGAAAATTACAGGACTAGGTGTTTTAGAATTGGAATATCTATGGAATGTAATTCGAGATGAACACAAACACTTAGATCTATTTATTGTTTCTGAAGTTGAAAAATCTGATGATAGATACATTACTGCAACAAAGCTAATTGAGTTAAGAAATAAGCAGGATAAACCACTCTTTATTTTAATTCCTTCTAATAGTAGAACAGCTGCGGAAGATTCTTATGGTAATGCAACTTTCAAAGAAATTTCATTAGAAGGCATTGAGTTCGAATTAGTAGCTTCATTAAGAAACGAAATTCCAGATGACATCTATGAAGTAATATCTACTGATATCATAGATTACTTAGATCCCATTAATTCTGAAATAATTGATTATCTGATTGCAATTTCCGAGGATCAGTATGATATTGATTCGATTGGAAATAACTTATTTCATTTATCACTAATTCCTGATAATATTTTATTGAATCAAAAAGAAAAAATAAGGTCTAGACTTAATTTCAATAGAGAAAGTGTTGCCTTATTATCTGCTTTTAACAAACCACTTTATGATCGTATTGCAGATTTAAGGTTAGAAAACGATTCCATTCAAAAAGACATTGTAGATTTTCTAAAAAAAGAAAAGGATGCAAAAAATGCTCAAGACATTTGTAAGTCAATAAATGATGGTTACAGTAACTTAAATTTCAGTAATTGGCCAATACCTGATTTAGATTTTACTCACATTAAACTAATTACTGAGGAAGTAAAATCTACTGATTTAAAAGTTGAAGAAGGAACAAACGTTTTATACGCTCAAGAAGGTAAAATTGCCAAATTGAAAGTTCGTTTCCGCACCAATCCTAACCCTAAAGACATCAAGGACTTGAAATTCTTTAGAATTATTTTGATGGCTGTAAATGGCAGTAATGGTGAGGAAATTACAGTTTTAAGAAAAGTTAAAAACTCAAACTCTAACAGACCGTATAGAGATGTTACATTAGAACTTAATCCTAATATTATAGAAGAAGGTTCTTATTTTCTTAAGGTTCTAGCTGAGGACGAGCACGGAAATATGCTTAATTCAGACGACGAGTTTAGAGATGTTAAAATTCAAAAAGCTTGGGAACAAGCTAAAAAAGATGATCCTGAGACACAAAAAAATGCCTTTCCTTATAAATTGACCTGTGATTCAGATGATTTTGATTATGTAATTGAAGATGTAATTGATAGAGACGAAAATCAAAGAAAGGACAAACTTAATAACGTCTTACAAGCATTTTTAAAATATCGAATTGAAGCACTAAAGAATGATGAAGATAACCATATCCCTGAACCTTCAGAAACTTCAAATCTTTGGATAAATGATGGAAAGGAGAAGCACTCTTCTACCTTTCATATTAATTATTCAGATAGACATAATTATCAAATTAATATATCTACAAAGCTTAGGCAAATAGAAAATAAATTTTTGCAAAATTCTGATAGTCTTGGGTATGTCAAATCTCAATTAAAGAGTAACAAATTAGCTATAGGATTCGAAATGCTCGAATTCGTAAAAAGTGAAGTTAATGAGATAGCTCCCAAGTCATTATTGAAACAAAGAAAAGAAGTTTTTGATGCTATCATAAATTCTAATGAAAATGGAGATGGGATATTTGAAACGTCAAACATATTTGTTTTTAAGGAAGAAATTAAAAAATACGTTGATAGCTACACAAAATGGACGACTAAGTTAAAAACACAACTAGAATCTAATGAAATTGACTTAGAGGAAAAGACTAAGCTAAAAGAGTTTTTGATTGACCTTCAAATGATTGATGTAGCTAGGGTTAAAAGCAAATTGCCTGATGGCAGTAAAGTTGAAGCCTTATTAATATCGCCATTGCATCCGCTTAGACTTGCTTGGACAATTCAGCTTATTGAAGTATTTGAAAACTGGGAAAGACAAACCAAAGAATTTTCAGGTCATAAAGAAGCTTGGTCACAACATCTTGAAGATTTATTTATAGGTAATCTATCTCCAGAAAATAATCAGTTAGTATTAATTGAGCCAAATTCGCAAAAAGCATATAATTATAGCGGTGAATTATCATTCGGTTGGGGACTTTATTTGGGCACGATTTCTCAGGAGTCAAAAAATGGAATGACTTCTATATCTAGACAATTACAGCACTATTTAAGGTTATTATTTAATATTACCAAAGACAACTATGTTGAAACTGATTTAAGCCTAAAGTTAGTCATTCGTCACATAAAAAATTATTTAGCACAACACCCATATATAGATAAGCTAGTTGTAAATTTATTTAATGCAGGTGATGCAGAAGTGTTCTCCAATGCTTTTGTCGAATTAGAAAAAGAAAAGGCATTTGAAGATATAAATTATGAAGTCCGAATATTTACAGGAGATGATAAGATTATTGAGCACGGAGAGTCGTTAAAAGCACTTATTAACCCAGAGTCCAATATTTCTGAGGAAGCTGAAGCATTTTCTCAACCATCTAGAAATAGATTGTTCCCTAAACTTCGCTTTTCAATTAATAATATAACTGATTTTCTCAGAGACCCTTCAAGCTATACCTCTCACTTGAGCTTTTTAATAAGCCCATTCCCTATCTCTATTGAACTTATAAAACCTGCAGTAGAAGATCGAAACTTTTATTTAAACGGATTAATAACGGATTCTTCGGTCTTGGTTGATGAAAATGGATCGCAAATAAAATGGAACAGATTTATTCAAGGCAACAAATTGCCAATTAAATATGATACCACAGGAGCAAATGGTATTAAACTTTTTGAAAATATTCAAAGCTTTGTTAGTAGCGCGCTAGTCTCAAAATTCACTGCTTCGATTCCTTCCACTCAGCTAAGATTAAATGATAGAGACAAAGTCCTTTTAACGCACCTTCACGATTATTCAGATTGGGTAGTCACTTTTGACAAAAACTTAGGTCCTCAAATTTTTGACCAGCCATCAAAAGATGGTAAAATCCCGTTTTTACTAGACTATGTTCCAGGCGAAGAAATTCTTGGAATATCATCTTTTCTGACTACTCGACCTACATCAGAAGTTTTAGGCTTACTAGGACCTCACTTTGAAGAATTTAATTTAGACATCCATAATGAGGAGGATGAACATAAAATAAAAATTCTATTAGAGGATCTTAGAGCTGTGAGTAGTTCTTTAGTATTACAGCTTAATTCAACAAAAAATAAGGCTTTTGAAGTTATTGGTTCTGCATTTACTAAACGTGTTCTAGAGAAAAAAGAAATGCTGGAAGACGCTTTCCTTATCCCAATTGATCTTCATCAAAATTTATTCGAAAATCTACCTTCAGGTAGTAAATCTAGAGCAGATAATCTTTTGGTCTCAATGAATCCAACTAAAAAAGAAATTTCTATTACTGTTATAGAAATAAAATGTAGGAAATCGTTGGGCGAAACAGAAAAAGACGCGCTAAGATTAAAGATGTTAGATCAAATAGAAAACACTATTGAAGCTTTACGCAACCATTTTGATCCAGAATATAATAATTCTTTTGACAGACTAGATAGAGAGATTAAGAATAAGGAATTAAAGTCATTGCTTACTTTCTATTTGGAACGAGCAAATAGATATGATTACCTATCTAACAATGCATACAACCAGTATCTTGCATTTATGCAAAATCTTGATGCAGGATTTTCTTTAAAGTTTAAAAGATTAGGATTAATATTTGATTTTGCAGCTAAAGAAAGACATAAGAAAACAGTTTTAGATAATGACTCTATATTCTTCACTTTTGGTGGTAAATTGATTGATGATATTTTAGATCCTGATTCTGATTTAAATACAAAAAGACTCGAAGAAAGTGATTTTGATAAAGATATTAGTAACGCATTCGGCAATAAAAATGAGCTAAAACCATTTATGCAAAAATTTAAATCTAAGCTTGAAGATCAATTAGATACCGAAGAAGGCTTAGATTCTACAGAAACAGATAATGAAATAGAGCTTGAAAATACTGATTCTACAATTAAAGAAAACCTTGACTCCAAAGATAGTGAAACCGAAAATTTAGCTACTGAGGATATAAATTCAAATTTAGTGGATGCTTCTATTGCAGAAAAATCTTCTAAAGATCACATTATCCCCAAGTATGATATATTAATTGGAAAAACTTCAGCAAGTAACCAATTTGGTATTCTTGGTGAGAGTATTCTCCAAAAGAAAATTGCAATTGACTTAAGTGAAACAAATACTATAAGTCTGTTTGGTGTTCAGGGTGGTGGGAAAAGTTACACCATTGGAACAATTTCAGAAATGGTTTTAAAGCAGTTTAGCAATATAAATCAATTACCCTCTCCATTAGCAGGAGTTATTTTTCACTACAGTGAAAGTATGGATTATGAGCCTGAGTTCACTTCGATGATTTTACCAAATGATAAAGAAAATGAACTATCTAAATTAAAAACTAGGTATGGAGCTGAACCAGATAATATTGAAGATGTTATCATATTGACCCCAAAGGACAAAATTGAAGAAAGAAAAGCTGAATACCCTTCGATTAAAGTTTTACCAATTGCTTTTAACTCTAAAGAGCTGAACGTGCAAGATTGGATGTTCATATTAGGAGCCATTGGGAATGATTCAACTTATATTAGACAACTAAAAGCAATTATGAAAGAGCATCGATCTAATATAACTATACAAGCCCTCTCAGACAGTGTAGAAGCATCAGAGCTGTTAAGTAATTCTCAAAAGGCTTTGGCTAGGCAAAAATTAAGTTTTGCTCGTGAGTATGTCGATGATGGATTTATGATGAGAGATGTTTTAAAACCGGGTCGATTAATTGTTGTCGATTTGAGAGATGAATTTATAGTTAAAGATGAAGCATTAGGATTATTTGTTATAATGCTAAATATTTTTTCAGCCGTTAAAAAAAATAACGGCCTTCACTTTAATAAGTTTATTGTTTTTGATGAAGCTCATAAATATATGGACAATAAAGATTTGACTGGAAATATAGTAACTGCTATAAGAGAAATGAGGCACAAAGGTGTTAGCATTATGATAGCTAGTCAAGATCCACCAAGTCTTCCAAATGAAATAATTGAATTAAGTTCAGTTGTCTTACTTCATAAGTTTAATAGTCCACAATGGTTAAAGCATATTCAAAAATCAATTACTCAATTATCAACACTAACACCAGCAGATATGAGCGCTCTTACACCTGGAGAAGGTTTTTTATGGGCAACTAAAGCTACAGAAAAAAGTATATCTGCCAAACCAGTTAAGGTATCGACAAGACCTAGAGTAACAAAACACGGAGGTGGTACCATACAAGCTACAGGAAATAAATGAAGTCAATAACATTAACACATAAAGGAAAAAGAAAAATCAATCAAGATGTTGTTTTAGTAAAAAACATTAATCCTGACACATATTTATATGTGGTTGCTGATGGTATGGGAGGCTATGACAACGGAGAAATAGCGGCACAAATCACAACTGAAAGCTTACTCACTTTTTTGTCAAATACGGAAGTAATAGACAAAGAGAGCATTCAAAAAGCTATAAATAAAGCCAATCTTGCAATTCGACAATTTCAAGAACAAAACCATTCAAAACTAGGAGCAACACTTGGTGCAATTATATTATCGAAAGGGATTGCAAAATGTTTTTGGGTGGGAGACATTAAAATCCTGCATTACTCAGGTAAAAAACTTGTATTTGAAAGTAAGTCACATAATTTAATAAATGAACTTTCAGGTAATGAATTCTCAAATAAAACCTTAAAGCCATCGAAGTATTCTCATATAGTAACTCGTTCTATTCAAGGAGACGTGAAGAAATCTGTTATTTCTTATCAAGAGTTAGATACTAAAGAGAATGACGAATTGATTATTTGCTCGGATGGAGTTCATAGTATAATAGATAGTCAAACTATGCTGTTTTTAATGAATAATTCAAAAAATTCAGCTTTTTTTATAGATGAATTAAATTGTAGGTTGGGAAATGAGGCTAATGATAACGCTAGTCTAATATATATTACAGAATTTAAATAGCAGGTATTCTTATTCAGAAACTCATATGTTACAAGGAAAAGTAATACTCAAAAATGGCAAACAAGGTTACATTGAATTCGATGTTGAAGTGAGAATTTTAGAATGAGCAAACATTATTAATTATAACTCTTAAATGTCTAATGATGGAAAATATTTAGTGGTTAGGGAAATACTACTAGATTAATGAATCAACAAAGTTTATGACTAACTATATAGAACGACTTAAAGACTACTGGAAATCTAAAGACTTAATTTTCATTGCCACTTACACAAAACACAAGGGAAATAGTGGGTTTTTCAATCATTTCACAAATCCAGAGAGTAAAATGAGGTTGTATTATCCTGAATTCGATGGGGTCGAAATTATTGATAAGCGTGTTTCCTTTTACTATAATAATGATACTGAGCTTATTGATGGTAACTACTATAAAGTTGAATTAGAATTCATAGATAAAACCAAAGGTAAAAACAACCCTTATTCATTAAGTATTAAAAAAACGTCAGGGTTAAATCAAAACAAAATCAAGAAATTTTTAGAGAAAAAAAATATTGAGGCTTCAACAAGCACAACATACTTTGGTGGTTATCACAAAACAAATGAAACATTTGCGGCATTTGAAAATGTGGTATTTAGTGAGTCAGGTGAGGTTTTAATGCATCTAGGCGAATCTCAAAAGGTCTTCGTGTCTCCAAGTATTGTGCTGGAAGAAGGAGCTTACTATACATTTTCTATTAAGGAAAATAAAGGAAAATTACCTAATGCTATACCTACTACAATTGAAAAACTAACCCTTAATCCGTATCAAGATTATATACGTTTACGTTTTGAAAGGCTCAACAATCCAGAAGCAAACAAGATGATAGCCAATTTGATGCGTGAAATTGGAAAAGGAATGTATTCTTCTAAACAACGTATGATTTTCGAGCTATTACAAAATGCTGATGACGCTCCAGGAAAAGAAAAAGTTGAATTCCATATAGATATTAACGGTGATTATTTCTTTGTTATGCACGATGGAGCGCCTTTTAATAAGGATGATGTTGAGGCAATTACTAGTGCTGCGGAAAGCACCAAAAGAGGTGATAACAAAAAAACAGGATACAAGGGGATTGGCTTCAAATCTGTATTTACAGATAGCTCAGAAGTGTGGTTGAAATCGGGTGGATACCAGTTTGCTTTTCTTCGGAATAGTTCATTATTTGAAAATTTTGACAAGTTCTATTTTGGAAGTGAGCGATATAAAAAGTACCCTGAACTGTTAGAAGAAGATAAGTTAAAGTACAGAAACCAAAGATTAAGATTTAATGGTTCAACTGATATACCTTGGCAAGTAATTCCCATTTGGCATAATAAATTACCAAATGAGTTTAATGACAGTAACTTCAATAATTTTAATAATCCCGTTCAATTTGCATTAAAACTTGGAGAAGATAATATTGAAGAATATAAAACAGCCATTGATAATATTACTAAACGTCCACAGTTCTTATTATTTTTAAGAAACACCTCTAAATTTAGATCTCCAAAGAATGGCGTTACAGTTCTTCGAAATGATATTGATAATGTAATTGAAATAATCAAATCTCAACGAGGAGAAATAAATCAAACTTTTCAATATACAAAACATACTTTTGAAAATATAGAAGTTTCGGATGAGGCATTCTTGCAGCTCAATATTGGATTAAAAAAACAATCCAAAATCAATGACTACAATGAAGTTACTCACTATTTTACAGATTTGGATGGAAGAGAAATAGAAACAATACCTCCTAAATTAGCCTCTGTTAAGGAAACCGAAATTTCGTTTGGTATCTCACTAATAGATGGCAAAATCACTCCTGAAAAGGAATATCTTAAAGAGTTCACCAAATACTCCAGTTTGTTTACATACTTACCAATGGAAGATATAAGATTTCAACTGCCATTTTTGGTTAACGCTGACTTTGTTCCATCTTCAGATCGTCAAAATATTCAAGGTGATAACCTTTGGAATAAGTACATAATGATTAAGGTAGCTGAGAAGCACGTTGCTACCCTTTATGACTATGCTACAGAATTTATAACTGACAATAATTTATATCGTTCTTATTTATCATTGCTTCTAAAGAATACACTTCCAGAAGATAATACAGCACAATCAATAATAGATAGTTATAATGAAAAATATTTAGAGCAATTAAATATTTTATCGATTGTGGTTAATGACAAAAATACAACCCAGTTATTATCCGAAACAATTATTGATAACTCAGGATTTGTAGAATTATTTGGACACGATCTTTTCTATAAAATTATTGAGACAGATAAACGGCTTCCTCATATTAATCTTGACACAAACTATTTAAAGAATTATGATTATTTGGAAGTTGAAATTATTGAATTGGAAGAACTGGCTAATCATATTACCCCAGAGTTTTGTGAACAATTAGGTGTTACAATTGCCGAAAAATTGCTTTACGAAAAACCTGAATTATTAAAATGGTTAGATGAACTGATTAGCCATACACCTAATTATTTCGAAAAAATCCCATTTATCGTCCATAACAATTCCTTGTTCTCCCTCGAAAGATTGATTGTTGAAGAAGATGCTTGGATAATCAATAAAAATACATTTGAATATTTAAACCTTATTAAGGGCTTAGGCTATCACACAGTTAACCTTAAGCTTAATGAATATACATATATTAATAATTTTTTACTCTCATTTAACGGCTATATAAATGACAAAACTTTAGCGTATGAACGTATATCTAAAAATTCGAAACTTCCAATCCTAAACATTAGCTTAAAGCTTAAGCTTATTGATTTTCTTCAGAATAGTGAGTTTATGGTAGGTATTGGAGAAACCAAATATTTTAATGAATTAAGGCTATTTGTTGACGATAAAAGAAAAGTTCGACCGCTACGCCAATTAATTAGCAGGCAAGAAGATATAGAGATTGCCACAATTCAAAAATTTAGAATTAACGAGGCTGAATTTAATAATCTATCTGATGCTTTGAAAAAAGAATTAATTACTAAAAATGAAGTATTCGCATCATTCATTCTTGATAGAAAATTATTTAATGAGTATTCTGAACAATTTAGCAGTCAAAATATTGAAGTCTATGTAAGTAATTTAAAAACTATTTTTAGTTGGAAGAATGAAAATGAAGAAATACTTCAAAGTAAATGGGCTGATATACCTTGGTTATTTGTAGATGATGAAACAAGGTTCTTGACTTGCGATAAAGTATACTGGTCAAATGCATTCCCTACAATGTTTCCTAAAGATTATGAATTAATCAAAGCAATACTACACCAAGTGGAACTAAAAACGCTTCCACTTCAAGAGTGTGGAGTAATAATTCAAGTGTTCAAACTAAAAACTAATGATAGTACTGATATAGACTGGACAAAAATCAATGACCTTAAAAAGCTTTCTGCAAATTCACTTCTAGACTGGATGGAGAATGATGGTAGTTTCAGTGATTTTTTTGAGCAATACACATTAAAAGTTAATGATAATAGTTTATGGTCTATTTCAGAAATTGAAAATACCCAAATCTTTGATAGTTCAAATGAAGAACTAAGCGCTTACATCAATTCCAATAAAAGACTAAAAACTCTGTTTACAGAATTAGATAAATCATTATGCAGTGACGACCGAAACAAAATTGGATTGTTACAGGGTGATAAATTGCTTACTGCAATTATTCAATCAAAAGCTTTTGATCAAAATTTGGCAATATTCCTACCTTCAAGTATATCTTCGGAACAACTTAAAAGTTTTATTTTAAACTTAACCGAGTTTAACCTAAAAACGGATGTTGAATATAATAGTAATACACCTGAGCATATAATTATTTATCATCTTCTTAGAATAGTAGAAGATATTAATGCAATTCCAGAAGAAACTCGAAATACTATAGATATCCTAAGGGATAAAATCAAGATTAACCAGAATCCGTTAAGTAATTATGATTTAAGCAATAGAATTCAATTTGGTAAAGGTGATGACAAAATGATACTGAATCTATCTGATGTTCTAGAAGAGTTTAAAGGAGAATCGGATGTTTTAGATAAACTGATTGATTCTTTTGGGTCTATAAAAGAAAAAGCCAAATTACGAAAGCTAATTTTCAAAACTAGAAGAATGTCCTTCAATGACATTTGTGCCAAAATTGAAGCTGAAAGAAATATTTATTATTCGGAGTATCAAGTAGTGTTTCAATTGTTGTATAAAAAATATGTCGGTCAACAAAAATGGACGAAAGTTCATTTTGATGATTTTTTGAAAAAACAAGAAGATCAAGTTAAACTTCAAAGTTCATATCAATCATTTCTAGATATAATATTTGAATTAGATTTCACTGAATTGAAAGATTTTAATTTTCTAGATTTAAATCTTGAAAATTGTTTAGATAAGAGTTACGCTATTAAATCCGAATTCATCCCACCTTGGTTGGAGGAATGGGTTGTCATTGACCAAAACAACAGAGCAGAATTTATTACAAAACTTGGTTATAATGGAATAAATAGCTCAATAGTGAAGTTAAGACAGGCTATTATTTCAGAAAACATTGATTCTGTTATGATAAATGGTCATTATGCAGCATCAATAAATAATTCACAAGTTATTTGGAATACTCTTAAATGGTTATCTAGTTTTAACTCCAAAATAATTACAAGAAACATAGAATTAATTAAGCAAATTAATAATGATGTTCAACTTGAAAAAGATGATTTAGAAGATGTTGTAATACCAATTATTGAGACAATTAGTCTAGATGGAAATAAGGTGTACAGATTGCAAAAAGTACCAAAAGAATCTAAATTGTATTTACTTAATGACAATGAAGAATTTGCGCACTCAATTTTTACGGAAATCAAAAATGAAAATAAGACAGTATTGTTTATAGATGGTAGCTCTGGTAATATATCAAAACACTTCGATACCGAAGTGGTTAAACTTATTGACTGTATTAATGAAGAGTTGTTAACGGAAAATTCAAACCTTTGGCAAGAGCCATTTTATAAAAAGTGGGAGTATGGTTCGGAATATCCGATCTATATCTACAATGGAAATGAAATCCCTTACTTACTGACTTTTAACAACAGTATCATCAGTAAATTTACAAGTGACTTGAAAGTCACAAATGATGGTAAGTATTACGTATCCAGTATTTTAAAAAAGGACGTTTTAGATAATTTGCCTTCAGGTTTTCCAGATAATATGTTGGCGAATTTAAAAGATTGGCACTACAAAACCCTTCAAAATGATACTCTTCTTGATGAAGATTCTTTTGATTATAAAGAAGATATAGACCGGCTTCTTCAAGATAGACTAGGTATTTCAGAAGAAGATCAAAGAAAGGAAAGTGGTAATGCAAAGACTCACGCCGTTTACTTTTTAGAAGAAAATGGTTTTGACATATCTAAAGTTAATAATGTAGGCTCGGCACTCACAAACATTATAGATTTAGATGGCAATATAATAGATTGCATAGTTCGAAGTGCTAAGGGGGGGCTGTTGTATTTAGATAAGGAACATTGGGATATGCTAAAAGATGACCATACTTACTTAATTGTTATATATCCAGGAAATAGTCCAAGACTTTTCAAAAACAGACTTGAATTATTAAAAGAAGAGTTGGCTGAAAATGTGTTGTTTAGGATACCTAATAATAAAAATACAATCGAAATTGACGGTGTTTTTAAAGCTTTAGAGTCCGAACCTCACATAATCTTGGTAACCAGCGAGAAAATGAAAGAGAACCTATTTTCTAAACTAAAGCAAAAAAGAAATTTTAATAAGGAAGAAAATGGCGCAGTTGGTGGAGATGATTTTACATTATAATTTATTATGGTAACAAAAGAGAATCAAGTACAATTTTATACAGAAGAACTTAAAGAATTAGAGTTCTCAGTAAAAAAAGCGTTTAGCGCTACAGGGATATCTTTATTTCAAATTGGTAATTTATATATTGGTCAATATCGTGGAATCGATGAAAAAAGAGGAAATGTATTTGTAGATATACCTACAGGCAAACAATACCACGCTCCACGCCTTGATCAAAAGTTAACTTGCTTTACGTTAAAAGCAGGATTGGAGCGTCCTTCAAGTTGGGACAACCTCACATACTCTGATTTATTAAATGACCGTAATCGTACTGATACAAAAATAGTAGATTATATTCCTTCAAAACGTGAAGGTTGGATTACAATGCTGATTAGAGAAATGGATACGGAGTTTATCGACAGCTTACAATACAATCAAATATTAGCTTTTGGTCCAACAATACCTCCCTTCGAGTATTTACAAAATCTAAAAGATTTCAGCGAAGGACTAAATGTGGACGGTACAGAACTTTGGGAAAAGATATTAGGGTTTAAATATGCCTTAAACATTGATGTTAGCCCGAAACTACTTACGGAAAATATAGATATTGTAAATGAGATTATAAAGGAGGTCGAAAAATTATCGGTCTATGTTTTCCAAGGCCCTCCAGGTACGGGTAAAACTCATCAGGTAGCTGATTTGGTCTCAAGATTAGTTCTTAAAAATAATTCTGTTCTTATTACAGCTTTAACAAACAAAGCAGCAGTTGAAGTTTGTGAAAAACCTTTTTTTGATAGGCTTTTTGATGAACAACGTGTTTCTAAATTACCCATTTCAATTGATGAACGAAAGAAATTCCCTAAACTTTTAAATGCCAAAGACCTCGTGCCCATTAAAGGGCATCTTACTCTAACAACATTTTATCAATTTTCAAGAACTTGGGAGGAACAAACTCATTCTTATGATTATGTAATTATTGAGGAGGCTTCTCAAGCATATTTAACAACGATTGCAGCTGCTTGTAAAGTTGGTAAAAAAGTAATTGTTGTAGGTGACCCAAAACAAATTATTCCTATAGTTACGAATAAGAACTATAAAGTTTTTCCAAAAATTGATATGCTCATTCACGGTATGAGCACACTTAGTCAAATTGGTGATTTCTCATTTAATAGAAAAACTGAAACTCGCAGACTTACAAAGCGTTCGACAGCATTTACGAACAATTTTTACGGGAACACAATTCTATCAAAATCTTTATATGAAAATATAGAATCTGATATAGATAAATTTAACGAATTAGCTTCAATTACTCATTATAATGGTGGCCCCACTTTAATTCAATTTTCGAATGAACTAGAAAATATTTTAAATCAAATGATACGGTTTTTAGTTACAGGATTGAATGAGTTATCAGCATTAAAATCAAACGAAATAGCAGTATTAACCCCTTACATTGAAACTCTTACATATTTACAGCAGAATTTAAAATCAAAGACAAATTCAAGAAACTATCTTATAGAGTCTGTGGATAGAGTACAGGGGCTGGATGTGGATTACTGTTTTTATGTTATTCCAAAAGCAAGCTCGTTTTCGTTTAATCTTAACCGATTTAATGTAGCAACTAGTCGTGCTAAAAAAAGTACTTTCATTCTTGTAGAAGAAGATTTTGACCGTTTTGTAAATCTCCCAAATGAGGTTGGTAATTACCTTTCTACGTTGAGAAACGAGTTTGCATTTACCGTAGATTCAAAAACAGGCAAATGCTCAAAATCGAACAGGGTTACGTCTAAGGGTAATGAAGATAACTTGATAATCAAGGTGGAAGAAACAACTTTAAAAAAAGAACAGAATAAACCTGAAAGTAATCATCCTAAAGCGAACGGTATTGGGTTAAAAGTTATTGGAAAAATTGATGTTTCAAAATTTGAAAAGCCTAAAAAGGAAATTAAAAAATATAAGGAAAACCTGTACATAATAGACACTAACGTATTTGTAGATTATCCTGAAATAATCTCCAAAATAAACAAGAAGTATCCGGTAATATTATCTGCAAAAGTTTTAGACGAGCTTGATAATTTAAAATCTAAGTTGGACAATGATGGTAAAGTTAAAGTACAAAAAGCTTTAAAGTCAATAAATCGAAATATTGATAAAAGGGATTTAAGAATGGAAATGGCTGACTTGTCTTTACTTCCAATTGATTTTAATAATCGTTCCGCTGATAATCTGATCTTAACAGTGGCTTTAAAGTTTAAGTCCGAAAACCCTATTTTATTAACTTCTGATAATGGTTTACAGATAAAGGCAAAAGGTATGAAGATTACAACAATTACGCTTAAAGAATTTCTTGGTCAATCTCGAAGAAATTAATTTTATTTAAAAATAGATTTAGCTTCTTTAAAAACCAGCTCAAAATTAGCTTCCAATTCTTCCTTTGAGTATTCCTTTGAATCATCGGGAAGCTCTCTTTTAATATCCTGTAACTTAAATTGAACTTTCAAATCCTTACCATCTGCATAAGTGATGAATTCACCTTGTTTTAATCTGAAGAAAACGTCAGCTCTTATCTTAGGAATTTCTTTTTCTCCAGTGGTAATACGTGTATCAAAGTCTAGGTTATGCCCACGACTTATGCTCTTTGTTGGGTCTTTGACAATCTCAAAAAAGCGTTCATAATATTTTGCAGTATCAGGATCGTTAACCTTTCCAAAAAACTGATAGGATAGATTGCTTAAAATTGCCTTACTCGCTTTATCACCATACATCATATCGTTTTGTATTTTGTCTTGCATTACGTAAATCGTAGATATATTATAGCTTCGCAGTGTTGCAGGAATACGGTGCATATTTAATAAACGTATCGTAGGTGCTTCTTCCATAAGTAAAAAGGAAGGCTCACTATTTCGCACGCTCATTTGTTTGGTAATTGTATGGATAATAGTCGCAATTACTGGTGAATAAGAAGTTTCAAATTTTGGGTTATTTACAATCGAAATTACCGTAGGATTATTTTTGTTATTGATGTTTAACGGAACATCATCTGCCGATAAAGCCATAAAAATACGCTGTGTACTAATTCGCTTTAAAGCATTGGCCAAGGTGCTTTTTACACCAGCAGTCTGTCTTTCAGAATCTTTGCCACTAATAAAAGCATCTGCCATTGCTCGTGAGGTGGTGTTGGTTTCCAGAAACTGGATTAGGCTTTTTGTATCAAGAAATTGATAAACAGCTATCAAATGGGGTAACGTGCAGTATTTTGGATAATCCGTTTTTAATTTCCAAATTAACCCACCAATCAAACCTTCCGCAGCATCGTTGAAGAATTTTGTTGTGCCTGTTGTTCCACTTTCTCTTTGCTCTAATAGATTTTCGATTAAGACCCTTGAAACCTCATTAACGCTTTCCTCGTTCTCTAAATAACGTGGCGCAATAGGATTTACCCTATGGATGATTTTATCGAAGGAAATGACCTTAAACGGAATATCGCTATCCTTGAAAAGTGGATATGCCATTTCGGTCAATTCAAAATCTTTATAGTCGTGGATGATTCCACAAAAACCTTCTTTTTGGAAGTGTTTCAGAAATCCATAAACCACACTTTCGGTTTTTCCGCTTCCAGCCGATCCGATGACGGATGCGCCACGTTTGATGTTATCTAATTTGAAATTTCCTTTGGTGGTCGCAAAGTTGACTTGGTATTTACTATCTCCGTTTTGCGAGCTTTCTGTTTTATGAAGAAAAACGTATAGTCCTGTATTAATTAATAGTAGCGGACAAACTAGATACAACAAAATCAATGTTAATTCATTTCCAGCAGCAACATAGAATACGAGAAATGACAGTATTGCGATATTCAGAAGAAACGCATACTTGCTTACCCGAAACATCGCATAGAAAACAGTACTGGTAAAACCAATAATTGAAAGTGTCGTTATGATATTATCTATCTGCATAATACTTAGATTCCGATGGAACTTGATTTAATTGCTATTTCTGCACCACGTCTTAACCGTTTGAAAACCCGAAGTGCAATTTGTGCTTGGCTTACTGGAATACTTGGTATTACTGACAAGCCTGTTTTTGTAATCATTTTAAAAGCCAATGCCTTTTCGTTAGCTGGCAGTTTCATCAAAGCAGCAAAATAGAGGTTGGGATTTTTTACAAAATCTTTTCTTGCTTTGTAGGTTTCAGCAAAATTGCGTTTGTAGCCAAATTTTGTATCGAAGGTTTTTTCTGCTTTCGCGAAAAAGGTGTCCCTATCAAAACCTCGCTTTACCTTTTTACCGTGCATTTCAACCTCTGAAGCTATGTGTTTACTACCTGGCGAAAGACTAACGGAATTGGAAGCATCTTTTCGGCTTACGATAATATGGATATGACTTTGGTTTCCATCTTTTGCCATTCCTTGAACTATTCGTTTTCCATTTTGTTGATGTGGTGCTTGTCCTTCTAATTTGGTAATTTCTCTTTTCATTTTTTTAATATTTCCATCAGCTCTTCCTGCTTCAATATTTCGGATGTCCGTTTTTAGCTGCAATATTTTTGTGGCGAAAGGTTGGTTTTCTTTTATCTGAATATCTGTTCCCTTAAAGGTTCGTTGCTGTTCAATTTTAGCATAATATTTAATGTCATCTATTGTTATGGGTCTTCCGTTTATTTCCCGATTGAATGATGTGACATAATCTTTCATTATCTCTTTGGTGTAGGTTTTTAAATCTTTCCGATTGTTCTGTAATCGCTTCAATTCATACTTCGATGGGCTGACCGTAATGGAATAAAATTTAGGTTCTTTCTTTTTCAATTTTGCGGTGTTTCCATCAATTTCTTTTACCACTTCCTCTGCGGAAATTTCATCGCCATATTGATTAAAAAAGTGTTCCATATCTCGCGTTTCTAAACCTTCATTTTCTTTCTCTAAATAGCCTACAAAATCTGCTGAACTTTGGGAATAATTACCGCCTAACTTTTGAGCTGTGATTGTGATATACATAGTTCAAAAAGTTATAGTTGATTGCTTGAGTTTTGCTTTTCGCGAAAACTGACTTCCTTCTTTTCTTCAGCATATTTCTTTTCTACGATTAGCGGTTTTTTAGTTGGTTCTTCGGTTTCAAAAAGTGATTGAATCATCGCCACCGTAGGTTTGGTTTGTGTCTTTTCTACGTCTCGCATTATGGCAATTACCGCATTGATTCTTTTTAAAAGTTTGGCTTCAATAGTTCGCCCTGTCGGACCTAGTTTTTCCTTAGGTGAGATTTCATTGTAAAAGAAAAAATCGAGCATCGTTGCCATTGCCTCGGTGTGCGATTTGAAGTAGGTGCGTGAGAAAGTTTGGAAACGCTTTGCAGTTTCCTTTTTAAATCTGATTCCGATAAATGAGTCCATAATTTCGCCGATTTGTCGCAAAATTTCCCCTAAAAATGGGCGTTTCCAGCCCGTTTGTCGCAAATCGTTGATTGTCAGGAAATTAAAATATATTCAAGTCGCTGATAATCAGCAGCTTGAAAACAAAAAGGAATATGAAACATCGCGCAGCGTGTTACCCTCTTGCTATTCCTTTTCGTCACGCGCAAGCGTGACAAAAATCCATACAATCCGGTTAAAAAACCGATTGCCATTTTAGGAAAATAATTTTCCGATATGTTATTTTTTGATGTGTACGGTTATCGGCGAAAGTCGAAAAGTGGATAACCTTACTTTAATTTGTGTGCTGTATTTCCAGCGATATAAAGATACGTTTTTTTATTGACTTCAAAATTAATTGCATACGAAAGCACCTCTAAAATTTTAGAGGTGCTTGCTTTTAATTTCAAAAACTATATGTTGAAAATGTATTTATACGAATACAAATTCCGTAGTGCTTCTTCATCAAGCATCTTGTCCAAACTGGTATTATGCTTGGTTGCATAATTCATAATATCCTTGCCATATTTTTCCTTTACATCTTCTTTGGAACTGGCAATTAATCGCTCTTGTGTTTCCTCGTTCAAATCGGTAAAATTTAGATATATCATAACTTCCGATTTTTAATATTCGCTTGGCAACATCAGCGTGCCATTTACAAAAAATAACCGCAGTTCATCAAGTGGAAAATCGGTAACCCGATAGCCGTGTTTTTCTAGAATATTATCATTGCCATCGCTGTAAATTATTTCAGCTTCATAACCAGAATAATCTTGTTTTTCTTCGGGTAATCTTTTGAAGTCAATGGTAATAAATTCACTTCGGTTCATCAAACTTTTTGCAATTACGGAAGTGTCCGTGATTAACCAAAAACAATCTGCTATATTCGCAAGATATTTTAGTCCGTCTGTAAAACGTGTTCTTAATAATGGGATTTGATAGAACATTTCCGTTCCGTGAAAATGTTGCAATCCTTCCTTAATTTCGTTAACTTGTGCTTTCATTGTACATATTATTTAAAGTGTGAATAATGAAAAAGAGGGCGCATCTTTCGACTGTTACGCCCTCTTTCATTTTAAGATTTACTTGTCGTCTTTGCTTCCAAGTAATAGAACTTCATCGGCTACAACTTCCGTAACATAGCGTTGTTCGTTATCATCATTTGTATAACTTCGGGTTTTAAGTTTTCCCGATATTCCAACTTCTTTGCCTTTAACAACATACTTCTCTACAATTTCGGCAGTTTTGCCCCAAGCTACTACGGTATGCCAATTCGTGTCCATTTGCTTGTTGCCTTCCTTGTCCTTGTAATACTCATTTGTTGCTAATGAAAAACGGGCTACTTTCTTTCCGCTTTCAAGGTTCGTAATGGTTGGCTCTTGTCCAACGTTTCCAATTAACTGTACGTGATTTTTGATAGTACTCATAATAAAAAGATTTGTGCCTGCTTTGTTACAGACTGGTTTATATTTCCCCTATTTGATTTAAACTGAATTAAATTTTAAGGGGTGTTTGTTCTTTTCTTCTGTGCACCGCACAATGGATAGAGTGGGTTTTGTCCAGACTTTTTGGGATAAAATCAGGTGTGTTTGCGACGTAGTAAATTCCTTGGAATTTCAAGGAAGTAGAAACCTTATTTTTCACTAAAACTTGTATAGTCTTGACAAGTTCCATAAGGGCATTAGCAATTCTTTTAAACGCAGTTGCGTTTGAGCGTACCGACAGTTAAGCGAAATAAGCAGCTGTGTTTAATCTAGAATTGGTTATGTCGTGCCAGTTTTTCGACGACCCGAAAAACGACAAAGGCTTTATCCATTATAAACCCCTTAAAATCTGTAAGGCAGCGGTTCGGTTTTTAGGCATTTTCGAGTAAGGGCTCAAGAAGACCGCACAGAAAATTCCGTTAAGAAAACCGAGGCGATGACTTTCCGATGAAAAAGCGGACTTAATTCACGATTTTGGCTCAGGAATGTAGTGTCACGTTCCAGCGTAGCGGATCGGGTTAACGTAATGGAAAGTCGAAATTGGGGATTGTGTCCAAGACCTTATATAGGAAAGCTCTTTTCCTGAAATGTAGCTTTTCGCGCAATGCAGGGGAATGTGCTTATCGGATTATGAAAAGGGATTGCTCTCGTTTAATAGAATGTTAAGCGGACTTGACTTTAAAGGTGTAGATTGAAATGAAGCGATTCTGCCATTTTCTGGCAGGTTCAGTGCAATGGAAATCGGAAGCTTAGAAGTTGTGTCCAAGACTTTTGTAGTGAAGCGCATTTCCAGAAATGAAGCTTTTATTGCGGAATGTAGGGGAATGGGCTGAATAGTTTTTTACTACTATTCTAAATACTTTTTAGTTAGATAAAAAAGGTAGATTTAACTACACATCCTTATAGCCTCTCTAACTCGGCAATAGTTGTTTTAATTTCCTCAATGTCTTTAAATATATGGCCACCAATCTCTAAAGTCAATTGATAATAAGGTAAAATTATTTTCGCAAAACTCTTTTTCTTATATGGATTTTCTTCTGCTTCCATCTTAGACATACGGACATCGCCATATTTTAGTAATAATATCGTAGCTCGACGAATATTTCTCTGATTATCCTTTTCCTTGATTTTATCAATTAGATTGAAGAAGTCTTTATCATTCTTTATAATATCATCTTTGTTTTCATAACGCTTAAGTTGATCGTCTATCTCGATATCTTCAACCCGATCCATATACATTGTTATGTTCTGTCCAGCCCAAAAACCATATTGCTCGTCATACCAAATACCAGAATCGTGAAGCTTACCGTAAAATTTTACAGCATCCTTTATCCTAAAACCTTTCAATCCATCTTCGGAACCAAGTAAGGTAATTTTAGAGTAATTAGGGAAGTAACCATTTATTTCCTTGTCTTCACTGTAGCTACTCCATAGATCCCAATAGAGTTTTTTAAATTTTTCAAATACCGCAATAACAGCATCGACTTTTGGATAGAAAAAAGTTGATAGTTCGAAAGAGTTTCTTTGTACACCATCTACATTAATAGGATCAGAATCGTGCATAACATATTCTCCATCCTCAAATGAATATGCGGAATGAAAGAATGTGTTTCTTATTTCTTTGAAATGGATTTGCTCATAAAATTCGATAAGCCCTTGTTTGCTCGAATCTGCAAATAACTCCATTAGGAAGTCCTGTTTCTCTCCTATACCCAATAATCTTTCATACTTACGAGTTTTCCAAAACAAATAGGATGATCCCTTATAACCCAAAGTAATCCGGCATAAGCTTCCAATCATATTATAGAAATCGCTGTTTTCAAAAAACGTTGAGTAAAGCTGCAAAGCAACTCGTGCCTTCTCGTTTCCCTCAAGCTCACGGTATAACCGAGCATAAAATGGAATTGCCTCAAACCATTCCAGTAAATTGGAATTGAGATTTTGAGAACTTATACCCTTGTAGTTCATAAGAGTTAGAACAACATCAAACTCACTGGCTGCTTTTGCTTCAGTAAATAATTCTTCTACGTTACTAACGGCTGCATTCATATAATTCTTTTTATCTTTATAGAGAGGAAGTTATTCGTATTCGCTAAAATTAAAGTTAGACGATTAAGTTAACTCTTAATAAATTTAGAAGGTGTCGAAAAATCTTTAACGATTTGTAATACTTCATTTATTTTTTCTGGTATATACTCAATATCCATTTTTAAAGATATAGTTCGAGCAAACAAGACCTTGTCGAAAACGGCTTTTTTCTTTACATATAGTATTCTACTTATATTAGTAAGAAAGTCTTTTGTAGGATCAAAATCTGAAACCAAAACATCAACACCTTCAGTATAAAGATAATTAAGTATCTCAACTGAATACTTTAAGTCAAAAAGATCTTCAAAGGTTCCTTTCTCAATAAATATCATTCTATATTTATTTTGCTCATTTTGAACAACCCGATTTATATCATCTCTTTCCTTTATTGCATCGGAATCTAAAAAGCAAATAATTTTTCTTTCAGGATATTTACTACGCATATTGAAAAAGTCTTCTTTCAATTTTTGTTTTGATTTTGAATTATATACTTGAATTTCATTATGAGATAACACGAATCGCCTTCGAAAGGCTAAAATAGGAATAGATATTTCTTCACTTTCTCCTTCGACCAGTATGATAATTTTTGGGTCATTTACCACATTTAAATTTGGTAAAAAGCTACCAAATCTTTTTGATATTGCAGTTTTAAAATCTTCTACAAACTCATCAAAATATACAAGTCCTATTCTTTCTGCTAATTTTGTGTTTTCTAACAGCAATTTATACTGAAGTAATTCCTCTGGTAAATTGATAGTTTGTTTTTTACCGCAACAAGGGCAAATCATATCGTCTTTTAATTCATTCTTTCTTGATTTTGCAACCTTTGTAATCTGATCAAATTCATTAGAAAATTGTTTTAGCTCTGAATGCTTTGAAAAACCTTTTAAACCGTATTTTTTAAAAACTTCGTGATCTATCTGAAAATAAGAATAATGAAGAGATTCGCTCATTCCGATCTTTGGCATTTTTACTTCTTCAAAAGTTGAGAATCCTGCTCCTAATTCCTTGTGTTCCCTATTCAATTTTTCTACATACCTCCTGTAAAATAATGTAATCTCTTGAAGCGGCGGAAAATTCATTAACCTAAAAAGAAGTTTTAATTTTTCTTTATTACTTATAGGTAGAGTTCTCTTACTCAGTCTAACTTCCAAATGGTTATCAAGGTTCATTTTATCAAAACCTAAATCTTTGACAATTTTGGAAAAATTATGCTCTATATCATCATCGGTAAGACTGGCTAAATTCATTAGATGTTGTAGCTCATCATTTTCTTCATCTGCTTTAGTGAGTTCGCAGATTGTTAGTGTGTATGGTGTTGCTTCAACAGTCCAGTTAAACTCATAATTAATTGCAGGTAAATACTTCTCGTAAAGAATTTCAAGAATGGGTTTCCACATATTCTTAAAAAGATAAAATTTATCAGTTACAATTAAAACTTCATCAGCATTAATGTCTTTTTCACTTGTTGCGTCGGGAATCTTCACTAGTAGTCGAACAATATTATTTAATATAGTATCGTGACCGAATACTGCTATTCTATTCAAAGAACCCTTAATCAATCCCATATAACCACCTTCAACGATTTTTCGCCAGTCTAAGTCGCTATTTTCAACTTTCTCTTCTTTTTTCATAATCAGTATATCTTTTCAATAATACTTCCACAAGTTAACATTTCATCTCCAAAATACGGATTCCGAATATGTTATTCAGTATTTAAACAGATAGTTCCCTTGTTATTATTGACCATCGGACATTTTTGTACATATAGTATTAGATTAAAGGTTTTAATAATCATTGCAATTGTAACTATATTATTTAACGCTTGAGAGAGCGGTTTTTTGGAAGATAACGATCAAATAATGGAATTCGACAGCATTTAATGGGTCAAACATAAAAGTTGGGGAGAATGTTATCTTTGAATAAAAAGTGTTTAGATTTTGAATATAGAATTAGCCCG
>NZ_JAUPED010000002.1 GCF_030552475.1 Mariniflexile sp. AS56 | reverse complement strand
GATAATGATGGTGTGGTGGATCAATTAGATGCAGATGATACCGATCCGAATAACGATTCTGATGGTGATGGTTATGGAAATGCGGATGAAACCGCTGCTGGTAGTGATCCGATGGATCCAAACTCAAAACCTCTAGATACCGATAATGATGGCATTAGTGATGCTACCGATACCGATGATGATAATGATGGCGTGTCTGATACTGATGAAGCCACCAATGGCACCGACCCTCTAAACCCAGACACCGATGGTGATGGCATCAACGATGGTACCGAAGGCACTACGGATACCGATGGTGATGGCAAAATAGACGCTTTAGAATCGAACACTGCCGATGCTGATAATGACGGCGTAGTCGATCAATTAGATGCAGATGATACCGATCCGAATAACGATTCTGATGGCGATGGTGTTGCCAATAGTTTGGAATTCTTAGAAGAAACAGACCCTTTAGATCCTTGTGATTTTAATTATGAGAGTCAGAATTTAAATTTTGTCTCTGAATATTGGCTTGCACTAGATTGTGATAACGATGACATTATAAACGGAGATGAATTGGGTGATAAAAACAATAATAACATTCCCGATTACTTAGAAATAATAGCATTTGTACCTAAAGGACAAAAACTAGTGGTGTTCGATATTTTTACGCCAAACGGTGATGGCGTCAACGATCATTTAGTATTTAAAGGCTTAGAATTTTTCCCTAATAATACATTACAAATATTTAATAGATGGGGCGTTGTAGTATATAGTGCAAATGGTTATGGAACAGGCGACAAGCTATTTACAGGAATTTCTAATGGCAGAAGCACCATCAACAAAGATGCCCAATTACCAGAAGGTACTTATTACTATGTTTTAAATTTTGTAAATGATGAGGGAGAGACCATTAGTGATGCTGGCCCTATTTATATCAATAGAAATTAATATATAAATTTTTAAATAGACTGTTTAAATTTATGAGAAGTCAAATTACACGTTATTCAATTCTACTCTTAGTACTGTTAGGAAGTGCTCATGTGTTCTCACAACAAGAACCACAGTATGCCCAGTATATGTATAACACACAAAGTATTAATCCCGCTTATGCAGGAACAGAAAATCAATTAAGTTTATTAGGCTTACACAGAAGCCAGTGGGCAGGGTTAGAAGGCGCACCAAAAACTCAGATTATTTCGATGCATGCGCCTTTTGGAGACCATGTTGGCTTGGGATTAAACATTACAAATGATAAAATATTTATTGCACAAAGCACCTATATTGCTGCGAATTTCAGTTATAAAGTCCCTGTTTCAGAGCGTTCTATTTTATCTTTTGGTCTTCAGGCAGGAGGGAAGCTTATGAGTATAGATAGTAACAGGTTAAATAATGGTGCCGAATCTTCGGGTGACCAAGATGCTTCTATTAGTGATCGCAATAATTTTACACCTCAAATGGGGTTTGGAGCTTATTATTACACCAATAACTTCTTTTTAGGTTTTAGTATTCCAGGAATATTAGATTCTAAAAAATTCCTAAAAGATGAGGATAATAAAAGTACTTATGTTTCTGAAAAACCACATTATTACCTACTTGCAGGCTATTCTATAGAATTAAATAAAAATGTAGATTTCAAACCATCAACTTTACTAAAAGTGGTAGATGGTGCGCCTTTACAGTTAGATTTATCTGCCAATTTCTTATTTTACGATGATATTACTTTGGGAGTAGCCTATAGATGGGACGCCACTTTAAGTGCTATGGCTGCGTTTCAGGTTACTGATAAACTATTATTAGGCTTTGCCTATGAGATTGAAACCTCAAAGTTACAAAAGTACAACGGAAACTCTACAGAGCTTATTTTAAGGTACAACTTTATCAAGAACCCTAATAAAACAGCGCTTCCTTTGGGTGATGAGAACATGACTGGGGGGATTTAACAATATTTAAATCACGAGTAACTACTGTATAATCCATCATTTAAAATAAATGTGATTAATTAAACATTTTTTAAAATTTTAAAGGTTTTTGATGATTTGCTCTAACTTAGCTGTAATTTCTTCAGCCACTTTATTTAACTTTTCATTATCCACAGCTTGCATCGAGGCCATTGGGTTTACAGCCGCTACCTCAAAAACGCCATCTTCAATTTCCTGCACAATCACGTTACAAGGTAACATCGTTCCAATTTTGTCTTCTGCTTGCAAAGCTTTATGCGCATAGGGAGCGTTACAAGCGCCAAGAATTCTATACTTTTTATAGTCTATACCCAGTTTTTCCTTTAAGGTTGCTGTTACATCAATTTCTGTTAGTATACCAAAACCTTCTTCTTTTAATCCTAGAGTAACCTTATCTATAACTGCTTCAAAAGTGCCTTTGATTGTTTTATTAAAATAATACTTCATAGTTTTTAATTTTTAAAATTTAATGTTCTTTTTTGTTCTTCATATTCTTCTTTAGATAGTTCACCCTTTGCGAACCGGCTGTCCAGAATATCCATGGGTTTTTCGTCCTTCACGGTACTTTGTCTATTTCGTCTGTTGTACAGAAATACTGCCAATACAAACACAAATGGTATAAATATCAACCACATCATCATAATTTTATAGTTTTAATTGTTAACTAATTAATTTTATTTGTAATCACCCCATCACGAGGCGCGTCATAATTGATAGCGCTTTCTATCCAACTTATTAATAGTAGGTTTATCAACCTGGAAATGAGTTCGAATTTCTAAATAGATTGATAGAAGGTCTTTCATTTAACAAATTCAGGATGTACAGCGAAATTTTTAGAACTGAGATGAAACTTTCTAAAGAGAAATTCAATTCAACAACATACTAGAACAGTATGCGCCTCCATTTAAGAGTTTTTATAAGATAGTCAATTTCTAATGAATGGCCATACTATAAAGAGCTTTTGTTTGTTTCAGTTTATTTTGAGATGTCACCTGTGCCTTTATCTTTATTTTAATTATAAATTATCCATTCGATTATCCATAATTAAACATGTATCTTTAAAATTCATATTAAAGCTAAAATGACATTCCCATTATGAAGTACCTTTCCCTTTTTTCATGCCTGCTTGTTTTACTATTAATTGGTTGCAATGAGGTTAATCCTAAGAGTGAAAAAGAGGTGCGTACTTTTGTAAAACAATGGAACGCTGCCCATACACCAATAAAGTCACCTTACTTAGATCGTTACTATTTGGATGTAGTAACCTATTACGAAAAAGAGTTTACTAGAGACCAAGTACAGCAAGATAAGGATGTACTGTTTCAACAATTTCCAGACTATACACAGCGTATTTTTAACGACCAATTAGAAATCACGAAAGTGGAGGGGAGCTTTTTAGTAACGTTCATCAAACAAGTTAAATACAAGGGAATAGAAGCCGATTACCCCTCGTATCTTTCCTTGACGCTTAAAAATGGTAAATTCAGAATACTTCGAGAAGGCCTATCTAAAACCGCGAAAAATATAGATGCACCCATTTTTCCAAAAGCGCGCGAAAATAATGGGATTCTCTCTAAAAACAGGCAACTGTTTGGCGATTTTAATGGGGACGGTCTATCAGACTATGCTACGGTAATGGCTCCAGAAATAGAATCTGCTAGGAATACCCAAAACGGTGATGCCATACCATGCAAAGGAGAATGCAACAGTGTTATCCTATTTAGTAATAAAGATCTCAAGGCCATCACAATAAAAGGGGCATACCAATCGCAACTAGAAAACCTTAAAGATCTAAATAGCGACGGTGCCGACGAGATTGGTTTTTGGGATATAAAGCCTACAAGTAAGACCCTTTATGTTTTTAATCCATCTAATGGAGCTTTACTCGCCGATCCTATTGTAATTAATACCTCCGTTCATAAAAACATGAAGCTTATTGACGTTTTTAAAAAAACAGGCGTGAATAGAATTACAGTGACATTCAGTGAGGAAGTCGATGGGAAGTGGGTTTTAAAGAATAAAGTGATTACTCTAGATTAAAGCAAAAACGGAAGTATTAGAGAAAAACCTAAAGCATTAAATACAAATACGTAACAGTCTATCACCTTTGTCCGGAAAACTCCATGGCTTCCCCTTTTCCGAAAGCGTAACTCACCCCAAAAACAATAAACCTACCGCGTTTAGAGCTGTTTGATGTGTAATAGGTAGGTTGTGAAACAATACGTTCGTCAACGCGGGTTGCAAATACATCGCGAACACTTAAATTCAGAATAAATTTCCCTTTTAAAATCTTTTTTCTTACGCCCATATCAGCAAAAAAGTTATCTGATATTTCACCTTGAACACTAGCAAATTTAGAATTATAATTACCAGCCACTTCCAAATCAAACTCTTTAGGTAATTTAAATTTTGAAGTAAGGCTCGTTGTCCATCTAGTACCTTTAAAGTCGAAAATTTCTAATTCGAATTCACCTTTTCTGTTAAAATAATTGATGTTAAAATCGCTTGTAACTGTAAACCATCTAGCAAAAGTGTATTTACTATTAAACTCAAAACCAACCGTGTTGCTGGTACCAATATTTTCGGGTTGCGAGGTACTTATACTGTTTTCAAAACTTATAATATTTTCAACAACATCTGTCGTATATCTGTTATAAAGGCTGAAATTCAATGATGCTTTTTCTAATTTGTGAATACTTGTTAATTCAAAAGAATCGGTGTATTCTGGTTGTAAATCGGGGTTTCCTCTAGAGATACTATAGTTGTTTCTAATATTATTAAAAGGGTTTAGTTGCCTTAATCCCGGTCTGCTAATACGTTTGGAATACCCCAACTGTAACGAAAAATTATCATGTATGTTATAAGAGGTATGGACACTCGGGAAGAAGTTGGCATACGATTTTTTATTAAGCGCATTCGTTGTTTTTAACTCCGTTGTTAAGTTGGTGCTTTCAAGTCGTAAGCCTAGTTTTAATCCCCAAACATCATCCTCAAAAGCCATGGTACTATAAAGCGCAAATACTTTTTGGTCAAAATTAAAAACATTGGTTAAATCAGGATTGCTAATCCATTCCTCATTAATAAAATCGCGCACTTCAAAATCGTTGGACACGTTATTGATGTCGTACTGAGACCCCGTTTCCAGCGTGTATTTTTCTAGAAAAGGATGCGTGTAATCGAGTTTAAAAGTAAAATCTTCCAATTTATAATCGGTCCTTGTTTCTTGTAAGGTGTTTGGCTCATCACCAAAAGAGGTGGTGTTATTATATATCGATTTTTGGTCTTTGGCAAAGCTATTTCCTAAAGCACTAAACAATAAATCTTGGTCTTCATGCCGTTTAAAATCCTTTTTATATTGCAACTCGTATCTAATTTTTGGGTTGGTTGCTTCGGTATTATCTTGTCGTAACCAACTATCCGTTCGGGTGGTTTCCTCAAAAAATTTATCAAAATAAGAGTTAGCCAATTGATCTTCTATTTCAAAAGCATAAGTTCCAGAAAGCGTCAATACATTTCGGTCGTTAATATGAAAATCGGTACCCAAAAGTAAACTCCCAAATTTTTCATTAAAAGTGCTTCGCTCGTTATTTGTTATGGTAGAATCGTTAACAAAATCTTTGTTTGTAGATTTACTTTTGGTTTTAAAAGTTCTTTTTCCAAATCCGAGTTGGGTAAATAAATTGAACATTTCCGTTCGTTTATTTAAACTTAAACCAAAACTATTACTGTTTGGCACACCGGCATTTAAGGAAGCAGCCCCGTTAAGACCTCTTTTTTCTGAACTTTTTATCACAATATTTATAATACCAGCGGTACCAGAGGCATTATATTTAGCCGATGGGTTTGTAATCACTTCAATTCTTTCAATCATATCTGCAGTAATGGTTCCAAGAGCATTCCCATCGGCAGAAGCCAGCACCGAAGGTTTTCCATTAATCAATACTTGAACCCCTTGGCTACCACGTAAACTAATTACGCCTTCAATAGACACATTCACGGAAGGCACACTATTCAGTACTTCTAACGAACTAGCACCTGTTGAACTGATGTCCGACCCCACAATAAACACGCGTTTATCCAGTTTAAATTCAGTTTGCGATTTTTCCGCACGCACAAGCACTTCACCCAAGGTATTCAGGTCTTCGGTTAGGGTAATAAGTCCTAAATCAATCTTATTTTTAACTAGCTTAAAATCTCTAAATACTTGGGGAGCATACCCCATAAAGCTAACCTCAATATAAAAGTCTGTAGCATTGGTTTCTAGGGTAAAAAGCCCGTTGCTGTCAGTTATGGTTCCTGTAATAGGCTTACCTGTAGCATTTTGAACTATGGCAATGGTAGCGTATTCTATGGGTTGGTTGCTCGTCGCTTCAAAAACGTTTCCTGTAATTTTTTTAGAAATATTTTGAGAATAGCCCATAGTAGCTAACAAGCTTAAAAAGAAAATAAAAACAGTAGGAGTAATATGAAATTTCATAGATGGTATGATGACAATTGATTAGCTAATATACTATCTAAAAGAATAAAAACTAAAATTATCGTGAGAATTAACATACTTATGAGCCAATAAGTAGAGGTCTTATTTTTTAAATAAAAATGAGAGTGCTAAACCATATAATGTATTTAAAACTTCATCTACTATATACTATCGATATAAGTCTAAAGACCTTATATCTGTAATTATGTCAAATATCGCCCAATAGCAATTTCGCTAATTGTTATAAAATGTACTATAATGGCCCGAGTTATGTAACTTTGAATTGGCTAAAGCGAATTTTGAATTACTACTTTTTCTTGTTTTTTTTCTAAAAACTTTCTCTAAAATGCTAATGGAACACTCTTTTTACGAAACGACGCGGTCACTGAGCCTGCCGAAGTGTAGGAGGGAACCGTAATGTGTGTGGAATGGATTATAAACTATGAGGAGAATATCTAATTGAAACTTGTCCACTTACCAATCTGTTTTCATTATCGATGCCACTAAAAACACCATTATGAACTTCGTTATCTTCTTTTATATAATAAGATTTGAAATATACATCAACCATATCAAGAGATATGATACCCGCAAATCGAAAACTAAAATGAACAATAGAGCCTTTATTCATGAGTTCTAAGGTGTCATTTTCAAAATAGACGTCTTCGCTTATTGGAACTATTTTATAGTTAGATTGAAGAATTTTAAATTTAATAATCTCATTAAAATCTTCTAAAGAACTAAAATTTAATGTGTATGTGCCTGGTAATTTTCCATAAATAGATGAATAGGGACTATTTTCAGAGAGCTCCAAGTAATGCTGTGGTACTATTGCGGGATTTGTTATGCGTTGGTTTCGTATTTCTTGAGCGATGTATGACGGAATATTTATATTCTTAGATTTCTCCTCCATAATTTCTTTTGATTCACATTTTTCCAGTATAATTTTACCAGCTACTGTATTAGTGTAAATATCATAAGATGTATATGTGCCCACTAGAAAATTTATATTTGATGGGTCTTTATGACCAATATAATAGGTTTCGTTATCGCCTTCAACCATTTTGCCATCTAGTAAAGTTTTTGTTTTTATGTGAAGTGTATCTTCTCTACGATTAATGCGACCATAATTATATAACTCCTTAATAGCACCGTCACTGTCTCTATAAATAAAAGTATGTTGAATTTTTTTCCAGTTATTGGAAATAATCGAATATCCTTTAATAATGGTATTGTCTTCACCAAAGTAATAATTTAGATAATAGAAGGTTTCGTTACTTTTTTTATCAAATATCAAAGCTAATTGCAGCTCTCTTTTATCATCATCCAAATTTTGATTGTCTATGAAATCTATAGCGTTTTTACAATTTAAATATTTGAAAATAAGCTCTTTATAGTAAGTGTTAAGTTTGATTATAGGCTTCCCTTTATAGTGTTCTCTTGCCTTATCATATAAGTACTTTCCATTTACGGAATCGTTGCTAATATTAATAGCTTCAAAATCTTCCTTCAAATTAGGTTCTTGTTCATTATAATTACCATATCCATATAATTGAAATGATTTCGGCAAGCGTTTTAATTTATGTTTTTTAATGTAGGTGTCATGAATTGCATTAAGTAGTTTTTCAAAATAATCATCAGTTAACAATAGCGAAGTGGATTCTTGTTCTTTCATAAATTCCTAAAAATGTTATTAAAAATATTAAAAATATTAATAATAATAATAAATAATTATAATTAATAATCAATTTGGTAATTTCCAAACTGAAAATAAATACCTAACACTCACTTAATAACTCTTTAAAAGATGAAAAAAATCTTATTCTTAATTGCATTTATTCCTTTTATCGGTTTAGGGCAAGCGGTAACTATTTCTGGAAAGGTGTCTTATGACATCGATGGATTACCAGGTGTAAATATTATTGAAAAAGGAACAGCCAATGGAACGACATCAGATTTTAATGGTAACTATGAAATAGTTGTATCGTCTTCTGATGCTGTTTTAGTTTTTTCTTATGTTGGCTTTAAAATACAAGAAGTGACAATTGGCAAACAAAAAACTATAAATATAACGTTGGCAGAAGATGCTGCCGCTTTAGACGAAGTTGTAATTAAGGGTTTTGCTGGTGTTGTTGGTCAAGCTCGTAAACGTACAGAGTCTGTACAGAAGGTTCCAGAATCGGTTGTGGCTTTAAATAGTGAAGGTATAGAAAAGGCTGGTATTAATAATGTATCTAATTTCGCGAAATTGGTACCTAACCTAAAATTAAACTCATCGCAATCTGCTGGTATCAATTTTTTAACGGTTAGAGGTATTCCACAAATCAGGAATGGCGATGCACCTGTCGCCTTTGTTATCGATGGAGTTACCATTCCAGACCCAAGTTTATTGAATCAAGAATTATTCGATTTGGCTTTAATTGAGGTCGTTAAAGGTCCTCAAGGAGCTTTGTATGGTAAAAACGCAATTGGAGGTGCCATTAATATTTATTCAAAAGAGCCCACTAATACATCAAGACATAATGTTACTTTAGGTTATGGAAATGGAAATTCTATTTTAGGAAAGTTTGTATCTACTGGAGCACTTGTAGAAGATAAATTATACTATCGATTCTCTACACAAGTTCAAGATTTTGGTGGTTTGTTGACTAATGAGTTTTTAAATGAAAAAGTAGATTTTGAAACAAACTTTAATTTAAGAGGACAATTGATAGCACGTTTATCTCAAAATTTTAAAATAACTGGAACATTCCAAACGATGGATGTTAGTGCAGGAGCTGCGCGTTATTCTGTTAACCCAACAGGAAATGTTTTTGTTGATGGAGCACCTGGAGGAACATTAAATCCGAACCCTGAAAGTGGAAATAATATTATTTCACACGATGAATCTGGAAAATCAGATATTCAAAATTTGTTTGGTAGTCTTAATATGGAGTACACCCTAGATAAAATAAAACTACAAGGCATTACATCTTATAATTATGTTGACAGATCACTTTCTGGAGATTTAGATTTCACACCGTTTGATGATTTTACTCAAGGTGAAACTGCCGAAACAAAAACATTTAACCAAGAGATAAGAATAAACAACTTGGCTTCAGATTCTAAATTAAATTGGCAAGCAGGTGGTTTTTATCAAAATATTGAAAAGCCATTTTTTCAAGATGGTTTAAGTAGAGATTTTACTGATTTTGAATTATACTATGGTGTTGCAGCAGATGTTATAAATACTACCAAAACATATGCTCTTTTTGGGTTTGCAGATTATAAAATCACAGACAAATTAACAGCTGCTGTTGGGTTTAGATATGATAATGACACGTTTGAACAGCAAGATAATTTGGCAAATGAAAATTCTAAAAGAACCAATAGTATTCTGCAACCAAAATTATCTTTATCATACCAAGCAACAAAAAGCGCTCTAATCTATGCCAATTACGGTCGTGGCTATAGAACGGGTGGTTTTAACCCTGCAGTGACAGATAAATTTAATAGAGGATTTGAAGATGAAACTACCGATAACTTTGAAGTGGGTTTTAAAACCTCTTGGTGGGAAAATAGATTTATCTTAAATGGTTCTGCATTCTATACAGATTTTACGAATCAACAACAATATATATTTGACTTAAATACTTTTTTTGCAGGAAACTATAATTATGATAAAAGTAGAATTATTGGTTTTGAATTGGATGCAAAAGTAAGACTTACAAAGTATTTAGATTTATTCGCTAATTACGGTTTTGTAGATTCTGAAATTACAGAAGGTGGTACAACTGGTGGTGTAGATGGTACTACTACAGATTTGAATGCTTTTAATGGTAAGAAAACACCCTTTGTTCCAGTAAATAACTTTAATGTTGGGCTTGAATCAAGTTTTAAGATTAATAAGAAAATGGGGTTTACCGCCATTGTTAATCTAAATAGTACTGGTAAAACATATTGGAATGAACTTAATGATGTTGGGGCTACAACTGATGCTTATCAATTATTAGATGCAAGAGCAATATTGTCAATAAACAAAAAAGTGAAATTTACATTTTGGGGCAAAAACATTCTAGACAAACAATATTATACCGAGTATGTATCAGGTGCATTATTTGGTGGCTTTGATGATTTTGCTTGGAGAGGAATGCCAGCAACTTATGGTGTTACCGCTTCAATTGATTTTTAAGTAAGTGTTGATTTTTTATTAATAATTTGATTAGTAATTAAAAGGGAATATATACAAAGCTTCCCTTTTCTTGTAATAATGTAAAAGACATCAAGATGGATAAAAAAGAAAAAGTAGCCAAAAGGCTTATAGATATGTTTCAAATTAAAAAAGGAGAGACAATAGCGATAACAGAAGATAATAATTCTGAACCTGGTTTAGTAGATGCCTTATTTGCCGAAGTTATTAATGTAGGAGGAAAGCCGTTAGTATTAAAATTTAAACAAGCCAGAGACAATGGTCAAGCAGGAATTATGGATTGGCCAGCAGAAGCATTAACAGCTGCACTTTCTAATGTAGATGTTTGGATAGAAACTAATTATGCGTTTTTATTATATTCAGATATCTGGGAAACAGTAATGAATGTAAACAAAAAATTACGTTTTTTAACAATTACACAATCTACAATTCCATCTTTAGAACGTGTGTTTTGTGATTATGAAGTTACAGATATGGCTACACTTTTATATGGATTAAAAGATATGGCTTCAGCCGCTAAAAAAGTAACCATTACGTCTGTTAATGGCACAAATGTTTCTTTTGAAATTGAACCAAAATTCCCTTTAGATTTGGACGATGGCGATTTTTCTAAACCAAAATTCATGACTGCACCAGGTTATTTAAACATCGTTCCGAAATGGGGAACAATGAATGGAACCATAGTTTTTGATATGATAATGCACGCTGATTTATCAGATAGTTCTACCGTTGAATTTACAATGAAAGATGGAAAGATTACCGATTTTAAAGGTAGCAAAGGACATTTATTAAAAGACTATGTAGAAAAATTTAATGAAGAGAATATGTTTAAAATTTCTCATATGATGATTGGTGCCAATCCTGGCGTTAGAGAATTAAGTTATGAAATTGTAGAAGATGAACGTATTTGGGGAGGCGTAGATTTTGGTTTTGGACATACAAGTCCAATAGATATGCCACCTTTAGGGCAGCCAGCAACTTCGCATTTTGATGGTGTAGTAGAAAAGGTAGACTTTTATTTTGATGACATTCAAGTTATTGAAAAAGGTGTATTTTCACATCATAAAATAAAAGATGCAGCAGAAAAACTGATAAATAAATAGAAATGAGCAAGGTAAAACCACCAAAAATACCTGTTGACTATTCTAGAACAAAAGTTCCTGAAGATAAAACAGTAAAAGGCATTCAAATTGCTTCTATAATTGTTGGCATTGGTGTTACACTTCCTGTCTTTTTTGTGGGTTCTGAAGTTACCCAAGCGATTGGGCTATCAAATGCATCATGGGTTTTTTTTGGTGTTTGTATTATTTTAAGTGTTTTATGTGGCATTACAGCCATTATAGGAAATAGAACACGATTATCTACCTATATGTTGCTTCATTTTTCCTTCGGAAAAAAAGGTACGCAGATTATTAATATTTTAGTTGCTATAACACTATTAGGTTGGTATGCTGTTACTGTAGAAATTTTTGGACAAGCATTAACAGATGCTTTTAAACAGTTGTTAGATGTTAATTTTCCTTTATCAACTGGAATTATTATTGGTAGTGTATTAATGACGCTAACATCTATATATGGTTTTAGGGTTATAGAACGCTTTTCTTCAATCGCTGTACCGTTAATGATAATTTTCGTCATCTATGTGCTGTATATAGCCACAAGTGAGAATAGCATAAGTAGTTTGTTAAATATTGATGGGGACAATAGCATGACTATTGTACAAGCAATTTCAGCAGTGGTAGGTATGGTAATCTTAACGCCTGTTTTAATGCCAGATTATTCACGATTTGCAAGAACTGACAAGGATAGTTTAATAGCTGTTTTAGGTTTAACTATTGGGTTTCCATTAGTGTTATTAGCTGGAGGAATACCAAGTTTAATTACAGGAGAAATAGATATTATGAAAATAATGATTGGTTTAAGTTTAACTATACCTGCATTATTTATTCTTATTTTCTCTACATGGACCACAAATACTGCAAATTTATATTCTACACAGTTAACATTGGCTACCGTTTTTACAAAAACGAAAGATTTTAAATTAGGTATCGCTGCGAGTATTTTTGGAACGATACTAGCATTGTTTGGAGTTGCTACTTATTTTATAGATTTTTTAAACATATCTAGTATTTTTATTCCACCAGTATCGGCTATTTTTATTGCCGATTTCTTTTTTATAAAAAAACAAAACTACAATTTAAAAGATTTTGACAGTTTGCCTCATTTTGATGCTGCTGCGATTATAAGTTGGGTTGTTGCTTGTGTCATTGCTTATTTAGGAGCCTACGATTATATAACTCTAACTTCCATATCATTCTTCGATTCGTTTATCGTTGGGTTTCTGCTTTATATCATTCTTAAAAAAATTATCAAATAAATGTCCGAATTATTTAAAGATTTAAAGCCAAATACAATTTGGCAACATTTTGATGCTATTAACGAAATTCCAAGAGCATCAACTAAAGAAGAAAAAATCATTGAATATATGGTTGACTTCGGAAATGCTTTAGGACTAGAAACTATTGCAGATAGAATCGGTAATGTTATTATCAAAAAACCAGCATCTATTGGAAAAGAGAATAGTCCTACTGTCGTGTTACAAGGGCATTTAGATATGGTGCATCAAAAAGAGGTGAATTCAGATTTTGATTTTAAAACTCAAGGTATTCAAATGTATATTGAAGGAGATTGGATAAAAGCAAAAGGAACCACTTTAGGCGCAGATAATGGTATTGGAGTAGCGGCAATTATGGCAGTATTATCATCAGTTTCTATTGAGCATCCTCAAATCGAAGCTTTGTTTACTATTGATGAAGAGGTTGGTATGACAGGAGCAGAGGCCATTCAGAGAAATCAATTATCAGGACGTATTTTACTGAATTTAGATACTGAAGAAGAAGATGAAATTATAATTGGATGTGCAGGAGGAGTTGATGTTGAAATTGAGGAAACATTACCTACAGAAGTCCTTGATGAAAACTATAATTTTTTCGAAATAAAAATTGACGGATTAACAGGAGGACATTCAGGAATGGATATTCATCTCAACAGAGCCAATGCCATTAAGGTTCTAGCAATTGTTTTAAATAAACTAGAAGCCCAAATAGCAAAAATTAATTCAGGAACATTGACCAACGTAATTCCTCGTTATGGGAATGCGATAATTGCTGTTAAATCAGACTATAATATTGTAGAAGAAATAGGCAAAATTCAAGAACAAATACGAGTTGAATTTTCAAAAACTGACAAAGAATTATCTATTTCATTAAACAAAGTCAGTAAACAGTATAGTGTACTTAAAAAAGATGCTCAAACAAAGTTTTTAAAAGCTTTACAAGAAATTCCACATGGCGTTTACTCATTTACAAAGGGTATGTCAGAATTGGTACAAACTTCTAACAATGTTGCGAAGATTAATTTAGAAGAAGGTTATTATAATATAGCATGTCACACACGTAGTTCTGTAGATACAGAAAGAGATGTTTTAGTAGCAAAAATAAAAGATGTTTATAATTCAGCTACGGTAAACGAAGTAGGACCTTACCCTGGTTGGAAGCCCCAACCCAATAGTAACTTGCTAACTACAGCTAAAAGTTGTTTTAAAACAATACACAATAAAGAAGCACAAGTAAAATCTATACATGCCGGATTAGAATGTGGTATTCTATCTGGGACTTTTCCTGACATGGAAATGGTTTCTTTCGGTCCAAATATTAGAGGTGCTCATTCACCAGAAGAACGTTTGCAAATTTCTTCAACCCAGATTTTTTGGGAGTTATTGGTTATGATTTTGGATAAAGTATAATATTTAGCATTATCGACCTCATAAAATTTTGGTAAAACAATAGTTGAGTGGAGCGTAATATTTTAGGCTATACGAATGCAATTATCCTGTGGATGATTGTAATTGGATACAACACTCAAGTAACTAAGAGGTTTAAATCGTATTTAGCTAAAAATGTACACTGTACATTTTCTTAACACTAAATAGACTAAAATATAGTGCAACGAGTCGTAATTGTTTCCAAAATTATATGCAGTCATGATTTTAGAAATTTTTATTTCTAAAATTTTAAGCTTTTGCGTCAACCTCACGAGAATCACGCAGAAAAAAATCTTGCAGGATTATCCTCAAATACGTGAATTTTGAACAAACCTAAAAGCTTAGCTTTTTTTGGCGTCTGCAAGCGTTGGACAATTGTGTGTAGAAAAAAATGCCAGAGCATTTTATTTCTACAAAGCAATAGCGCGTTTGTAGGCGGCAATTTTACATAACGGCTAATTATAGATACAAATGTTTTTTAAACGCTGCGAAGCAAACCGCTTATTTGTTTAATGACCCAAGTTCCAATTATTTTAATGAAATTGTATGTATCTGGGATATTTTACATAATATTGAATTATAGCTATCAAATAAACTACAAGTTTCAAAGCCGTAATTTCTTTTAACATAATTGTTGACGATATAGACCTAAAGGCACTATATCTACAATTATGTGTAAATAGCCTGAAAAACGGCTATACAAAAATCACTATACATTTGTACTATAATGTTCTGCGTTATGTAACCTGAGCTTTGGTTAAAAGCGAAAGGTTCTTCTTCAGTTTTTCAAAAAAAATTTATTCCTAAAAGTTTCTTTTGCGATGTTAATGAAACACTGTTTTTACGAAGCGACGATAGGAGTGAAGTGAAATGTGTGTGGAATGAGTATTATAGTAATAAGTTTATTATTTTCTTGCTTTGAATTAAATAGGTATTGGTTTTTTAATCGAAAGAATAATTTGAAAAGCAAATATTTTTTTATATATTTAATGAAATTACTTCCCTAATAGCAAAAAACTATCTCCCAAGTTTCTTTTAATAGCAATAGAATTATTACTAATAAATAGTTTTAAATATATTTTTATTAATTATGAAGCAAAAGACAGTTGTCATATTAATGACTCTATTACTATTATGTGTAAACATAATAAATAGTCAAACAAAAAAAACACCACTAATAAAAATTGATATTAATACTGAAGCAACTGCTACAGTATTACTATTCGATCAAAGGTTTAAATTTGAAAGTTTTAAAACCGAATATGATTCTATTCATTTTAATTATGAAATAAATCCTGATGATAAAAAATCTTGGCATTATTTTAATGGCGATTCATTTGCGTTGAGAATTAAAAAATCGGTTGGAGTTGCTGTATTTCCCGAGGCAATAAAACCACTACATCCTAATGTACCCTATCAATTTAATTTCATTGCCTTTAAAAAAATAGAGTTAGACGATACAGAGCAAACAAATTTAAAAACGGAAACTTTCAAACTAGTGAAATCTAGGTTTGCAAACCCTAAAAATGTCTCAAATACTACTGTTAGTGAATTTAAAGCTGATTTAAAAAAGATAATAAGGAAATATGCAAAAGCTGATGATTTTTATAATTCTGATGGAACTTTAGTTAATATTAATTTACCATTATATGAGTCTTATTTATATCCTACAATTGACAAATTGGGAGATTTATCAATAGAAATCAATCAAAGGTTAGAGCCAAATGTTTTAAACACTATAGAACGAGTATTTGAATCAATAGATGAAGACGCAAGTATTATTAGTAAAATTTTTACAATAGTAAATGGAGATATTAAACCATCAGAAAAATTAACGAATATACTAGCTTCAAAGGTAAATGCATCTGCTGTTGGAAATGAAACACTAACTATGCAAGATTTTGGCTCATTTTTCTTTGATGATTTTGATTATAATCTAAAAGCTGTACTTAAAAGAAATTATAAAATAGTTGGAACAACTCTTGTTCCAGGGAGTAAGTTAGATAAAAACTCTATCATATTATTGGAGTCATTTTTAAATAAAATAGTATCAAAAAATATAACTAATGATGAAAAAAATGCAATACTTACAGAATCTGAAATAACTCAAATTAAGAAAATAAGAGCTGATTTTTCTATTCTGCTAGAAAAATTAATGAAAATTGAATTAAAATCAGCTCAAATAGATAAACTATCTGCTACTATACCCAATATATTGAATGATACTTTTATAATGGATAACATTTCAATAGAAGAAGCTATTTATATGGATTTAACAGCAGATAAAAATGCATATATAGGCATAGATTTAGGTTTAGTTTATGCCTTTTCTTTAGAAAGTATGTTTATTTATGAGGGCACAAACTTTTATTTTAAACCAGTAAATAGAGAAGCTCTATTCTCAGATTTAGAAGGTTGGGATGAGTTTTTTAAAAGATTTAGTGCTTATATAGGAGTTGCTCAGCTCATAACAGATAAACCAGACAATTTTAAACCGTTATTTGGAAAAAACAGCTTACTTACTGGAGTTGGTTGGCGATTAAATAGAACGTTTAGAATTAATACTGGTGCATTAATGCATTATGAAATTAATTCAAATCCATTAATAGATACTCAAAAATTTAAAGTTTCACCCACAATATCACTATCTGTAGATTTAGATATAGTAAAAGCTCTTGGTAGTGTTGGAAAAATATTAAACACAACAGAATAAATTATGTCAGCCAACCTAACATTCAACCGCATATCGTACAGTCCAGTTAATAATATATTAATGTTTAATTCTTCAGTTTCAGGCACTAAAATATCATCCGAAAGTATTAGGATAAGAATATTAGTGAAAATGGATCCAAGTCATTCAGGTCCAGTTAATGGAAAAATAATGTGTGCACTAAGACATCCTAATATTTATATATTTCAAGATGGAAGTAGTAAAATAGAAATTTCTTTCAATAATAAAACAAATAACTTTTCTCAAGAGTTTGGTGATAAAATAAAATTTAAGGATTCAAACTCTACACCAGAACTACCGATTGTTATTGATGTAAGCATAAAAGATGATAAACATGGAGATATATATCCCGAAAACAGTGAAAAAGGCAAATATTGGTGGGAACCAGTAATAGCATTAAGAAATTTACAAACTTTTATATAAAACTTCTATGAAATATTATACTCTTATACTTTTTATGCTACTTGTTATTTTTTCATGCAATAATGATGATGATAGTTTTGATGGAAACATCATAACTTTAGAAATACAGAATGATGATAACGAGTCTATTGCTTCTGTTTTAGCCAATGGTGAATCATTGATTGTTTTAAAAGCAAGTATATCTGCTGATGCCAATGATAATATTCAAACCATTGAATTTAATAAATCTTCTGGAGATTTTCTTGGAATAGCAGGAGCGACTGCGTCTCGTCCTATTGATGAAAATGGCGTAGCCACGATAACTTTAAAAGTTCCAAATATAGTAGAGCCAATGTTTTTTAATGCAAAGGTTTCTACAAATTCCACAAATTACTTTGCAGAAGCTTCTATAGAAACAAATAGGGCCTTTGCAGATAATATTATCATTGAACCATCTACTGTAGTAGTTACTCAGCCATCATCTGTAACTTTAAGTACATTTTTATTGCGAAATAACGGATTAGTAAGTGTAGGAACTCCTGCCAATTTTAAGGCGTTTCAAACTGTTTTAGATGAAGAAATAGAGGTTGGAAGATTTACAGGTCTTAATAATGCTAAAACAGACCAAGACGGAAAAATGAATATTACTTTCCATACAGATACTGGTGATATTAATACTACAATACCTGTAACCATAAGAGCGTTGACAACAAATGAAAATAATGAAGTCGTTTCAATGAATGTCAATTTAACCGTAAATGAATAATTTAGTACATATTAACTAACTAAAATTAGAATTATGAAGATGTTAAAAAAATATTGGTGGCTTTTAATAACATTTCTAACCATTACCTTAGTATTTATTATTGGCTACAAAGGTGATCTTCCTGCATTAGATTGGCAAACTGGAGATACTTTAGAATTATTAGGTGGTGTTTTTGCAAAACTGTTTATTGTTGGTGCATTGCTAGATCAATTAATAGAAGTCTTTTTTCCACAAGATGAAATAGACATCCAAAGTAGGACACAAGCTCTAAATGCACTTTCTATTGTAAAAGATAATGAAGCACTAATACATAAAGAGATTTTAAGTCAGCAGTTATATGGCTTAAGCAAAGCTACTACAATGGATTCAGTAAAGAGTTTAAACACACAACTCACAACGTTTTCAACGACCAAACAAACAGCAGAAGATAAAATTGCAGAGATTGATGAGAAACGATCATCACATGTTAGAATGATTGCTTTTGCAGCTGGACTAGTTTTAGCTATTACTGGTATTACTATTTTGAGTGATTTTATCGATATGACTAATAAAGGTATTAATCATAAAATACTGTCGTATATCGATATTCTTTTTACTGCTGCAGTACTTTCGGGAGGAACGTCTGGTATTAACAAATTACTAAAGATTATAAAAGACTCTTGGAAGAAGAGTTAAAAAACAATATTGTTTAGACTAAATATTACACTTTCATAATTTAATATCTGAGAAGTAAATGTTTATGGAACACTTTTTATGCGACGACGTAGGAGGGAAGCGTAATGTGTGTGGAATGTTTTTGTATATATAAAATATTAATATAATTGTTATAAATGATTAGATTAGTAATTGATATGCATTAAGTTATTTCAAGTGAATAAATTAATCCTAATCAATTAAATTATTGATTAGTTTCTATGCTTATTGTCTAAGTACAAACAGTAAACAGCTATTAAGCCAAGAATCAAATATAATACTACATATACAATCCAGTGAGGTTCATAAATAATTAATTTGAAGAAAAGATTCTTGAATCCATTAAAATCAGAGGTATTAATACTGGTCTTTAATTCCATCGCAGGTATAAGCGCAATAGATAAACCAATAGTTACAATTGTCCAAAAAGCTTTAATGTATCTTCTAACGGGGTTAAAAAGCAAAACAATTATCATTACAACAATTCCAACAGTGGTCTCAAAAATCCATTCAGGATTCTTTTTAAGAAAATTTGCGATGAACATAGCCACTACACCAGAAAGTAAAGCTAATAAAGGCCAAAGCCTTGGGTTTCTAATTTTCTTTTCTTGAGGTTTTTCTTCGGTTTCATTGCTATTAAAGAAATCGAAAAAACTAAAGTTAAACCTACTATTAGTCGAACTAAATGTTACGGTGTTCTTATTCAATTTAATATGCTTAACCTCATGCCAATTAGGGCACGACTCTTGTAAATGTGCAATTGCATAAAGGGCATCATGTTTTGACCATATCGTAAAATGCTTATTATCTATTAAAAAAGGATGAATCCAATTACCCTTATCTTCAAGGTCTAATAATTCATTAAATCCTTTTATAAATTCTGGAGAGTGTAATTTGCCGCAACTTAGTAAAGCTACTAACGCCCATGGTAAAGAGTAGTGATGATATGAAATTCTTTTATCGCCAATATTCATTTTTTCAGTAAGGCCTGCTGCAGGAGAAGAATTCCAACTATCAGATTCTTTATATTTAGTACATAGCCATAGACATGCTTTTTTAATAATATCACTGTTATTATTAATACCACATTCGATTAAGGTTATTATTGCGTGGGAAGTATGTGTAATTGTAGAGTCACCCTGATCTGAAACACCCCAACCACCATCACTGTTCACGCTTGATTTTAACCAACTAATGCCTCGCTCAAATTCAGGAGCTATTGATTTACCTAGTTTTTTTAAAGTTTTTAAAGCTAAACATGTTGCATAGGTTCTAGATATATCATCTTTAATACACCCCCAACCAGTATCCTTAGATACATCTATGTGATTCTTTAAAAGCCAATCAATTCCGTTAAGTATTACCTGATCATCTCGATTAAATTCTTGACCTAAAGCTAAAAGACTCCAACTTGTACACTCAGTTGTTGGAAGGGTCGTTAGATTAGTCTTATATGACCAGCCACCTTTTAAATTAGGCTCTTCCTCACTAAATTGTGTTGATTTCAAGGTGTTAAGAACATCTCGTTTATTAGAAAATTGCTTATCGCAAAACTGTAACATAAGTAAAGCCTGAGCATTTGCAATATTACCAATTTTAGGTGAGCCTAATTCTTGATGCCAACCAGAATGATTATCTATAACCCGAAAGTTCTCATTAAGCCCATTAATACTCCTATCAATAATTGCATCAATATCTTTTCTATAGATTTTAATTGCCATATTTAATACTTAAAGAATTAAACAATGGCTTTAATTTGTTTTTTGAACGATCTATTATATCCCAACCTTGATGCTCAACCCAGTTCCATAAGCCCTTTTTTCCAATAGCTTCTGCCGTCAAATATCTTAAATATTGTCTCCTGATATCCTTAACGACTATGTAAATATATTTTTCTCCATCGTCCACAAACAAATAGGGTTCATTGTATTTATTACAATTTTCTCTAAAATCATCAAAAGAATTGCATTTGATTGGCTTTAATGTTCCTTCAATTAAATTACTCAATTTAACATTCACAGGTACACAATGCATGTGAGCATGATAACAATGTTTGCTTCCTTCACCAAAAGATAAACAAGATCCTGCTCTTCCATGTTCATAAAATATACAGCTTCCATATGTCTCTATAAGAATTTGCTTAACAGCACTTACTAAAGAATCAAATTCTGTCGAATATTTTTTTGGAATTTTACTGCAAGACTCAAAATGTTGTTTGGAGCATATCAAAAGATAACCTTCAACGATAGGGCCTAGTGAAAGCATAACATAAAAATTGTCAGATTCAAAAAGTATTCTATTCTTATCTGGTGGGTTACAAAACCGACAGTATTTTTCTATATCTAGTTCAAGTGATTCTGAATGCATAACGATGGCTATCCTAATAATAAATTAATTATCCAAATTGTAGAGTTATACAACTTTACAAGCTAAATTAGATGATAAATTTAGTCATTCTTTTTAACTAAAAGCAGGTCTTTTAAGCTATATTTTTGGTTTATTATGGCTAAAATTGAGAATCTTAAAGATGTTATATTTTTTCACTTAACTATGATTGGAATTGAAGTATGCTAAAAGCGAAAGTTGTTACTACAATTACTTAAAAAAAATTATTCTAAAAGCCTCTTCTACAATGTTAATGGCACACTTTTTATGCGACGACTTAGGAGGGAAGCATAGTAATGTGTGTGGAATGGAAATGTTTACCTTTGCATAGAATTAAAGCAGTTACTATGGTTTCATATGAAATACGAGGTTTTATTGAGAGATTAAATCAAGATATTGAAAATAAAGAAATAAGAAGAAGATTTCATGAGAACTATGAATGGTTAGAATCTTATTTATCGAATACGCGATTTTTAATAAGAGCAAAAAGGTTAGCTTTTATTTTGGCGTTGGCAAGCGATGGATAATTGTGTTATAAATAAATTGCAATAAGCAATTTGATTTTATAAAAGCAATCGAGTGCTTGGTAGCGGCTATTTTACATAACAACAAATTATAGATACAAATGTTTTATAAACGCTGCGAAGCAAACCGCTTATTAGTTTAATGACCCAAGTTCGTATTACTGTAATGGAATACAATGTTTCTGGGATATTTTACATAATACTACATTATAGCTATCAAATGGACTTCTGTCTTAAATAACCGAATGATAACATTTGTACTATAATTAATATTATGTAAAATAGACTTTCTACAAACACTTCTATTACAATGGATTACATAATATTTTACAAATTATTAAAATCCATATAATCTAGAACCTTCTTTTCCCCGTAATTAATAGTAAACAGTTAAAAATTATATTATGAGGAAAGTATCGTTGGTAGTTTTGGCTACTATTTTTATGACAGCATGTGTTTCAAAGAAAAAATATGTCGCTCTAGAACATGAAAATGGTCAAATAAAAAGTGCTTTAACTAAAACACAATTTGAAAAAGAAGAACTTGAAACTAAGTTTGCTAAAATTGAAGCGCGTGTGGAAGCCTTCAATACTAAAATAAATACATTAACAGCAGAAAACGACGTAAAAATGGAATCTGTTGGTAATGTGGCAGTCATTTCTAACGAAACAAAAAAGAAAATGCGCCATACCTTAACTAAGGTAGACCCGAATAAATTAAGACAAGCTACGACTCTAAAAGATTCTATGAATTTAGCCGTGTCTTACAACTTAAAAAAATCGTTCGCTAACAGTAACTTAAACGAAGATGAAGATATCGCTATCGATATTGATGAAACGGTGGTTATGATTTCTATTTCAGATAAAATGTTATTCAACACAGCGAGTTACCGTATTAGCAATAAAGCAAACAACATACTACAAAAATTGGCAGACGTTATTAATTCAGAGCCAAGTATTGAAGTAATGGTTGAAGGCCATACAGATGCGCGTTCAATTAACACGCCTAAAATCGCAGATAACTGGGATTTAAGTGTATTACGTGCAACATCTGTAGTTAGAAAATTACAAGACAGCTATGGTGTGGCTCCAGAAAAATTAATTGCCTCGGGACGAAGTAGTTACTTACCTGTTGCTGGTAACGATTCCAAAGAAGATCGTTCTAAAAACAGAAGAACCCGTATTGTTATTTTACCAAATATCAATAAATTCTTTGCTCTTATGGCATCGAATGAGTAAAAAAATCCCTTGATTAATTAATCCATTAAAAGGTTGCTTATATGTTTATATAAGTGACCTTTTTTTATGCCATAAGCATAACATTCTCCATATGTTATAATAATATTAAAATTGGTTCACTGGTGGTATTAAACATATTATTTGAAGTATCTTTGTGCTCCCAAATAAGACTCGTTTTATGAAAGAAAAGCCGAAACCAAAAACAGAAAAATCACGCTGGCAATTACTGCATCAGTATTACAGCTATACGGGTTTTTACAGTTTTGTTTGGCAAGCTGTAAAAAAGGCGCTGCCTTTTATTATTCTTATTGTTGCGGCTATTTATGTGGTGAATCATTATTATGATATCAATGCGGCTTTAGTTAAACTGACTGAAACACTACCTGCATATGGCGTACTTACTTTCTTTTTTGTTTCTGAAACCATTTTGGGCTTGGTCCCTCCCGAAATTTTTATTGCTTGGGCTGGTAAAATGTATGCGCCCTGGTTATACCTTGCGGTGTTAGCTTTATTATCATATTCTGGTGGTTTAGTTTCGTATTATATTGGCCATGTTATTACTAAAATACCTAAAGTGCACAATTATTTAGAAGTTAAAATGGCAAAACAGCTTAAAAACTCTAAAAAATGGGGCGGTTTTTTAATTGTGGTGGGCGCCCTATTGCCTCTGCCCTTTTCAATTTCTTGTATGGCTGCTGGTATTATCGATTTTCCGTTTAGAAATGTAGTGGCTTACGGTTCACTGCGGTTACTACGGTTTTTAATTTATGGCATCGTTATTTTTCACGCTTTTTAAAAAGCACAATCACATCTGCATTTACACACAAATTTAATTTCTATGTTTTCATTCGTTACTATATTTAGAGCTATAGCCTTTTTAGAAGGGGTTTCATATATTTTATTATTATTTATCGCAACACCTATCAAGTACTTTTTAAACGACCCACAATACGTAAAATTACTAGGTATGCCGCATGGTATTTTATTTATTGGCTATATTATTATGGCGTTTATGCTTAAAAAGGAATCTCACTGGAACACGAAACAGTTTGCTGAAATAGTGATCGCTTCTATAATTCCGTTTGGTACTTTTTATATTGATAAGAAGTATTTAAAATCTCTTAAAAATGGATAAAATAAAACATTTTATATACGATTACCTACTCACGCTTGGCTTGACTGAAACAGGTGCAAAATACTTGAATGTATTAGGACTTATCATTCTTTTGCTACTCGTTATTTTTATCATAGATTTTATTATTAGAAAGGTGCTTATTGGTGTGTTTTCACAATTTGCTTCTAAATCTAAAACCAATTTTGACGATTTATTAGTTAAAAATAAAGTACCCAGAAACATTGCCCACATCACGCCCTTATTGGTGGCTTTAGAGTTTATCTCAGATGTATTTTATGATTTTCCTGGTTTTGAAATGGTCGTGGAACGTGGTTTAAAAGTATATGCCATCATTTTAACTTTATGGATTGTACGCAGTATTCTTAACACCCTTAAAGATTACTTTAAAACTTTAACAAGCTTAAGAGACAAACCTATTGATAGTTACATACAAGTATTCATGATTTTTGCATGGGTAGTTGGTGTGTTTTCTGCCATTGCGCTTATTACAAAAACACCTTTTATACATTTTGTAACCGGTTTGGGTGCCGCATCGGCGATTATTATTTTAATTTTTAAAGACACTATTTTAGGTTTTGTTGCCAGTATTCAGGTCTCTATTAATGATATGGTACGCATTGGCGACTGGATTACTTTTGAAAAATATGGAGCCGATGGTGATGTGATTGAAATAAATTTAGCGACTGTAAAGGTTCAGAATTTTGATAAAACCATTACGACCATTCCAACCTATGCGCTTATTTCAGATTCGTTTAAGAACTGGCGTGGTATGGAAAGTTCTGATGGAAGACGTATTAAACGTGCCATTTTCATTAAACAAGGTGGCGTGCGCTATTTAACAGATGATGATGTACAAGAACTAAAAACGATTCAACTTATTAGCACGTACTTGGAAACCAGACAGGCTGATATTAAATCGTACAACGAATCTAACTCCATCAATAAAGACCTTTTATTAAACGGAAGAAACCTGACGAATTTGGGTATTTTTAGAAAGTATATTGATTCGTATTTGCAAAATCATTCTGCCGTCAATAAAGATATGATGATTATGGCGCGCCAATTAGCTCCAACAACACAAGGAATACCTTTAGAAATTTATGCTTTTAGTAGTGATAAACGTTGGGAAAACTACGAATACATCATGTCTGATATTTTCGACCATCTTATTGCTGCTCTTCCGTATTTTGATTTAGAAATTTTTGAATTACCGAGTGCCTCTAGTTTTTTAGCTGAATAATTTAGTTTACAATCAATTTAGACGTTTCTTGGTTATTTATTTTAACTGAATAAATACCAGTAGCTATATTTTTAAGGTCTAAATGTACTTGATTTACAGATGTGTAATCCATATCTAGAAGCACTTCACCAAGAATCGAATACAGCTTCATGTTTTGAATGTGATGCCCTTTAATAGTAAGCTGTTTATCCTGTTTTAAAGGGTTTGGAAACAACTTTAATGCATTTTCAGGTAAGCCAGCAACCGATAAAGAAGATCCTAAATGTTCATTGCGGGCAATAACCAATACCGTGCCTTTATCAAAATGCGTTGTTTTTCCAGCGGCATCTATTTGGTTGGCTACATTTCCAGAATCGGGATGTTGTATGGACATGAACAAATATTTATAATCGGGTGTAAACGTGATGCCCGTAGGCTCGGAACCTATAGGCGTGGTACCAAACAACTCGACTAAGGGATTCGCCTGAGTATGTCCCGCTTTTACGACCCATATGTAATGGTTATCACCATCTTGCAATACCCATAAATTACCGTCACCATCAAAAGCTAAATTATCATTGCCACTGCCCCAAGCAACAGCTGTGGTTGTTGCACCATCATTAATAGTGTAGGTTATATTTTGGTTGGCATCTGTATTGCCTACAAAGGTTTCCATAGTTATGGTAGACGCTGTAGTTTCTAACACATCTGAATCTTGAAAACGGTAAACGCGATGGTCTGGGGCTCCTTTTACAGCAAAATAGACCCAACCATCAGGACCTATTTCAACATCTTCAATGCCATTAAATTCGGTAGCATCTGCATAATCGGTATCACTATCTGTAAGATCGGGGTCTGCTCCACTCCTACTATACGTGTTATTTCGGTCTGTTTTACTACTGTTTGGTAAAAGGATCCAACTTCCAGTTCCGTTTTTAGAACCTTTGTACACATATAGTAATCCATCACTTAAATCTTGTGCATTGGTCGCAATAAACTTATAGAGATAGCCCACTTTGCCAGATTCAATAACATCAGCCCCTTGATATACCGTTCTATGATTCGAATGAATGGCCACATTTTCATGAGAAAAATTTCCCATGGCCCAGAGTTTTTGATTATTAACAATGGTTTTCGTAGCCGGGTCAATTTCTACATTCCAACCAAAATCTGAATAGAGATCGCTATTAAAGTCGAAGGATGCCGATAATTCTTCAGAGCTTATAATGGTTCCCCATGGAGTCACGGTTCCAGAACAATTAGCTGCAGTTCCTGCTACTGGTGAAAAATCAATGGCTTGAGATGCGCTGGTGTTCCAAAGTTTTGACGTGGCATTAAAATTTATATCTAAAACTGCGACACCTCCCGGGTAGGTTTCTGAATTAATACTTAAATAACCTGCCGTACTACTTCCTGTTATAGGTACGTACCCTGTAAAATCAGGATTTCCGGCTAAAACGCCACCTTCCGTAAGGGCATCATCAACTTCTATTATTTTTTGAAAGATGTGTGTGGATGGAATCACAAAATTTTCAGTACGACTTATAGGCGTTACCGAGGTAAAATCGCCCATACTTTGTGAAAAGGAATAAAAGGAAAAAGCGCAGAATAAACCGAGTAATTGTACTTTCATTTTATGGTATAAAAAAAAGGATTCAGTATAAATTTACTGAATCCTTTTATATAGTCGATAATTAAATCGTTATTATTTAGATATTTGCAGCTAACCAGTCACCTACTTCTTTAGTACCGTATGCTTTTCCTCCATCGGCTAAATCTTCAGTAACAATACCTTCAGCTAATGCTTTGTTAACAGCATCTCTAATTACTTTCCCTTCCTCAGGTAAATTAAAAGCAATTTCGAACATCATTGCTGCCGATAAAACCATAGCCATTGGGTTAGCAATATTCAATCCTGTTGCTTGTGGATACGACCCGTGAATAGGTTCGAATAAAGCAATATCAGACCCCATAGATGCCGATGGCATTAATCCCATAGATCCTGAAATAACAGACGCTTCATCCGTTAATATATCACCAAATAAGTTTTCAGTAATCAATACATCGTAAGTGTTAGGCCATTGCACCAAACGCATCGCTACAGCATCAACCAATTCATAAGAAACAGTAACTTCTGGATAATCTTTTTCCATAGCCTGAACTGTTTCTCTCCACAAACGAGATGTTTCCATAACGTTAGCCTTATCAACACAACACAATCTATTAGAACGTGTCATTGCTAATTCAAAACCTTTTTTAGCCAAACGTTGTACTTCCATACGTGTATAAACACAGTTATCGAAAGCAGTTTCTCCACCGTCTCTTCTACCCTTTTCTCCAAAATAGATACCACCAGTTAACTCGCGTAAAAACACTAAATCTGTTCCTTCAATACGTTCCTTTTTTAAAGGTGATTTATCTAATAACGACGGAAACGTAAATGTTGGTCGTAAATTAGCAAATAAGCCAAGTTGTTTACGCATTTGAAGTAAACCATTTTCTGGACGAACTTTTGCAGAAGGGTCATTATCAAAACGAGGAAGACCAATAGCGCCAAATAAAACAGCATCTGAAGCTAAACAAACTTGATGTGTAGAATCTGGGTAAGGTTCTCCAACTGCATCAATGGCAGCGGCACCAGTTAATGCTGGTTTCCAAGTTATTTCATGTCCAAATTTTTGAGCAACTGCTTCACTCACTTTTTGTGCTTGCTCCATGACTTCAGGTCCAATCCCGTCACCAGCTAATACTGCTATATTAAATTTCATATTTATAATCTTAATTAGTAATAATATTCAACATTTTTTCTGTGGCCTTAATTGCAGACACCGTTTGATCGGAGTCTAAACCACGTGTTTTAAATTCTTTTTCTGGACTTTTCCAGGTTATAATAGTTTCACACAACGCATCGGAATGACTACCAGGAGGTATTCTCACGGCATAATCAATCAAATCTGGCAGTACTGTTTTTTTACTGATATAAATGCTTCTAAGAGCATTCATAAAAGCATCAAACTGCCCGTCACCTTGTGCATTTTGTTCGAAAACTTCGCCATTTATGGAAAGAGATACCGTGGTTGAAGGTTTTAAACCTTTGGCATGCGTTAATACATACGCAATCACTTTTACCTTTTCTTCATAAGAATAGCTATCCAAAACATCGGAAATGATGTATGGTAAATCTTCTTTAGTAACTACTTCTTTTTTATCACCCAATTCAATAATACGTTGGGTTACTTTCTTTAAATCTTCATCATTAAGAGACAGACCTAATTCTTGTAAATTCTTTTGAATATTGGCTTTTCCAGATGATTTTCCTAAAGCATATTTTCGCGTTCTACCAAAACGTTCTGGCATTAAATCGCTAAAATATAGGTTCTTTTTATTATCACCATCGGCATGAATTCCAGCCGTTTGCGTAAACACATTGGCTCCAATAATAGGTTTGTTTGCAGGAATCATAATACCTGAAAAGTTTTCAACCAGTTTGCTTACCGTATATAAAACCTTTTCATTAACCCCAACTTGTATGTTAGGCATAAAATCGTTTATAACTGCAATCGTACTAGCCATAGGTGCATTTCCTGCACGCTCGCCCATGCCATTTACGGTTAAATGCAAACCATCTGCTCCCGCATTTAAAGCTGCCATCACATTGGCAACACCTAAATCATAATCATTATGTGCGTGAAAATCGAAGTGTAAATTCGGGTAGGTATCTTTAATTTCTTTTAAAAACTCAAAAGATTCTGTTGGCGTTAAAACCCCCAATGTATCTGGAAGCATAATACGCTCTACAGATTGGGTGGCTAAAAATGCTAAAAACTCAAAAACATAGTCTTTAGAATTACGCATACCATTACTCCAATCTTCTAAATACACATTGGTTCTTATCCCATTTTCTTTAGCTAAAGAAATAGTTTCTGATATTTCCTCAAAGTGCTGATTAGGAGTCTTTTTTAACTGATATGTTAAATGATTTAATGAACCTTTAGTTAATAGATTTTGAACTTTAGCTCCTGCTTCAATCATCCAATGGATAGAGACTCCTTTGTCCACAAAAGTTAAAACTTCAACTTGGTCCAGATACTTATTTTCTTTTGCCCAATTAGTGACACTTTTCACTGCTTGAAACTCACCTTCAGACACACGTGCCGAGGCAATTTCTATTCTATTTACTTTTAATTCTTCAAGTAAAAGTTTAGCAATAGTAAGTTTTTCTGAAGCTGAAAACGACACGCCCGAGGTTTGTTCACCATCGCGCAATGTCGTATCCATTATTTCAATATGTTTTGGAGTCATTTACAGTAGTAAGCCGTTTGCAAATGTTTCAATATCCCCTTTTATGTTTTGTAAATAATCTATATCATCAAAACCATTAAGCATGTTTTCTTTCTTATAACTATTGATTTCAAAAGATTCTTGAGCTCCCGTTGAAAGAATAGTAATGGTTTGATTTTCAAGATTTACTTCGATTTCCGTTTTCGGATCGTCGTAAATGGCGTTAAAAATCAGTTCAGAGAATTCAGCACTTACTTGCACTGGTAATACACCTACATTTAAACAGTTGTTTCTAAAAATATCTGCAAAGAAACTAGATACCACACAACGGAAACCATAATCGTAAACCGCCCATGCTGCATGCTCTCTAGAAGAACCTGAACCAAAGTTTTTACCTCCTACTAAAATTTTACCTGTGTAAATAGGGTTGTTTAGTACGAAACTTTCTTTTGGTGAATCGTCGTTATTGTATCTCCAATCACGGAATAAGTTATCACCAAAACCTTCACGTTTTGTTGCTTTTAAGAAACGTGCTGGTATAATTTGATCGGTATCCACATTTTCTAATGGTAATGGAACCGCTGTACTAGTTAATATATTGAATTTATCGTATGCCATTTTTCTATTGTATTTTTTGATTTAATCGTTGATTTGTTTATAAAGTCAATGATTATAATAAGTCTCTTGGATCTGTAACAACACCTGTAACAGCAGCAGCAGCAGCTACTAACGGACTCGCTAATAAAGTTCTAGAACCAGGTCCTTGGCGTCCTTCAAAATTTCTGTTTGACGTACTTACAGCGTACTTACCAGCAGGAACCTTATCGTCATTCATCGCTAAACATGCTGAACAACCTGGTTGTCTTAAAACAAATCCAGCTTCATGTATAATGTCTAAAATACCTTCTTCAGTAATTAAAGCTTCTACTTCGTGAGATCCTGGAACTAACCAAGCCGTAACGTGGTCTGCTTTTTTCTTACCTTTTATAATAGAAGCAAATGCGCGGAAATCTTCAATTCTACCATTTGTACAACTTCCTAAAAATACATAATCGATCTTTTTACCAATCATAGATTCATTTTCATTGTAACCCATATAGTCTAAAGACTTTTTATAAGTTGCAACACCACCTTCTACAGCTTCAGCCGTTGGAATGTTTTTAGAAATCCCCATACCCATACCCGGATTGGTTCCGTAGGTAATCATTGGTTCGATATCGCTTGCAGCGAATGTTAATTCTTTATCAAATACAGAATCTGCATCGGTTTTTAATGTTTTCCAGTGTGCAACCGCTGTATCCCAAGCATCACCTTTAAGTGATAATGGTTTACCTTTTAAGTATGCAAACGTCGTTTCATCTGGAGCAATCATACCACCACGTGCACCCATCTCGATAGATAAGTTACAAACAGTCATACGGCCTTCCATAGTCATATTTTCAAATACATCACCTGCATATTCTACAAAATAACCTGTAGCGCCCGATGTAGATAATTGAGCGATAACATATAAAGCAACATCTTTAGGCGTCACACCTTTTCCTAACTGCCCATTAACGTTAATTCGCATTTTCTTAGGTTTTGGTTGCATGATACATTGTGTAGATAATACCATTTCAACTTCCGATGTACCAATACCAAATGCAATAGCACCAAAAGCACCATGCGTAGATGTATGTGAATCTCCACAAACAATAGTTGCTCCTGGGAATGTAATACCGTTTTCTGGTCCTACAACGTGTACAATACCATTTTTTTGGTGACCAAGACCCCAGTGGCTAATGCCATATTCATTTGAATTATCTTCTAAGGCTTTTAATTGCTTAGCAGATAACGGGTCTTCAACTGGTAAATGTTGGTTAATTGTTGGTGTGTTATGGTCTGCCGTTGCAAATGTACGCTCTGGATATAATACTTTTAAACCGCGACTTTTTAACCCAAGAAATGCTACAGGACTTGTAACTTCATGAATAAAATGACGATCTATAAAGAATACATCAGGTCCTCCTTCAATTTGTCTTACAACATGCGAATCCCATACTTTATCAAACAATGTTTTGCTCATATTCTATCTAATTTAATTTAAATCTTTGTGAATTTTTTGCTAATAATTTTGGTTTAGCAAAAGGCTTACAAAGTTAGGAAAAACTGCTCTTTTTATTAAGCATATCACAAGTTTTAAGAGCCTTCTCCATTTATTTTTATAGTATTATTAATGGAAACATAAAAAATCGATGATATTTTAATAGAATAGCAGGATAGGTTATGAATTTTGAAGCAATTATGAATCAATATTACTTTAACCGGTCTACAACGAATTCAATTTGAGTTTTTCCGTGCGGTTTTGCCTTCCCGTCGGGTCCTACATTTACCATAACAATGTTTGAAATGGTGATAATAGTTTCTCTGGTCATTTTATTTCTAACCTCACAACTAAGGGTTATAGATGCTTTTCCAAATGTCACAACATCAATGCCAATTTCAATGATATCGCCTTGTTTTGCCGATGCTTTAAAATCTATTTCACTTATGTACTTGGTAACTACTTTTGGGTTTTCTAATTGAATGATGGTATAAAGCGCCGCTTCTTCATCAATCCATTCTAATAGTCTACCTCCAAACAAGGTGCCGTTAGCATTTAAATCTTCTGGTTTTACCCATTTTCTGGTGTGAAATCTCATAATTTTATTTATAATAATGTTTGTTGTCCGTTTGTGTCATCATTGGGAATAACTAAATGGTAGCCCAATTCCGTATTCAGCTTTTTTATAAAATATGCTGAAAGTAATGGTGATTCTTTTTCAATGTTTTGATGAATAAAAAAATCTATTTCTTTAACACCTTGTTCTTTCCAATCTTTCAATCGCTCAATCCAAGCATCCAACCGGTTGTAATCGCTGGCATGGTTTGCGCCCACATAACGTACAAAGGCCGTAGCATTGGTTAACCGCATGTGCATAATATCGCGCCTTCCGGCAGAATCTACAATGATATTTGAAATGTTGTTTGCTTCTAAAAGTTGATATAAATCTGGTGCAATGGAAGCATCGTTGTACCAATTAGTATGTCTAAACTCCATGGCTAATGGTATTTCTTTAGGCCATTCTTCCACAAATTTAATAACTCTATCAAAATATTTAGGTGCGAAATTATCATTCATTTGTAAAAATATAGTGCCTAATTTTTCTTTTAAATTAGAAGCATTATACAAATAATGTTCTACTACCTCTTTCGTTTCTTGCAAGCGCTTCCAATGGCTAATTTCTTGATTTAGTTTTGGGAAAAACTTAAAATTAGCAGGTGTTTTGTCATACCAAGAAGCAAACTGATCCGCAGGGAAAATTCTATAAAAGGTCGCATTTAATTCTATAGAGTTAAACTGACTGGAATAATACACCAACTCATCTTTAGTGCCTCTGGGATAAAAACCTTTTAAATCGGCTCTGTTCCATTTAGCACAACCAACATATACTTCGGGGATGTTATCATCCTTAAATTTATTTAAAACACGACGGGTTTCTGAATGATCTGGAGGTAAGGTGAAATCTATATTTTCAGGGTTATTTACGCTTCCAAACTTCATTTTTATTTTTTGGCTTAAAGATAAAAATTTATAGTTGTTAATAACCCCGTTAACAACTATAAACCCTCCAAAACAGATTAAGTTTTAATATTTGATACTTTTAATAAAAACTCTTAAACCATGAATACACGACAATTTAATCTAAAAAGCATTCGTCCTGAAATTCTTAGTACCACCATTCGCGACGATATGAGTAACGACGAGCGCTTTCAAAATTTAGTACTTCGCCCTGTAATAAAGTTGCAAAATGATTTGTTTATTGAAGTTTTTAAAAACTATATTGCTAAGCATAAAATGGTGTTTTATGATTTGACTTTAGAGAAGCGTTTAGATTTTATTGAAAGCGCTGTAAATAGAGATATCAAGTTTCGTAACTCATTAAAAGGCATGGTGATAGGATTGTTTACTGTGGAAGAATATCTAATTTACATTCAAAATTCTTCAGCTTTAAATAAACGCATGATGCAAATTGTTAAAGAGCGATTAATTAGTAACGTGCAACTTTTTGAACAGACAGAAGTGCTTAAAGCAGTGTGAAAAATTTAATGACAACAAAACAGAAACTATTGCAAATTTGTAATGAACGTGTTGATAAACGCATTAGTGATTACAAAGAAGAAGTTAATTTAATAAAAGAATCTATTGAGAGTAACGATAAAGGAAACTCTGAAGGCGACGATTCTGGTAGCGGAAAACTGTTAAATGACTTAGAAAAAAACATGACTTACTTAAATGATGCTAAGAAAACCAAAGAGTATCTAAGTAACATAAAATCAAATATTGTTAGTCAAGAAGTGATATTGGGCAGTATCGTAAAAACGAATGTGATGGATTTTTATATTTCCACGAGTATTGGGAAAATAGAACTGGATGATGCTGTTTTTTATGCTATTTCAGTGAACTCCCCTATTGGCCAATTACTAATTAATAAACCTGTAAATAGTAGTTTTGAGTTCAATCAAAACAAATATACTATTACAGAAATTATATAAGAGATTCACCATTTAAATCGGTTGTAAGCACATCGCTCATATAATTAAAATATGGGCGAATGGCTTTAAAAGACTGGTTTACATCGTCAAAAAAGCCTTCACTTAATACTTGAGCATCTGTGTATTTCTTAGTGAAAATATATTGCTTCTTTCGTATTAAATCGATGGATTTATGTTCTTTACTAAAACCTTTAGGAGCTGTTTTTACTTCATCACCCACAATACCACCCCAAACACTTTTAAAGTTTTCATCTTTTAAAATGGCACGTATTTCAGTGTCGTCCATTTCAAATTCTTTTCGAATGCGTAGTAAATCGGCCGAAACTGGTTCCCAGAAACCTGTAGCGATAAAACTTTCATTATTGGGTTGAATGTGTAAATAATAACCACCACGTAACCTAGGCTTTGTTCTATGGAATGAACCACCAAAATGGGTTTTATAAGGTAACTTGTTTTTTGAGAAACGCACATCACGATAAATACGGAATATTTTTAGTTTATCGACTTCATCGTGTTCACCTATCTTTTTAAAAACCGCATTATAAAAGGCTTTAACGTCTTTCTCTAATTCTTTGAATTCAGGTTTATGCTCATTAAACCAATCTCTATCATTGTTTTTTTCTAAGCGTTTAAAAAAACCTAATGCTTCTTTCTGAATTTGTGGAATCATGCTATTATATTAACTTTATAAAGTTCGAAAATACAAAAAGCCCCGTTAAAACGGGGCTTTTAAACATCAATTAATTAACCCTTACATTAATTACTTCTGCATTAAAATAAACTCTTGACTGGTTACAGTTTGAGTATTTTTGTCATAAAACTCGATGGTAAAACTTCCGTCTTCATTAAAATATCCAATACCTGTATCATTTCCTTTTTGAAATAAATAATGGTTATCTCTATTAAATTTAACAATGTTACCATAGCTATTTGGAGTATCTGTATCATTCACTAATACTGAAAACCCATTTTCTACTTTTCTAAAACCGTATTGATTTCCATTAAATTCATAATAAGATATTTCTGTTTTAGAATCGTATGAATTGCCCTTATCATCATCTACTTCAATGGTTCTTTTTACTTTTACAGGACTGTTAACAACATCCTTATCTCTTTTGTTTTCATCCTTATGAGCGAACTCTATATCTTGTTCTTCTCGTGTTGTGACTTTAATTTTTTTCTCAGTTATTTCAGACCCATTATTGGTTTTAACTGTTTTAATTGTAGATTCTTCCGATACATTTTTAGGTTTATCTTGTGCCCAAACGTTACCAGCAACCAAGATTAAACAAGCGTACATTATATTTTTCATTTTATTTAATTTTAAATTATTATTAGTATTTATTTTGAAGAAAGAGCACTACACCCTATTTCTTCTCGTTTTATTTCAGAGTGAAAATTGTAATTTTTCTACACACATGTGCTTTTCATTATTATAAGATTTATAGTAATTCCTGTTTATTTCCTACCCTTTAAGAGTGATAAAAGAAAAAGAACAAGGAATATAAAGAAACATATTCTCGCAATACCAGCGGAAGCTCCAGCGATACCTGAAAAACCTAACACTCCAGCAATTAATGCTATAATAACGAATGTAATTGTCCAACGTAACATAGTTTCAAATTTTAATGGTTTATATTAAGTTTTGAAGATTTAACTTCGTTTGATGTTACAAAGGTGCGAAGAAAGGGAAGGTTTGCTGTTACATGTTTTTTGCAATAATTTGTATAATTCACATAAAAAACCATGTAAAACACTTATTATCAGTGTTTAAATTGAGTGTTTGAAAGAAAGTTAGTGGTTTAAGAAAATTCTATACTATTCAAAATTAAGCCAGAAGCAGGGGCTATATATGTCATTTTAATAAAGCAGTCTTGCTCTAAACTTTGCTTTATGGTATCCAAACTTAGCTTGCCTCTACCTAAATCTATAAGGGTTCCCATCATAAGTCTTATCTGGTTTCTCATAAAACCTTTACCACGAACACGAAGTATGTATGTTTTTTCAGGGAAGTAGTTGGCGGTGTAGATGGTGTTTTCAACTAATTCGCAGGTAATTATCTCTCGATTGTAAATACCGTGATCTGTTGGTTTAAAGCAATATGATTTAAAATAATGGGCACCTTCAAAAAGTTTAGCGCCTTGTTTCATTAAATCAATATCCAGATCATCCAAAATGGTCGTCATAATAGGGGCACAAAACGGATGGCATTTTTCACCGTAGGTGAATAAATAAAGGTATTCTTTAATTTTTGAATGATTGATGATATTGAATTTAGCATCCACTTCACGAATGGTAATTGCTCGAATATCTTGGGGTAAATTATAATTGAACAGACTTAAAAAAGCATCTGGATCTTCTAAGGGTTCTTCTAAAAACAACTCAAATGCAGCACATTCCGCAGATACCATGGCATCCGTTCTACCAGAACTTAAGCTTTTAAAATACTTACCGTCTAACACAAAATTCAAGGTTCTATCTACCATTAAATGCAAGGTTTTTACATTCGGTTGTTTTTGCCAACCATGAAAACGGTACCCTAAATATTGTACGGTTATGACGTAAAAGTATTTTTTCATCAATGAAATTTATGCGTGTAGAAATTTTCTAAAGAAATAGATAAGGAATTTAAAAGTAAACGATTCCTAAAACAAAAAGGCTTTAGAAATGTATAAAGCCTTTTGTTTTGATTTTTATTTATGTCTGCCTTTAAGCTCTGCTTCAATATCTTTTAAAGTAAAACCTTTGGCTTGTAGTAACATTAAGTAGTGAAAAAGTAAATCGGCCGATTCATATAAAAACAACTCATCATTGTTATCCATCGCTTCAATAACCGTTTCCACAGCCTCCTCGCCTACTTTTTGTGCTACTTTATTTATGCCTTTTGAAAACAAACTGGCCACATATGATTTTTGAGTGTCTTTATTTGCAACCCGTTCTGTAATAACGTTTTCTAAAGTTGAAAAGAAACCGTAATTCGAGTTGTTTTTCTCACTCCAACAGGTATCGGTACCTTTATGACAAGTTGGTCCTACTGGGTTTACTTGAAGTAAAAGCGTATCATTATCGCAATCGTTTTTAATAGTAACCAAGTTTAAAAAGTTCCCACTTTCTTCACCTTTTGTCCATAGACGCTGCTTACTTCTACTAAAAAAAGTAACTTGTTTTGTATCAATCGTTTTTTGGTAAGCTTCGGCATTCATGTAGCCCAACATCAACACGTTTTTTGTTGTGGCATCTTGAATAATGGCTGGAACGAGTCCGTTTGTATCGTATTTAATATCCATAATTTTCTATTGTCATTACAAAGCAAATAATCATTTACTATGGCAATCTTATTCGTTTTCAAGAAATTACTTGGTCATTTTTCTTCGTAATGACGTTATAAGCGTATTTCTATATGATGTTCTTTTAATTCTTTTTTCAAATCTGGAATAGGTATTTCACCAAAATGAAATACACTGGCCGCTAAAGCAGCATCTGCTTTCCCTTCCTTAAACGTATCCACAAAGTGCAGTACATTACCGGCACCGCCTGAGGCAATAATAGGGATGTTTAAAGATTCAGACAATTTAGCTAAGGCCTCATTAGCAAACCCATTCTTGGTACCATCATGATCCATCGAGGTAAATAAAATTTCACCGGCACCACGTTGCTCAACTTCTTTAGCCCATTCAAATAAATCCATATCGGTGGGAATACTTCCGCCTGCTAAATGCACTTTCCAATTCCCATCAATTTGTTTGGCATCAATGGCGACAACTACGCATTGGCTTCCGAATTTGTTAGCCAATTCATTAACCAAATCCGGACGTTTCACTGCGGATGAGTTGATAGAAACTTTATCGGCACCACATTTTAACAAGGCATCTACATGTTCTATAGACGAAATTCCACCACCTACAGTAAATGGAATATTTACTTGCTCTGCAACACGAATTACCATGTCTAAAGTAGTGGCGCGTGCCTCTAAAGTGGCCGAAATATCAAGAAACACCAATTCATCGGCGCCAACATTGGCGTATTGTTTAGCAAGTTCTACAGGATCTCCCGCATCACGTAAATCAACAAAATTCACACCTTTTACGGTACGACCGTTTTTAATATCTAAACAAGGAATAATTCTTTTAGTCAACATATTACACGAACTTTTCAAGTTGTTTTAAGCTAATTCTATTTTCGTAAATAGCTTTTCCAATAATAACACCTTCACAGCCTAACTCTTTAAGGATAGGCAATTCGTCTATTATTGAAATACCGCCTGAAGCAATTAATTTAATAGATTGCCCATTACTGCTATTGGTGCATTCTGAAATTATTTGTTTATACAAATCAACCGACGGGCCTTCAAGCATACCATCTTTAGAAATATCTGTACAAATAACATATTGAATGCTCTTTTTTTGATACCTTTTTATAAATGGGATAACCTCTTCTTTACTTTGCTCCATCCACCCACTTATGGATATTTTTCCATCATCACTATCGGCTCCCAATATAATTTTAGCAGCACCATATTTGGAAATCCAACCTTCAAAAGTTTCTGGATCTTTAACAGCAATACTTCCACCTGTTACTTGTTTTGCACCAGAATTGAATGCTATATGTAAATCTTCATTCGTTTTTAAACCACCACCAAAATCAATTTTAAGATTGGTTTTTGATGATATTTGTTCTAAAACCTTATAGTTTACAATATGCTTTGCTTTCGCACCATCTAAATCGACTAAATGTAAATACTGAATGCCCGCATCTTCAAACATTTTAGCAACTTCAAGCGGATTTTCATTATATATCTTTTTTGTGCTGTAATCACCTTTAGTTAAGCGAACACATTTTCCGTCTATAATATCTATGGCTGGTATAATTCTCATATCATTTCCTGTGAAAGGAGGAATTTTTTAATTAAACTTTTATTCTTAATAATGGCTATAATTACTGTAATAGAAGAAGCCATTTTTTTATGGATTTTATAACTTCAAAAAGTTCTCTAAAATCTTTTCTCCTGCGAAACTACTCTTTTCTGGGTGAAATTGTACCCCGTAAAAGTTATTATGCTGTAATGCAGAAGCATAATTAATACTATAATCTGTTGTAGCTATGGTTTCGGCACAATGTTCAGCGTAATAACTATGCACCAAATACATATACTCATTTTCTTTAATGCCTTTAAACAACTCCGATTTTAAATCTTTAATAACATTCCAGCCCATATGTGGCACTTTTACATCATTATCAAAGCGCTTAACTTGTGTTTTAAAAACACCAAGGCCTTTTGTATTTCCTTCTTCTGTATACTCACATAGTAGTTGCATACCTAGGCAAATACCTAAAACAGGTTGCGTTAATTTAGGGATAAGCGTATCCAACCCCGTCTCTTTTAACATCGCCATGGCAGTGCTAGCCTCACCTACTCCTGGGAAAATAATTTTATCGGCTGCTAAAATTTCTTCTGGATTGTTTGATAAAACAGCATCAACCCCCAAACGTTTAAAAGCAAATTGGATGCTTTTAATATTTCCTGCGCCGTAATTTATAATAACTAATTTCAATTTTTTGATATTAAAAGTTCGATATTAGAAGGTGAAAGACTTTTTAATTTTCACCTTCTAATACTTAATATATGTCTTTATAAAACACCTTTTGTTGAAGGTAAAAACATCTTGTTAGAATCTCTTTTTACAGCCATTTTCATGGCTTTCGCAAAAGCTTTAAAAATACCTTCTATTTTATGATGCTCGTTTACCCCTTCAGCTTTTATATTTAGGTTGCATTTAGCACCGTCTGTAAACGATTTAAATAAGTGAAAGAACATTTCCGTTGGCATGTCTCCTATTTTTTCGCGTTTAAATTCAGCATCCCATTCTAACCAATTTCTACCACCAAAATCGACAGCGACTTGCGCTAAACAATCGTCCATTGGTAAACAGAATCCATAACGTTCAATCCCTAATTTATTTCCTAAGGCTTTATTGAATAACTCCCCAAAGGCAATCATGGTATCTTCAATAGTATGATGTTCATCAACTTCCAAATCACCATTTACTTTTATAGTTAAATCCATAGAACCATGGCGACCAATTTGATCGAGCATATGATCGAAAAATGATAAACCGGTATCAATGTCATTTTTACCAGAACCATCTAAATTCAACTTAATATAAATCTGTGTTTCGTTCGTATTACGTGTAATTTCTGCAACGCGATCATTTAATTTTAAAAACTCATAAATAGTTTTCCAATCGGTTGTTGTTAACGCGATAGCATCTAAAATTTCTTTTTGAGACGCTTCTATTTCATCAGCACCTAAGTCGGGGTTTTCAGATAAATAAATACCTTTTGCTCCTAAATTTTTGGCCAATTCCATATCGGTAATACGATCACCCAACACATAGGAATTTGCTAAATCATAAGCATCTGTAAAGTACTTGGTTAACAAACCTGTTCTTGGTTTACGCGTTGGTGCATTTTCATGCGGGAATGTTTTATCTATATGAATCTCAGTAAATTCAACACCTTCTTTGGCAAAGGCACTCAATACTTTGTTTTGTGCTGGCCAGAATGTGTCTTCAGGAAATGAATCGGTACCCAAACCATCTTGATTCGTAACCATAACCAATTCATAATCCAACTCGCCTGCAATTTTAGCCATGTATTGAAATACTTTTGGGTAAAACTCTAACTTTTCTAAACTATCCAATTGGTAATCTACGGGTGGTTCTAAAACCAAAGTGCCATCACGGTCTATAAATAATACTTTCTTCATTATATAGATTTTAAGGTATCTATTAATATTTTATTCTCTTGGGGTGTTCCCACCGTTAAACGCAAGGTATTGTCACACCCAGGTTGCGTGGTTCTGTTTCTTATCACAATCCCTTTTTCTATAAGCTGATTGTAACGCTTAGTGGCATCATCAACCTTTACAAGTACAAAATTAGCGTCTGATGGATATATTTTAGAAACATAACTGACAGATTCTAATTCTGAAATTAAAGCACTACGTTGCGTTAGAATATCTTTAATTTGATTAGAAGCCAAATCTTTAATATTTAAAAGTTCGATGGCTTTTTTCTGCGTTAGCTCGTTAATATTATAAGGTGGTTTAATGGTATTTAAAACCGTAATAATTTCTGTGGAAGCATAGCATATCCCCAAACGAATCCCTGCCATTCCGTAGGCTTTAGATAGGGTTTGCGCTACAATTAAATTGGGGTATGTGTCTAGTTTTGAAATCCAACTAGCTTCGTTTGAAAAATCGATATACGCTTCATCAACAACCACAATTCCCTTAAAATTACTGACTAATCGCTCTATAGCTTCCGTATTAAAACTATTTCCAGATGGGTTATTAGGCGAACAGATAAACAACAGTTTACTGTTTTCATCTGCAGCATTCAGTACCGCACCCACTTCAGGCTGAAATTCAGCATCTAAGTTCACCTTTTTAATGCCAATCGCATTCAAATTAGCAAGCACTTCATACATGCCGTATGTAGGCGGTAAAATAACAACGTTATCTTGGTTAGGCTCACAAAAAGCTCTAAAAATTAAATCTAACACTTCATCGCTACCATTACCAAATAGAATTTGGTTTGTTGGCAGCCCTTTCGTTTTAGATAAAATAGCTTTTAAAGCACCTTGTTGTGGATCTGGGTATCGGTTTACACCATTTTCAAACGGATTTTCATTCGCGTCTAAAAACACCATATCAGCAGTTACACCTTGAAATTCATCACGTGCAGAAGAATACGGTTTTAGTGCTTTTATCGTTGGACGTATTAAATCTTGTATGTTCATTTTTTCGTCACACTGAATGTATTTCAGTGTCTCATGTATTTATGAGTGTGATGTTGAATCAAGTTCAACATGACGCTTAGTTAATTATTTTAAATCTTTCAGTCTTATGGAAACCGCATTTTTATGTGCATGCAAACCTTCTGCTTCAGCCATAAGTTCTATAGTTTCACCAATATTCAAAATGCCTTCTTTCGATATTTTTTGAAAGGTCATGCTTTTAGAAAAACTATCTAGATTCACTCCCGAATAGGCTTTACTAAAACCGTTGGTTGGCAAGGTATGGTTGGTTCCCGAAGCATAATCGCCTGCACTTTCAGGTGTATAATCACCTATAAAAACAGAACCTGCATTTTCAATATGATCTACGTAAAAATCTTCATTTTTAGAACAAACTATAAAATGTTCTGGGCCATATTCATTTATTAATTCCAACGCTAAATCATCATTTTCAACATAAATAAGCTTCGAATTTGCAATCGCTTTTTCAGCAATCGCTTTACGCGGAAGGACTTCCAGTTGTTTTTCAACTTCTTCGGATACTTTATTTATTAAATCAGTCGAAGTTGACACCAAAATAACTTGACTATCGGCACCGTGTTCTGCTTGACTTAACAAATCGGAAGCAATATATGCTGCGTTAGCAAATTCATCGGCTACCACTAAAAGCTCACTTGGTCCTGCTGGCATATCAATAGCCACACCAAATTTGGTTGCTAATTGTTTTGCTACAGTTACAAACTGATTTCCTGGTCCGAATATTTTATAAACTTGAGGAATCGTTTCCGTTCCAAAAGTTAATCCTGCTACGGCTTGAATGCCACCAACTTTTATAATTTTAGTCACGCCACAAAGTTGTGCTGCAAACAATATTTCTGGAGCTAATTCCCCTTTCTTATTAGGTGGCGAACATAATACAATCTCTTTACAACCTGCAATTTGTGCTGGAACCGCCAACATTAAAACGGTTGAAAATAAAGGTGCTGTACCTCCAGGAATATATAAACCCACTTTTTGTATGGGGCGTTTTTCTTGCCAACATTGTACACCCTTTGTGGTTTCAATGTGAATTTTATTAGTTTTTTGTGCTGAATGAAAAACTTCAATATTATGCTTAGCTGTTTTTATAGCCTTTTGTAGTTTTTCTGGCACAGTAGCGATGGCTTTCTCAATTTCTTCAGGAGTCACCAATTGAGACGCTAAAGAAACGCCATCAAACTTAGAAGTGTATGTATTGATAGCCGTATCGCCATTCTCACGCACGTCTTCAAAAATTTGAATAACGGTTGCTTCAATATCACCAACAGTTTGAGTAGGTCTTTTTAATACCTGAGACCAATCGCTTTTATTTGGGTTGTTTATTATTTGCATAACAAATTAATTAAAGCACCATTTTCTCGATAGGACAAACTAAAATACCTTGTGCACCGTTCGCTTTTAACTCGTCTATAACATTCCAAAACTCATTTTTACTTATTACAGAATGTACAGAACTCCAACCCTCTTGAGCCAAAGGTAATACCGTTGGACTTTTCATGCCTGGCAACACATTAATAATGTCTTGTATTCTATCGTTTGGTGCGTTTAATAAAATATATTTTGACTGTCTTCCTCTTAAAACCGATTGCATTCTAAACTGAATGGTGTCTAAAATAGCTTGTTTTTCAGCATCTAAAATAGGTGAAACTGCTAAAACCGCTTCCGATTTTAAAATCATTTCCACTTCTTTCAGGTTGTTTTTAAACAAGGTGCTACCACTAGAAACGATATCTACAATAGCATCTGCTAAACCAATATTAGGCGCAATTTCAACCGAACCATTAATAATGTGAAGGTTTGCGTTAATGCCATTTTTATCTAAAAAACTTTGAACCGTATGTGGGTAAGAAGTAGCTATTCGTTTTCCTTCCAAATCTGAAATACTAGTGTAATTCATTGTTTTTGGCACAGCAACACACACACGACAGCTAGAAAAACCTAATTTTTCTGCTATGTTGATACCGTTTCCTTTTTCAATTAATACGTTTTCACCAATAATAGCAGCATCTACCACACCATCTTTAAGGTATTGTGGAATATCACCATTTCTTAGATAGAAAACTTCAACAGGAAAATTTCTTGCTGATGCTTTTAATTGATCAATGCCATTATCAATAGAAATACCAATATCTTTTAGTAATTCCATAGATTCGTCGTGTAAACGACCTGACTTCTGTACTGCAATTCTTAATGTACTCATTTTAAATAATTTAAATAGTTATCCGTTTTCGGGATAAAAAGATTCCCGTTTTCACGGGAAAAATAAAACCCGCTTGATTGTCTCAAACGGGTTTAAAAAATATGTTGATTTTATTCAATACATTTTCATTTCGCTTGAAGGCAAATTTGAAAATGATGATGATGTGATTGAATAAAGTTCATGTTGTTTTGTTTTCACTTTTGCAAATATCACTAATTATAGTGGATTATTCCAAATAATTTTAACAAATCTTAGTGATATTAAATATTCTATATTTTAAAGCAAATATCATTAACTAATATTCAAAATATCTTTAAAATTTATGAATTATTTTATTCAATATCCTATTGATTTCCTAAGATAAGCGGTAAACCACTGTCTCCTGAACCGATAACGATTATTTTAGTGTTTGGAGATTCTGACAATTTAACTGTAGCGTCAATCCCTTTATCTTGTAAAATTTTATCGGTTAATGAGGCGCTAAGTATTCTATTAGATTCTGCTTTACCTTCAGCTTCAATAATTACTTTTTGAGCTTCTTTAGCAGCCGTAACCAATCTAAATTCATATTCTAAAGATTCTTGCTCTTGCTTCAATTTACGCTCAATTGCATCTTTAATAGTAGATGGCAGGGTCACGTCTCGTACTAAGACTTCATTCAATTGAATGTATTGTGGCTCCACTATTTTCTTTGTTTCTTCAAAAATTTCTTGTTGAATAGCATCTCTTTTACTTGAATACAATTGTTCTGGGGTATAGCGACCAACAACGCTACGAGCCGCAGAACGAATGGCTGGAAGCAAAACACGTTCTTTATACATTTCACTTTTTTCTTGATGCAACTTCCCTAATTCTATGAAATTTGGCTGAAACCAAACAGAGGCTTCTAACTTAATATCTAGCCCGTTAGATGAAAGTACATTCATTTTTTCTAATATTTCTTGCTGACGTACTTCATAAACAAAAACTCTATTCCAAGGCGCTACAACGTGAAAGCCTTCTCCTAAAGGCGGCTCATCGGTAACTACACCATTATCAAATGTTCTATAAAGCACACCTGCTTGACCTGATGCAACAGTTACTGTTGATTTAGAAAGTAATACTATAATAATTATCGCTACCACTAATATGGGCAATGCTACTTTTGGTAATTTTTCCATTGTTTATTCTTTTTTAAATTAATCCGTTATATTTTCTTAAAAACCACTCTAAAGACAAACTTAAAATGATAATGATGAGCAGGTATTTCCAGTCCACCAGAGGAAGCCTGTTTTTAGTACTTTTTTGAATTGTTGCGAATCTACTATCTTTTAATAGACTTTCCATCAAACCTTCTGTATTGTTTACAAAAAAACTTTCACCTTGACTGTTAGTAGCCAATTGTTTTAGTTTTGTTACATCTGCATTTAAAAATTGTTGTTCTACGTTGTATTCTAGTATTTTAAAGTTACCAGATTTAGATATATTCTCGTTTGAAGCACTTATTGTAAAGCTATAGTCTGATGGTGGTAAACTACTTAAATCGACTTGAAAATTGGTACTACTTAAAATAAGCGGAAAGGTTTTTGTTTCTTTTGAAACTGTATTTACCACTTTTATTTGAAGTGCTTCGCGAGTATCAAACTCATAATTTTTATCGAAAAATTCTGCTTTTATAATAACATTTGTACTCCCGTTATAAAAGGATTCATGCTCAATATTCAATCTATTTTTCTGTTTGTTTGACGCTACATATTGAATAAGCTTCCCTATAAAATCATCAAACTGTAGAAACGATTTCGATTCCATATAGCTTTGTGCACGCCATTGCCAAATATTCTCACCAAACAATACTGCTTCTCGCCTACCGTTGGTTTCAAACGTTGCTAATAAAGGATCCTTTTTTGAGATACCATTAATTGTTTTATTTAGAATGGTTTCAAAAGGCACCGTAAATAACACAGAACCGTATGGTGAATTTAAAGGCGGAAACAACTCAAAATTAATGTCTTCAATAATGAATGGTGCATAACTTTTATTTAGTTCCGCTTGATAATTTTCTATTTGGTTGGTAACTTGTGTTGTGAATGTTTTATTGATTCTGTTTACAAAATTCAGGTCTGTTTTCGTGCCAATTATTGTGAATCTGTTTTTATTTTCTTTATTTAAAACATCATAAATAATATTAAACTTATTATTTGGCTGATACAATATAACTAATTGAAAATCATTTATTTGATTTAGATACTCATTAATAGTTAAGAGCGATACAGAACGCTGCTCATTACTCTCAATACTCTTTTTTAAAACGCCTAAGTCTGGATGCGTAAAATCACTTACTATGGCTATTTTTGTTTTTTGATCAATAACTTCTATCGCGAAATTTTTAAAGTTATTGGTTGTGTTTTTTTCATTACTCAACGGTTCCAACATGGCCTTGTAAGCGTGTACTCCAACTGAATTTGCAGGTAGCTTAAAGTTAATAACTTTAGAATTATTCTGTTTGGTAAAATTTACGTTTTCAGAAAACACAACCTTATCCCCAATTGTTACAACAAACTTAGACTGAACAGATTCGCTACCATTATATACTAAAATGGTTTCGATAGGAAATTGGTTTTTTAAATATGCATACTTATTAACGTTAAGTTGCTGGATTTTCAAATCGGTATACTTAACCGTATCACCCAAAATAACAGAATATATTGGCTGCTTGTAATCAGTATAGGCGAACTCATAACTGTTTCCATAAGTCTGGTTTCCGTCGCTAATTAAGATGGTCGGTGAAGTTGTTTGCTTATATATTTGTGCTAACTGACTAAAAGCATTCTCAATATTGGTCTGTTTCTCATTAAAGCCAAAACTACTTGACGCTTGTAGTTTCTCGCCCAGCGTATAGGTTTCAATATTAAACTTAGCCTTTAAAGGTTTACTTGCTTTTAATTTATCTATTAAATTATGAGCTGCTTTATCTTGTTTTAAATAGGCTATAGAACTGGAATTATCAACCGCAATAACCAAATTGGGTTTTATAGAAGAAAGTGTTATTTGCTCCAACTTGGGGTTGACAAGCAATAATAACACAGAAAAAATGGTTACAAACCTTAAAAACAAAAAAAGCATGTTTAATTTAGACATGCTTTTTTTGTTCAATTTATACTGAAATCCTGCCAATAACAAAGCAATGATTCCAGAGAGTATGATATAAACTAGAGTTTCAGAACTCATTAAATAACTTTTGGGTTTAAATTGATGAGATTCCTGCCTTCGCAGAAATAACAAATCTAGGTTAACATACCACCATCAACATTAAGTGTTTGTCCAGTTACATATGCACTCATATCACTTGCTAAAAACACACAAACATTCGCTACATCATCTGGAGTACCACCACGTTTTAATGGAATTCCTGCACGCCATCCTTTTACAACCTCTTCATCAAGTTTTGCTGTCATTTCAGTTTCAATAAAACCTGGTGCAACTACGTTACTTCTAATGTTTCTAGACCCTAATTCTAAGGCAACTGATTTTGAAAACCCTATAATTCCAGCTTTAGAAGCTGCATAATTGGTTTGACCTGCGTTTCCTTTCACTCCAACTACCGAACTCATATTAATAATAGAGCCCTTACGTTGTTTAAGCATTGTTTTCTGAACAGCTTTCGTCATATTGAAAACCGACTTTAGATTCACTTCAATAACCGTATCGAAATCTTCTTCAGAAATACGCATTAATAAATTATCTTTTGTAATACCTGCATTGTTAACCAATACATCGATACTACCAAATTCTGCAACAACATCTTCTGCTAATTTTTGAGATTCATCAAAACTAGCTGCATTACTCTTATAACCTTTAGCTTTAACACCTTGAGCAATCAGTTCTTTTTCAAGTTCGTTAGCAGCTTCTACAGAGCTACTGTATGTAAACGCCACATTAGCGCCTTGAGCAGCAAACACTTGTGCTATACCTCTACCTATGCCTCTACTAGCTCCTGTGATGATGGCCGTTTTTCCTTCTAATAATTTCATCTATAAATTAATTTAATTTCATACTAGACACATAAATGATGTGCTATATGAATAGTTGGTTATTTCCTAAATTCAAATATAATAAATACAAATTGCAACAAATAAAAAACCTCACAAATTATTGCGAGGTTTTTCAAATATTTTAAAAGATTTTATTCTAAAACTTCTTTTACTTTCTTACCAATTTCAGCAGGAGAATCTACTACGTGAATTCCACAAGCAGCCATAATTTTCTTTTTGGCTTGTGCTGTATCATCACTTCCACCTACTATCGCACCAGCATGACCCATTGTACGTCCTGCAGGAGCTGTTTCACCAGCTATAAAACCAACAATAGGTTTCTTGCTTCCACTAGCTTTGTACCAGTTTGCAGCATCTGCTTCTAATTGACCTCCAATTTCACCAATCATAACAACTACTTCTGTTTCTGGATCGTTAATTAAAAGTTCAACAGCTTCTTTAGTAGTCGTTCCAATAATTGGATCTCCACCAATACCAATAGCAGTCGTGATACCTAAACCTTGTTTTACAACTTGGTCTGCCGCTTCATACGTTAAAGTTCCTGATTTAGAAACGATACCTACTGTTCCTTTTTTGAAAACGAAACCTGGCATAATACCAACCTTTGCTTCACCTGGAGTAATAACACCAGGACAGTTAGGGCCAATTAATCGGCACTCTTTATTTTTTATATAATTTGAAGCCGTAATCATATCGGCAACAGGAATACCTTCTGTAATAGTGATGATTACTTTAATACCTGCATCAGCAGCTTCCATAATCGCATCTGCAGCAAAAGCTGGTGGCACGAAAATAATGGTTGTATCTGCGCCAACTTGCTCTACAGCATCTTTAACAGTATCAAACACGGGTCTATCTAAATGAGTTTGACCACCTTTTCCAGGAGTTACGCCACCTACAACGTTTGTTCCGTATTCAATCATTTGACTTGCATGGAATGTACCTTCACTACCAGTAAAACCTTGAACTATAATTTTTGAATCTTTGTTTACTAAAACACTCATTTTATATTTTTTTATTTAAATAAAGCTGCACAAAAATACTTTATTTGCTTATACTTTTAGCAGCATTTAAGATTTATTTTTTAGTTTTTATAAACTGTAATATTTCGGGTATTCTCTTAATGTTTGCCATTTCCTTCATTACAGATCTGGCCTCTTGAGCCGGCGTTCCCCAATAGGTTTTATTACCTTCCAAGGATTTGCTTATACCAGATTGCGCATGAACCACAGCGTTTTTATGAATCGTAATACCACTGGTACAGCCAACTTGCCCCCAAATGGTCACTTCATCTTCAATAATCACACAGCCAGCAATACCAGCTTGTGAAGCAATTAAGCATTTTTTACCAATAACGGTGTCGTGCCCAATTTGAATTTGATTATCTAATTTAGAACCTTCTCCAATAGTCGTATCACCGGTTACACCTCTGTCTATGGTGCAATTAGCTCCAATATCTACATGATCTTTAACAACAACACGTCCACAAGATTTTAAACGATCAAAACCATCAGGTCTCTTTTTATAGTAAAAAGCATTCGCTCCTAAAACAGTTCCAGAATGAATGGTTACATGGTTTCCAATGACGGCATCATCATAAATACTCACATGGGCATGAATGATACAATTTGCACCAATCACCACATTATGACCAATAAAAGCCCCAGGTTGTACAACCGAATTAGCTCCAATAATAGCAGAATCTGATATATGACTAGGCGATGCTTTGAAAGGCTTAAAAGAATCGGTTAGCTTATTGAAATCTCTAAAAGGATCATCACTAATTAACAAGCCCTTCCCTTCAGGACATGCGACTTCTTTATTAATTAAAATAATAGTAGCAGCTGAATTTAAAGCCTTGTCATAATACTTCGGATGATCTACAAAAACAATATCACCAGGTTCTACAACATGAATTTCATTCATTCCCAAAACAGGAAAATCGTCGCTACCAACAAAATCGCATCCAATTAATTGAGCAATTTGTTTTAAAGTATGTGGATTTGGAAACTTCATTTATTTGCTTAGTTGCTGAAATTGCTGAAATGTTTAAACCAATAAACGCTTCAACAATTAAACATAATTACTCTTTTACACGCTCTTTGTAAGTTCCCTTTTCAGTTTCTACTTTTATTTTATCACCTTCATTAATAAATAAAGGAACATTTACAATAGCACCTGTTTCAACCGTTGCTGGTTTAGTCGCATTAGTTGCTGTATTTCCTTTAACACCCGGCTCTGTTGCAGTTACTTCTAAAACTACACTTGCAGGCATCTCTACAGAAAGCGGCATGTTGTCTTCAGAATTAATAATTACTGTAACTACCTCACCTTCTTTCATTAACCCTGGATTATCTAAAGCAGATTCTGTAAGTTGAATTTGCGTATAATCTTCCGTGTTCATAAAATGATAATATTCACCATCATTGTATAAAAATTGAAATTTATGAGTTTCAACACGTACATCTTCTAATTTATGTCCTGCTGAAAATGTATTATCTAACACTTTTCCGTTAGTAACACTTTTCATTTTAGTTCTAACAAACGCAGGCCCTTTTCCAGGTTTTACGTGTAAAAATTCTGTTATTTTATAAATGTCGTTGTTATACCTTATACATAATCCGTTTCTAATATCACTTGTAGTAGCCATTGTAATGTTTGTTGTTTGTTATTAATGTAAAGTTGTAAAAACTAATTTTCTTAGTTTGCTTTGAAATAGCCTTTCATGATTCCTCTTTGTGAATCTTTTATAAATTGAAGGATTTCATCACGCTCTGGAGTTGCCTCCATTTCAGCTTCCATAATTTCGGTAGCTTGTGTGTTATTGTAATTTTTTTGGTAAAGAATTCTATAAATATTCTGAATTTCTCTAATTTTTTCTGTTGAATACCCGCGTCTTCTTAAGCCAACAGAGTTAATACCAACATAAGATAAAGGTTCTCTTGCCGCTTTCACAAAAGGAGGTACGTCTTTACGAACTAAAGAGCCACCAGTTACAAAGGCATGATTTCCCACGGAAACAAATTGATGAACAGCGGTCATACCTGCTAAAACCACATAGTCACCAATGGTGATATGTCCTGCAAGCGTACTGTTATTAGAAAAAATACAGTTATTACCCACTATACAGTCGTGTGCAATATGGCAATAAGCCATGATTAAGCAATTGTTCCCAATCACTGTTTTCATTCTATCAGTTGTACCTCTATTAATGGTAACACATTCTCTAATGGTTACGTTATCCCCTATTTCTACGGTTGTTTCTTCGTCGTTATATTTTAAATCTTGTGGAACAGCCGAAATAACTGAACCAGGAAAAATACTGCAATTTTTACCTATACGAGCACCTTCCATAATGGTAACATTACTCCCTATCCAAGTACCTTCACCAATAGTTACATTATTATAAATAGTGGTAAATGGCTCTATTACAACATTTTTTGCAATTTTAGCACCAGGATGCACGTAAGCGAGTGGTTGATTCATTTATTAGTTTTTATTATTAATAAATCAATATAGATTTAATTATTTAACTTTTGATATTTGAGCCATTAGCTCTGCTTCTGCACATAGTTTACCGTTTGCATATGCATAGCCCTGCATGTGGCAAATTCCGCGACGAATTGGCGTTATTAACGAACATTTAAAAATTAAAGTATCGCCTGGAACCACTTTTTGTTTAAACTTAACATTATCCATTTTCATGAAAAAGGTTAGGTAATTTTCTGGATCTGGAACCGTATTTAAAACTAACACACCACCTGTTTGCGCCATCGCTTCCACGATTAGAACTCCTGGCATTACAGGAGCACCTGGAAAGTGACCTGCAAAAAAGGACTCATTCATAGTTACATTTTTCTGAGCAATCACATGACTATCAGAAAGTTCAAAAACCTTATCTATTAATAAAAATGGTTGTCTGTGAGGTAACATAGCCATAATTTGAGTCACATCCATTAAAGGTGTTTGATTCAAATCGATATTAGGCACATTATTACGACGGTCGTTTTTAATAAGTTTAGAAAGCTTTTTGGCAAACTGTGTGTTTACAAAATGACCTGGTTTGTTAGCGATTACTTTACCTCTAATTCGGGTACCAATAAGTGCTAAATCACCTAAAACATCTAACAATTTATGTCTTGCTGCTTCATTTGGGTGGTGTAAAGTCAAATTATCAAGAATACCATTAGGTTTTACCGCAATACTATCCTTTTTAAAAGCCACTTTAAGCTTTGCCATGGTTTCTTCAGACAATGGCTTATCTACATAAACAATAGCGTTATTTAAATCGCCACCTTTTATAAGTCCGTGCTGAAGAAGCATTTCTATTTCATGTAAAAAACTAAAAGTTCTTGCGTTTGAAATGTCATTTTTAAAATCTGAAATTTGATTTAAAGTTGCGTTTTGAGTACCTAAAACTTTAGTGCCAAAATCTACCATAGTAGTAATTTGATACTCTTTTGAAGGCATAACTAAAATTTCACTTCCCGTTTCTTCATCGGTATATGAAACAATATCTGTAATAACATATTCCTCTCTAAAAGCATCCAGTTCTTCTATCTCGGCTTTTTCTAAAGCTTCAACAAAAAACTTAGAAGATCCATCCATAATAGGAGGCTCTGAAGCATTCAGTTCAATAATAACATTATCAATATCTAAACCAACTAAGGCAGCCAATACATGCTCTGAAGTTTGTATGATAACCCCATTTTTCTCTAAGCAGGTACCGCGTTGTGTGTTTGTTACATAATTGGCGTCTGCTTCAATAATTGGTAAACCTTCTAAATCAACACGTCTAAAGGCAAAACCCGTATTCGCTGCTGCTGGTTTGAAAGTTAAAGTCACATTTTTCCCTGTGTGTAAACCAACACCCATTAAAGAAACCTCGTTCTTTATGGTTTTTTGCTTTATTTCAGTATTTACTATTCCCATTTATTTTTCTCTAAATCATTAATATTTCTAACAATCTTAGGTAAGTTCTTAAAGTGAACGTACGATTTATTATAGTCGGTTAAACTAAGTGCTGGCGAACCTTGAAGCACTTCGTTGTCTTTTACATTTCTTGCAATACCAGATTGCGCTTGTATTTTTACATTATTGCCAATAACAATATGTCCAGCAATACCTACTTGACCACCAATTTGACAATTATCACCAATTTTAGTAGACCCAGCAACACCAGATTGCGCTGCAATAACAGTGTGTTTACCAATTTCTACACCATGTGCAATTTGAATATGGTTGTCTAGCTTAGCGCCCTCACGAATAATAGTGGAGCCAATAGTCGCTCTATCAATTGTTGTAGCAGCACCAATATCTACATAATCTTCAATAATAACATTTCCTGTTTGAGGTATTTTATTATAGCCTCCCTTTTCATTCGGTGCAAAACCAAAACCATCAGCCCCAATAACAACCCCTGAATTTATAACACAAGATTGCCCGATTATGGTTTCTGAGTAAATTTTTGCTCCAGAAAAAATAATGGTATTATCTCCAATAACCACATTTTCTCCAATATAGGCGTTTGGAAATATTTTAACATTATCGCCAATCTTAACATGGTCGCTAATGTATGAAAATGCGCCAACATAAACAGCATCTCCATAACTGGCAGATTCTGAAATAAAACAAGGTTGCTCTATACCAACCTTATTAAGCTTAATGGCATGGTAATATTCTAGAATTTTCGAAAAGGCTAAATAAGCGTCTTCAACTTTAATTAATGTTGTTTCAACTGTGTTTTCAGGAACAAAAGATTTGTTCACAATAGTAATAGAAGCCTTGGTACTATATATATGAGGTGTGTATTTTGGGTTTGCTAAAAACGTTAAAGAGCCTTCAAAACCTTCTTCAATTTTAGAAAGTTTTGACACTTCAGCATCTGGATTACCAACCACATCACCTTCTAAAATCCCTGCTATTTGTTGTGCTGTAAATTTCACCCTTTAAAGTTTTTTGTTTTTTATAATAGGTTTGGCAAAAATAGGAAAAATGTACTAAACTTTTTCAAATGCGCTTTCTTATTGTTAAATACTGATTTACAGATAATTAAAATCGAAACCATATAATTAACCGTAAATTATTTGCTTATTGCCTCTTTTGGGTAACATATATAGTACTTAGTTATTGGTTTTGATAGCGCTTTTAGATTAAGCTGATCGGAGGCCTTAACAATGTCTTCTACTTTACCCGATTTGTGCAAAATATTTATCCCTGTATGATTATTTTGATAGGCTTGATTTGAAATGCTACCAGAGAACACAAAATATTTCGCTTCCTCTTCAGTAACATTATATGTGGTAATCAACTTTTGTAAATGTTTGTGTAAATCTTTTTCTTTTATAGGCTTCTTTTTCAGCTTGATAGTTAATAGGTTTCTATTAATAATCATTTCACATAAATGACTCAACACAAAATCGGAATCGTATTGCCAATGTTTCATGGCTGAGATAATATCAAAATCATCTAAACGTGAAAACACATCGAGTGTGTTCTCGTTAAAATCATCTATAGCTATTTTATTTTCTAAAAAATACAACAACGGTTTACTTGCTTCTAGTTTATGATTACTATTATGCAACTCTTTGGCACGCTTTAAAACTCTAATTAACAACTGCTCTGCAGCCAATCCTGTTTTATGCAAGTACACTTGCCAATACATAAAACGTCTGGCAATCAAGAATTTCTCAACACTGTAGATTCCTTTTTCTTCTACTACCAATTCATCATTCACCACATGAAGCATGGTAATTAAGCGTTCGCTGTTTACATTACCTTCTGCAACACCCGTGTAAAAGCTATCGCGTTTTAAATAATCGGCGCGATCCATGTCAAATTGCCCAGAAATAAGCTGGCACATAAACTTTCTAGGGTATTCACCCTTAAAAATTTGAATGGCAAGCGTTAAACTTCCGTTAAATTCTTTATTTAAACGCTCCATGAAAAGCAAGGAAATTTGCTCATGAGACACGTTTTCTACAATGCTATGTTCCATAGCGTGCGAGAATGGCCCGTGGCCAATATCATGAAGTAAAATAGCAACATATAAGCCGGTTTCTTCTTCATTAGAGATTGTAACCCCTTTAAAACGAAGTACATTAACGGTTCTTTGCATTAAAGACACGCAACCTATGGCATGATGAAATCTGGTGTGATGTGCCCCCGGATAAACTAAATAGGACATCCCCATTTGGGTGATTCTTCTTAAACGCTGAAAATACTTATGCTGGATTAAATCGAAGATAAGGGAATTTGGAATCGTAATAAATCCGTAAATTGGGTCGTTTAATATTTTAAGTTTGTTCAAACTTTAAAAGTTAAGGTTTAATAGACACAAATATAATTATATACGTATATATAATAGACTATACTAAGAACAAATTGCTAATAATGCTTATTAAAAACATATAAATGAATACAATAAAAATACTTTGGGTAGATGATGAAATTGATTTACTGAAACCTCATATATTATTTTTACAACAACGCAACTACACCATTACCACTTGTAAAAGTGGTACGGAGGCCATTGATATACTTGAAACTGAGAATTTTGACATTGTTTTTTTAGATGAAAACATGCCTGGACTTAGTGGTCTTGAAACTTTAAATGAAATTAAAGAAAAGCAAGATAATCTTCCTGTTGTGATGATTACAAAAAGTGAAGAAGAGTATATTATGGAGGAAGCTATTGGTAATAAAATTGCCGATTACTTGATAAAACCCGTAAACCCAAACCAAATTCTACTAAGTTTAAAGAAGAATTTAGACCATTCTAGACTTGTTTCAGAAAAAACAACCTCCAATTACCAACAAGAATTTAGAAAAATAGCGATGGATTTGGCTATGGTGAATTCATATGAAGAATGGGTTACCTTGTATCAAAAACTGATTTACTGGGAAATTCAACTTGAAAACATTGAAGATCCTGGCATGTTTGAGATTTTAGAATCTCAAAAAAACGAAGCTAACATTCAATTCGGGAAATTTATTGAAAAGAATTATGCAAAATGGTTTGACCAACGCTCTGATGCTCCTATCATGTCGCACACCCTTTTCAAAGAAAAAATTGTACCGGAATTAAGCAAAGACCAACCCACCCTTTTAGTTGTTGTTGATAATTTAAGGTACGACCAATGGAAAGTATTTGAACCCATCATTAACAACCATTATAAAAAGGACAAAGAAGAAGCGTTTTTTAGCATATTACCAACAGCCACTCAATATGCTAGAAATGCCATATTTTCTGGATTAATGCCTAGTGATATGGAAAAATTGTTTCCGCAGTTTTGGAAAAATGATACGGATGAAGGCGGTAAAAATTTACATGAGGAAGATTTTTTAAACACCCAATTAAAACGCCTTGGATTAAACCATTTAACGACCGAGTTTTATAAAATCACGAATTTAAAAGCAGGAAAAAAATTAGCAGACAACTTCAAGTCACTTAAAAACAACGACTTAACTGTTGTTGTTTATAATTTTGTAGATATGCTTTCACATTCAAAAACTGAAATGGAAGTTGTTAAGGAACTAGCGTCTAATGATAAGGCCTACCGCTCTCTAGCATTAAGTTGGTTTAAAAACTCTCCGCTTTTAGAAATGATTCAACATGCTCAACAGTTAGGGTTTAAACTGATACTAACAACAGACCACGGGACTATTAACGTTAAAAACCCATCAAAAGTAATTGGTGATCGGGACACGAGTTTAAATTTACGCTATAAAACAGGACGTAGTTTAACTTATGAAAGTAAAGAAGTATTGGTGTTTAAAAACCCTCACGAAATACACCTACCATCTATAAATATGAGTAGCTCTTATATTTTTGCGAAAAGTGACTTGTTTTTCGCATACCCGAACAACTATAATCATTATGTAAGTTATTTTAGAAACACGTATCAGCATGGTGGTGTGTCACTTGAAGAAATGATTATACCTTTTGCTGTATTCAACCCAAAGTAGTCCATGTAATACAAAAATCACCGATAAAATACATTTTTTATTAGCTTTTTGTGTTTTTAATTTGTAACATTGCCTATTAAATATATAGAATTGGAAATTAATTATCAATTAGCTGATGTTGATGCAGTTGTTAAAGAGTTGCTCAAGCATTTAAAATCAAAAACCATATTGTTTTATGGAGATATGGGAGTTGGAAAAACAACTTTTATAAAGGGCTTAGTAAAAGAACTAGGAAGTACAGACGAAGTAAGCAGCCCAACCTTCTCTATAGTTAATGAATATGAATTGAAAAATGATAAAATTTTTCATTTTGATTTATACAGAATAAAAAGTTTAGAAGAAGCCTATAATTTTGGTATTGAAGATTATTTAGATTCCGATCATTGGGTTTTAATTGAATGGCCCGAACACATCATCCCCATTTTAAATAATCACTTTGATATATTAAATTTTGAGCTTAATAGCGAAACTAGTAGAAAATTAACCATAAAAAATTAAAAAACAACCAAGCATACAGTTATAAATAAATCGTTAATAACTTATAAAAAACAAGAAAATATTGGGCATTACGGGAAAACCGCACTAGAAAATCGAAATAAATATTGTTTTTAACATAATTTTAACATTTAAACACTTTCTTCATCTTAGTCTTTATTTACATTTGGGATATATTAATTAATTAAATCCCTTATAAAATGAAAACTAAAAATTATTTAATCGCAGTAGCGATCTTCGGAGGAATGTTGTTCACAGCTTATGCAGCTAACACAATTAACTTAGATGGACAGCAATCAGCCAAAGTTGAAAGATCTACAATCAAAGTACCTACCAACGGATAAAAAAAGCTTAATAATAGGTAGTATTATTGCTACTATTTTAGCAATAACTCCTTATTTATTTTCTCTGTACGAAAGTGTTCCTAATGAAAAAGTTTGGAACACTTTTTTGTTCACATACAATAGTGGTTTTTTCGAAAATGCCAATACAGCCATGTGGATCATTACAGGTAAAGCCATACCTCTTTTATTAATTTTAATTTGGTTTTTTACAAATAGACATTGGTGGTATCATGTATTACTAGTACCAATTGCCATGTATATATTTCAGATAGTTAGTGTTTTCTATGATGATCAGTTTCTTGACAAATTTCAATTAATATATATGCTACCTATAATGGCAATTGTCATTCCGTCAATATACTTAGTGCGAGCACGAATTTTTAATGAAATAAATTCAGCTAATAAATCACTAGAAGAACTGGAAGAAGAATTTAAAATATCTCCTAAAAATTTCTGGCAAAAAATTAAACAATATTTTTAATCTTTCTTAGAATTCAATCTATCTCGTTCTTCTAAATCAATTTGTCTTTGATTGGTCTTAAGACTAGCGTTTCCAAATTTATAATTAAAGCCAAATCAACCTATCCTCTCCCCTTCTTATTGCATCACATTCTGATTCCTGTTCTTCGTTGAACTATTGAAATTCTAGCCTTTAAACATGTCTATATAAGATAAATTAATAGAAGCACTTTGGTACCATAAAGATTTTTAATACGTATCAAGCTGATGACCACTAATAAGCGTTAGTCTATTATATTTTGATAAACGACACTTACATCTAAACTATTATTAAGTAAAGCGAACTAATTTATCCCATTAAGATATAACGTCCGTTTTTCATTTTGAGTTTATTTTTTAATAATTTCTAAAATATAAAATTCATTATCGTAATAGAACAACGAGAATAATACATAAATCCTCCAAAGTTTATCCAATCAAGTATTTCTGTATAAAAAATAAAACAATATTTTTAATCTTTTTTAGAATTCAATCTATCGCGTTCTTCTAAATCAATTTGTCTTTGATTGTTCTTAAGACTCGCATTTCCAAATTTATAATTAAAGCCGAAGGTAAAAAGCCTATTCTCTACTCTAGTAATTGTATTTACATCTTGATTTGAATACTTAGTAGAGGTATTGAAGTTTTGATTATTAAACATATCAACAAACCCTAAACTTACCGAGGCTTTATTATTCCACAAAGACTTTTTAATGTTTAAATCAAGTCCATGGCGACTACTAACAAGCGTTGGCCCATTAAATAACGGAGAGATATATTGATACGATATACTCAAGTTTAAACTATTATCTTTTAAAAGTGAGAAATAGTTAACTACATTTCCATACAGTGACCATTTTTCATTCTGAGTTAATTCATTATTACTCTCTAAGGCATAAAACTCATTCTCATAATAAAATAACGAGGATAGCACATATATGTTCCAACGTTTAGCCAATTTAGTGTAAGTCATAAAATCCAAACCATAAGAAACACTATGGTCAATATTGGTGTTAATGTACTTTAAAATGTTTTCCTCGTTGTCTTGAAAAGTTATTTCTAGAGTTGGATTATTTTCATAACGGTAATACAACTCAAAGGTATAATCTTTATTAAAGGTGTAACCTAAAGTAAATACATCATCAATCTGTGGCTTTAAATCAGGGTCTCCTGCTATATAGGCATTATCATTTAAGAAATACTTAAAAGGGTTTAATTCGCTATATCTGGGGCGATATATACGCTTATTGTAACTAAAATAAATATCATTGTTTTCATTTAATCTATTCAACACGTGTAAAGACGGGAAGAATTTCATGTAATCTCTTTTATTTACAGTATTGGTTGATAATGAATTTCCTGTAATATCTGTGTATTCAACACGAAGACCAGACTTCAAACTCCATTTCTCCCATTCATTCGAAAAAGAGCTGTATACTGCGTAATTAAGTTCGTCATACAGAAAAGTATCCGACATTTGTAAATCAACTACTTTCTCACCGTTTTCAAAAATATACTGGGTTAAAATACTCTCAGAATTTATACTCGAAACTTTAGCGCCCGTTTCAAATTGCCCTGATTTACTAAAAGGTAACTCATAATCTATTTGCCCTGTAAACAATTCTATATTCTGACTTGAAAAGGTTTGAAAATTATTATTTCTAAAAGCTGTTGTTTCATTTGGCAAGAAATAACCTGTTTTTACATCTTGAAAACTCGAGAAGTCATAATTTGTATGATGGGCACTTGCAAGTAGTTTTTCACCTTCTTTTTTAAATTTATGTATGTAATCGAGCGTAAAAGCCATATTAAACGTTTCTTCTGCCAGTCGATTCATGGAGTTAAATGTAGAATCTAAGACGTGACCAACACCAAAAACATCTGTGTTCGAATTTACATGAGTTTTTGAGTTTTTTCTCGGGGCCACTAATATACTTGTGGAAAAACCTAAACTATTATTAGAATTCAACTCATAGTCAATATTCGCATTTATATTATGATTGGAAGATTTTCGAGTCCTTTTAAAATCAGTTTCCCAGCTTGTTGTATTCTCATCATTCTCTATAAAATTAATAGACTCATTATTATGCCTATAATCTTTTCTTGGGTTGCCACTATAGTTGAAATAAGTGTTTAACTTGTCTGTTTTAAAAAAATGACTCGTTCCAAGCGAATACTTTGGGTACTCACTACCTTGTTTATAGTTGCCAAAAACACTCCCGTTATATCCTGCAATAATATTTTTACTCGTTACTATATTAATAACAGCGCCTCCTTCTGCTTCGTATTTTGCAGGAGGGCTTGTAATAACTTCAATAGACTTTATATTACTAGCTGTAGTGCCCTCTAAAAGTTGCTGTATTTCACTAGAGGACAAGTGCACTTTTCTATCATTTATATAAACTGTAGGCGTTGACTGTTTTACTGTAATAACCCCATCATGCACCAAAACACCTGGTGTATGCTTTAAAACATCTAATACATTATTATTAGAAAGTGTGGAGTTTTCAACATTAAAAACCAAGCGATCTACCATACGTTTAACCGTTGGTCGTTTTGAAATAATGGTAACACCATCTAAGCTTTCCAACTTTTCTTTGAGAACAATAACCCCAATGTTTTTAGTTTTATCAAGATCAATAACCATACTCTGTTCTTCAAACCCTAAAAAACTAATTATTACCGTATAAGTATTCGCAGTAAGGTTTTTGAATTGAAACACCCCGTTTTCATCACTTGTAGTTCCGTTAATAAGTTTAACATCAGCACTACTATAGAGTACTATATTAGAAAAAGCTACTGGTAAATTACTTTGATCTACTACAGTACCCGTTAAAATAATATCTTGTGAAAAACTAAATAAAGTATTTAGGAATAGAATGTAGGCTAAAAACGGTCTAAGCATAAAATTGGTTCAGGGTGTAAAAATATAAATTTATATTAATTACTGATAAGTTATCTCTGTTTTCATGTTTTTTCGTTCAAACCCACTAATTCAGATGAAATACTATAAATAATCACTTTTTAAACTCTAAAATAATTAATTTTGGTATCTGACTATCGAATAAAAAAAATATTTGTAATTTGATTTTTTTGTAAACTAAGCAACTATGGCAAAACAATTGTCTCCTTTTACTAAACAACAACTCTTACCCCAAGAAGAAACTCTTGAAATATTTAAACGGAAAGGTGAACTCTTTATAGGTATTCCCAAAGAAACAGCATTTCAAGAAAAGCGTGTTTGTTTAACACCAGATGCCGTTTTCGCCCTGGTTAGCAATGGCCATAGAGTATTATTAGAAGCTGGTGCAGGAAATGGTGCTAATTTTAGCGATAAAGATTACAGTGAATCTGGTGCAGAAATCACTAAGGATACCGCAAAGGTTTTTGCTTGTCCTATGGTTTTAAAAGTAGAGCCACCAAGCATCGAGCAAATAAAACTGATGAACCCGCAAACTATTTTAATTTCTGCTTTACAAATTAAAACGCAAAGCAAAAAGTATTTTGAAGCACTCGCATCTAAACGTATTACTGCTTTAGCCTTTGAGTTTATTAGAGATTCCGATGGCACCTATCCCGCCGTAAAAGCGCTAAGTGAAATTGCAGGAACAGCTTCTGTGCTTATTGCTGCAGAATTATTATCAGACACCAAAGGCGGTAACGGCTTAATGTTTGGAAACATTAGCGGTGTGCCTCCTATAGAAGTTGTGATTTTAGGAGCTGGAACTGTTGGGGAATTTGCAGCGAGAAGCTCCATTGGTTTAGGTGCTAATGTGAAAATATTCGATAATTCCATTACCAAATTAAGACGTATTCAAACCCACTTAGGTAGACCTCTTTTCACCTCTACCATTCAGCCAAAAAATTTAAACAAGGCTTTAAAACGTTGTGATGTTGTTATTGGAGCTGTTAGAGGGAATAACAGATCTCCTATTGTTGTTTCAGAAGCGATGGTGCAGTCTATGAAAAAAGGAGCGATTATTATTGATGTAAGTATCGATATGGGAGGTTGTTTTGAATCGAGTGAAGTTACCACACACAAAGAACCTACCTTTGTTAAGTATGGGGTAACCCATTATTGTGTGCCAAATATTCCTGCAAGATACTCTCGTACAGCCTCAGTATCAATAAGTAATATATTTACACCTTATTTATTAAAAATTGCAGAAGACGGTGGTTTAGAAAATTCACTTCGATTTGATAGAGGTTTAAAAAATGGGTTGTACTTTTACCACGGAATTTTAACTAGTAAATCTGTTGGTGAGTGGTTCGATTTAAATTATAGCGATATTAATCTCATTATTTTTTAAAGACACAAAGGCAACGAAACTTCTATTACATTAAATGAAATTAATTCAACGTATTGGTTACTACTTGGGAGGTTTTTCCCTCGGACTCGTCATATTAGCCTTCTTCTTAAATGGTAAAAAAACATCCTGCAGTTATGGTCCTGACGCCCGTGTTTTAAAGAATATTCGGCTAAAAAAAATTGAGTATTCTAATACCATTCAATCGCAATTACATACCAATAATTTAGATTCAGTTGCTGTCAACTACGTTTTAAGAAAAGGAAATATCAATTTTTCTGAAAGTAATTCAAGACAGAAGCCTTGTGGTGTTTATATGGTTGAGGGCGACTATAATGAAAAGGAAATTATATTAACTGTCGAAAATTGCGATAGCATTGCGACCATTACGAATTTTAGAATAGCTAATTAATGATTGCCAAGCGTTGTTTCGATATGATAGGCGCCTTTATTGGATTAATCATTCTCGCTCCCTTTTTAATACTCATTGCTATTTGTATTAAATTAGATTCGAAAGGACCTATTTTATTTATACAAGGCCGTGTTGGAAAAAACAATAAAGACTTCAACATCTATAAGTTTCGAACTATGCGTATGCAGTCTGAAACTAAAGGATTGCTTACTTTAGGAAATCACGATTCTAGAATAACAAAAGTAGGATATTTTTTACGACGCTATAAAATGGATGAGTTTCCGCAACTTATAAATATTTTAAAAAGCGACATGAGTTTTGTTGGCCCAAGACCTGAATTACGTTATTATGTGAACTTTTATAATGAAGACGACATGAAAATATTCACCGTTCGGCCAGGTATTACAGGACTTGCTTCGTTAAAATACAGAAATGAAGTAGAACTTTTAAAGGCTGCCGAAAACCCTGAAGAATTCTTCATTAAAACCATTATCCCAGATAAATTAAAATTCAATAAAGAGTATATAAAAAACAGAAGTTTTCTCTTCGATTTGAAACTCATTTTTATTACCATCATTAAAGTGATTACTCGGTAATACTTCTACCCTATTCTTCTTGTTTAGATACTTTATTATTCCTAATTTGGAACGGTGCTTAGCCTCATAAAAAAGCACTTAATCCGAGTATTGAATACATGAATCAAGCAACCTACAATCACATCAATCAACTCATAAAAGATTCTGGCGTTCTTCATAATAATGAAAGTTCTAAAAAAGAATTTCAAAACTTCAATTTCTCTGAAGAAACTATTTTAATTACAGGTGCTGCCGGTACTATTGGAAGTGAGTTAGCAAGACATATTTTGGCCTGTGAGTTTAAAAAAATGATTCTTGTTGATATAGCTGAATCGCCTCTTTATAATTTAATTAAAGAATTTGAAGATGAAGATTCCAATAAAATAGAATGTTTCCTTCTAAATATAAATGATAACGAATCTGTTGAATACCTGTTTCAAACCTATAAACCAACATTAATTTTTCATGCGGCGGCTTATAAACATGTGCCATTAATGGAATCGCACCCGTATGAAGCCGTAAAAACTAATATTCTAGCGACTAAATTATTAGTTGATTTGGCTATAAAACATAGCGTTTATAAATTCATTTTTATTTCTACAGATAAAGCAGTGAACCCCATTAGTGTGATGGGAATTTCTAAATATGTTGCAGAATGTTACATTAAGCAGCAAAAACCAAAAAGTAGTACACAATTTGCCATTACCCGCTTTGGAAACATTATAGGTTCTAATGGTTCTGTGCTCCCGTTATTTAAAAACCAGATAGACTCTGGGCTTTCTTTAACTTTAACCAGTAAAACCATAACACGGTATTTTATAGATAAGGGTAAAGCGTGTCACTCCATTTTAAAAATTGCTTCTTTTAAAAGTTTTGATGCTGATGTGTTTACCTTCAACATGGGAGATCCCATTAAACTCCACGATTTAGCACATTGTTTTATAGATAATTATGCTGAAAATGATTCAGTCGAAATTAAAATAACAGCCTTGCGTCCAGGAGAAAAGCATGATGAAGAGATTATTTCTAAAGATGAATTCTTAGAACCAACTTCAGATACTGATATTTTACTTGTGAAGCAAAAAGAATACAAAAAACAAAAGGAGATAGATTTAAGTAAATTAGTAATGATTACTCCTTATCTATCCCCTCAAGAGATTAAAAGTATTTTAATTAGTTATATATAACAACCTTAGGTTTTACGTCTTTTTTTCTCTTTGGTTATAAGAGCCAATTCACGGCCTGTTTGGCCTGCTACCGAAGTGTTTTCCTCTGCACGACGAATTAAGTAGGGCATCACGTCTTTTACAGGGCCAAAAGGCACGTACTTCGCTACATTATAACCTTTATCAGCTAAATTAAAACTGATATGATCACTCATTCCGTATAATTGTCCGAACCAGATTCTAGAATCAGTAGGCTTTAAACCTTTTTTCTCCATCAAGTCCATTAGTAAATACGAACTCGATTCATTATGAGTCCCTGCGAATATAGACATGCTATCTAAATGATCTAACATATAATGCAATCCCGCATTAAAGTTTTCATCTGTAGCAATTTTATTTTTACAAATGGGAGATTCATAGCCTTTAGCTTCTGCGCGGTCACGTTCCTTTTCCATGTAAGCACCACGCACTAATTTATAGCCAAGAAAATAGCCTTCAGTTTTCGCCTTTTCATGCTCATTCTTTAAAAAATCCATGCGATCGTGTCTATACATTTGAAGCGTATTAAAAACGACTGCTTTTTCTGTATTGTATTTTTTCATCATAGCGGTTACCAAAGCATCAGCGGCGTTTTGAAACCAACTTTCTTCAGCATCAATCAATACAGCCACATTATATGCTTTAGCTTTTTTACAAACTGCATCAAAGCGATCGACAACCTTATTCCATTCCGCTTGTTCCTTTTCGGTTAAGCCCGCGCCTTTACTTAGTTTTTCATACAAGTGAAACCTTCCAAAACCAGAGGGTTTAAAGACAGCTATTGGAATGGCTTTAATTTCTTTACAGAACTCCAAAATATTTAGAATGACGTCGCGTGCATGGTCAAATTCCTTTTCGCTCTCTTTAGCTTCCACCGAAAAATCTAAAACAGAACTCACCCCCTTTTCATGCATGCTATTAATTACTGGCAAGCAGTCTGTTTCATTAATACCTCCACAAAAATGATCGAAAACCGTATACCTAATTAAGCCTTCAATAGGTAAATGGACTTTTAAAGCAAAATTTGTAACTGCGCCACCAATGCGTACTAAAGGTTCAACAGACATCATTTTGAATAAAAAATAGGCGCGCTCTAATTCGGAATCACTTTTTAAAGCAAAAGCAATTTCGGTATTATCAAAAATAGGGGTAATTTTTTGCATTATATTCAATATTTGCTGCAAATATAATTAACCGCAAGTTACCATTTTATATAAAATCTCCTTAATTTCGTGTTTTCAAAAAAAAAACTATTTCATGAATTCTATAGAAACAAACAACTGCACTATTCATTTTAACAACATTTGTTATTCATCTATAAATGAACGTCTTAAGTCTAAAAATTTTTCTAAAATATTTATTTTAGTAGATGAAAATACGCATCAGTTTTGTTTACCATATTTTTTAGAAAGACTGGAAACAGACGTTGTTATCGAAATTATTGAAATAGAATCCGGTGAAATAAACAAAACCATAGACACCTGTGCTGGTGTTTGGAACACGCTTTCTGAGTTAAATGCCGATAGAAAAAGTCTTCTTATAAATATTGGTGGTGGTGTTATTACAGATTTAGGAGGTTTTGTAGCCTGTACTTTTAAACGCGGTATTGCTTATGTAAACGTCCCTACAACCCTATTATCTATGGTAGATGCTTCTGTGGGTGGAAAAACTGGGGTTGATTTAGGACACTTAAAAAACCAAATAGGTGTTATTAGTAATCCCGATTTAGTTCTTATCGATACTCATTTTTTAGGTACTTTACCCCAAAACCAAATGCGTTCTGGTTTAGCTGAAATGTTAAAGCATGGATTAATTAGCGATGAAAATTATTGGAACAAATTTCAAGATTTATCACAACTTTCTTTAGACGATTTAGATCAATTAATTTATGAGTCTGTCATAATTAAAAAGAATGTTGTTGAAATAGACCCTTTAGAAAATAACCTTAGGAAAACCTTAAACTTTGGTCATACACTTGGCCATGCTATCGAATCTTATTTTTTAAGCAATCCTAATAAGACAACTTTATTACATGGTGAAGCGATTATAGTCGGCATGATTTTAGCCGCTTATATATCAACGGAACTAGCTGGTTTCCCTAAACAAGTAGCACACCATATTAAAACACTATTTGTTGATTATTATGGAAAAGTAACCATTGAGAAATCGGAGTACGCAGCAATCATGGATTTACTTAAATATGACAAAAAGAATAACCATGGCAATATTAATTTTGTGCTATTAGAAAATATAGGAGCACCAAGAATAGATTGTTTGGTAGATGATACTATCATTATTGATTCATTTGAATTTTATGGGTCATAAGCAATACATTAGTACTTCCCAAATACTACTATTTTAACTTGTTCTGGTTTCAAAATGCTAAACTTCTTTTTTAAAAAACACTATTTAAAAGATTTACTTGTTGATTTTGTAGATATTCATAATCATATACTTCCTAGTATAGATGATGGTGCACAAAACATTAGAGAATCGATTGACCTTATTAAAAAACTTAAGGAGTTAGGTGTAAAACAATTTATACCCACGCCTCATGTGATGCAGGATTTCTATCCGAATACCGATGAGACTATTGGAAATGCGTATCAGTCACTGTTAGAAAATTTAAACAAACAGATTCAAAAAGGAATTACTATAAATCCAGCAGCAGAATATATGTTGGATTCATCATTTGAAAAATTATTGGATGCCGGGAACCTTTTTACATTAAAAGGAAACTATGTACTTATTGAAATGTCTTATTTTCAGCCTCCAATAAACTTAGAAGCTTTAATTTTTAAAATAAAAACGAAAGGGTACATTCCTGTTTTAGCACATCCAGAACGCTATGCTTTTTATCATAACAAATTGGGGAATTATGACAAACTAAAACAACAAGGCTGCTTATTTCAACTCAATTTGTTATCACTAGACAACCATTACGGTAAAGATGTGGAAACAACTGCAAATTACTTAATAGATAAAGGTCTTATAGATTTTACAGGAACCGATGCGCATCATGTAGCACATGTTGATAAACTTTCCCGTCTAGTATTGAATAAGAAAACATCTGAAAAAATGGTGCCTATAATTAGAAATACAAACACCACTTTTTCAGTAATTTAAAAGAGTCTTTTAAAGAAACTTTTCTTCTCTGGCGTACCGTAATAACCGTACTGAGCTCCATACCCAAAGTTTTCTTGGTGAACATCGTTAACAACCAACATCATCCCATTAAGTTTTTTGTTTGCGTGTAGTTCCTTAGCAAAGTTTAAAACCTGTTTTTCGGTATAGCCCGCCCGTGTTAAATAAATGGTATGTCCAGCATATTCACTTAACAATAGAGTATCGGTGACGAGCATCGCCGGAGCCGTATCTACAATGACGATATCATATTGACTAGAAGCATAATCAAATAGCTCTTTAACTCTATCTGTCATTAATAGTTCTGCAGGGTTTGGTGGTGTTTTTCCTGAAAATAAAATATCTAATTTTATACCATTAATGGTATATGAATTAATGGTTTCGCCTGCCAGAATTGTTTTATCTACTAAATACTCCGTTAAACCAATCATCTCATTACTAGTTGGTTTTATTTGATTCTTAATAGTGTTGTAAATTTGTGGATTTCTAATATCAGCACCAATTAATAATACACGTGTACTGGTATTGGCCATGGTAAGCGCTGTATTAATACTAAAAAAGGATTTCCCTTCACCTTTAATAGTAGAAGTTATAAATATCACATTATCATAGTTTTCAACGTTTCTTCCACGTCTCACATAATCAAAATTGGTTCTTACAATTCTAAAAGATTCTGAAAGAATAGATCTATCATTTTTCTCGACTAATAAAGCTTCTCCCTTCTTTCCACTTACCTTAGGAATCTCACCTAAAACTGTTATGTTTTTAATTTCTGTCTCTAAATCTTCTTTATTATGGATCTTATTGTCTAATAAATCACTTATATAAATAATTGAAAAAGGAATAAGGAACCCTATAAAAAGAGCTAATAAATAAGCTGTTTTTCTATTAGGAGAAATTGAGCCTCCACTATCATAAGCTTCGTCTATAATTTTCACATTAGGAGATGTTGCTGTAAGTGCTATAGTGGCTTCTTCCCTTTTTTGTAATAAATAAAGATATAATGATTCCTTTATACCTTGCTTTCTTTCAATCGACCTCAATTTACTTTCTTGACCTGGTACTGAAAATATTTTAGAATTAATTCTACTTGACTGATTTTCTAAACTATTCAAAGTTATATTTATTGACTTAGAAGAATTGTTAATAGATTGTTGTAAATTTTGCTTAATACCATTTAAAGTATTATCTAATTCGACGATGATGGCATTCTTTGAACCGGCACTCATTAACAATCTTTTGCGATTAGCTAACAATTCATTATACTTGGATGAAAGCCCTGAAATTACAGCGTCCCCCAATCCTAAATTAACTGGAATTGGTTGAAAGGATGAAGAATCATCACCTAAAGATTCTTTCATATAATTTAACTGTCTCAACTGGTTACGGGCAGCATCCAATTGTTGCTCATTTTGAGCACTTGAAGCTAAGAACTGTCCTGCCTCAGAGGTCACATTAGTTACCTTATTTCCTGTTTTAAACCTAACAATACTATCATCAACATTAACTAGATCAGAAGCTATTAATTGAACACGCTCATTAATGAAGTTAGCTGTATTTTCAGATCTTTTATTTTTTAATTCTAACGAAGATGTATTATACTGAACAATTAATGCATTAATAACATCTTTAGCTTTTTGTGGGATAGCGTCAGTTAAACTTAAATTTAAAATTTTAGAGCCCGATTCACCATCTCGGTAAATACCTATCCTATTTCTAAAATTCTCAGCAACATCTATAACTGGAGATAATTGAATTCTTATGTCTGTTTCAGAGGCTCCTTTAAATTGAGAATCATTTGGTGTTAAAATCATCCCACCAAATGGAGTTTTTATTTCTTTACCAAATGATATTTTTTTTGGTTCATCATCTTCGTTAATCCGGTATCCAAATTCAAGATCAGAATAAATTTCTATATAAAAATTAAAGTTAGTTTTATTAACAACGGAGTCAGATGCAATAAATGTAACTATTACAGGAGAACTTTTATATAATTCAGTTTCAAATACTTTTCCTTTAACGAAATATTGAATATTAAGATTCAATTTGTTAACAATATTTTTAAAAAAATCTCTAGATGTAATTACTTGAATTTCATCATCAACTTTTGCTTGATCGTTATTAGAGAAAATAGACAAATCATTAAGAGCATTTGTACCCGATGTTTTATCCTCATCATCCAGGAGCATTATTTTAGCAAACGCAGCGTAAACAGGTGTTGTATATCTCAGATTGATAAAAGCTATTCCTAAACAAATTAAAATGCTTAGAATAAACCAATACCATTTTTTATAAAAAAGTGAAAATAATTTTTTTAAATTAAATTGATTTGAATTAGACTGAGTTAATTCAATATTATTAGGGTTTGATACCATACGGACTAATTTCTAGTTACAAATATAAGGGCTGTAGTTAAAATAAATGATGAAATACTTATAATAGTCCCTATTCTAGCATCTCCTGACGCGTTACTAATGGATGATGTATTAGGTTCAACGTAAACATAATCATTCTGAGTCAAATAGAATACAGGAGAATTGAAAACCTCTTTACTTCTTAAGTCAACTCTTGTATATGTTTTTGTCCCATTAAAATCCCTAACAATTAGCACGTTATCTCGTCTACCTTTAATGGTTAAACCTCCGGCCATTCCAAGCGCTTCAAGAATTGAAATACGTTCTCCAGAAACTGGATAAACTCCTGGACTTCCTACTTCCCCATCTACAGTTACTTTAAAATTAACCACTCGGATTATTACAACAGGATCTTTTAGTAAGTCTCCATCAGAAAATTTTTTCTTAAATAAGGCTTTTGCTTCTTCAATTGTCAAGCCCAACAATTTAACTTTTCCTAAAACAGGGTAATCAATGTTACCTTCCGAGTCAATCAAGTAATCAATTAATTGACCACTGCCAGCACCTGTCGAAATCATTAAATTATATGGTTCGGTAACCGTTAAATTTAAACTTGATATATAAATACTTACAATGTCTCCTATTTTTAATTTGGCGGTAAAAGTATCTGTATCAACTACCGTTTCAAAATTTTTAGCATTTTGAAAGTAAACGATATCTTGTTTAGTTACACAAGAAGATAATAGAAGAAAAATAACACAAGCAAACATTAATTTGCTTTTAGCAATCGATATAGTCATTATGGAATAATTTGGGCAGAAAAGTAATGATTATTTTTTTTAAATTAAATTTTACTATAACTTTTATCTGAATTATCTAATAAATCACCTTTCGCTTTTTTATAAATTTGAACTTTTTTATCAAAACGTTCGTAGTCAGAATTATTAGACTTATACTCTGGTATCAAACGTTTCATTTTAATAACAATATTGTTATTCTGAAAACGGTTGGTTATACATAGTTCTTCTATTTCAGATTTCACTGTCGCATAGTCAATTTCTCTGGTTTTACTTATCATTATTTTTTTATGATACGTAGACAAGGTATTTTCACCATTAGCTAAAAGTTCTTCATAGAGTTTTTCTCCTGGACGTAATCCTGTTATTTTTATATCAATATCTTCAGGGAAACGAAGTCCTGATAATTTAATCATATTTTTAGCAAGCTCGTATATTTTCACAGACTCTCCCATATCAAATATAAATATTTCACCACCCTTACCCATCGTGCCTGCTTCTAAAACTAACTGCGCAGCCTCAGGTATAGTCATAAAAAATCGTGTAATGTCCTGATGTGTTAAAGTTAATGGTCCACCATTTTCAATTTGTTTTTTAAATAATGGTATAACAGATCCATTAGAACCTAATACATTTCCAAAACGGGTTGTTATAAATTTGGTTTTACTTGTTTTTTGTAAACAACTAATATACATTTCCGCCATACGTTTCGTTGCTCCCATAACACTTGTTGGGTTTACAGCTTTGTCTGTAGAAACAAAAACAAACTTCTTCACATTATAACGCGAACAGGTATCTGCTAAAAGTTTGGTGCCATTCACATTAATTTTAATAGCTTCATAAGGTGATTTCTCCATTAAAGGCACGTGCTTATAAGCCGCCGCATGAAAAACCATCGTTGGTTTATGTTCTTGAAAAATACTATCAATACGCAAGCCATCTCTAATATCGGCAACGATACTTATAAAGTTATGCTTACCATCACGTAACAAATCTTGTTGAACATCATATAGTGCGGATTCCGCTTGGTCAACCAATATTAATTTTTGAAGATCAAAATTTGAAAGTTGTTTCACCAATTCGCTACCAATTGAGCCTGCAGCTCCAGTTACTAAAATAGTCTCACCGCTAAATTCATCTATAAGATTTGGATTATCAATTTTTATTGGAGCTCTTCCTAAAAGATCTTCAATTTGAACTTGCTTAATTTGACGCACATTTAACTCCCCATTAATCCAACTTTCTATTGGTGGTACTTTGGTTATTTTCACATTCAAACTTACCAAACTAATTAGGCTGTCTTTATTAATGTTTTCTGAAGTAATTATAATTTCATTAATATTATGTGTTTCAATATATTCTTGATCAATTTTATTTTTATTCAAAATAGAAATACCATTAATAGATTTTCCGTTTTTACTTGAGTTGTCGTCGATAAAGCCCAAAATATCGAATTTTTCACGAACATTACTAATTAATGCATTATAAGTAACAATCCCAGAATCACCCGCTCCATAAATAAGAACACGTTTCGATAATACATATTTGCATTTTAAATGGTTATAGGCCATTTTAAACACCAATCGACTCGCACTTAAAAAAACAAAACTTAATAAGGCGTGCATTGTAATTATAGAAAGTGGTATCGTAAAGTTTGAAATTAAAACCACTTCCCTATTTGCAAGCACAAATAATGCTGTTAAAAGAGTCATGACTAAAACCGATTTAAATAAATTCACAACGTCTGTAAATCCTGTATGTCTAATAACACTCTTAAACGATCCAAAAACAAAAAAGCTAATTACTGCAACAACTAATATAAATGGAAGTTGAAACAAAAACTGTGCTAAATCAAAGTTTAAAGTAAAGTTAAACCTAATAAAATAGGATAAGCAAAAAGTGATTAAAACTAAAGTTAAATCAATAGCTAAAACAAGCCACTTAGATGCATACTTTTGAGAGAGATAAGTAATGTAATTGTTTATCATAAGTTTGGGATTTTAGATATTATATTAAGAATCCTTTCTAAATCATCTTGATCTAAATTCGATCCACTAGGTAAACAAAGTCCTTTTTCAAAAAGAGCTTCAGAGGTACCATTTGTAAAATGTAGGCAATCTTTAAAAACAGGCTGCATGTGCATGGGTTTCCATAACGGCCTTGACTCAATATCATCTTTAAGTAATTCAAGTCTTATTTCTTCACGCAGTTCGTACGAACTGGTTTTAACACAAGTGATCCATCTGTTAGAAAAGAAACCTTGTGGTTCATCTACAAAAGATAAATTAGTATGTTTCGATAAATTTTCTTTATAAAAATTAAAATTATGTCTTCTAGCCGCTACCCGTTCATCAAGAACTTCCATTTGCCCTCTACCAATACCTGCTAAGACATTACTCATCCTGTAGTTAAAACCAACTGAAGAATGCTCGTAATGTGGCGCTTGGTCTCTAGCTTGAGTGGACAAGAAAACGGCCTTTTCTTTAAGTTCTAAGTTCTTCACAATTAAGGCTCCACCACCAGAAGTTGTTATTATTTTATTTCCGTTAAAGGATAAAATCCCGATATCAGAAAGTGCTCCGCACGGCATATCATTATAATAACTTCCAAAAGCTTCTGCACTATCTTCTATGACAGGAATGTCATATTTTTTGGAAATTTCATTTATTTCCTGTGCCTTATATGGCATACCATATAAATGAACAGCTATAATAGCTTTTGGTTTCTTGTGTTTTTCAATTCGATCTCTAATCGCTATTTCAAGTAATTCTGGACACATATTCCAGGTATCTGATTCACTATCTATAAAAACGGGTGTGGCTCCTTGATATATAATAGGATTTGCAGACGCCGAAAAAGTAAAACTTTGACATAATACTTCATCACCTCTTGAAACACCTAATAATTGAAGCGCTATATGTATAGAAGCAGTTCCTGAGCTTAATACAGCTGCATGAACGTTATTACCCAAATAATTTTGAATATCTTTCTCAAAACCATCTACATTAGGTCCTAAAGGAGCTATCCAATTCGTATCGAAAGCTTCGTTTACAAATTTTTGCTCAGAACCACCCATATGAGGTGATGATAAATATATTTTAGTTTTGGTCAACATTTTAAATTTAAATCTTTTTAATAATTGTGGAAAGTTGGAAAATTCACGCACTATATTAACCCTAGTTTATTAACTGTGGTTAAAATAATTTATATTAATCTTGGGTTTTCCTGCTTTCGCACATAACAAAATTTATTAATTATAAGCTTAACTATAACTGATGCTAGATGTTTATAAATTGTTTTTTAGTAAACAAATTAAAATTGAGAGTCTAAAAATATTTTAATTAACATCTGTACAATTAAATTAATGCTGCTATTAATCAATTCAATCTTGTATTTGATGCTGTAAATTTAGTGATTGTTTTTAACCAAAAAGCCAAGTGTGAAGTTAATTCGCTAAAAGAGTTATTAAAATCGGTTAACGACATTGCCCTACAGAGTTCATAGTAATTCTTTGTAGATAGTCGATTTGTATTACACTTTTTCTACTTACTATATAGGTCAAAACAACCATCTTCTACTATGACATTCTTTGTTCTTAACCTAGTTTAAATTTATTAAATATGACTGATTTAATTGTTCTGCGCATAATTTTTAGACGGTAAAAACATAATCTTTATCAAATTTATTTATCATTTAAACTTTTATTTTTAACATTTGCAGTATTATTATTATTTATGTAAATAAAATCACATGTCGACACTACGTTATCCAACAAAAATTATATTACTACTTATATTAAGTTTGTTAACTAATTCTAGTTGTAGTGAAAAAACAAATACTGCATCCATCAAAATGGTATTTAGGTTTGATGATTATTCAGCTAAAAGTAACACGGATTTAGAATTAAAAATTATTGATGCGTTTAGAAAAAACAAGGTACCTTTTACTATTGCTACAATTCCATTTGTAATAGCAGGTGATGAGCACAGTTTTGCTCCCCAAAATGGATTACCATTAACTCAAGAGAAAGCCAACATTCTTAAACATGCCATGAATGAGGGTGTGGTTGATATTGCCTTACACGGTTATACACATCAAGTACATGTTAACGATAATAATGAGTTTGCTGATTTAAGTTATAATATTCAAAAGGAAAAGCTAGTAAAAGGAAAAAAACTACTTGAAGATTTAATAGATGAACCTATACACACTTTTGTTCCCCCTTGGAATTCATACGACATAAACACTTTAAAAGCTATGGAAACTGTTGGTTTTTCAACTTTATCAGCTGATCGTGGCAGGATAGGTAATTCTAATTCGAATTTGAACTTCTTACCCTTTACATGTGAATTACCGAACATATGGAATGCTATAACCGAAGCAAGAAATGAAGTAAAAAACAACAAAAAGTCAAAGCCCACCATTGTTGTCATGTTTCATGAATATGACTTTAAAAGTGTAAAAAACACAGGTAATATTACCATAAGTGAACTAAATGACTTATTAAAATCATTAAAAACACAGGAGGACATTAGTTTATTCTCAATAGGAGGAATTATACAAAAATTTAACGATTTCACACCCAATCAATACATCATAACAAATAGGATTTATTTTTTAAATCAATATTTACCTTCATTTTTAAGGCATGAGGTTCATATAACTCACTATTCAGATATAACACATTACCCTACGCTCCTAAAGGCAATTGGTTTTTATTTCATAATAATTACTGTTATAGCGATTCTTTTCTATTATATAGGAATGCTAATATTCCGATACTCAGAATTATTCTTAAAGATTGTATTATTATTAAGTAGTATTTCTACTGCTATTTTATTCTATCGTGTGTTTTATAATTTTAAATTTGGTAGAATGGGTCTTTTAATTTGTGTGACTGCTCTTGGAGCGACTATAGGACTAATAATTAGTTTTATCAAACTAAAACTTAAAAGAAATTTTAAATAATTTTTTTTTCATAAAACGATATTTTAGAAGTATTTTCTTGTGTGTTTTTTATAAATATAAAGGATTAATTTATCCCTATATTTTCATATACCACAATTCGTACTAAATTGTAGTAATTTTCGAGATATAAATTATTCAATATACAACTAGTTTACACCAATATTAGCAACACAATTCGCTTCAAATGACATTCGTCGGAAAAAACATAACCTTAATATAATTAAGTAAACGTTTTAAATATATTTTTCACATATTTGCCTTCTATTAATAATAACCCACACATTTTAATGACCAACAATCAATTAAACGTATTAGAAGGAAAACAAGTTCTTATAACTGGAGGTGCAGGCTTTATTGGATCGAATTTATGTGAAGTTCTACTTAATAACAATGTAAAAGTAGTTTGTTTAGATAATTTCTCTACAGGCAAACGTATTAATATAGCCCCTTTTCTTCAAAATTCTAATTTCCATTTAGTTGAAGGTGACATTAGAAATATGGACGATTGTAAAAATGCCTGTAAGAATACGGACTATGTGTTACATCAAGCCGCTTTAGGCTCGGTTCCGCGCTCTATAAATGACCCTATTACAACTAACGATGTAAATGTCTCTGGTTTTTTAAATATGCTCGTTGCAGCAAGGGACGCAGGAGTTAAGCGTTTTGTATATGCCGCAAGCTCTTCAACATATGGGGATCACGAAGCATTGCCCAAAGTGGAAGATATTATAGGTAAACCATTGTCTCCTTATGCGATCACTAAATATGTGAATGAATTATATGCTAATATTTTTCATACTACTTATAATTTTGACACCATTGGATTGCGGTATTTCAATGTTTTTGGAAAAAGACAAGCTCCAGATGGCGCCTATGCAGCTGTTATCCCTAAATTTGTTCAACAATTTATAAATCATGAATCACCAGTAATCAACGGTGATGGGAGCTACTCTCGAGATTTCACTTATATTGACAACGTTGTGCAAATGAATTTGAATGCACTAACTACTACGAATAAAGAAGCTTTAAATACCGTGTACAACGTGGCTTACGGAGAAAGAACTACGCTATTGGAATTAGCCAGTTTGCTAAAGTCATACTTATCTGAATTTGATAGATCAATAGCTGATATTGAAATTGAACACAGAAACAATAGAGTTGGTGATATTCCCCATTCTTTGGCTTCAATTGACAAAGCAAAACGACTTTTAAATTATGATCCTAAATATAATATTAGTAACGGTTTAAAGGAAGCTGTTAGCTGGTATTGGGAAAATTTAAAATAATCAAGAAACACCATTAAAGTTATAATGAAAAATATTAAAATTGCTGTTATAGGCTTAGGCTATGTTGGCTTACCGTTAGCGAGACTTTTTGCAACAAAATATTCTGTTGTAGGTTTTGACATTAATCAAAAAAGGATAAACGAATTACAATCTGGAAAAGATGCCACTTTAGAGGTTGAAGAATCTGTTTTACAGTCTGTTCTTAAAATGAATTCGAATGATGATTTAGGGTTATTCTGCTCTTCAAATATTGAAGATATTAAAGATTGTAATTATTATATTATTACAGTTCCTACCCCTATCGATAAAAATAATAGACCAGATTTAACGCCGCTTTATAAATCGAGTGAAACTGTTGCTAAAGTTTTAAAGAAAAACGATATTGTTATCTATGAGTCTACCGTTTACCCTGGAGTGACGGAAGATGAATGTGTTCCTGTACTTGAAAAAATAAGCGGCTTAACGTTTAATGTAGATTTTTATGCAGGTTATTCACCAGAACGTATTAACCCAGGGGACAAACTACATACCGTTGATAAAATATTAAAAGTTACAGCAGGTTCTACTCCTGAAATTGGCATAAAGGTAAATGACTTATATGCCAGTATTATTACTGCAGGTACACACCTAGCTCCTACTATCAAAGTTGCTGAAGCTGCTAAAGTGATTGAAAATTCACAACGTGATATCAATATTGCTTTTGTTAATGAATTAGCCAAAATTTTCAATTTAATGAATATTGATACGCACGCCGTGTTAGAAGCGGCTGGTACCAAGTGGAATTTTTTACCCTTTAAACCAGGTTTAGTTGGTGGCCATTGTATTGGGGTCGATCCCTATTATTTAGCACAAAAAGCACAAGAAGTTGGGTACCATCCTGAAATCATATTAGCTGGACGTCGGGTTAATGACAGTATGGGGCAATACGTAGCATCTGAAGTTATTAAATTGATGGTTCATAATGATATCCGGATCAAGGGAGCAAGCATATTAGTATTAGGCATTACCTTTAAAGAAAATTGCCCTGATGTTCGAAATACAAAAGCGGTTGATGTTATAAATCAATTAAAAGGTTATGGAACACAAGTAACTATTTTCGATCCTTGGGCAAACCCAGAAGAGGTTTCTCATGAATATAATTTAGACACACTAAATCAATTACCCACGGGTAAATTTGATGCCGTTGTTTTAACTGTTGCTCATAACGAGTTTTTAACAGCAAACTTAAGTTCATTATTAAATTCAAATGGGATTTTATATGATGTTAAAGGCATTTTAAAAGAGCATGTTAGTGGAAGATTATAATTTTTAAAATGAATTCAAAATGAAGATTTTAATAACAGGAGGTGCTGGCTTTATAGGTTCACATGTGGTGAGATTGTTTGCTAAGAAATATTCAAACTATCAAATTTATAATTTAGATAAGTTAACTTATGCTGGTAATCTAGAAAATTTATCTGATTTACAGTCATTTAAAAACTACAGCTTTATTAAGGGAGATATTACCGATGAAACTTTTATAAACAAGCTATTCTTAGAGCATAAATTCGATTCTGTAATTCACCTTGCGGCAGAATCTCATGTTGACCGATCCATTACAGACCCATTGGCATTTGCAAAAACCAATATATTGGGTACCATGATTTTATTAAATGCTTTTAAAAACATATGGAATGGCCAGTGGGAGAATAAATTATTTTACCATGTTAGCACCGATGAAGTATATGGAAGTCTAGGTACGACTGGGTTATTTGAAGAAACAACATCATACGATCCCAATTCACCCTATTCGGCTTCAAAAGCTAGTTCAGACCACTTTGTTAGAGCATATGGTGAAACATATGGAATACCATATGTGATTTCTAATTGTTCTAATAATTATGGTGCCAATCAGTTTCCAGAAAAACTGATTCCTCTATTCATAAATAATATCATTCAAAACAAGTCTCTGCCTGTTTATGGAGATGGTAATTACACCAGAGATTGGCTATATGTTATAGACCACGCAATTGCTATCGATTTAGTTTTTCATAAAGGAAAGAACCATGAAACCTATAATATTGGAGGATTTAATGAATGGAAAAATTTAGACTTAGTTAAATTACTATGTCAAAATATGGATACCAAATTAGGAAGACCTTTAGGTGCTTCCGAAAAACTAATAACATTTATAAAAGACAGACCAGGCCATGATTTACGCTATGCCATTGATGCTTCAAAAATAAATAAAGAATTGGGTTGGAAACCAACGGTAACTTTTGAAGAAGGATTAAGCAAAACCATTAATTGGTATTTAGAAAACACCATTTGGTTAAATAATGTCACGTCTGGTGAATATTTAAAATATTACAAAAACATGTATTTAAACTCATAACATATGAAAGGAATAATACTTGCTGGAGGTTCGGGAACAAGACTTTTCCCTCTAACCATATCTGTTAGTAAACAGTTACTACCCGTTTATGATAAACCCATGATTTATTACCCGCTATCTGTTTTAATGCTGGCAGGAATTAGAGACATACTTATCATTACAACACCTCATGATCAACACGCTTTTATTAATTTATTAGGCGATGGTTCACAAGTAGGGTGTCATTTTGAATACGCTGTACAACCAGAACCAAATGGATTAGCCGAAGCCTTTATAATTGGTGCCGATTTTATTGGAAAAGATAAAGTAGCCCTGGTTTTAGGTGATAATATTTTTTACGGAAGTGGTTTTGGTAAATTACTCAGAAGTAAAACCAGTATAACAGGCGCCTCTATCTTTGCGTACCCTGTAAACGACCCAGAACGTTATGGCGTGGTAGAGTTTGATGAAAATGAAAAAGTAATAAGTATTGAAGAGAAACCTAAAGTAGCAAAATCTTCATACGCCGTACCAGGCCTCTATTTCTATGATAATAGGGTTGTTGCATTTGCTAAAAAAGTAAAACCGTCTGCACGAGGTGAAAAAGAAATAACGACCCTAAACCAAATGTATCTCGAGGAAAACGAACTAGAAGTAGGCATCATGACTAGAGGTATGGCTTGGCTAGACACGGGTACTGTAGATTCTATGGATGACGCTACCGAATTTGTGCGCGTTATGGAAAAACGTACGGGAACTAAAATAGCCTGTATTGAAGAAATCGCTTTTTTACACGGGTATATAAATAAAGAGCAAGCTAAAGAAGTTGCTAAAAAATACGGAAAAAGTGGTTACGGTGATTATATATTAAAAGTAATATCCGAATAATGGAAGGTGTTAAAATTATAAATTTACCAAAAATATTAGATCCAAGAGGCAATCTTAGTTTTTTTGAAAATAGTAATCAAATTCCATTTGATATTAAAAGAAGCTATTGGATATACGATGTTCCTGGAGGAGAAATACGTGGAAGTCATGCTTTTAAAACGTCACACGAATTTATTATAGCACTTTCAGGAAGTTTTGATATCGTTTTAAACGATGGCGAAAATGAAGAGAAATTCAGTTTAAACAGGTCTTATTACGGGCTTTATGTCCCTAATTTATTATGGCGACGTATTGAAAATTTTTCCACAAACTCCTTAGCACTCATCGTCTCAAATGTAGCTTATAATGAAAGTGATTATATAAGAGATTTTGATGCATTTAAAAAAAACAGAAATGAAGTTAAAAGCTAGTACAGTATATGATTGTTCTGTAATAGATGTTTCTAAAGTTAACAATGATGCTGGAAATATTACGGTAGTGGAAAATGGTCATAATATTCCTTTTGAAGTAAAAAGAATTTATTATTTATACGATGTTCCTAGTGGTGAAGCACGAGGTGGACATGCACATTATGAATTAGAACAATTTATTATAGCTGCCAGTGGTAGCTTTGATGTTATTTTAGATGATGGTGTAAACAAAAAACGGGTTTCTTTAAATAGACCCAATTTAGCGTTACATATTGTACCTGGCTTATGGAGAGAACTGGATAATTTTTCTTCTGGCTCTATTTGTATGGTTTTGGCATCTCATAAGTACGAAGAAAGTGATTATATCAGGGATCATAATGAATTTATTAAACTAAAAAAATGAGTTTTTTTACACATAATTTATCTGATATTCAATCAAAAAATATAGGTGATAACACAACTATTTGGCAGTTTGTTGTTGTTTTGAAAAATGCTATAATAGGTAAAAATTGTAATATTTGTTCTCATGTTTTTATAGAAAACAAAGTTGAAATAGGTGATAGTGTGACTATTAAATGTGGTGTTCAAATTTGGGATGGAATTAAATTAAAGGACCATGTTTTTATTGGCCCTAATGTCACGTTCACAAACGACTTATCTCCTAGATCAAAAGGTGATTTCAAAATTATAGAAACAACCATTAACAAAGGGGCTTCTATTGGTGCTAATGCCACCATTATAGCAGGTAATAATATTGGGGATTATGCTATGGTTGGTGCGGGATCCGTGGTTACAAAAAACATAAAAAACAACGAACTTTGGATAGGTAACCCCGCCAAACATGTCGGGTATATCACAATCGAAGGAGAAATTTTAGATTTAAATTTAGTACATAAAAAATCTAAAGAACAATATAAATGGAATAAAACCAATTTAATTAAATCAGATGATTAAGTTTTTAGATTTACAGAAAGTAAACCAACAATACCAGGAAGAATTAAAAGAAGCTGCTTCACGCGTTATAGATTCTGGATGGTATTTACAAGGTAACGAATTAGAATTATTTGAAACTAATTACGCTACATTTTGTGGTAGTAAATATGCTCTAGGGGTTGCAAATGGTTTAGATGCATTACGCCTTATATTCAAAGCTTACATAGAGATGGGTGTCATGCAAAAAGGAGATGAAGTTATTATTCCTGCAAACACTTACATTGCTTCGGTATTGGCAGTTACCGACAATGGCTTAGTACCTGTTTTAGTTGAGCCTACCATTGCAACATATAATTTAGATACATCAAAATTAGAACGAGCCATCACATCTAAAACAAAAGCTATTTTAACAGTGCATTTATACGGACAAAACTCCGTGGATGCTGTTATGTTAGCTATTTGTAAAAAATATAATTTAAAATTAATAGAAGATAGTGCACAATCCCACGGTGCCATCTATAACGGAAAAGTGATGGGTAGCATTGGTGATGCAACAGGCCATAGTTTTTACCCAGGTAAAAATTTAGGCGCTTTGGGTGATGCAGGTGCAGTTACCACAAATGATGAAGCTTTATTTCAAGTCATTAAAGCTCTGGGTAACTATGGTTCAATAAAAAAATATGAAAACAAGTACAAAGGTTTAAATTCTAGATTAGATGAAATTCAAGCGGCCTTTTTAAATGTAAAGCTTAAGTATATTAATGCGGATATTAAAAACCGTAGAATGGTTGCCAATTATTATTTAAATAACATTAAAAACCCTCTAATAACACTTCCTACGGTATTAATCCAAGATGGTCATGTGTGGCACTTATTTGTTATTAGATTAAAAAACCGTGAAGCTTTGCAAAATTACTTATTGGAAAATGGCGTTCAAACATTAATACACTACCCCATCCCTCCACATAAACAAATGGCTTATACCGAATTAAGTGATTTAAATTTGCCGATAACAGAAAAAATACATCAAGAGGTTTTAAGTTTACCTATAAGCGCTGTCTTGACTCAAGATGAATTAGTGCGTATTGTAGAACTTGTAAATGCTTATAAACAATAATATAAATGCTATTTAACTCTCTAGATTTTGCGGTTTTTTTACCAATAGTATTTGTGCTCTATTGGTTTGTTTTAAAAAACAACCTAAAGTCCCAAAACATACTAATAGTTATTGCTAGCTATGTGTTTTATGGATGGTGGGATTGGAGATTTTTATCTTTAATCGCATTTAGTACTGTTTTAGATTTTTTGATTGGATTGAAACTTTCTAAAGAAGAGAACCAGCAAAAACGTAAAATACTATTATGGTGCAGTATTTTTGTAAATCTTGGCTTTTTAGGGTTCTTCAAGTATTATAATTTCTTCTTAGACAATTTCATTACCGCATTTTCATTTTTTGGAAATGACATTAAAGCAAACTCATTAAATATTATACTACCTGTTGGTATTAGTTTTTATACCTTTCAAACTTTAAGCTATACCATTGATGTGTATAGAAAAAAACTAGAGCCTACTAAAGATTTTGTTGCTTTTACAGCCTTTGTTTCCTTCTTTCCACAATTAGTAGCGGGGCCTATAGAAAGAGCAACCAACCTACTCCCCCAGTTTTATAAAAAAAGAACGTTCAATTATACCTTAGCTGTAGATGGTTTAAGGCAAATATTATGGGGCCTTTTCAAAAAAATTGTTATTGCTGATAATTGTGCAACCTATGCTAATTTAATTTTCAATAATTCTGATGATTATTCGGGAAGTACTTTAGTGTTAGGCGCTTTATTTTTTACCTTTCAAATTTATGGCGATTTCTCAGGTTATTCTGATATTGCCATAGGAACATCCAGACTGTTTGGCTTCGATTTAAAACAAAACTTTGCATTCCCTTATTTTTCAAGAGATATTGCGGAGTTCTGGAGGCGTTGGCACATATCATTATCTTCTTGGTTTAAAGACTACGTATATATACCACTTGGAGGTAGTCAAGGAGGTACGGCCATGAAAATAAGGAATACTTTTATCATTTTTATAGTAAGTGGGTTTTGGCATGGTGCGAACTGGACATTTATTGTTTGGGGCGCTTTAAACGCCATCTATTTTCTACCATTGTTACTCACTAATAAAAACAGAAACAACATAGAAGTGGTTGCTAACAATACCTTTTTACCTAGTATAAAGGAAGTTTTTCAAATGCTTATTACCCTTAGTTTAACAATATTGGCTTGGGTGTTTTTTAGAGCAGATACTGTTGGGCATGCCTTAAGTATTATTTCTGAAATTTTTTCTAAAAGCCTATTAACCATTCCAAATTTTGAAGGTTTCATAAAATCTCTAGTTGTTATATTAATGATCCTGTTTTTTATATCGATTGAGTGGTTAGGAAGAAGAGGTTTATTTGCACTTGAAAAAATTTACGTTGTGAAATATAGACTATTGCGTTGGGCATTCTACTTAATGTTGATTATATCCATAATCATTTTTGGAGGCGACCAACAAGGTTTTATTTATTTTCAATTTTAAAACACACGATTATTATGAAAAGGTTTTTATTGCAAGCACTTGGTTTTATTGTCGTTTTTTCAATTTTAAATTTAATTGTTGGTTACGTATATGATATACCTGTTAAAGAATCTATTAAAAATAAAACTCATAAAAATTATTTAAAATATTCAAAAATTCATGACTCAAATAATAAGTATGACATTGTTTTTTTAGGTTCTAGTAGAGGCTATACTGCTTATAATCCTGTGATTTTTGATAGTATCTTGCAAACCAAATCATTTAACATGTGTACGGGTTCTCAAAATGTTATAGAATCGTATTTTGTTTTAAAAGACATCTTACAACATCAAAAACCTAAAAAAATCGTTTATGAAATGTTTTTAGAATCATTCGATACCACCGATGATTATTACCAAATACTATCTAATGCCACTTTTTTCGAATCAACCCAATTAAAACAAGAGATGATTATTAATGGGTTTGGATTATCTGGTATATCTAATTACCTTTCTCCCATACTTTGTAATAAACTATACATTAAAGCAGCGATCATGGGATTAATTACTGGTGGAAACGATGTGACCTCCAATAACAAAAAAACAAGTTACTGGGTTTCGGGCTATTTACATGAAGAAAAAGAGGTTAGCAAAAATGCTATATCTAATTTTGAACATTTGGCAACCCTATCTAATTCAAATGTATCTGATAAAAAATTAGAGTACTTCAACAAAATAGCGGCCTTGTGTAAAGAAAACAATATAGAACTTGTGTGTGTAAGGTCGCCATTCCCTCCTACGCGTTTGCAAAATGAAAAAAATAAAGATTTAAAAGATTTAAATAACTATTTTAATAATTTATGTATTCAAAATCAATTGAAGTTTTATGATTTCAATACCATAAAGAACCAAGATATTAATTATTTAGATACCGATTTTTCCGATTCCCACCATATGAATTATAAAGGGGCTTCTAAAGCATCACTTCAACTATCATTATTGTTAAAAAACTAAAATGAAAAGAAAAATAATTCGTTTATTTAAACATATAGCAAGAGACCCGTTAACTTTTCCTTTAAGATTTGTAATTAGTTTAATTTGCTACTCTAGATCTTGGTACTATTCCCGCAACATAGATGAAGGTGGAGGTAAAATAATTATTACAGAACCATTTATTAACTTTAAAATCAAAAAGGATAAAACGGCTTATTTATATATTAAAGAGAATTTAAGAATCATTCCACACATTGGAGGTAATTCTAACTCTGTCATTTCAATGGGAGCAAACTCTAAATTACTAATTAAAGGTTCCTTTACAATTGGACACGGAGTGCGGTTTATGTTAGCTTCTAACTCAACTTTGGATATTGGAGGAAAAGATAAGGAATCTGATTCAGGTATTACGTCAGACACTCTAATCATGGTAAACAAACATATAAAAATAGGTAAAGACTTTTTATGTGCATGGAATGTCTTTATAAGTGATTCAGATTGGCATTCCATTAAAGGTCAAGACCATCAAGCAAATGTAATCATTGGAGATCATACCTGGGTAGCAAATAATTCAAGTATATTGAAAGGGACCATTTTAGGAGATAACTCTATCGTAGCAAGCTTTACCAAAGTAATTAATAAACAATATCCTGGTAATTCTATGATTGCAGGTACTCCTGCAAAAGTGGTAAAGACAGGGGTTGATTGGAATAGAGACACATCACACATTTTTTTAGACAATTAATGAAGTTAAATCAGTCATCATACAGACAAATAATGAAAGCAACCTCCATCTTTGGAGGGGTTCAAGTTTTCAATATTATTATAACTATTATTAAATCTAAAGCCATTGCTGTGTTATTAGGGCCTGCGGGTATGGGTATTAGTGGCTTACTTCAATCAGCTATTGGGTTAATAACGACTACCACGAACTTCAGACTTGGTAACAGTGCTGTGAAAGATATTGCGGCTGCCCAATCTACAGGAAATCAAGACCGAATAGCTAAAGTAATTGGCGTACTAAGGCGACTCGTTTGGGTGACAGGATTATTAGGTGCCTTAGTCACGGTAGTCTTATCTCCTTGGCTTAGTGAACTTACTTTTGGTAATAAGGAGTACACAACAGCCTTTATATGGCTTTCTGTTACTTTGCTATTAAACCAATTATCGAGTGGTCAAATGGTGTTGTTACAAGGTATGAGGCAACTTAATTATTTGGCGAAAGCGAATATAGCTGGTTCAGTCATGGGGCTTATTGTATCAGTACCAATTTATTATTTCTATGGTGTTGATGGTATTGTCCCTACCATGATTTTATCCTCTGTTTTTTCTATGGTTATCTCATGGTACTACAGTAGTAAAATCGTATTGTCTAAAATTTTTATTACTAAAAAAGATATTGTTTTAGAAGGAAAAGGAATGCTTCAATTAGGGTTCATGCTAAGCTTGACCAGCTTAATGACTGCAGGGGAATCGTTTATAGTACGAAGTTATATAAGCAATATTGGAAGCCTCGAAGATGTTGGTTTATACAGTGCCGGTTTTGCCATAATAGGAACCTATGTGGGCTTAATATTTGCTGCCATGGGCACTGATTATTTCCCAAGACTTTCGGGTGTTGCGAAGGATAATAAAGAAGTGACAAAATTGGTTAATCAACAATCCGAAATTGGCATATTAATATTGGCACCTATCTTAACCGTATTTTTAATTTTTATTAACTGGGTGGTTATTATTTTATATTCTACCAAGTTTATTGCTGTTAATGAAATGATTCATTGGGCAGCACTCGGTATGTACTTTAAGGTTGTAAGTTGGTGTATGGGGTTTATTTTTTTAGCAAAAGGAGCTTCAAAAACTTTTTTTTGGAGTGAATTGGCAGGAAATAGTTATTTATTAATATTAAATATATTAGGCTATAAGTTTTTTGGTCTAGAAGGTCTAGGCATATCATTTTTAGTTGGCTATTTTCTAGTATTAATTCAGGTTTATTTTATTGCAAAATATAAATATCAATTCTATTTCGAAGTTGAATTCTATAAAATTTTCGGAATTCAAATGGTACTCGCTCTAATTTGTTTTTGGGTTTCTAGATTTATTGAAAGCCCGTGGATGTATGTAATTGGAAGTTTTTTAATTATGATTTCATGCTTCTATTCCTATGTAGAATTAGATAAACGACTAGATATCAAGAGCGTAATTAGGAATTTAAAAAACAAAAACAAATAAAGACATTTATGATTCAGAAACCCCCAAATGACATTCATAATAGCAACAATCCTTTAGTTTCTATAATTATAGTTACCTATAATTCTGGTAAGTTTATACTAGAAACCTTAGAAAGTGCTAAAACGCAATCTTATAAGAATGTGGAACTTATTATTAGTGATGATTGTTCTTCTGACAATACCATAAAAATTTGTGAAGAATGGATAAAGGCTAATAGAGCCTATTTTATTAACTGTATTATAGTAACAACTCCCGTTAATACTGGAATACCAGCCAACTGTAATAGAGGTCTTAATGCAGCGCAAGGCGTATGGATAAAAATATTAGCTGGAGATGATATGTTTTATCAAGATTGTATTCAATCCAATATAGATTATACATCCCAAAACAACAATATTAAATTTTTATTTTCAAAAGTTGATTTTTTAATAAATGAACCAGCCATCAAATATGGCCAAGACATTCCGTTAATAGATCTGGAGTTTTATAATGCGACACCTAAATATCAACATGAATTATTAGTAGAGGGCAGTAAAAAAGCCTATGTACCAGCTGCTACAGGTTTTCTAAACAAACAAACATTAATAGATTTAAGTGGCTTTGATGAAGAGATACAATTATGTGAAGACTACCCCATGTGGATGAAAGCAACAAAAAACAATATTAAGCTGTATTTTATGGATAAAAAAACGGTTTGGTATCGTGTGCACGAAGAAAGCATCATGGGCTCCAGAAGCCTTCGCTATGAACAGTCTATGAAAAAAGTTTTTTTTAAATATCGCTTTAAGTTTTTATTACGTAAGCGACCATTTTTTGCCATAGATTTATTTTTTAGAAACATTTCAAGAACCAGCCTGTTTTGGAGTAGAACAACAAACCTATTACTTCCATCTACCTATATTTCATGGTTAAAAATTAAATTAAAATGATTAAACTTAGTATCATAGTACCTGTTTATAATGTTGATCAATTTGTAGAGCGTTGCGTACTTTCTATTACCAATCAAGACATTCCAGAAAATGAATATGAAATTATTCTTATAAATGATGGATCCACAGATAATTCGCTAGAAGTAATCACCAGACTCTCTAAAAATTATTCAAATATTATTATTCACGACCAAAAAAATACCGGATTGGGTGGTGCCAGAAATAAGGGTCTAGAATTGGCCAAAGGCACTTATGTTTGGTTTATAGATTCAGATGATTTTATTACACCAAATTCTCTTAAAGAATTGTTATCCTCTACTTTTGATAATAACTTAGATTGTTTAAGTTTTAGTTTTAATTGTACAGATGAGGCTGGACAGGTTATAGATTGGATTCATTTTAAACCCGATTTTAATGGTAAGTCTGTAATAACAGGATCTGAATTTTATTCTAATAACTACCATGATAGCTATTTATGTTTCTATTTTTTTAAACGTTCTATTTTTTTAGACCACAAAATTTATTTTGAACAAAAAATAAACATGCAAGATTCTGAAATCATGCCGAGGATAATGAACCATGTTAACAGAATCATGCACTTGGATAAAATTATATACTCCTATGTAAAAAGAGAAACATCTTTCATTAATAATAATAATAGTACTGTTAGAGAAAAGTATTATTATTCTATAATAGCTGTTAATGATTTATTAACCAATTTTAAATCTAGCTTACAAAATAACGATGCCTTAAAGCTAGGATTAGAAAAAAAATTAGTATCAATTAATAAAATATTATTTTTACAATTTTTATATAATGATTTTGATACAGATACATTAAATCAAATTATAAAAAAACTCAAACAAAGTAAACTATATCCATTTAAATCAATCGCAGAGCAAAGTAAGTCTAAAAAAATTATTTACAACACATTAAGACCATTCATAAACAAATACCCAATAACAAGTAGAAATATCTATTTGAAGTTAAGAAAATGAGACTTTTATACATTACAAATCAAATTTTTGCTGCTGCTGGCCTTGAAAGAGTTTTATCAATCAAGGCCAGCGCACTTGCTGATGACTTTGATTATGATGTTCATATTATAACACTAAACCAAGGTAATGAACCATTATTTTATTCGTTTAGCAATAAAATAACCTATCACGATCTGAGTATAAAAGGAAATACATTAAATTATATATTTAATTATATTTCTAAAATCCGGGACACAATTAATAAAATAAACCCCGATTGTATTTCAGTTTGCGATGATGGTTTAAAAGGTTTTTATCTGCCATTTTTAATAAGCAAAAATTGTCCTATTATTTACGAACGACATGCCTCTAAATATATTTCTTTAAATTCCAATAGTTTAAGGGATAAAATAAAGCATTATTTACAAAACAAATTGATGCATATAGGAGCTAAAAAATTTGATGCCTTTGTTGTATTAACAGATAATAATGTCAAGGAATGGGAATTACGTAACATACGGGTCATACCTAACCCTTTATCTTTTTATCCACACGATTTTTCAACTGTAAGTGAAAATAAGGTTATATCGGTAGGCTCCCATTACTATCAAAAAGGCTTTGATGTTTTACTGCAAATTTGGGCAACGTTAAGTGCTCAGTTTCCAAATTGGGAACTTAACATTTACGGGAAGGCTGATGATAAAAACACGTATAGCAAGCTTGCCAAAAAATTAAAAATAGACCATCAGGTAAATTTTTTCAAGCCCGTTAAAAACATTGGCGATAAGTACAAAGAATCTTCTATTTACGCCATGACATCAAGGTCAGAAGGTTTTGGTATGGTTCTTATAGAAGCAATGGCATACGGCGTGCCCTGTATCGCTTTTGATTGCCCTAGTGGTCCTAAAGATATTATAACTAATAATGAAGATGGCTTTTTAATTTCAAATGGAGATTTAAGTGACTATACTGAAAAGTTAAAATATTTAATGCAGAATAAAGAAGAGAGGTCCAAAATGGGACAAGCAGCACGCTTAAAATCTAAAACCTATTTGCCTGAATCCATCATACTACAATGGCATACCCTATTTACTAATTTAAGACTTAAATCTATTAAATGAAAAATATTCTCTTAATATTACCTTATGGAGGCGTTGGTGGTATGGAACGATTAGCTTTGAATTTTTATAAAACGTATAAAGCACAAGGTTACACTGTGAAAGCTTTAAAATTTTTTAAATTAGAATCTGATATAATCAATTTTAATGAGGATGAAATCTATTTTTCGAATAAAGACTTATCAAGTTTTAATAAAATAGAACGCTTTAAATTTTACTTAAGTACACCTTTAAAAATCAGACAAATTATTAAACAATATAATATAACCCACAGTATATCTTTTGGAGATTTAACAAACATTTTTAGTGCGCTTACATATACAAAAGAATACAAAATTGGAAGTGTACATGCTCTTAAAAGTATAGAACTAAGTACCAATACTCTATTTAGTAAATTAACAAAAATCGGGTACAAAAGCACCTATAAAAATTTCGATAAATTAGTTAGCATTAGCTATGCGATAAAAAAGGACTTAATTGAAAACTGTGGCTATAAATATAAATCAAATTTAGAAGTTATTTACAATCCCCATGATTTAGAAACGATTATTAAATTGAGTAAAGAGCCAATAACAGAAATAAATGAAAAAAATCTTTTTGAAAAAGATACCATACTGTTTTTAGGAAGAATGTCCATTCAGAAATCCCCTTGGCATTTAATAAAAGCCTTTAATATGTTGAAAAACAAGAAGGATGTTAACCTAGTTTTTATTGGTGATGGTGACAACCAGGTCTATAATTATATAGTGAAATTAATAGCTTATTTTAAAATAGAAAACAATGTTTTTTTGTTAGGCAGGAAATCTAATCCGTACAAATATTTAGCAAAATCAAAAGTGTTAGCATTATCATCTCATTATGAAGGAACTCCAAATGTTATTATAGAGGCCATCACTTTAAATATTCCCGTTGTATGTTCAAATTGCACTGATGGCATTGCTGAATTGATGAGTATGAACCCTAATATCAAAAAATCAAACGAAAACATAATAGTAGAAGGAGGTATTATTACCCCTAATCTTTATGAAGGAGAAATGACTGTACCAAGTTCAATATTAGATATTACGGCTAAAGAAATACAGTTTTCCGAAGCTTTAATGGAGGTATTGCAAAATAAAAACTGGGAAAGCAAATTGGCAAAAAACTCAACTCTGCTCACTGACAAATTTAATATTAATAGAGTAACCAACGATTATTTAAAATAACAACAAATTACAATTGCTATAATAAAGAAATTAACACCATTACTGAAATGAAATTAATAGAAATTTTACAAAAATCAATTGAGAAAAATCAATTAAGCAATGCTTTTTGTATTAATAATACGTATTATACATATAAAAATTTTGCTCAAATTATATCAAACGTCCGCTATAGTTTACAAGAATCGACTAAAGAAACTAATTTACATATTGGTTTAATAACAAATGACGATATTGAAACTTATGCCTCGATTATGGCATTATGGCTCGAAGGTAAAGCATATGTTCCCATTAATCCAGAAACCCCTATTAGCAGAAATAATTCTATTATAGAGCAAGCTGGTATTTCAACCATTTTAGATTCTTCAAAAACCACAGGGGCTTTCGATCATTTAACCTTAAGAACTTCGGGTTTAAAAAATGAAAATATAAATTTATCAGCTAAAACATTTCCTAAGGAGAATTTAGCTTATATTTTATTTACATCGGGGACCACTGGAATACCAAAAGGCGTTCCCATTTCTTTCTTCAACCTTTCTGAATTTATTCAAGCTTTTTGGGATTTAAATTTTAATTTAAATGATGAAGACAGATGCCTCCAAATGTTTGAACTTACATTTGACATGTCTGTTTTTTCGTTTTTACCTCCTTTATTAAAAGGCGCTTGCGTTTATACAATTCCAAAAGACAAAATTAAATATAGTTATATTTTTGAACTTATGGATGATTATGAATTAACATTTGTTTCGATGGTTCCATCCATACTCCATTATTTACGACCCTATTTTAGTGAAATTAACTGCCCAAATTTAAGGGTAAGTGTATTTGCAGGAGAAGCATTACCGTTAGATATTGTTGAAGAATGGAGCAAATGTGTTCCAAATGCAGCCATTGCCAATGCCTATGGCCCCACCGAATGTACCATCGTTTGTACGAATTACACTTACACGTCTCTTGGCGATTTAAAGTCTTACAAAGGTATATTATCTATTGGTAAAGACATGTTAAATACAAAAACCATAATTATAGACGAAACCATGGAAGAAGTGAGTACCGGTGAAAGTGGTGAGTTGTGTTTAAGCAGTACCCAACTGTCACTTGGTTACTGGAAAAATGAAGAAAAAGATAAAGAAGTTTTCTTTTTTAAAAACATGAACGATAAAAAAACCCGCTTTTATAAAACAGGGGATTTATGTAGAAAGGATTCAGAAGGCAATATTTTTTACTTAGGAAGAATTGATTTTCAAGCGAAAATACAAGGCTTTAGAGTAGAATTAGCTGAAATAGAACATCATGTTCGTGTTTATTTAAAAAAAACAAATACCGTAGCTTTGGCTTTTACTAATAGTATTAATAATACTGAAATAGGTCTAGTTCTCGAATCAAATAAATTTGACACCAACCCTTTGCTAGCATATTTAAAAACGATGCTACCTAGTTATATGATACCCACTAAAATTGAATTTACCGAAATTTTCCCTATGAATATTAATGGGAAAACAGATAGAAAAAAATTATTAGAATTATTTTAAATTATAAATATTATGGAAAGAACTACAATTATTGAAAAAATAAAAATTACGTTAACCCATGTTTTAGGACATGAAAACTTTGAACTTACGGACGATTTAACAGCTAAAGATGTGGATGGCTGGGATTCATTATCACATATGATGATTATTACAAAAATTGAAGAAGAATTTAAAATAACATTTAAATTACGTGACTTGAACAAGTTAAATAATATGGGGTCATTAATTAGTTTAGTTCAGTCAAAATTATAAAATAAAACTTGGTTTATGATTTTCAATTCCTACGAATTTATTGTTTTTTTCACTCTCGTATTTATTCTTTATTGGTTTGTACTCGACAAAACTAGTAAAACACAAAACAGTTTGCTTCTAATTGCTAGTCTTGTTTTTTTTGGCTGGACCGATTGGAGGTTTTTAATTGTATTGATATTCAATATTTTGTTCAATTATTTTTTAGCGAAAAAAATATATAAAGAAAATAAAGAAAAGATAAAAATTAGAATTCTTTGGATTGGAATTATTATAAATGTTGGTGTTTTAGGTTACTATAAATATTTCAACTTTTTTTACGAGAACTTTGTAGATGTATTTCATGTTTTTGGTTCAGATTTAACGTTTAGTCCACTTCAAATAATCATCCCATTAGGAATTAGTTTTTTTACATTTCAAACTCTAGGTTATATTTTAGATGTGTTTTATGAAGAAGTAGAACCATATAGCGATATATTACTTTTTTCTACTTACGTCACTTTTTTTCCAAAAATCCTGTCTGGTCCTATTGAAAGAGCACAAAAGTTCATTCCTCAAATTGTGAATAAGCGAACGTTTAATTACAATATGGCCGTGGATGGCCTTCGCCAAATTCTATGGGGTGTTTTTGCTAAAATGGTTATAGCTGAGAATTGTGCTGAAATAGTGAACCCCATTTTCAATAATTATCAAAACGAAAGTGGCAATACTTTATTAATAGGAGCGTCCTTCTATGCTATCCAATTATATGCAGATTTTTCAGGGTACTCTAATATGGCCATCGGAGTATCTAAATTATTTGGTATTGATTTAATGAGGAACTTTGCAACTCCTTTTTTCTCTACGAATATATCTGATTTTTGGCGTAAATGGCACATGTCATTAACAACTTGGATGATGGATTACATTTTCACTCCCTTGTCGTTTACATTAAGACGCTTTAAAAAATTAGGACTCATATTCTCCATAATTTTAACTTTCTTAATCGTGGGGTTATGGCATGGTGCCAATTGGACCTTTGTTGTTTTTGGTGCATTACACGGTATTTATTTCATCCCTTTGGTACTTACTGGAAGCATGAATAAATCATCTATTGTTGCTAAAGACCGTTTTTTACCTTCACTAGTAGAAATAATAAAAATGGCTTCTTTATTTTATTTAATCACCTTAACGTCTATCTTTTTTAGATCTAAACAGGTATCAGACGCCATTGAATATATTCAAATCATTTTTTCAAAATCTCTATTTAGCTATCCTGTTGCGTTTATAAATGCCAACGTGTTCTCTGTCATTTTTTTAATATTTATTTATTTCACAATAGAATGGTTTCACAGAACTAAGAGCCATGATTTTGAGATAAGCAACAAACCTGTTTATGTACGATGGACTTTATACATTGGTTTGTTTGTTTTTTTAATTCTATTTGGTAAATCATCTGATACGTTTATTTATTTTCAATTTTAATATTATGGTTAAATTCTTAAAAAAACTCTCGATATACGGTACTATTTGTTTCATAATAATCACATTGGTATTAATTATTTTTGGAGGAAATATCGATTATTTTTATGAAAAATTTACAACTCCCAAAACAAACTCTATGATTATTGGAGATTCAAGAGCCTTGCAAGGTATTCAACCCAATGTCCTAAATAAAAGACTCAAATCTTTGGATATTGATTTACCAATCTTGAATTATAGCTTTACTATTGCTCAAGCACATATAGGTCCATTATATCGAAAAAGTATTTTGAAAAAGATTGAAGGAAAATCGAAAAACGGCCTATTTATAGTATCACTAACCCCTATGATGATTGCTTCTCATCATTCAAAAAACAACGAAAAAGGTGAATTCATTGAGGCTAATACTCCTCCACATAATATGCTGAATGTCACAATGAATCCTAATTATGAATATTTGTTAAGAAACATTAACTACTTTCACTTTAAAGCATTATTTAGAAAAAGTTCTACAATGCACAAAAACGGGTGGTTAGAAGCTCATAATTTACCTACAAATACGAATACCCTCAAAGAATGGAAGAATTTGCAACTGGAGATGATGGAAGGCTTCGAAAGAGATTATGAAATTTCAGAGTATCGCAAAAAATCATTGGATAGCTTAATAAAAGATTTGAAAAAAAACGGAAAAGTAGTTTTAATTAGAATGCCTATTGAAAAGGAAATCTTAGATTTAGAAAACATCTTCTACCCAGAATTTGATGATTTTATTTCTGAAACTGCTCATACTAATAATATAAAATATTATAACTTTACTAAAAGTGATGCTATAAAAATGAATTTTACAACTTATGATGGTCACCATTTAAACAAAGAAGGAGGTATACAATTCACCAATGCTCTAAGTGATTCTATTTCTAGCATTATAAATAAAAACAACTAAATAGCTACTATTAGATTATAATTAATTCTATGATAGATTTCATTCCATTAGAATATTATTACGATGTATATATAAATTTTATTTTATTTCTAGTTTTATGTATTTTAGTACATACCTTTACTCTAACTGGCTATGAAAATAGAATTCATAATTTAAATAAATTTCTATCCTTATTTCTGTTAGTTTTTCTCGTTATTTACCTGGGATTTAGACCTATAAGCGGTCGGTTTTTTACAGACATGTCTACTTACGCCCTAAGTTTTGAATTATATCAGGCAGGCAATCCTTTATATATGGACGGGGATCTTGGTTTTGAATTGTTCACCTACGCATTAGCCAAGGTGGGCTCAATACATCTGTTTTTTGTTTTGAGTATTATTTTATACATACTTCCCCTTTATATAGCGAGTAAAATTTGGTTCCCCAATTATTACTTATTTGCTTTTATCATGCTTCTAGCTTCATTTTCTTTTTATACCTATGGTGTTAATGGAATGCGAAATGGTATTGCCTCTTCCCTATTTATTTTGGGAATCGCTTTAAATAAAAGAACAGCTTTAATGATTATTATCCTATTTCTTTCGGTTAGCATCCACCAAAGTATGAAATTACCTATATTGGCATTTATAATGTCATACTTTATAATTGACACAAAAAAATATCTTCTTTTTTGGCTATTTTCAATAGCAATTTCCATTGCCATAGGGCCAACTTTGGTCAGCTTATTTAGTCAATTAGGCTTAGGAGGAGAAAAGCTTAGTGGTTATTTGTCAACCAAACCTAGTGCTAACGACTTTAAAAGTGTCGGGTTTAGGTATGATTTTGTATTATATAGTGCTGTACCTGTATTTGCAGGTTATTACTTTATTATAAAAAGAAATTTTTCGGATGTTTTATACAAACGCATTTTACATACGTATCTAATTTGCAATGGTATGTGGATTATGATTAATACAGCTAATTATTCTAATAGATTTGCCTATTTATCATGGTTTCTTATGGCTATTGTTATTTGTTACCCATATTTAAAGGAAATTTTTTGGAAAAACCAATTTTATAGAATAGGAATATTTACGACACTATATTTTGGTTTCACCTATTTTATGTCTTATATATATTATGCATAACATGTTACCCTCTATGAAATTATCGATTATTGTGCCCGTTTATAATGTGGCAGACTATTTAAATACCTGTATTAAAAGTTTAACTATACAAGATATAGATAAGGACCAATTTGAAATAATAGCGGTAAATGATGGTTCAACCGATACGAGTTTGCTTGTTTTAGAAGAATTAAAGAACGAATTTGTTAACTTGAAAATAATAAGTCAAGAGAACCAAGGTCTTAGCGGCGCTAGAAACACAGGTTTAAATAATGCTTTAGGCCAATTTATATTATTTGTTGATGCAGATGATTATATACTTCCTAATGTACTGAAAAACCTTATTGACACAGCGGTGTTTAATAAAACAGACATCCTTGAATTTGGTGCCAAAGGCATTACACCACATAATAAAATTGTGTATTCGGCATCTGCTTCCTCCAACAATAAAGTACTTACAGGTGCTGAATATTTAGCAGAAATAAATTATATGAGTTCTGCATGTAATAAATTGTACCGCTTAAGTTTTATGAATATACATCAACTACGCTTTATGCCCAATGTGTATATTGAAGATATTGAATTTAACTCTAGAGCTGTTGTACTTTGCGATCGCATTATGGCTATCGATACTATTATAGCGCACTTTTTGCAACGTGAAGGTTCTATAACAAGAACTAGAAATTTTGCTAAAAAGGAAAAAATGATTTTTGATATTTTTACAGTCATTAATTCTATAAATGATTTAGCAGAACAACACGTTACCACAAAATCAATAGCCTATATTCCATTAAAAAAACGAGTAAGCTCTTTAGTTGCAACCATGCTTATACGCGTGCTAAAAGACACCAAATCTACAAGTACGAAAAAAGAAATTATAACACTTTTAAAATCAAAAAACTTATACCCTACCAAATTTAAACCCGATACTAAGGATAAAAGATGGTTTTTATATTTTGCAAATAATTATCTGGTATTTTCATTATCTTGTTTTATGTTTTCAAAATTTAATAAACTTCGGCATGGAAGTTAAATTAATTAGTAAAGTATAGCACGCTTTACAAAAAAGTACACAATTAAGTAACAATTAGCAATCTCCCTAAATACAAAAGATTATATACTTTAAAAAACAATTATTTAAACTGTAATCTTAATAGCAAAAAAAGTGAAAAGCTTTTTTGCAGTACATCAGATAAAATATTTTATTTGATGTATAGCTAATCTGCCTAATAAAATAATTTAAAAATTTAGCTATTATGAAAATTCTAATACTACTTAGTAGAATCGACCAAACCGGGGTTACTACTAATACTTTAGACCTAGTAAGCGGTTTAATTAAGGAAAGCAACGACGTTTACTTGGTAACAGGTGGTCCTATTGAATGTAATAACCCCCGCCTCGATGCTATTTATGACAATTTTAAAAAAATAGGCACCAAGGTTAATCAATTTAGTATCCCTAAAGGAAATTCTGTACAGAGACTTAATACATCTTTCCTATCGATTTTAAAAATTATGTACTATATATTAAAAATTAAACCAGATGTAATACATGCACAATCCCCCTACATGTCTTTTATACCTTGGTTAATGCATAAAAAGTTTGTATCGACACTACATGTTAACGATTTTGTTAAATCATTCAAATATAAAAACGCGACCCATTTAATAGCCATTAGTAGAGAAACCAGAGATTACGCCATGGATTTATTTAAATACAAAAATGAGGATATCACTATAGTGAATCATGGAGTTTCTGAAGCCTTTGCTATAAATATGTCTCTTGAAGAAAAAAACGCCTTTAAATTAGCTAATAACATTCCTCTTGATAAAGTTATTATAGGCTTTGTTGGCAGTATTGAAAAACGTAAAGGCCATGATTTATTATTACAAGCTGTTGAAAGTTTAGATGCTTCAATAAAAGATAAAATTCATATTATTTTTTTAGGCTCTTCTAAACATAATAATACACGTCCTTGGTTAGACAATTTAATACAGATTACCAATACGAAAGATAGTGTAACCTGTTTTGATTACCAAGACCCAAAAAAATTTTACGACATATTTGATATATTTGTGTTACCATCGCGCTTAGAAGGGTTTGGGTTGGTTGTAATTGAAGCAATGATGAATGGTTGCTGCGTTTTACGTAGTAATACTGAAGGAGCATATGACCAAATTAATCATGGCGAAGATGGTTTTATTTTTGATAATAATAATTACCAACAATTGGCAGAACTTTTAAAAACAAGTATCGAAAACATACCATTACGCCTAACCATTGCTGAAAAAGGAAAAGAAAAAGCATTAAACAAGTTTACAATTAAAGCGATGACACAAGGCACACTCCATGTTTACAATAAAATTATTTAAATTTATATATTAAATAGCTTAAAAAAAAAGAGACTCCATATGGAGTCTCTTTTTTTATACTATATTTTATGCTTAATTTAAGGTGTTATTTACCTCTACAAAATTATTGGATTCGCGCACTAAAAATCTAGCCTTAGTAAGTGTACTATTTTTTACGGTAACATTTGGACTTTGATTAATATAAACATATGATGGTCCTGATACCCTAGCAATAAATTGATTATTATCAAACAATACGGTATAATTTAATGACTCAGTTGTGTTATTACTAACCTGCCAATTCATTGGTGATTTATCTACAACAATTTTATTGTTTCTAAATATCATATTACCATTAGCCCCATAGCCTGATATCCCAACAGCATTAGCTCCTTCAATATCATTGTTTTCAAAAATAAAATTATTAGCGTTTTTAGGTGCGATACCAGCTCCAAAATCACGAATAGTATTATTTGCAACCAGACCGGTGTCTCCTGTTGCTTCTATCCCGATATTAAAACCCGAAATAGAATTACCTATAACTTCATAAGTATTTGTGTCACCGGTAGATATTCCTGCTACACTCTTATTCGCTTCTGAAGCTACAAGCGTATTGTTAATGAATTTTGTTCTCCAACCATGATGTGCGCCTATTTCATTGTCAGAAAAATTCCCCTCAATAACTACATCTTCCCCCGTATAATCAATAATACTAGAGTTTGAATTCCCTGTAAATGTACAGCCTTTAATAAGAATATACTGTGCTCTGGCATAATAACGTAAATTACCATTTTCGTCTTGATCCATGTATGGTTCTATATCAATACCCGTTCTTGGTAAAACTCCAGCCGATGTAAATTGGATCGTATTACCGTTGGCATCTTTAGATTGAGTACCAATTCCAGCGTCAGTAATAATACAATTCTCTAAAGTTATATTCTCACCATCTGTGATACTGACATTGTTACGTCTCGACCTAGTTGTTGTACAATTTTTAATTAAAATATTTTTATTAAATTTAGCTCCGGCTTCGTACCTTAAATTCCTTCCATTGGCAATTGACAAACCATCACCTGTAGCATCAGCCATATATACACCGTCTGCAACTATGTTTTCGGCACTAGCAAACTGCAAAAGCATCGGCCATTCATGAGAAAAATAAGTACCAACATTTTCAGTAACATATTCATGCTCCCAACGGTCTCCTATCAAATTCCCTCCTGTTATGGTTACATTTTTATTTTCAAAAACAGTTAATAAAACAGAAAAAGGAAACGCATTAGGTTGTACTCTTAAAAAAGTATTATCAGTCATTATCAGATTAAAATCAGAAGGTAAATGAAGTGCATTATTAGCTACCCCAGCAACATCACTACTAATGCCTACTGCAAAATACGCATCCATATTGTCTATTGTGAAAGTTTGAACGCCCATTTCTTTTGTTTTATCAATGGTATTTTGCAATAAAGTTTTATTTCTTAAAGCTACAGCATCAGTTACTTTACCTTCTACAATTCCCCATCTTTTTGGGTCAAAATTAAAAGTAGGATCTTTTAATAAAGGTGTAGTACCACCTAATATTAAGGTAGAATTCAACAAATCGCCATCAATGGTATTCCCATTTGAAAAATTAATAGTTCCGTTAATAATTGAACCACCTTCATAAACAACAGTCACGTTAGTTGGTAATGTTATAGATTCTCCATTTAAATCTAACACACAGTTTATAATAATTGTAGAATTTGCAGCTACATTATTTAATGTAAAATCACAGGGAGTACTTGCATTAGCTTCAGTTGTGCTATCTGTGTCTTCCGGGGTCTCGTTGTCTAATACAATTTCACTTGTTGGTTCTTTAAATAATTCTTCACTATTGCATGATACCAAAGATATCATTACAAAGAATACTAAATACATAGGTCTAATCATCATTTTCATAGGTTTTAATTTGGGGGTGAATAATAATCTCAGTGTAATATTACAAAAAAAAACACAATAACCGCTAAAGTGTTTGATTTTTTCGATGAAATGCATTTTTAATTTCAAAATAAATCCGTTTAACTGCATTTTTTATCGATTAATTGGTTTTTATTGTTTCTATTAAGCCTATATACGTCCCCATTCATGTTCTGGATGTTTTAACCACAGTATTTTTTTAAAAGTGCAAAAATATCCTAAAAAATAACATAACCACCCTATTGTTAATAAAATTTTAAAAATAAATAACACTAAGTATTTATTTATCAACAGATTAATTAGTAAAACACAAGTACTTGTTAATTTTATAAAAAAAAAAAAAAACAAACACATAACCATTCACACCTTTAATAGCAAGTTTATAATTTTAATGGAAGTCATTAATACCGTTAAATAAATATAAACACAAATTAGTTTTATATATTTGCCCATCTACGCAGTCTATTTGTAGGTGATTAGAAACTTTATATGGAAGAGAAGAAAAAAATTATTAGAGTTGTTACTTCTGGCATGTCTTTCAAATTAATCCCAGGCCAATTAAAATTTTTAAGTAACTATTACGAGGTTATAGGTGTTTCGTCCCAATCGCCAGTACTAGAAGAAATTAGCACAAGCGAGGGTATTGAAATTATCCCAATAGAATTGGAGAGACACATCTCTCTATATAAAGACCTTAAATCTTTGTACAAACTATACAGGCTCTTTAAAAATGAGAAACCACATATTGTACATTCCATCACGCCTAAAGCAGGTTTATTAAGTATGATGGCATCTTATTTAGCGAGAGTTCCAAATAGACTACACACCTTCACGGGGTTGATTTTTCCTACTCAAACAGGTTTATTTAAAAAATTATTAATAACAACTGATCGAATTTTATGTTCTTGCGCTACTAGAATTTTCCCTGAAGGCAATGGTGTTAAAAACGATCTCGAAAAATTTAAAATCACCTCTAAACCCCTAAAGGTTTTAGCTAATGGTAATGTAAATGGTATAGACATCGATTATTTCTCAATGCAGCATTTTAGTGAAGATAACCAGAAAGAAACCCGTGCCAATTTAAAAATTGACAAAAAAGAGTTTGTATTTGTTTTTGCTGGCAGACTTGTTAAAGACAAAGGTATTAATGAACTTATTTCTGTATTTAATAAGCTTTGTCAAACAGAACAAGATGTAACCTTATTATTAGTTGGCATATATGAAGAGAAACTGGACCCGTTGTTACCTGAAACTATAAACAGTATAAAAAACAACCCTAAAATAATAGAAACAGGCTGGGTTACAGATGTAAGGCCTTATTTTGCTATTTCAGACGCTTTAGCTTTTCCTAGCTACCGCGAGGGGTTCCCAAATGTTGTTATGCAAGCAGGAGCCATGCAACTCCCTTGTATTGTGACAGATATAAACGGCTGTAACGAAATTATAGAACATAATGAAACAGGAATTATAATACCAGTAAAAGACGAATTAGCACTATATAATGCTATGAGTTATGTGTTAAATAATCAATCGGAATCAAATAAGATGGGTGCCGTCTCTAGACAATTTATTACGACTAAGTTTGAAAGAAGTATCGTTTGGAAGGCGTTATTGTCTGAATATAAAAGTTTAAATTAGGAAAATAAATCACCCTGAATTTCCATTTTAATAAACCCATCTTCTAATTGAAGCTGTTTAAAACCGCTATTTTGATACGCTTTTACAGCAGCTTTATGAACTTCTTTCACGTATAAATATATTAACGAAAGTTTAAGCACATCAAACCCATACTCTAAAATTAATTTAGTAGCCGTAGTTCCTATTCCTTTATTCCAAAAGGCTGCCTCGCCAATAAATATATGAAATTGAGCCTCCGAGCCTTCAATATCCGTTAATTGAACATTTCCTATATATTGATTGCTATCAGAAAGACAAATAGCAAATCGTTTTTCATTAGTTCTTTCAAAAACTTTTTTAATCCATGATAATTCCATCTCAATGGTCACCAAATTATCAGGTTTAGCCCCGGTAAATTTCCAAATTTCCGGATTATTCCTCCACTTAACAGAAACATATGCGTCCTGTTCTTCTAGCGGTCTTATATAAATAGCTTCCATTCTATATTTTTAGTTTGTCTCATTAAACTTATATTAATTTTTAATGAAATGTATTGTTAGTAAAACTATTTTATTTTATTTAATTTGCCAAAAAATATTTAGCTTTTAATGTAGTCTTAAATTATTTAACCATGACAAACGTATCTACTAATCTTAACAATAAAGGTATAGGGTCCTTTTTTGCCTTTGTAGAGAATCACGATAAAAATTTAACAAAACACAAAACCGTTTTCAGTCCTGAAAACAAAATGCTGTTTTACACAGGAAGACAAGCTATTAAATATTTAATTGAATTAATTAGAACAGAACAAAATGCATTCACCATTTGGTTACCAGAATATTATTGCATGCATGTTACAGAGTGGTTAAAATCTAATTATTCGAATATTGAGACCTACAAAACCAATCCTTCGAATCCTAAACATATAATTAATGCTTTTGAATTTGCCTCGAAAAAAGATGTGATAATTATAAACAACTTTTGGGGTGTTAGCGAATGTTTAATTGACACTGGGGGCATTGATGTAATTACCATAGAAGACCATTCTCATGGGTGGCTAAGTAATTCCTGTATAAACAGTAAGGCCGATTTTTGCATGACATCTTTGAGAAAATCCCTGCCAATTCCTTTAGGTGGTATGGCTTGGAGCCCAAAAAATCATGAACTTAATAAAAGTATAAAATTAATGACTTCTGAATCCTACGAACCTATTTGGGATAAGACATTAACCGCCATGGTTTATAAAAATGAATATGAAAAAACAGGAAATCTATCATTAAAAAAAGAGAGTCTATTGCTTATAAAGGATGCCGAACTAAATTTACATAAAAACTATAATTTAACTAGCATACAAAGCAAGCACGAAGAAATTATAAATAAATTCTTGCCAATAAATTATCTAGAATTTAAATCGGAGAATATAAAGGAACTACATAAGAGTTTACAAACTAATCAGGAATTTGAAATCATTGATACCAATACATCAACCACGTTTGGGCTTATCTTACATTTTAAGGAAAGCACAAATTTAGATAAAATAAGGACTTATTTAATTGATAATAACATTTACCCATCCCTATTATGGCCTGGAAATATTAACACCTATGGTTATTATTTAAACATTCATTTAGATTATAGGTATACAAAAAAGGATATGTTATACATAGCAAACGTTTTGAATAAGACTGATGACACCTTAAAATAGCTACCTTTATTTGTATTTATAACTGATTAACAAATAGGCTATAAGAATTCTAATTTTTTATTAATATAAATGATATTTTTGCATGAAATTTAAGCTTCTATGTATAAACATTTTTTTAAAAGAATATTAGACATTGCCTTCGCGTTTATTGCATTAATTATTTTATCTCCCATTTTTTTAATTCTAAGTTTAGCCCTGTTTTTTCTAAACAAAGACACGCCTTTTTATTTTCAACAACGCCCAGGAAAGAATGAGAAAATTTTTAAAATAATTAAGTTTAAGTCTATGACTGATAAAAAAGGTCCTGATGGAAAGCTTTTGCCTGACGAAGAACGAGTTACTCGCTTCGGAGACTTCATCAGGAAATACTCTCTAGATGAAATCCCACAATTATTAAATATATTATCAGGAGACATGAGTTTAATTGGACCTAGACCGTTAAGAGTACAATACTTACCATATTATACGGAGACAGAAAAAATAAGACACACTATAAGACCTGGAGTTACTGGCTGGGCACAAGTATCTGGTAGAAATTCTTTGGGATGGGATGAAAAATTAGCACTAGATGTTGAATATGTTGAAAAAATGAACTGGCTTTTAGACTTTAAAATATTTTTTAAAACTATTAAAAAAGTATTTAATGCTAGTGATGTAAACATTAACGAAACTATTATTGACTTAAATGATCACAGAAATAATGTACAAAACAATTAAAAGAATACTTGACTTTTTAGCAGCCCTAATTGCTCTTTTTATATTTTCTCCTATATTTATTATACTTCTAATTTGCTTATTAGTTGTAAATAATGGCAAACCATTCTTTTTTCAAGAACGACCTGGCAAAAATGATAAACTTTTTAGAATTGTGAAATTTAAAACGATGCGAGATTTAAAACCTGATGACGCACAGAACGTTCATAGTTTAAACAGAGTAACAAAGATAGGGCATTTTATTAGAAAATATTCTTTAGACGAAATACCGCAGTTAATAAACGTTATCAAAGGCGATATGAGTATTGTTGGTCCTAGACCACTACTCTCCTCTTATTTACCTCTATATAATAATTTTCAAAAAAAACGTCATAATGTAAGACCTGGTATTACTGGTTGGGCACAAATAAAAGGAAGAAATACTATTTCTTGGGAGCGGAAATTTGAATATGATGTGTGGTACGTTGAAAATATTTCATTACTAATAGATTTAAAAATAATTATCTTAACGATAAAAAGAATTGTGAAGCCAGAAGGCATTAACACCGCTGATGGCCTTAATATGCCTGAATTCACAGGCACTTCCAATCCATAAAAAAAATATTTTTCGCGGCCAATAATGAGGTTTCACTGTATTAATTAGAGAATGCGTTTTTTCTGTAGACTGGAAAAAAACCAATTTGTTGTTTATTTTGTTTTTCATCTGGGTTAACACATTCCGAAATAACAGAGCTATTCAATAAATTATCTAGTTTCTTATATATTTTAGTATTAATAATCTTTCTACCAGTATAAAATATCAAATCCTTATCATTAGGGAAAAACGACTTTTTATACTGGTATAAACTATCACCATCAGTACGTCCTCCTCCTAATACATACTGTGTATACCCATGCTGCCGCGCCCAATTTAACACTTCTATTTTTAAAAAATCGTTGGGGCGCAACTTGAAATATTCAGATAAGGTACCGCCTAAGAACGAAAATAAGCTTGTTCCTGAAATCAATACCAATTCTGTGGATATCGCGACATCGCCTTTAAAAACGAGTGCAATCATAAAATCATCACCACTCAATTCAATAATACTTTCAAAATATTCCAGCGAATAGCGGTACTCTTTATCCGCTCCAATTCGAGACATGGTCGTGATATAAATATCATAAAACTGCTTGATATCTGCTTTCGTTAAACCTTTATGTAAAAACTTTACTTTCAGCCCTTCCTTAGCACTTTTACGGTAATTATTTCTAACTTTTTGTTTAAAATTTTGCCATTGCGCTACTTCATCAACCACACAGCCATTCACATTCGTAAGTGTGGGCACCAACTTGCCAGAATAAAAATGATAATTATTGTTTAAGCTAAACCTAATAAATTCGGATACCACATGGTTATCCTTGTACCAAGCATCTACAAGTTCCCAAAACAAAATGAGATAGCCTCTAGACATCGCTTCATTAAACAAGGGACCACTATAACCATACGGAGAGCTCACATCAAAATAGTTTTGATGCTTTTCAAAATGCGGAATCCTTCTTAAAATAATAGGCATTAAAATTAGGAGTGTTCCCTTTTCATCACGTAGTGAAAAATAACTTAATTCATCCTGAGTGTTTTCATGAATATTTGAAAACCAAATTTTATAAAAAGGGTTGGTAACATTGAAGGACTCAACAGACTTCAAATAGATTTCGAAACTTATTTGATTTGATATTTTATTTATTTCTAACTTCATTTCCTTTTAGAGCACCTGATTCATTAAGTGTGAGATTTCAATGAAATCTTGTATTAAATAATCTGCTGTTTCTTCACTTTCCATAGTGAAAGCTTGTTTATGTATGTTTGTCCCGCTATCTAATAGACATATGGTTTTCCATCCCAAAAGACGCGGCGAACTAAAATCTTTGCGGGTATTATCGCCAATATAGATATAAGTTTTTTCGGCACCATAGGTATTAACAAAATACTGGTAATTCTTAACATTTGGCTTTTCTGAACCAAACTCTTCCGAAATAATCACCCCATCGAAATAATCGCTAAGCCCCAATGCTAAAAGCTTGTTTCGCTGCTGTATACTACGGCCGTCGGTGATCAAGCCAACCTTAAAGACCTCCTTTTTCAAATGTTTCAGCACGTTTTCATATTCAGGAGTCAAACAAATGGAAGGCACATGATGTCTATACATCCCTAACAAGTCTTGAACTGTTATATTTTGAAATTCCTGCTTTTTAATAAGGCTTTCAAACACGTTCAAACCAGCGTGGTAATCGGCTAACATGGCTTCATACAGCTTATCAGCTAATACGCCAAACCGCGAGCCAAGGTAATTAGCGATTTCCCTATAAGCCGATTTTAAAAAATCTATTTCCTTGTACAGCGTATCATCTAAATCAAAGACAACGACTAATTCCTTATTCTTTATAATCATGAACTAATACCTCATCATCATAACGCAACATAAGCAAATCAGCTTCCCAATCATTATAACTATTAATTTCTTCATCAAACAAATATTCTTGAATGATCCATTTTGGATAATTGGCCCCAGCAGCATACGATAAGGGAAAACCGCCTCCAAATCGCGCATTTATTTCTATACCATAAATACAATCATCTGTAATATGTTTAAAAAACTGAGCGGTGAGACACCCGATGGCCCCGTCTATATGCTTCAAATGTTCACCGATATAATCTACTAACATATTCTTTTTAGTGATGCCCTTATTCACTTCCCCATCGCGCACTTCAATACGCTGTCTAGGAACGACCGATTTTAAATTATTAAATTTATCATAATATAAATCACAAGTAAACTCTTCATAAAAAGAATGATCCAAATATTCTAAAAACATTAAGTTTTTGTTCTTAAAATGGTACTCGGTTAAATCTTCATGTTTATTAATGATAAAGGTATCTACACTACGACTACCATTAAAAGGCTTTATAAAAAGAGGCAATTCATAATCGTATTTTGAATACTCTTTAGCAACATTAATATCGTTTACAAGGAAGAACGTACTCATTTGTCGTTTATCTCTACATATACCTATAAATTCTTGAGATGAAACAATTGCTGTGATTCCGTTTTTTAAGAAAAGGTCTTTGTTTTTTGCTAATAATAATAATTCAGTGTCTATCGTAGGAATTATGAGTTTAATATTATTATCAAGACATACATCTAATAATAATTTAAAGTAATTTTTATCACAAACCAAAGGTAACTGAAAAGCCTTGTCGGACACATGGCAAGCAGAAGACAACCTAATATTAAAATCGGTGGTCATAACCTTTCCTTCAGGTACTAGGGCTTTTAATTCAGCTTGAAAAGCTCTCACTAATGATACCCTTCTACCTGCAGATGTTATTAATATATTCATTTCTTTGTAAGAATTTAATATTTAAAATGTTATCAAAATTATAATAAAAGAATTAAAATGAAAAATGGATTCCAAACTATAACTTTAATATTAATTACTTTTCTTCTTAATTTAAAATACAATGCGATATTGAAGCTTTACATCTAATTATTTTATGTAATCCGTAATCAAATTCGCAATAATATCTCTCCCATGATTGTTCCAGTGCTTGTCATAAATTAATGTCGGAGTCCGTTTTGATGTTTCAAAAGGCTTAGAGAAATCAATATACTTAAAATTTTCCCTTTTTAAATATGCTAAAAATAATTCTGGAGTTTTTTTAGATTCAATAAGAAAAACAAATCTGGTTTTATCAAAACCATAAATAGAAATTAAATTCATGAAATTTTCAAAGTATTTTAATTCTATATTCTTCTGAGTATCCTCTTTGTTGATTTTTGGCTCGTCTAAACTATTCTCAATAGACATTGTTTTCTTTCCTAATTCTCTAATGTGGTCAAAAAAACCATTGCTTTGTAAATAAACAATTAACTTAATTTCCTTCATTAATTTATACAATGGTGTTTCAAAAACCATACGATCTTGAACCACGTTATATTCTCCCCGCGTCAAATCATTCTCAAATTTTAAACCTAGAACAACATGATCTATGAAGTCAAATTGTTTTTTGTATTTATTTATTAGATGCAACTGGTCCGCTAAATCATAACCAGCATAGCCGTATTCATAGACTTCGACTCCTTTCAGTTTATCTTCTATTTTTTTACCAATAGAATTGTAATAATTTTGATGAAAACCTTCTATAAAGGAATCTCCCACTAATGCGATTTCCACTTTGTCTTTTGACGGATTAAACTCCCTATATGAATTAAACCCAAGCTTATTAATGTGGTATTTTGAAAAGTTCTGTCTTCTGTTACCTGTTACTGAATATCCTTCTTGATTTGGCACCCATTTTTCAACATCATACTCATCAACATAGCGCTCTGGATAATCTTTGGTGAGATGAAAAACCCGTACCAAAATTTCCAAACTTAGAACGACTAAGATGCTATATACTATTAATTTAAGAACTAGTTTCTTCATCTTATTTAAAATTGAAAATAAATAAACGATCTATCCATATGACTATCATAAAACAATAACATAGAAAAAATAACGATGGTATACACGATAAACCGAACCACTTTAGATTTAAACTTAAACGGTGAACGTTCATCTTTCCTAATTATATATTCATAAATAACAAACAATATAATCAAAACATAATAATCTATCATTCGATAGCCCATAGGATGGCTATAGGCTTCATATGAAAAATCAGTAAAAATCTTATTTATAAAACTAAAGGCAGCAGTGATGGATTCCGACCTAAAAAATATCCTTGAAAAAGTAACAATGGCAAAGGTTAATAATACTTGTCCAACCTCGGTTAGTGTTGGTAAGAAGGTGTTCTCCCCTACTACAGAGTCTTTATAAACAGCATTTCTACCCATCAAAAAAACAGGAATAAAAACGAGGGCATGAAAGGCTCCCCAAAATATAAACGTCCAGTTAGCCCCGTGCCAAAACCCACTTACTAAAAACACAATACTAATATTTCTAATAGCCTTTAATTTACTCACTTTAGAGCCGCCTAAAGGAATATACACATAATGTCTAAACCAGGTGGATAAGGATACATGCCACCGTTGCCAATACTCCGCTACGTTTCTTGAGAAGTTAGGGAATTTAAAATTAGACATCAGCTCCACTCCAAAAAGCTTAGCCGTCCCTATAGCTATATCTGAATATCCACTAAAATCACCATATACCTGAAAACTAAACATCGTGACACCTAAAATAAGCGTAGACGCAGGATAAGTAGAATAATTAGTAAAAATATCATCCACCATAGGTGCTAAAGAATCTGCGATAACTATTTTTTTAAATAAACCCCATAAAATTAATTTAAGACCACTTACAATTTGATCATAATTAAAAGTACGCTTATTTAATATTTGAGACAGTAAATTAGAGGCGCGCTCAATAGGCCCTGCTACCAACTGCGGAAAGAAACTAACAAAAGCTGCAAAAGATAAAAAATCGGTTGTTGGCTTTAACTTTTTATAATACACATCAAACGAATAGGACATGGTTTGAAACGTATAAAAAGAGATTCCCACCGGTAAAATAACACGCAAAGTCCAAGTGCTTTTTATCTCATAGCCCATTATCGACACCATATCAACCCAGGAGTCTATAAAAAAGTTATAGTATTTAAAAAAACCTAAAAGCCCTACATTAAAAATAACACTAACCCATAGCCAAGATTTACGTTTAGACTTCTCATCTAAGCTATCTATTTTTAAAGCAACAAAGTAATCGACTACCGTGCTTAATAAAATTAAGGATAAAAACCGCCAATCCCAAAGTCCATAAAACACATAACTAGCTACTAAAATTAATATATTTTGTGCCTTTACACGTTTATTGAGAACAAACCAATAAAGAAGAAAAACAATAGGAAGAAATATAAAATACTCTAAAGAATTAAATACCATATAAAGCGAATAGAAACATCAAATTAGTTGCAAATTACGTGAACAAACATCTAACTTTAATAAAAAAAGCACAAAAATAGTCTTCAAATAACTGAATTAGTCTTTAATCTACACGTAACACAAAAAAAAAGCCAGCTTCTTTTAAAACTGGCTTTATATTTAACTCTTATTTTAAACTACATCTCATTAAAAATGGAATGCATTAATCGTTTTTTATCATTGATGCTTTCTTCTAAAGAAATCATAGTTTCTGTTCTATAAACACCCTCAATATCATCTAACTTGAATATAATTTCTTTGGCGTGTTCTGTACTTCTTGCTCTAATTTTACAAAAAATATTAAACTTCCCTGTAGTTATATGTGCTACCGTTACAAAAGCGATTTCATTAATACGTTCCAGTACAAATTTTGTTTGAGATGTATTATTCAAATAAACGCCTACATAGGCTATAAATGAATATCCTAACTTTTTGTAATCTAACATTAACGACGAGCCTTTAATAATACCTTGCTCTTCCATTTTCTTAACACGTACATGAACTGTACCTGCAGAAATTAATAATTTTTTCGCAATGTCTGTAAACGGAATTCTTGTGTTATCAATTAACATGTCAAGAATTTGATGATCAATTTCGTCTAATTTAATTTTCCCCATAATTAACTATTCTTAAATATAAGGCAAAATTAATACATTTTTATTAATAATTACGCATTATACGTACACTTTATTTCGGTATTAATAAGATTTTTTCATTATTCATTATTACGAAAACGTTTTCGTAATCAACTTTCAATAATTCACCATCTCCATCCATAACCTCTAACTTATTAGCTTGAATTGTTTTATGCGCAAAATAAGAATCTAAATTTTCGATTTTTTCAACTTTAGGAACGAATTGCACCTTATTATCAATTAATTTTTCTTGGAATAAAATTCCTATATCTGTTATAATAGCTTCTTTACCCCTTCCTATTTTAGCATTCTTAATAATAATGTCTAAAAATAATTTTTCATTCTCTGGAATCGACAAATAAGGTTCATAATAAGCACCAGATACTTCATTTTTTGAAATATAATCTAACGAAGCGATATAAGACATATAAATAAGACGTCTTGTTTCTTCCCTACCATAATCATTAGGTGAATGCCCTGCTTCAAACAAAATAGTTGGCACGTTTTCACATTGAAATGCATCTCCAACACAGTTTATATTAAAGGCATCATCATAAACCCCTACATGATTGGGTATAACGGCTTGTAGCGCTTCATTCATGACAGCAATAACCTCCATAACCCTTTTTCTATTTGGGGTAATGGTACATGCCTCATCTTGAGCCGGTGCCAGAAAAGAGATTGTAGCAGGGTTATTAGTCTTACCCGCACTAAAAATAGTACGTTGCCCATGTAAATTATAACAATAGTGAGGTTTAAAGGCGTTAAAGGCTGCTCGTAACACCTTACTTTCTGGTTGTGTTAAATCTTGAGCATCTCTATTTAAATCGATGTGATTGGCATTTATACGGGTATAGGCATTTGCCCCGTCAGGACTTAAAATAGGTATTATATATAAGGTACACGCATTTAAAATGTGGCTTACAGATGAATTCTCATCAAAAAGCGTGTTTAATAGATCAAACAAAGCCTTTGTTGTGGTCGATTCGTTACCATGCATTTGAGACCACATAAGAATACGCTTAGAGCCTGTACCTATTTTAATACCATAAATAGGGCGATTTAAAACGGAATGACCAAGGGTCTCCATTTGCACTTTATGAGCCATATTTTCCAACAAAGGTTCGATGTGTTTATTGGTAATATAACGGTGGTTTAAAGTTGATTCTTTATACGTTGAAAATAATGATTCTATAAGTTCTGTTTGCATGTTACTAATTTAGGCTACAAATGTAAACAATTACTAATTTACAATTGTAAACAACAAAAACACTTGTTTTGTTTACAATGTTATACATGAGAAACAAGCATTTGATTAAGAATGTAAACGAAATTCATAGATTAATTAAAATGACATACTAAATGACTTGTTTTCAGTTTATTAAACCACATATGTTAAAGCTTTAATTTACTATGAATCAATATTTAACACAGTATTTACGTTTCGTTCAGACTTATTATGCTACATTTGTAACGTTAAAACACATTTGTAACAGTTACAATGATAAACACAGAAGCTTTTACTAAAAGACTGCAAAAAGTCATCGATTACTACGGAGAATCCGCATCCTCTTTCGCTGAAAAGATAGGCGTGCAACGCTCTAGTATATCGCATATTTTATCGGGTAGAAATAAACCAAGCTTGGAATTTGTTTTAAAGATACTTTCTGCTTTTCCGGAAGTTGAATTGTATTGGCTACTAAATGGTAAAGGTGAATTTCCGTCATCAAATAAAACCGTCGATCAAAACACGGTTAAACCAACAACACCAGAAATACCAATTGCAACACCATCACCTCTTCCTGTAATTGAGAATCATATAGAGCCCCAGATAAAAGATGATAAAACAATAGAACGCATTGTTATTTTTTATTCTGACGGAAGTTTTAAAAATTTTCAGAATTAAAACTATTTAAGTTTAGTAGTTTTGTACTGAAATTTTTAATTATGAAATTAGTATACCTCTTCGTTTTATTGAGTTTTTTTAGCTGCTACGAAACTTCTCGTAATTGCACCGATTTTAAGACAGGTGAATTCTACAGCGAGGTCACTATTGATGGTGAATTGTATAAATCGAAATTCAATCGTACAGAAGCGCTGCAAATCGAAATTTACAATAAGAAAACAGATTCTTCTCAATTACGCTGGATAAATGACTGTGAAGTTATTTTCAAAACCATAAACCCAAAGAATATGGCAGAACGAAAGGATATTCATTTAAAAATACTAACAACCACAGATTCTTCATACACCTACGAATACTCTTATGTGGGTGATACAAAAAAACAAAAAGGGATTGCCTACAAGGTGAAAGCTAATTAAAAGGGTACAGAAACGATTCAACCAAATTAAATTTTAGTTGCTTGCCTTCTGTAATTTGATACGTTAAAAACAATTCACCCCAATACTGCCCGTCTGAGAAATCGGCAACGATCCATTTATGGTTCAATAGTTTCACCGTGTTAATCATCATGCGCTTCCCTTCTTCTGAAGCATAAGGGATGATAGGGTGTTCGCCTTTTTCTTCATTCAATCTGTAAAGTTCATCTTTTATTAAAGGCACCAATTCCGCTACATTATACCCCTTGTTTTCAAAATAACTTATAGCGTCTTCATTTCTTTCAAAATTGAAATGTGATAAATCTAAATTTTCATTTTGTAAAACTGCTACGGAATCTTTATAGCGTTCTGCTTGTGTTTTGTAGCCATCTAATTTACGGTCCATATCTGCAAAAACACGTTTAGCGTTTACGTACTGAAACAATATCAGTAGTATAGAAAAAACGAATAAGTACATGAAAATTTTCTGTTTCATTTTGTAAAATTTAAATTGTTATCTGTAAACCATCATAAGCTAAAAAAACGTTTTCTGGCAATGCTTTTTCAACATCATCATGAAAACCTAGCATATGACTAATATGTGTTAAATAGGCTTTTTCAGGTCTTACCTTATCTATAAATTCAAGAGCTTCTTCTAAATTAAAATGTGTTTGATGCGGCTCAACCCTTAACGCATTAATCACTAACACCTTTACGTTTTTAATTTTTTCAACCTCCTTATCTTTCACCGTTTTCATATCGGTTAAATAAGCAAAATCATTAAATCGAAAACCAAAGACTTGTAAATTACCATGCTTCCCATTCACAGGAATCACCTCTTGATTATTTATAGTAAAAACTTCATTTTTAACCCGATTTGTAATGACTGTCGGAGCACCAGGATACCTATTCTTTGTAGCAAAAATATAATCGAACCTTGTTTTTAGCGATTTCAAAACACGTTTATGTGCGTAAATAGAGACATCTCCTTGTCTAAAATAAAAAGGCCTAATGTCGTCTAAACCTAAAGTGTGATCGGAATGCTCATGTGTAAACAAAATTCCATCCAGTTTCGTGCAGTTGGCGCGTAACATTTGATATCTAAAATCTGGCCCACAGTCAACAACATACGTAAAACCATTCCACTCTATCAACACAGAAACACGTAACCGCTTATCTTTTTTGCTAGAACTTAAACACACAGGGTGCGTACTCCCAATAATGGGAATGCCTTGCGAAGTTCCAGTTCCTAAAAATGTTATTTTCAAAAAATTAGTATTTACTGTTTTTTAATTTATTTTCAACCAATCGCTTATTTCTAAAAATAATTATCATTAAAAACAGCTACATTTGCAATAATCAATAATTAAGGCGTATCTATTTTATAGAAATAAGAAAATAATTGAATCATTTTATGTGTTCACTAAAAGGATTCAAATCTACCAACAAAATTAGAGTTAATTTTTTATTTGCTTCTATTATTTGATACCTTTGTTTAACATAATTAAGTAACCCAAATAGTAACATGGAAATTACCTTAAAGGGAGATAGGGAATTTGAAGAAATTCCGTCATTAAAAACCAAAGCACTCCGCATCAACCTAAATGAAAACATTTACGGTACGTTTGCAGAAATTGGAGCTGGACAAGAAACAAGTCGACATTTTTTTAGAGCTGGTGGCGCCTCCGGAACCATCGCAAAAGCAATGTCAGCCTACGATAAGGCTTTTAGTGATGCTATTTATGGCGCTGAAGATGATGGCCGTTATGTAACAGAGCCTCGTTTGAGAAAAATGCTTAATCATGAGATTGACCTTATTGAAAAACGCCTTTCACGAAAAGATTATCCTAATAAAATGTTCTTTTCTTTTGCAAACACCGTAACAACTATCGATTTTGCAAAACAGTTTAAGGGGCATGGCTGGATTGGAATTAAATACCAAATAGAACCAAACCAAGAGTATAATGAGGTTCTTTTACACATCCGTTTTAAAGAAACAGACGCGAGACTTCAACAAGAAACACTTGGCGTTATTGGTACAAACTTAATTTATGGTGCTTTTTACAAGTACAACGAGCCTAAAAAATTACTACGCTACTTATACGACCATTTAGATAAAGATCAATTAGAAATTGATACTGTTAATTTCTCAGGTCCTTTATTTAAGAATGTTGATAATCGCTTAATGAGTTTGCAACTTGTTAAAAACGGTATGACCGATGCGGTAATGTTTGGTCCTGATGGAAAAAACGTATTACCTGCACGCATATTTTACAAGAAAAACATTTTAGCTTTTAGAGGTAGTTTCAGACCGGTAACGCAAGTAAATATGGATATGTATGAAAATGCATATAAAATGTTTATTGCCGAGAAAAAAGTAGACCCAGACAACACGGAGGTTGTTTTCGAAATAACCCTTTCCAACTTACGTGCTGAAGGAGAAATTGACGAACAGGATTTCATGGACAGAGCAGATTTGTTATGTTCTCTAGGACACTCTGTTATGATATCTAACTTTCAGGAATACTACAAGGTTGTCGAGTACTTTTCTAACTACTCAAAAGCACGTATGGGACTTGCCATGGGAGTTAGCAATTTGGTTGATATTTTTGATGAAAAATACTATCGACATTTAAGTGGAGGTATATTGGAAGCCTTTGGTAAATTATTCTTTAAAGATTTAAAAGTTTACCTATACCCTATGATTGACATTGAAACAGGTCAATTAACAAATAGCGAAAACTTAAAAGTATATCCACGTATGAAGGAATTATATAAATTCTTTAAATACAACGGGAAAGTCATAGATATCAAAGATTTTGATGAGAAATGCTTAACCATTTTCTCTAGAGAAATTTTAAATCAGATTAGCGATGGTGAACGCGGATGGGAAAACATGGTACCAGAAGGTATTGCCGATTTAATTAAAGATTACCGAATGTTTGGATACACCAGGAAACCCTTGGTACTACCTAAACGAAAAAAATATACTAAGTAAAAACTAAAAAGCCTTCTTAAATTTGAGAAGGCTTTTTTTTATTCTAATATTTGAGAAGCATGTATTTTTGCTTTTACGGCATCAATCACACGATCTACGACTCCCGCCTCATTAACGACAAATGTTTTACGATGAATCCCATCATACGTGCGACCCATGAATTTTTTAGGTCCCCAAACGCCAAACGTATTAATCATAACCTTATCGACATCTGCTATTAAAGGGTATTGAAATTCATGTTTATTCTTAAAATTGGATTGTTTTTTCTGTGTATCAGCACTAACGCCCAATATTTCATAACCAGCATCTGCTAATTCCTTATAATGATCTCGTAAATTACATGCTTCAACGGTACATGTAGGCGTGCTTGCGGCTGGGTAAAAGAATACCACTAACTTCTTCCCTTTATAATCTGATAATTTAATAACGTTTCCTTGTTCATCAAACACCTCGAAATTTGGCACTTGGTCTCCTTGTTTTAATGTATTCATAATAGTAACTTTGGTTTCTACAAAAATACAACATGACAAAGGAAAATAAGGTAGAATTCGTTATAAATACGCTTAAAGAATTATACCCAACCATACCCATTCCGTTAGACCATAAAGACCCTTACACCTTACTAATAGCGGTTTTAATGTCTGCACAAAGCACCGATGTTCGCGTGAATCAAATCACACCTTTATTATTTGAGAAAGCTGATAATCCGTATGATATGGTTAAACTTTCTGTGGAAGAAATTCGAGAAATCATAAAACCAGTGGGGTTATCACCCATGAAAAGCAAAGGCATTCATGGACTTTCAAAAATATTAATTGAAAAATATGACGGTATCGTTCCACAGAGTTTTGAAACTTTAGAAACCTTCCCTGCGGTGGGACATAAAACGGCAAGCGTGGTTATGTCGCAAGCTTTTGGCGTTCCCGCCTTCCCTGTAGACACACATATCCATAGACTTATGTATCGCTGGAACTTAACAAACGGAAAAAACGTAGTACAAACAGAAAAAGATGCTAAACGATTATTTCCTGAAGAACTTTGGAACGACTTGCATCTACAAATTATTTGGTACGGTAGACAGTATTCGCCCGCACGTGGTTGGGATTTAGAAAAAGACATCATCACAAAAACGATTGGTAGACAAACTGTAATTGATGATTATTATAAATTAAAAAGCCCTAATAAATAAAATAGTTATTAGGGCTTTTTACGACTCAGTTTAGAAGCGCTTCAAACTTCATGTTTTTACAAGTAATAACACTTAAAGCTTTAGAGTAATTTAAAATTAAATTAACCGTTTCTTCTCTCGGTTCAAGTTCGTTCAATTTTTTAATAGAATTTTCAGAGTAAATTTTTGCCATTTTAATAATTTAAGGGTGAATTCAAGTTATTAACGCAACTAAATTTACTTTATTGTACTAATTCGTTAAAATTATATGATGCTTGTCTATGATTTTTCTTAAGTTTATTAAGGCATAACGCATACGTCCTAAGGCTGTATTGATACTAACACCTGTTTTGTCTGAGATTTCTTTAAAACTTAAATCCTCATAAATACGCATTAGCAATACTTCTTTTTGGTCTGCGGGCAACTCTTCAACCAAACGTCTTACATCTGTTTCTACCTGCTCTTTAATCAGGCTGTTTTCAGCATTTAAACTACTATCACTTAATACGTTGAAAATATTAAATTCATCTGTATTATCAAATTTTGGCATTCTGTTGTTTTTTCTAAAAAAATCAATCACCAAATTATGAGAAATACGCATGACCCAAGGTAAAAACTTACCTTCTTCATTATAAGCTCCACGTTTTAGGGTACGAATTACTTTAATAAAAGTGTCCTGAAAAATATCTTCAGCCACATCTCTATCATAAACTTTCGAGTAAATAAAACTGTAAATTCTTTGTTTGTGCCTGTAAATAAGAGTTTCTAAGGCACCTTCATCACCTTTAATATAATTGCTAACTAGCGTAGCGTCTTGTATAAGTTCGTGTTGCATAATTATTACTTTTAGTGCATAGAAAAAAGTTCTCTGCTTGGGGTTTTTGGGTTAAAAGTAATGTTCTGCTATAGGCGAGAGTTATTTAAAATATTGATTAATAGAATCAAATATAACTATTATCATTCCAAAAAAACAAGATTTAATCTGTTTTTTTAACTTTTATTTAAAGTATTATGCATTTTTTAGCTTGCCATACTTATAGTATCTTTGCGAAATTATTCCTTTAAAAGCGTATGACTACTAATATTTCCGAAGTAAACCCGAAAGAAAACATCATTATTAAAGGTGCTAAACTGCACAACTTAAAAAACATTGATGTCGTTATACCCAGAAATAAATTAGTCGTAATTACAGGTTTGTCGGGTTCTGGTAAATCCAGTTTAGCTTTTGATACTTTATATGCAGAGGGGCAAAGGCGCTATGTAGAAAGCTTATCAAGTTATGCGCGCCAATTTTTAGGACGATTAAACAAGCCCAAGGTCGACTATATAAAAGGTATTGCTCCTGCCATTGCTATAGAACAAAAAGTGAACTCTACCAACCCACGATCAACCGTTGGGACTACTACAGAAATTTATGATTACTTAAAACTATTATTTGCTAGAGTAGGAAAAACCTATTCACCTGTTTCTGGTTTGGAAGTGAAAAAAGACACCGTTTCAGATGTTTTAAACTATTTAAAAACATTTACAGAAGGCGAAAAACTACTGCTCCTCGCTCCTATTCATGTAGAAGAAGGACGCACTATAGAAGACAAACTTAAAGCCCTACATCAACAAGGTTACGCAAGAATAAAAGTAAACAAGGACGTTGTTCGAATTGACAACGTTGACACTCTAAACAAAGAAGACAACATCTTATTGGTTGTAGATCGTATTATCTACAAAGACGATGAAGATTTTCAAAACAGACTTGCAGACGCTATTCAAACTGCTTTTTTTGAAGGTAAGGGCGATTGTACTATTGAAACCTTAAGCGATAATAAAGAACGTTTTTTTAGTAATAAATTTGACATGGATGGCATTAATTTTTTAGAGCCAAATGTTCATTTATTCAGTTTTAATAACCCCTATGGCGCCTGCCCTAAATGTGAAGGCTATGGAGATATTGTTGGAATTGATGATGATTTAGTTATCCCCAATACAGCGCTTTCAGTATATGAAAACGCTATTTTCCCTTGGCGTGGTGAGAGTATGAGTTGGTACAGAGACCAATTGGTTAACAATTCTCATAAATTCGAATTCCCAATTCATAAACCCTATTTTCAGTTAAGCAACACACAAAAACAACTTATTTGGAATGGCAACCAGCATTTTGAAGGCTTAAATTCATTTTTTACCGAATTAGAATCTAAGGCTTATAAAATTCAAAACCGCGTCATGTTGTCGCGTTACCGCGGAAAAACCAAATGCAAAACCTGTAACGGCAAGCGCTTACGCGTAGAAGCCAACTATGTTAAAATTGGAAATGCAACTATTACCGATTTAGTTGAAATGCCTTTAAACAAGTTAGCGAACTTTTTCAACCAATTAGAACTAAACGATTACGATACACAAATAGCAAATAGGCTTTTAAAAGAAATTAATAACCGTTTATTATTTCTAGCCAACGTGGGGTTAGACTATTTAACGCTGAACAGAAGGTCCAATACTTTATCGGGCGGGGAAAGCCAGCGTATCAATCTAGCAACCTCCTTAGGAAGTAGCTTAGTAGGCTCTATGTACATTTTAGACGAGCCTAGTATCGGTTTACACCCCAAAGACACCGAGCGCCTCATCGTTGTTTTAAAACAATTACGTGATTTAGGAAACACCGTTATTGTAGTTGAGCACGATGAAGACATTATGAAAGCTGCCGATACTATTATTGATATTGGTCCAGAAGCAGGGACTTTTGGTGGCGAATTGGTCGCTCAAGGCACCTATGAAGATATTTTAGCTTCAAATTCCTTAACAGCGCAATACTTAAATGAAACTCTAAAAATTGAAGTACCAAAAACCCGTAGAACATCAAAGTATTATATTGATATCTTAGGAGCTCGCGAAAACAACCTCAAAAACATCGATGTTCGTTTTCCTCTCGGTATGCTTACTGTTATTACAGGTGTTTCTGGGAGTGGAAAAAGTACGTTAATTAAAAAAATATTGTTTCCAGCGATTCAAAAAAAACTTACAGATTTCTCGGACAAACCCGGACAATTCACCACTTTAGAAGGTAATTACAGCAATATAAAACACATTGAATTCGTCGATCAAAACCCTATAGGAAGGTCGTCACGATCCAACCCGGTGACTTATATTAAAGCTTATGATGATATTCGAGCTTTGTTTTCAAATCAAAAACTAAGCAACATACGTAACTACCAAGCAAAACACTTTTCTTTTAATGTAGATGGCGGACGTTGTGAGACTTGTAAAGGCGAAGGTGAAGTAACCATTGAAATGCAATTCATGGCCGATGTGCATTTAGAATGTGAAACTTGTAAAGGAAAACGCTTTAAAAAAGAGGTTTTAGAAGTAACTTTTGCGAACAAAAATATTGATGACATTTTAAACTTAACCATAGACGATGCCATTACTTTTTTTGAAGCCAACGAGCAAACTAAAATAAAAAACAAACTACAACCTTTGCAAGATGTTGGCTTAGGTTATGTTACTTTAGGTCAAAGCTCTTCTACCCTTTCTGGTGGTGAAGCACAACGTATTAAACTAGCTTCCTTTTTAGGGAAAGGCACTAATAAAGATAAAGCTCTCTTTATTTTTGATGAACCAACAACAGGTTTGCACTTTCATGATATTCAAAAACTATTAAAATCTTTTAATGCCCTAATTGAAAAAGGACATTCCATTATAGTTGTAGAACATAATATAGACCTAATTAAATGTGCCGATTATATTATTGATTTAGGTCCCAGTGGAGGGGAAACTGGCGGAAACCTAGTCGCTAAAGGAACTCCAGAAGATATTATCAAAATTAAAAGTTCTGAAACAGGAAAATATTTAGCAGATAAGCTTTAATAACTAAGCTCCTTTTGACCGCTATTTTCATTAAAACAAAGGCCCCCAAAATAAAAATACTTCATACTTCAAAACATTATAAATCACAAACAACTGACCTTTAGTTGTTTGAATTTTTGGCACGCAAATTGAAATGTACATTGCAACAGCGAGAGCCGAAAAGCTAAAGAGTAGGCAACATCTCAAATATTTGAACTATGAAAAGAACAGTATTTTTAATTGCAGGTTTGTTAATGGCATTAACAACAGCATCAGCAACAAATTCAAACGATAACAACAACGACGCTACATACAGGAATAGCTATACGCAACCTATTGTATTTATAGAGCACGACGTGGAATTTTTAATATTCCCTGATGGTAGTTTCGATTTTAACACCAATGTTAGAAACAATTATTCTGATAGTAATTCTAGAAGAAACTCTATTAATGTAAGCTACACTGGTCGAAACGCTTCAGTACAATACAGCTCTAATAATCTTAATAGAGGTGTATCAATTGATAGAGATCGTGACGGAACCGTAAGACGTATTGGAAACGTAAATTTAAATTATGATCGTTATGGTAAAATTACACGAGCTGGTAATATCTATATTGACTACAATCGCGGGAATGGATTGTTAATGCAAGTTGGCGGTTTGTACTTAAACTACAGTCACAGAGGTGAAATATTAACCATGCACGGTCATGTAAACAGCTATAATACAAACTGCAACATGTGCGGAACAGCTTCTTGTAGCATAGATCACTCTAAAAGTAAAGGACACCATTATAATGACAAAGATGATCATCATTACAAAAAAGATGACCATTACTACTACAAGCATGATGGAAAAATGAAAAAATACAAAAAGAAAAAACATTAATTTTTAATCACATAGATGAAAAAATCCCGAAGCACATGATGCACTTCGGGATTTTTTATTTGTAAACCTTAACGAAACAGGTTTCAACTATGTAAAAAAAGCATTTATTGTAAAAAATCTGCCTTTGTCAACCCGTTATTAAATTTAATATCAGACCAAGTTACATAAATCCAAGGCTCTTCACTTACATCTGCATGCCATGTAGATTTTTTGTACTGTCTTTTTGTAGGCATCAATAAACCATCAACTTCCTCATACTGAAGTTCCATTAAAAAAGGTGTCTCTATCACACCAAAATCGGCCACAGTAAATAAAAATTGATCCACCAATTGTGTGTTTTTATTTAAATATAACTGATAAATATCCGTTGGTTTATCATCGATTGACTGGAAAGTAACCTTCACAACATTGTATGCTGTGTTATTCACTTCTTCTTCCCCTAAATACTCATAATTCACCCCCGGATCTAATAATTTTTGAAACATCGCGAACCAATAAAAATTGGTGGGTCTATTGAAAGCTACACGTTTCAACTGGGTTGGATCACTTAAAACAACTCCGTTATGTTTTAGCCAAAAGCCTTTACCGTCATACCCTTGTTCGATCACACCTTCTAACTCAGGCAATGTACGTTCATGGTTATTATAGATCCCATAAGACAACTCGCCGTTGAACATGTATTTCTCTGTTGAAACATCTTTTTTCCCATCAGGCGTTTGATAAGTATACGTATATACAACATCTTTTTTATTAAGAAGCATGCGATAACTCCCTGCTTTCTCTATCATATTAGAAACCAATTCATGCCCCTTGTTTTTGAAAGTAGGTGATGGTTCTTGAACTGGTGTCGATTGCTTTTTATCTTTACAAGACAAAAGGAACATACTTAAAATAATAGTTGATACTAATCTTAATTTCATTTTATATAATTTTTGGTTTTAATATTACACTAAGGCACCATTTGCACCTATTACTTGTCCAGATATCCACTTTGAATCATCACTTGCTAAAAACAGCACAACACGCGCTATATCAATAGGTTTTGCTAATCTATTAAAGGCATTCATAGCACTAATTTTATCTATGGTTTCTTGAGATTTTCCTGTTAAAAATAAATCGGTTTCTGTTGCACCTGGAGCAAGTGCATTTACAGATATACCTCTACCTATTTCTTTAGAAAACACACGAGACATTTGCTCAACTGCTGCTTTTGAAGCCGAATACAACGCATAAGTTGGAAACATTAACTTCACGGTACTCGACGAAAAATTAATAATACTTCCATTATCAGCTAATTTGCTATCAGCTTCCTGCAAGGTATTAAAGATGCCTCTTACATTCACATCAAACTGCCTGGTAAAATCTTCTTGGGTCGAATCTTTAAGCTTTTCACAAACCATAACTCCTGCATTGTTCACCAAAACATCTATTTTCCCATAAACCGCAATAGCTCTGTCAAACAATTGAGTTACCTCTTTTCTTTGGCTTACATCTGCTTTTACAACCAAACACTCTCCTCCATTCTTTTTTATCGTGCTTGCCACCACCTGTGCATCAGCTTCACTATTGGAATGATTGATGATAACACGTGCTCCATTTTCAGCTAAAAGCAATGCGATTTCTTTACCAATTCCTCTTGAAGCACCTGTTACAAGAACAACTTTATCTTTTAAATTCATGTTATTATTATTTATAAATTATTGATAGTTTTAGAAAAAAATCATGCTTTTAATAGACTTAAGTAGAGCGATAACCCGGAAATGTATTCATCAATAATGACATCATTTTCATATAATTTTCTAATGCCACGAATACCTTCAAAAGCACTTATTAGATACACCGCAACAGCAGGACTGGAAACTACTTTATTGATTGAGTTTTCGGCTTTCCCTCTTTCTATCAATAATACTAAAGCTGCTTTCCATGCTTCAATAATGTTTTTTAGAGCAATTTGATAAACAGATTCAAAATCCCCTATTTCATTTATAAAATTATTCATGGGGCACCCATGTTGCTTATCATAAATTGAAAAGGTTTTTATACGGTCTAAAAAAGTAGTTTCTAATATTTTGAAAGCATCACCAGATTCTGTTAATGGCAAAATCATGCCTTGAAAGACTCTTTTTTCCAATTTAGAAGTGATTATTTCCAATCCTAACTCCTTTTTGCCTTTATAGTGATGATAAAAAGCACCTTTAGTCAAATTGGTAGCCGTCATTATTTTATCAATACTTGTTGTTTTGAAACCATTTTCATAAAACAGCTTAAAAGCCTCATCAATAATGATTTGTTTGGTACGTTCAGACTTTAGCTCTTGTTCCATATGGCAAAGGTATTTAAAAAACATACTAAGCAGAATGTTTTTAGTTAGTTTTAACATTTTCTCTATTCCCAAACTAATTTTTTAACTGATAAACAGACACTTAAATAACGTAGTTCATTTTTGGCACGTTGTTTGTAATTATCTAATCGTATCACAATTAATACTAACACTTATGAAAAAGTATATATTTTTATTAGCTAGTTTAATCCTTACCGGATTTACGGTTAATGCAGCCACAAACACCACAGACAATACAAATACCATTTACGATAACGGTTACGGAAACTCTTTCATTTTTGTTGAAGACGGTATCGAGTTTTCAGTATTCCGTGATGGGCAATTCGATTTCAACATTTTACGAGGCAACTCCAATTTAAATATATCTATTGGATCGCCACATGCTAATATTAGTTTTAACTCTGGTTATGATTACAACGCCTATGTGCAGTACGATGAATATGGAGCTATCATTCAAGTAGAAAACACACCGATTTATTATGATTATTACGGACGTGTAACACAGGTTGGAAACGTAGATATTAATTATAACAACTATGGTAATTTAAATCGTGTTGGTGGTTTGTATGTGCATTATAATAACTACAATGTGTTTTCACATTACACAGGTTACATAAATGTTTATAACAGACATTATGTTTCAAGACCTTGGCACCGTTACTATAGTGTACCATCATATGATTATTGCGTAGTTTACAACAGACCATATAGACAACACTACACGCCTGTTCGTTACACGTACTCTAGACCATTTTATAATAATCACAGACCAAAAACAGCTGTTTATAGTAGACATGGTGAATCTGTTTCTAGAAATAGAAGTTATGCGACTGCAAACAGAAGTTCTAGAAATGTTACTGAAGTAAATAGATATGCAAACTCGAAAAGAGAGGCATCAAATTCTAACTCTAGACGTTATGATAACGGAAGAAACTCTCAAGTAATAAAGCGCGTTGATTCTAGATATGATAATGCTAATAACAATAGGGTGTCTAGAGATAATAGTTATCAAAATAAAGACTCTAGAAGCACACGAGAAAGCAGTAATAGAACTGTTATTCAGAACAACTCTAGAAGCAATAATACAAGAAATTCTAGAGAAAATACGGTTACCCATAAACCAAACAACAATAATGAACGTACATATAATAAAAGCAATTCAAACACCAGAAGCACACCGCAAGTAACGCAACGTACCACGCTAAGTACACCAAGAGCAACACAACAAAGAACTGCTACAAGGTCTACACAACAAAGCAAACCCGTGGCGTCACAATCGAGAAGTAGCTCTGATAATAAAAATACAAGATCGGAATCTTCAACAACAAGAAGACGATCGTAACAATTTTGGTTGGTTAGTTTGGAAATCCCTGCGATAAGTTTGCCTCAAAGCAACATCGTGGGGGTTTCCGTTTTAAATCACTTTGTAATTACTCTTTTTCTTATTTCTTCTAATTAACAAAACAAACAACTATTTAAGTTTTAAATACTTTTTAATGACTCCGGAAATATCTTCGGAAACATTTAGCTTCAAAATAACATAAACATACATCGCCATTGCTAATAACGATTTTAAAGCAATGTTAATTATTGGGTGAAAAGGAAAATCCCAAAAATAAAAAATCAAGACACTTAATATAATTAAGCACAAAACCTTGACCGTATCCTTATTAAAAGGCATCATATTAAATTTAGATTTCACAAAATAAATTTTAATACTATTATAAACAGAAACTGCTAGAAACGTAGCAAATGCCGACCCGTTAATACCAAACATAGGAATGAATAGTATATTTAAAATCACTGTTAATACGGTTAGTATAACTCCAAAAAGCAGCACAACCCTATAATAATCGCTATTAAACAACACCACATTATTACACCCCATTAAACAGTCGTATAATTTAGCGATACTCACCAAAAACACCACCACCAGGCCGCCGCTAAACTCTTTCGGAATTAAAAGATACATGCTGTTTATGTTTATAAGGATGATTAAAAATATAAACCCTCCTATAATAAATAAGGTTTGAGAGCTTCTGACATATAAATCTTTAAGAGCAACTTTGTTTTTATCGTTTAAATATTGTGCTGTTAACGGCTGAAGAATTTGCTGCATAGACCGAGAAGGCACTACAATAACCGTAGCTATATAAATAGCGACCCCATAATACGCGACTTCTTGAATTGGAATATACATACCCAACATAAAAGAATCGATATCTAAAATAATGGTAGCAATAGAGCCGGCTACAATAATTAATGTTGAGTATTTTAAAATAGACCACAAACCTTCTATTCGTTGAAATTTAATAACTGGGAGTCTCACAGTAAAAGCATACAGTTTCATAACGAGCATGCGTAAAACATATACAATTACAACGCCTACTATAAATTGTTCAACATCCAGCCATTTAAAATAAACAGCAAATAAAAGCAGCATCACACCTACTCTATGAAACACTTCTTTCATGAAATTCCCAAAAACCGTTTGTAATTGGGTTTTAGACCAGGCAAAAAATACTTCGAAATAAGCCATTGCAATCGCCGATGCAAAAATGTACCAAACATAATCTTTAACAATTGGGTTTTTTTGAGATAAAAGTTCTCCAATCGCTTCATAAGTAAAACACCCTATAATACCAACAGGAATACTCAAGGTTAAAGGCAACAATAACATGAGGGTTAAAAAACTGTTTAACGAGTTTTTTGTTTTAAATGTAGAATAGAATTTTATAATGGTATTATGCGCACCAAATGCCATAAGAGGCATAACAATATTAGCGGTACTTAATATAAAAGCAACCAATCCATAATACACATCGGAAATAAAATAAGTATATAAAAACAAGGTGTTAAGCGCGCCAATACCAAAACCTAAATAGGTGGAAACGGTATTTTTAAACGACTGCGATGTAACAATGCCCATTTATATGAATTTCGATAATACTTCGGTTAGCGATTTTCTGCTGTATTTTTGCAAACCTACAGGAAAAACTTCCAAGATTTTATTTTTGTATGCTGTATAATGCTCTAAGATAGTTGTTTTTAACAAATGGTATTCTTCGTAATTAAAGTAGCGACCAGTATTCGTTTCTTTGATTATTTTTTCAACATCAGAATCTTTTGGCCCTAAAGCAATAATGGGTCTATTAGAAACCATATACTCAAATAACTTTCCTGGAACAATACATTTGGTGTCGACGGAATCAATCTCGATTAATAATAATATTTGTGATTTTTTTTGAAACGCTATAGCTTCTTTATGCGACACATACCCTATGTTATTTACAAAGTCACTTAAATTATATTTTTCAAGAGAGTGAAGCACATTTTCACTTACAAATCCAATAAAATTAAGTTGAAAATCTTTTGAAAAAGAATCGTTTTCCAAAACCAAATCATTTAAGACACGCCATAAAACTTCAGGGTTCCGTTTAGATAATAGCGATCCAATATGAGCTAATGTAAACTTTGAATCCATTTCAAAAGGCACAACCGACTCTTTATCATACCCATTTGTAATCACCTCAATAGGTTGATTGGTGAGTTGCTGAAACTCTTTCTTCGTCGTGAAACTGGTAACTAGTATTTGATCGCTTGTTGCTAAAACCTGCTTTTCAAAGGCCTTATGCTTTGCTTTTGAAGATGCTGTTAATCGTAATTGTTTATGATACCCTATGGTCGTCCACGGATCTCTAAAATCTGAAATCCACTTCACTCCTAGTTGCTCTTTTAATTGCAAACCAATTAAATGCACACTATGTGGTGGCCCTGTAGTAATTATAGTTTCAATATTTTCTTTTGATATATAATCTGAAAGAAAGGCAACCGAAGGTTTCACCCAAGCTTTACGCGCATCGGGTATAAAAAAATTACCTCTAATAAAGAGAAGTGCTTTCTCAATAAAACCCTGGGTTTTCTTTTCAGAAATAACACCCTTACTTATGGTTTTTGATGTTTTTTTAGAGAACAAACCCGCTAATTTATAAGGTTCCTTAATAAGGTGTTTCAAGATGGTTAATTCCTCTGAAACTTCAGCCATCAAACTAGCATCTATTAATGGATAATTGGGATTCTCTGGAATATAAACGACTGGTTCAATATTAAACTCAGGTAAGTACTTCACAAATTTTAACCAACGCTGTACCCCTGGACCTCCTGCAGGTGGCCAATAATATGTTATTATGAGTGCTTTTTTACGCACTTGTTTTTGATTTCTTTTTAAACTCGTAGAAAAAACCACCAAGCACCAACAGTCCAAACAAAATAGAACTCGCTAAAGCAATGCTACTTCCTGTTTTTACAACATCAGGATCGAACTTAAATTCAATCGTGTGTTTTCCCGCTGGAACCTCCATACCACGCAAGGTATAATTAACACGCAAATGGGTTGTTTCTTTTCCGTCTACAAAGGTTTTCCATCCATTCCCATAATACACTTCAGAAAACACTACAAACCCCTTATTCACATTGTTCGATTGGTATTTTAAATAGTTTGGTTTGTAGCTTACAAGTTTAATCGCCGCTAAAGAATCAACGTTGTAAGTGTTTTGGATGTTTTTATTAATAGTTGAATTATAAACCGCTTTGTTTTTATTATCTAAACTGTCAAGTGTTTTTATTTCTTCATTTGAAGAAGAAACACCTTTTAATTCTTTTACAAACCATGCATGTCCATTCGCATCGTCATTCACATAAGGAAATATAGCACCTTCATTATCTTGAGCAATAATATACTTGGTGTTAAGCATACTAAGCACATTAATATTGTTTTTAACTATATAAAAATCGAATAGTTCACTGTAACGTTTTAATTCTGCTGCATTATAACCATTTAAAGAATTATGATAATACGATGGTTTTGCGGCACCACCTACCAAATCGAAAACACGATAATAACTGGTGTCTTTCAAAATTTCTATATCGGCTTCATTCGGTTGGAAAGGCTTATTAACTTGAATCGCTGGAACAAAATCGTCATTATTAACATAACGTCTATCAACTCCAATCAAATCGAATAAAATAAGAGCACCAAATGCAACAACTACCCATTTTTCTTTCAGTTTGTTCTGTAAATACATATAAATAGCACCTACAGAAAGCAATACAAGTATTAATGATCTAATGGTATCATTCGTAAAAATAGTTTGTCTATCTGCTTTCAAAGCATCTACAAAGGCATCTCCGTAATTCTGGCGGTAGTAACCATCATTTCCTCCAACAAAATCAAATAAAGATGATTTAAATAATAAGAATACTAGCGCTAAACCTCCTGTTATAATCGCTGAATATTTTAGTGCTTTTAATTTTTCTTCTTTCTTTTCAAAATCATTAAACAATCTGGTCAATCCGAAAATTGCTAAAACAGGAATACACAATTCTAAAATAATTTGAATTGAAGTAACTGCCCTGAATTTATTATACATAGGCACGTAATCGATAAATAAATCGGTTAAAAAGCCCAAGTTTTTTCCGTAGGACAATAAAAGCGACATGATAGATCCTCCAACAAGCCACCATTTTAAACGTCCTTTTACCAGAAATAATGCAAAAACAAACAGGAACAACACTACAGCCCCAATATAGGCCGGTGCTTCAACAATAGGTTGATCACCCCAATACATAGGCGCGTGTTTTGCTTCTTGTGCTGCTTGCGATGTGGTAGCACCTAATTTTCGAAAAGCTTCATAAGTAGCTGAGCCTCTTCCAACATCTTCACCGTTACCACCGCCCATAAATCGAGGAATAAACAGGTTAAATGTTTCAGCAAAACCATAACTAAATTGAGTAATATAATCTCTGTCTAACCCAGAACTTGCTTCTTTTGGAGAGCCATCAGGGTTGATTGTTAATTCACTTTTTCCACGCGTACTTTCTTTAACATATTCTTGCGTTGCCAATACATTGGTCGCATTTAATGCGATGGCTAAAATAACGGCAGCCATTAAAATTCCAACGGTTTTAAAAAAATGAGGCAGTTCCTTCTTTTTATAAGCATCCACTAAATATGCAACACCTAGCACAAGCACCAATAACATCAAATAATAGGTCATTTGAAAATGGTTGGCTACCATTTCTAGCCCCATAGCCACGGTTGTGAGTAAAAAACCTGCTACATAACGTTTTTGAAACGTTAATAAAACACCACTTAGAACCAATGGCATATAAGCAATAGCATGCGCTTTACTGTTGTGTCCTACTCCTAAAATTATAATTAAATAGGTTGAAAAACCAAAGGCGAGCGCCCCAAGAGTTGCCAATTTAAAATCGACTTTCAATACTAACAAAAGCACATAAAAGCTTATTAAATATAAAAATAAATAATCGGCTGGTCGCGGTAAAAACCGAAGTGTTAAATCTAATTTTTTAATGTAATTATGAGGGTATTTTGCTCCTAATTGATAGGTTGGCATACCTGCAAAAGCGCCATTTGTCCAATACGTTTCTTCGCCCGTTTTTTCTTTGAAATCTTTTTGCTGCTTACTCATGCCAATATATTGCATGATATCGCTTTGAAAAATTTGTTCCCCTTTTAAAACAGGATTAAAATAGGCTAATGAAATAACTACAAAACCCAGAATAACTAAGAAATGTGGAAGAAGTTTTTTTATTGAAAACTGCATGAAATTATATTAAAAAGAATGGATGTGAAATTAGTCAATTTCTTCGTAATCCACATATTCACCAACATCTTTATTTGAAGTTTTTACGTTTGGAACTTTGTCTATAGAAACCTCGCCTTCCTTCTTTGTTGGTTGTTGCTGCGGACGTTGTTGAAATTGCCCGCCAAATTTTTGTTCTGCTTTTTTAGCTATATATTTAAGTAATAAAGGCGCAAACAGTCTTGAAAGAACCTTCAGTCCATAATAAATAAGGATAATTATTAAAATCGTTCTAATAAAACCGGTTACAGATGCTTGTTGTAACATAAAAAATAATTTTTAACAAAAATACAATTCTATCTGCTTAAAAAAGGTTCAAAAATGATAAAAAAAGTATAAAATATCTATATTTGGAAAGCCTTAAGTCAGTATTTTTTAAGCATCAGTAAATAATATAATTTACGATAACTAAAAACACCGTTATGAATCCATTCAAATCTACCCTGTTTTTCCTAATAAGTTTAATAAGCACGCAAGCCTTTTCGCAATACACCGATGTTATAAACTCCAACCGTCCTGGTGTTTCTAGAAGTGCGTTTTCTGTTGGCACCAATGTTGCACAACTTGAAGTGGGCCCGTATATGATTAAAGAAGAACGAACACCTGCCACAAGTTACGATGTAGATGGTTTAGGTGTCGATTTTGCTGCACGTTATGGTTTATTATGGGAGCAGTTAGAACTTAATATTGAAGGAACATTTCAAAGCGACACAAAAACCTATACCTCCAATATTTCAGCTGAAGATAAACGCGCTAATTTTAAATATTTAACCGTTGGAGCTAAATATTTAGTGTACGATCCTTATAAAAATTCAGAAAACGAGAAACCTAATTTATTTAGTTGGAAAGCAAACCATCGCTTTAAATGGAAGTCGTTATTACCCGCAGTATCAATATATGCAGGAGCTAACTATGACACAGAAAACAACCCGTACACTGCCCCAGGCGTTGAAGGTTTTAGTCCGAAAATCATGATTGCTACACAGCACAATTTATCTGGCGGCTTTGTTTTTGTTCTGAATTTAATTAAAGATCGAATTGGTACAGAGCAGTCTGATTTTCAATATATATTAACATTAACACATTCATTCTCTCCTAAATGGGTAATATTTGGAGAAACCCAAGGCATACAAAGTGATTTTTATGCTGATAATTTATTTAGATTTGGCGGCGGTTATTTATGGAGTAAAAACTTCCAATTAGACACCGCGGTTACTTTTAACACAAAAGATACGCCATCTGTTTTTGGTGTTAATTTTGGAATGTCTTACCGTTTAGATTTTCACGAAGACAAAGAAATAGATAATGGCAATTCTTCAAAAGGAAAAGGTTCTGGAAAAAACAAATCAAAGAAAACGACCGACGTTATAGAAGAGTATAACAAAAAGAACAAAAGAAAAGATCAAAATTTCAATTAAAAGATTTACGACATTCATAAATGATTTCAATAAAAGAAGTAACTACAAAAAGCGATTTAAAGGCTTTTGTAAAATTCCCATTTAAACTCTATAAAGACTCAAAATATTGGGTCCCACCTATTATTAGTGAAGAAATAAAAACCTTCAATAAAAAAGAAAACCCCGTGTTTAATGATGCAGATGCGCGTTTATTTCTAGCCTATAAGGACAATGAAATTGTGGGACGCGTTGCCGCTATTATTAATTGGTTAGAAGTAAAAAACCAAACATTAAAGAAAATGCGATTTGGTTGGTTTGATTTTATTGATGACTTAGACGTTTCGGAAGCGCTATTTAAACAAGTGGAAAGCATTGGTAAATCGCATGGTTTAGAATATACCGAAGGTCCTGTTGGTTTTTCAAACCTAGATAAGGTAGGTGTTATGACTGAAGGGTTTGAATCTATTTCCACGATGATTACCTGGTATAACCACCCTTATTATATTAAACATTATGAACATGCTGGTTATGTTGTTGAAAAATCATATTCTGAAAGCAAATTCCCTTTTGAGAATGTAAAACCTGAATTCTTTTTCAAAGCTCAAGAACTCATTAAAAGACGTTATCAACTTAGAGCATTGAAATTCACCAAAACAGAAGAGGTGATGCCTTACGTTGACAAGATGTTTGATTTATTTAATGAAAGTTATGCAAACTTATCTTCATTTGTAGCCATTACAGACATTCAAAAAGAATACTTTAAAAAGAAGTTTATCAGTTTTATTAATCCAGAATACATCAAATTTGTTGTAGATAAGAACAATGAACTGGTTGGATTCGCAATTGTAATGCCCGCATTTTCAAAAGCTTTACAGAAAATGAATGGTAAACTTTTCCCTTTTGGTTTCCGACACATCTTACAAGCTAAGAAACACAGTAAAGATGTTATTTTCTATTTAATAGGTATCCACCCCGATTACCAAAACAAAGGTGTACATGCCGTTATTTTTAACGAATACTACAATACTTTTACAGAAAAAGGCATTGAAACCTGTATAAGAACACCCGAACTAGAAGACAACCATGCGATCCATCAAATATGGAAACATTTTGACCCTGTAGTTTATAAACGCCGAAAAACATTACGAAAAAACATTATATAATAAAAAAGAGCTTCCAATGGAAGCTCTTTTTTATTTACTGTATTTTATAATTTATTACTCGCCCATGGCAGCCATTACAGCAGCCGATAAACGTTTGTAAGTTCCGTTCTCTAAACGCGTTCTAATAGAATCAAAAGCCTCTAAAGTAACTTGGATATCTTCTAAGGTATGTGTTGCCGTAGGAATTAATCTTAGTAAAATTAATCCTTTAGGTATCACGGGGTAAACTACTATAGAACAGAATATTCCGAAGTTTTCACGTAAATCTTTAACCAAGGCCATTGCCTCAGGAATACTTCCTTTAAGGTATACAGGCGTTACACAACTTTGTGTTGTTCCAATATCAAAACCTCTTTCTTTAAGTCCAGACTGTAATGCATTGGTATTCTCCCAAAGCTTATTTTTTAGTTCTGGCATAGTTTTAAGCATTTCTAAACGCTTTCTTGCTCCAACAACTAATTGCATTTGCAACGATTTAGCAAACATTTGAGAACGTAGATTATATTTTAAATAATCCATGATTTCTTTATCACCAGCTATAAAAGCTCCAGTTCCTGCCATAGATTTTGCAAACGTAGCAAAATACACATCAATATCATCTTGAACACCTTGCTCTTCACCTGCTCCAGCACCTGTAGCACCTAAAGTACCGAAACCATGTGCATCATCTACCAAAAATCTAAACGTATATTTCCTTTTAAGCGCTGCAATTTCTTTAAGTCTACCTTGCTCGCCTCGCATACCGAAAACACCTTCAGAAATCACTAAAATCCCTCCGCCAGTTTGTTCAGCCATTTTAGTAGCTCTATCTAGGTTCTTTTCTAAACTTTCAATATCATTATGCTTATAAGTAAAACGCTTACCCATATGTAAACGTACACCATCAATAATACATGCATGTGCATCTACATCATATACAATAATATCATCTTTAGACACTAAAGCATCAATAGTAGATACCATTCCTTGATATCCGAAATTTAATAAATAAGCAGCTTCCTTACTAACAAATTCAGCTAGTTCGTTCTGAAGCGTTTCATGAAGTTCTGTGTGACCAGACATCATACGAGCTCCCATTGGATACGCAGAACCATAAGCCAAACCAGCTTCTCCATCTACCTTACGCACCTCAGGGTGATTCGCTAAGCCTAAATAATCATTTATACTCCAAGTGATTACGTCTTTCCCTTGAAACTTCATTCTGTTTGATATATGTCCTTCTAATTTTGGAAACACAAAATATCCTTCAGCTTGAGACGCCCATTTTCCTAATGGTCCTTTGTCTTTATAAATTTTTTCGAATAAATCTTTCATTTATTATAAATCTTATTGCAATTAAAATTAAGACTTAACTATTAACTTGAAGTGGTTTACTACTTAAATTAAAAACACATAACAGTGATTATAATCTTCGCTAAAAAACTTTTTAGTTTTTAGTTAGTTCGTGCAAAATTAAATATTTAAATTCTTTGTACATAATTTTTAGCCTCCAATTATTTATAAAATAAAAAAAGAGATAACTTTTTGTTATTAAAACAAATGCCATCTCTTTATTATGTACTAATATATGTTATTTTATGTACTCGATACTCTGCATTGCTTCCGCATTGACACTGTCAAAGAAACCTTGCTCTTGCATCCATTTATCACTATAAACTTTACTCATGTAACGCGAACCATGATCTGGGAAAATAACTACAACATAATCATCTTCATTAAAAACACCTTGTTCCCCAAGTTGTTTAAGTGCTTGTGTTGCCGCTCCTGATGTGTAACCTACAAAAAGTCCTTCAGTTCTCGCTAATTCTCTAGCTGTATGCGCACTTTCCTCATCGGTTACTTTTACAAATTCATCAATAACATCAAAATTTGTAGCTGTAGGTATTAAATTTTTACCTAAACCTTCAATTCTATAAGGGTAAATTTCTTTTTCATCGAACTCTCTGGTCTCATGGTATTTTTTAATAACCGACCCAAAAGCATCAACTCCAATAACTTTAATATCTGGATTTTGCTCTTTTAAATACTTTGCCGTTCCAGAAATAGTTCCTCCGGTACCACTACACGCTATAAGGTGTGTTATTTTACCTTCTGTTTGCTTCCAAATTTCTGGTCCTGTAGATTTATAATGTGCATCAATATTTAATTCGTTAAAATACTGATTGATATACACTGAACCTTTCATTTCTTCGTGTAATCTTTTTGCAACTTGATAATAAGATCTTGGATCGTCTGCTCTAACATGTGCTGGACACACATATACTTTAGCGCCCATGGTTTTAAGCATGTCTATTTTATCGGCAGAAGACTTTGAACTAACAGCCAGAACACAATCATATCCTTTAATGATACTTACCATAGCAATACTAAACCCTGTGTTACCAGAAGTTGTTTCGATGATGGTGGAACCAGGGGTTAAAATACCCTTTCGTTCTGCCTCCTCGATTATATATGTTGCTATCCTATCTTTTGAAGATTGTCCTGGATTGAAAGATTCTACTTTTGCGTAAAACTTCCCTTTGAATTTTGAAGCTACTTTATTAAGTTTAATAAGCGGTGTATTGCCTACTAAGTCTAATACATTATCAAAAACTTGATTTCTGTGTTTCATAAATGCTTTTTACAAGCTACTTAACTATTTATTAAAATAATATTTTGTAGCTTAAAACCTGACAAAAATAAAACTTTTTTTTTTATTAACCATGGATTCCTTCTAAATCTAACAAAAAGGCGTACTCTAAGGCCACTTCTTTTAGACTTTCAAAACGCCCTGAAGCCCCGCCATGACCCGAATCCATGTCTGTATGCAACAATAATTTATTCTCATCAATTTTTAACTCTCGTAATTTGGCTACCCATTTTGCAGGTTCCCAATATTGCACTTGAGAATCATGTAATCCAGTTGTAACCAACATGTTAGGGTATTCTTTAGGTTCTACGTTATCATAAGGTGAATAAGACTTCATGTAAGTATAATACTCCAATTTGTTCGGATTCCCCCATTCATCATACTCCCCTGTCGTTAAAGGAATTGAATCATCTAACATGGTTGTAACCACATCTACAAATGGAACAGCAGCAAGCACCCCATGATACAATTCTGGGTTCATATTAATAATCGCTCCCATTAGTAAACCACCGGCAGACCCACCATAAGCATACAAATGCTTTGTGGAAGTATAATTTTGTTCAATTAAATATTTTGAACAATCTATAAAATCATGAAACGTATTTAATTTATGAAGTAATTTACCTTTTTCATACCAATCTCTACCTAAATATTCACCGCCACGAATATGTGCTATAGCATAAATAAAACCACGATCTAGCAAACTTAGTCTTACAGAAGAAAAAGATGGATCGATTGTAGAACCGTAGGAACCGTAAGCATATTGCAATAACGGACTTGTACCATCTAACTTCACTCCTTTTTTATAAACCAACGACATAGGTACTTTTACCCCATCGCGTGCGGTTGCCCAAACACGTTTAGATTCGTAGTTCTCTTTATTAAACTTACCACCTAATACCTCTTGTTCCTTTTTAACTTCACTCAATTTCGTTTTGAAATTATAATCAATAAGCGAACTTGGAGAGGTTAACGAATTATATGCATAACGCAATACATGACTATCAAAATCGGGGTTACTGCCAATATAAGCTGTGTAAGTTTCACTTTCAAATGGTAAAAAATAATCTTCAGTACCGTCCCAGCTCATGATGCGTAAGTTATTAAGTCCGTTTTCACGCTCATTAACTACTAAATAGTCTTTAAAAATTTCTATATCTTCTAATAAAACCTCTTCTCTATGAGGAATTACCTCTTTCCAATAACGTTTTTCAGTTTTAAGTTCACTTGTTTTTAGAAGTTTGAAATTCGTTGCACCATCGCAATTTGAAATGATATAAAAACTATCATTATAATGCGCAATGCTATATTCAAAATCGCGTTTACGCTTTTCAAACAATACAAATTCCCCATCTGGGGTATCAGCATTAACATAACGATATTCTGAAGACACGGTACTTGACGAACCAATAATCAAATATTTTTTTGATTTTGATTTATAAACAAACGTATTAAAGGTTTCATCAGATTCATGATACACCTCGATATCCTCCTTGCAGTCTGTGTGTAATTTATGTTTGAAAATTTTATGTGAACGCAAGGTTACTTCTTCCTTTATGCAATAAAACAAAGTTTTATTATCATTAGCCCAAGTAGAACTGCTTGTTGTATTTAAAATTTTATCTGAAAAGATTTCTCCTGTAACTAAATTTTTAATTTGAATGGTATACTGCCTTCTGCCAACGGTATCGGTTGAAAAACTCACCAATGTATTATCTGGACTAATGGACATGCTACCTAAATTGAAATAAGCATGGTCTTTAGCCATAATGTTACAATCGAACAGAATTTCTTCTGGCGCTTCTAAAGTCTCTTTTTTCCGAAGGTAAACAGGGTAATCTTGCCCTTTTTCGTAACGAGTAATATACCAGTAACCGTTTAATTTATAAGGGACAGATGAATCATCTTCCTTAATTCTCCCCTTCATTTCTTCAAATAAATCTTTTTGAAATCCTTCCGTATGCTGCATAACTTCCTTGGTGTAGGCATTTTCAGCATTCAAATAATCAATTACTTCTGGATTCTCCCTATCGTTTAACCAATAATAATTATCAACCCTTACATCTTTATGCTTAGTTAGTTTTTTTGGTTTTTTAGCAACCTGAGGTGCTTTAAGGGTGGGTTTCAATAACATATTTATTCTTAAATTAAGGTGGCAAAAATATAAAAATTAAATAGCTTTGTACCGAATAATAAATTATATAATTATGTTTGGAGATATGATGGGCATGATGGGGAAACTTAAAGAAACCCAGAAAAAAGTAGAAGAGACTAAAAAACGCTTGGATACGGTTTTAATTGATGAAAAAAGCAATGATAGTAAGCTGAAAATCACTTTAACAGCCAATAGAACGATAAAATCGATTGCTATCGATGACTCTTTACTACAAGATAAAGAACAACTAGAAGATTATTTAATTCTTACGTTGAATAAAGCCATTGCTAAAGCAACTAGTGTAAACGAAACAGAACTAGCTGCTGTAGCTAAAGAAGGTATGCCGAATATTCCCGGTATGGATATGTTTAAATAGAATTATTAGATACATGGATTTTAGACTGATGGTCAATTCTACGCTACAGGATTTGTAAAGTATGAATGAGCTTTTCATGCATAGCATCTGTATAATCTAAATGAGTCACCATGCGTAACTTATTAGTCCCCATACTTATAATATGTATTTTCTTGTCTGTTAGTTTTTGAATAAAATCCTTTTCGTTAACATCCTTATTCAGTTTGAATATAACAATATTGGTTTCAATAGGTTCTACTGTTTTAATAATTGACAGTTTAGACAAGGTCTCCCCTATTTCTTTGGCTTTTTTATGATCTTCAGCCAGTCTATTTATATTGTGATCTAAAGCATAAAGTCCTGCGGCGGCTAAAAAACCAGCCTGTCGCATGTTGCCACCAAAAACTTTTCGAATTCTAAGAGCGTTTTTCATAATCGCTTCATCTCCTACTAAAACAGAACCAACAGGACAACCTAAACCTTTACTTAAACATATTGATATCGTATCGAATACATCTCCATATTGTTTGGCGCTTTCATTTTTTTCAACCAAAGCGTTCCATAGGCGTGCGCCATCTAAATGATACCCCAATTGATGCTCGTCGCATACTTTTCTAATTTTTAAAATTTCATCAAAGTTCCAACAAGAACCACCTCCTCTATTTGCTGTGTTTTCAATTTCAACCAATCGTGTCGGACTATAATAGTAAGCATCAGGATTAATAGCTTCTAATACTTGTTCTGCTGTGAACATGCCTTGATTACCATCAATTAATTTACAGGATATACCACTATTAAAAGAAGCGCCTCCAGATTCGTAATTATAAATATGCGCATATTTATCACAAATAACTTGATCTCCAGGATTTGTATGTAGTTTTAATGCTGTTTGATTTGCCATGGTGCCACTTGGAAAAAACAAGGCACTAGGTTTTCCAAACATAGTGGCGATACGTTTTTCTAATTCGTTAACGGTTTCATCTTCTCTAAAGACATCGTCTCCCACTTTTGCTTGCATCATAGCTTGAAGCATGTCTTTCGATGGTTTTGTAACGGTGTCGCTTCTTAAATCAATTATCATAGGTAAATAAATATGAAATAAACTTATAAATAATTTTTAATATATAAAACTATCGTATTCAAAGTATTACAAAAAACATGATTTCGAGCTAAAAGTAAACTTTTACTTGTTAACGACTATTTATAGTATATTGGCTATGTTTTTATGAAAAGGTTAAAATAAAATTTATTTTCGTACTTGTAATTTGAAAAAACTATTATCAAAATCTTAAAAAACATGAAAAAAATTATTTTTACCATTCTAGGGATTAGTGTACTATTCCTTGGGTGCCAATCCGAACCAATTGACGTTAATGGAGACAGTCTTTTGTCCCTCTCAGGCAAATCATCACTAATATCAGGAGATTGCGAACCTGATATTGAGGCTCTAGTCGCAAGTTTACCAGACGTAGTAAGTGCTAAAACTACTGCAAAACCTGGAAATAATGCTTATTTTTCATTAGATATTTTAGATTCTAACCTTGCTGGCGTAGGTATTCCTGCTTGGTGTGTAGATCAGGATTTAAATCTTGACGTTGAAGGACCATTTAATTTTGCAGTTTATTCTAGTTATGAAACGCTACCTGCTGGAGAATTTGAAAAGCCAGAAAATTTTGATTTAGTTAACTGGCTATTAAATCAATCCTATGTAGGTCAAAACAGCCCTCTAGGTGGACAATATACTTTTGGTCATATTCAATATGCTATTTGGATTTTATTGGATGATTCACTTTGTGTTGATTGTACTTACTTAACAGACCCTACAGGAACTTGGGGTAGTGATCCTGGGAATATCCATAAAGCTATTGAGTTAGCTAATGCTGCAGAAGCTAATGGTCAAGGCTATATACCTGGTTGTGGAGAACAGTTCGGAATCGTTTTGATTCCAGAAGGGAAACAAGCAATTATTATTACCAAAGAAGTACCTGCAAAAGAAGTTGAAGTTGAATGCTTTGAATGCGAAGGAAAAGTTACTGAGTTAGAACTTCAATACAATGGTGCATCAGCTGCTAAAGTAACTGTTGAAACTAAAAAAGATGGTGAAAACGATGAAAAAATTGTGTTTGATGGTACTTTAATGCCAGGACAAAATTTCAGCTTCACTGGAAATGATAAAAAAGGAACACTAGGTTCTGAGATTACTATCTATATAAACGGTAAAAAACATACTGAAATTCATACTAGCTGTTCTGACCCCATAGGTCCTGGTTTAATTAGTGGTGATTTTGAAGTAATTAGAGGTGCTAGTAAAGACGGGGGCGAATTATGTCCTATTGAAACCACTCCTGGAGAAGATTGTAGTGAATGTGAAGGTAAAATAACGGAATTAGAACTTCAATATAATGGTGCATCAGCTGCTAAAGTAACTGTTGAAACTAAAAAAGATGGTGAAAACGATGAAAAAATTGTGTTTGATGGTACGTTAATGCCAGGACAAAATTTCAGCTTCACTGGAAATGATAAAAAAGGAACGCTAGGTTCTGAGATTACTATCTATATAAACGGTAAAAAACATACTGAAATTCATACTAGTTGTTCTAATCCAATAGGTCCTGGTTTAATTAGTGGCGACTTTGAAGTAATTAGAGGAGCAAGTCGTGAAGGTGGAGAATTATGCCCTATTAACTCAACACCTCCGAATGGAGATGACTGTAACGAATGTGAAGGTAAGGTAACCCGATTAGACCTTCAATTTAACAGTAATACGGCTGCTAATATTAAAGTTGTTCAAAAGAAAGATAATATAGTTGCTTTTGAAGGCTATGTTCAAGGTGGAGCCATTTTTAGCTTCTCAGGAAAAGATGACAAAGGTACTTTAGGTACTGAAATAACGATTTATGTAAATGGTCAAGAAAGCCAAAAAATACACACGAGTTGTTCTGTTGAAATTGGAGCCGGTGCCATTTTTGGTAACTATACCGTAATTGGTGGGGCTAGTCGTGAAGGCGGTGAGTTATGCCCTGTTGAAACAACAACTCCTCCAAATGGAGACGATTGTAGTGAATGTGAAGGTAAAGTAACGAGATTAGATCTTCAATTTAACGGTAATAGTAGTGCTGATATTAAAGTTGTTCAAAAGAAAGACAATATAGTTGCATTTTCTGGTAATGTAGGAGCAGGACAAACATTTACATTTTCTGGTAAAGATGACAAAGGGACCTTAGGTACTGAAATCATCATTTATGTTAACGGTGTTGAATCACAAAGAATACACACTAGCTGCTCGGTGCCAATCGGTGCTGGTGCGATATTTGGTAATTTCAAAGTAATTGGTGGCGCAAGTCGTGAAGGTGGAGAATTATGTCCAGTTGAAACTAGTCCTCCTAAAGGAGATACATGTGATTGTGATGGGAAAATTGTAAAAATGACTGTTACATATAACGGACCTTCAGGAGCTACAATTGTTGTTACTGGAGATAAAGGAGGTTCTCAAACTTTTTCAAATGTACAACCTGGAGATAAATTAACACCAACATTAGGTAGTGTTGGTAATTGGTGGTACTATTCTGTTAATGGTTCACCACAGGCTCAAATTCATACAAGCTGTTCAGATGACATTTTGGGTAATAAAAATGCTCACAAAAGTACTTTTGGAGATTTAGGATCTTACCCAGACCCTGTTGATGGAGACAATAATGGTACATTTTTAGTTACTAGTCATACAGACGAGAAAGGAAATACCTGTTCAATATAATGTAGTTTAAGAACTTATTATATTATAAAATAATTTAAAGGACTTTGGAATTTTATTCCAGAGTCCTTTTTTTAGTACTAAAAAGAAGAGCTTTAAAAGATATAACTTTATAAAAAACAACATTGAATTTAAATATTTATCAAAAAACTAAATTTGAAAAAATTCGTAAAAATTGAATGTTTTACTTTCTACTAGATGCTATAAATCCTATTTTTGTTCAAAAGAAAATAATCTATGATAACTTCCGATCAAATTAAAGATCTAAACACCCGCCTCGACAAACTTAGGCACTATCTTTGACGTAGATAGAAAACTTATTGAAATACAAAACGAAGAAGAAAAAACCTTCGACCCTAATTTCTGGAATGATCCCAAAGCAGCCGAAGTCATTATGAAATCACTTCGTGTCACTAAAAAGTGGGTTGAAGATTATAATAAAGGCAAATCTCTTACCGAAGATTTAGAAGTTCTTTACGAGTTTTATAAAGAAGGTGAATCTACTGCCGAAGATGTTGAAGAACAATACCTAAAAGCCTTTAATTTACTTGAAGATATTGAGTTTAAAAACATGCTTTCGGATGAAGGTGATAGCTTAAGTGCTGTTTTGCAGATTACTGCTGGAGCTGGTGGCACAGAAAGTTGCGATTGGGCAAGTATGCTGATGCGTATGTACCTTATGTATGCTGAAAAAAGCGGATTTAAAGTTAAAGAACTGAACCTTCAAGATGGTGATGTTGCAGGTATAAAAACGGTAACTATTGAGATTGAAGGCGATTTTGCTTTTGGCTGGTTAAAAGGTGAAAATGGCGTACATCGTTTAGTTCGTATTTCTCCGTTTGATAGCAATGCGAAACGTCATACCAGTTTTGCTTCTGTTTATGTGTACCCATTGGTTGATGATACTATTGAAATAGAAATAAATCCTGCAGACATTGAAATTACCACGGCGCGTTCTAGTGGCGCTGGTGGACAAAACGTTAATAAGGTAGAAACTAAAGTCCAATTAACACACAAGCCAACAGGAATTCAAATTCAATGCTCTGAGACACGTTCTCAGCACGATAACCGCTCTAGAGCCATGCAAATGCTTAAATCGCAGTTGTATGAAATAGAACTTCAAAAGCAAATGGCACAACGTGAGGATATTGAAGCTGGAAAAATGAAAATTGAATGGGGTAGCCAAATACGTAACTACGTTATGCAACCTTACAAACTGGTTAAAGATGTTAGAACAGCACATGAAACTAGTAATGTAGACGGTGTTATGGATGGTAATATCAACTCGTTTTTAAAAGCCTATTTAATGATGATGGGCCAAAAAGTGGAAGATAACAACACATTATGAAACACATAGACACCATAATTTTCGACCTTGGAGGTGTTTTAATTGATTGGAACCCTGAGTACGTTTTCCTAGATGCTTTTAATGGAGATAGAGAGAAAATGCAATGGTTTTTTCAGAACGTTTGCACCAGTGATTGGAATGAAAACCAAGATGCAGGTTACCCGCTAGCACTAGCTACCCAAGATTTAATTAAACAATTCCCTGAACAAGAATATTATATAAACATGTTTTATGGTGATTGGGAAAACATGCTGGGAGGCGCTATTGAAGGCACTGTTAAAATTCTTGATACACTTATTAAGTCTAAAAAACACAAAGTCGTTGCTCTAACCAATTGGAGTAACGAAACCTTCCCTATTGCCCAAAAACGTTTTGAGTTTTTACAATGGTTTGAAGGTATTGTTGTTTCAGGTGATGAAAAAACAAGAAAACCTTTTAAAGATATTTATGATATTACGCTTGATAGATTCAATATCACCCCTGAAAACTCGCTATTCATTGACGATAATTTAAGAAATATTGAAGCTGCAAACGCTTTAGGTATCAACGGTATTCATTTTGAAAATCCTGAGAAACTCATTCAACAGTTAAAAAACTATAATATTCATTTATAATGATAAAAATACTTCATAATAACCGCTGTAGTAAATCGCGTTGCGGACTAGAACTTTTAGAAAATTCAGGAAAACCATTCGAAGTTGTAAAATACTTGGAAGACACTCTAACAACTACTGAATTAAAAGAGATTATTCAACTTTTAGCTATAAAACCAATAGATTTAGTTAGAAAAAATGAAGCTGTTTGGAAAACTGAGTTTAAAAACAAAGACTTAAACGACGACCAAATTATTGAGGCTATGGTTAAAAATCCAAAACTTATAGAACGCCCAATCGTAATTAACGGTAACAAAGCTGCTATTGGCAGACCCACCGAAAAAATATCTGAAATTATTTAAAATCCGAGCTGTAAATTAAGATAAGTTAATTAACTTTTAATTAACAAAAACGCACTAAACCATGCCTATTTTTGCGAGTCTAATTTGCAAAAATCAATCATGTCAAAAATTTTATTCCCACTTCTTTTACTCTTCACTTTTACATTATATAGTCACGCGACTCCTAAAAGCTCAAAAAGTGCAGCCGATAAAGATATTACCATAACTGGAAAAGTTATAGATAAAGATACAGGAGAACCCTTAGAATACGCCACAATCGCTTTTTTTAGTAAAAAAGATAATAAAATTGTTGATGGATGTATTACAGATACTCAAGGTGAGTTTAGTATTCAGGTTGCCAAAGATCTTTATAATATCACTATTGAATACATTTCATATAAAAAAATAACCATTTCAAATAAAAAACTAGATTCTAATGTGAATTTAGGTACTATCTCTCTAGAAATAGATTTTGCTTCTTTAGGTGAAGTTGAAATTATTGCAGAACGTACCACTGTTGAGATTAAACTTGATAAAAAAATATACAACGTAGGTAAAGACCTTACTGTTAGCGGTGGTAATGTAAGTGATGTTCTAGATAATATCCCTTCAGTTTCTGTAGATGTTGAAGGAAACGTTGCTCTAAGAGGTAATGATAACGTCACCATTCTTATAAATGGGAAACCTTCAGGCTTAGTCGGGTTAAATTCTACCGAAGCATTACGCCAACTGCCTGCAGATGCTATTGAAAAAGTAGAAGTTATCACATCGCCCTCTGCTCGATACCAATCTGAGGGAACAGCAGGTATTTTAAATATTATTTTACGTCGAAGTAAACTACAAGGTTTTAATGGCGCAATTACTACAAATGCGGGTTACCCCAACTCTGCTGGTATATCTGGAAACGTTAATTATAGAACGGGCGATATCAACTTTTTTAGCACAACTAGTTATAATTACAGAGAGTCTCCAGGGCACTCGTATACCTTCACAAAATATAAAGCTGAAGGGAATTATATTGATGAAAAAAATGATTGGGATAACACCAGTAAAGGCCTTACTTCAAACATTGGTTTAGAATGGTATATAAACGATTCGGCCTCTTTAACAACGTCTTTAGTTTATAGAGACTCTGATAACGAACGCTATGCCGAAAACAAAATATTTCAATTTGATGAAAATTTAAATTTAACAGGACAAAGTCTTCGTTTAGAACCTGAATTTGGTGATAGTAAAACCATACAATATGCCACAAACTTCACTAAAAATTTTAAAACAAGTGGCCATAAATTCACCTTCGATTTTCAGTATGAAGATAATGATGATAACAAAAATTCAATAATAGTTAATGATGGTGTAAATAGTGAGCAAATCACAACCTTAGAAAATCAACAAAACATTTTATTGCAGTCTGATTATGTATTACCTATAGGTGAAAACAGCCAATTTGAACTTGGGTATCGTGGTGATTTTAGCACTAAATCTACCGATTATGCTGTAGACACGTATAATGAAGCCACTGATAGTTATACTGTAAATGATTCCTTATCCAATATATTTAATTTTAAAGTCTATATTAGTGCACTTTATGCCCAATATGGTAGTAAAATTAATAAGTTCTCATATCTATTTGGTTTGCGTATGGAAAACACACAAACAACAATAGACCAACCAACAACGGGGTATTTTAAAAAGAAAAACATAACTGGTTTATTCCCTACTATTAATTTTAGTTATGAATTAAATGATAAAGAAAGCTTAACGCTTGGTTATAGTAGAAGACTTCAAAGACCTCGCGGACACCACCTAAATCCGTTCCCTTCAAGAACCAGTTTAACCAATATATTTCAAGGAAACCCTGATTTAGATCCTAGTTATTCTGGTCTTTTCGATCTAGGCTACCTTAACAGATTTAGCAAAGTAACCTTGAGTACTTCTATTTATTTTCAACATGAAAAAGACGAAAGTAATTGGGTGAGTTTTGAAACAGGGGAAACAGTTTCAATTAACGGACAAGATATTCCGGTTATTCAAAGAACCCCGGTTAACATGGCTAAGGAAGACCGATTTGGATATGAATTCAATGTTAACTATACACCAACAAGAAAATGGCGTATTAATACCGATTTCAATTTATTTAAAAACATGACGCGTGGTGACTATAATGGTGTGAATTATGATGCAGATAATTTGAGTTGGAACGTTCGTTTAAGCAATAAATACACCCTTCCTGGAAATATAGATTGGCAAACTAATATGGATTATAGAGGGCCGAGTAAAGATGCTCAAAATACACGAGATGGTATATTTTCTATTAACTTGGCGTTGAGTAAAGATTTATTTGAAGATAAAGCCTCTATCGCTTTTAATATTAGTGATTTATTAAACAGCCGACGCTATAAAGGAGATATAAACACTCCTACATTTTATACTACCAGAGATTTACAGTTTAGAGTAGGACAATCGTTTAATTTATCATTCACTTACCGTTTTAACCAGAAAAAGAAACCAGAACGCCCGAATAATCGTGGTGAAGGTTTCGATATAGACGGGTAATATTATTTGAGTGTCATATTACAAATAGTTTTTATAACTAGATCTTAAATGAAACAGCCTTGATAAATAAAAATGTTTTTTATTTATCAAGGCTGTTTTTTATTTGAAATACGACCAATTTGTTCTAATAAACTAGAGATTGGCTTTAACCAATACCAAAGTTTTAAAATATGAGTGCATAAAAAAAGGGAAGCTAAATTAGCTTCCCTTTTTTTTAAAATATATGGTTATTTATGAGTTTTGACGCTTCGCCTTCTTCTCTTCTCTAATTTCTTTTAATCTTTCAATTAAAGAACCTCCAATCCAATAAGGAATTACAAAAGTTAATAAGAAAATCATTAACCAGAAGCCTAAAGTTAAAATGGATAAAAAAGCTAAAAATCCTAAATATTGGTCAAAATCAAACATAATTGTATCTATCTATTAAAAAATCTTACGCAAAGATAATGCAACCGTTTTTGTTAAACAATAGTTAAACCAAAAATTATTAACAGAACTTTCTTAATCTAAGTTAGGTTGTGGTGTCATTCTTAAATAAGGTTTAATTTCCTTATGCCCTTTTGGGAACATGCCTGGAATTTGCTCGTTTGTAATAGCTGGAGAAATAACCACATCTTCTCCGTTCTTCCAATTTGCTGGAGTAGCCACTTTGTGGTACGCCGTTAATTGTAAACTATCAATAACACGTAGCAACTCATCAAAATTTCTACCTGTAGATGCTGGGTAGGTAATTATCAATTTCACCTTTTTATCATCACCAATTACAAATACAGAACGTACCGTTAATTTATCATTTGCATTGGGATGTATCATATCGTACAGTTCAGATACGTTTTTATCATCATCTGCGATAATTGGAAAATTCACTGTAGTATTCTGGGTTTCATTAATATCATTCACCCAACCTTTATGCGATTCTAACCCATCAACACTTAATGCCACTACTTTAACGTTTCGTTTATCAAACTCGGGTTTATATTTGGCTACTGTACCTAATTCTGTAGTACAAACCGGTGTATAATCTGCAGGATGTGAAAATAATATACCCCAGCTATCACCTAACCAATCATGAAAATTAATGTCTCCTTCTGTAGATTTTGCTGTGAAATTTGGAGCAACGTCTCCTAATCTAATTGTTGCCATAATATGTTATGTTTTTATATTTAAATAATTAAATGTATTCTATACAAGCTAAATTACCCAATTTTGATCAAATAAATAAAACAAAGACGTTATATCTCTGTTAAAAAAGTTTATAAAAAACAAACAAATTTCTTACTTATAAAAACCATAAATCAATTAACTTTGTAACTTAAATTAAATCATGTAACGATGGCTTTTAGAATAGAAAAAGATACCATGGGCGAGGTAAAGGTACCTGCCGATAAACTTTGGGGAGCACAAACAGAACGCTCTCGAAATAATTTTAAGATAGGAGCTTCGGCGTCTATGCCTTTAGAAATAATTTACGGATTTGCCTATTTAAAAAAAGCTGCTGCTTACACCAATTGTGAGTTAGGTGTTTTACCTATTGAAAAGCGTGATTTAATTGCTGCTGTTTGTAATGAAATATTAGAAGGCAAACATGATGATCAATTTCCGCTTGTTATATGGCAAACCGGCTCTGGAACACAAAGTAATATGAATGCTAATGAAGTTATTGCCAATAGAGCACAGCAATTAGCAGGTAAAATTATAGGTGAAGGAGAAAAAGCGATTCAACCAAATGATGATGTTAATAAATCACAGTCATCAAACGATACGTTTCCAACAGGTATGCATATTGCTGTGTATAAAAAAATAGTAGAAGTAACTATTCCTGGTGTAAAACAACTTCGTGATACTTTAAAGAAAAAATCTGAAGCCTTTAAAAATGTTGTAAAAATTGGACGTACCCATTTAATGGATGCTACACCCCTAACCTTAGGTCAAGAAATTTCTGGTTATGTAGCTCAATTAGACTACGGCTTAAAAGCTTTAGAAAACACATTGCCACATTTAAGTGAATTAGCATTAGGAGGTACAGCTGTAGGAACTGGTTTAAACACACCTAAAGGCTATAGTAAACGTGTTGCAGAATATATTGCAGAATTTACTGGACTTCCATTTATAACAGCACCAAACAAGTTTGAAGCCCTTGCAGCCCACGATGCGATAGTTGAAACACATGGAGCTCTAAAACAATTAGCCGTTTCTTTAAATAAAATAGCTAACGATGTTAGAATGATGGCTTCTGGACCACGAAGTGGTATTGGTGAAATTATTATTCCAGCAAATGAACCAGGTAGTTCTATTATGCCAGGAAAAGTAAACCCAACACAATGTGAAGCTTTAACCATGGTTTGTGCGCAAGTAATTGGTAATGATGTAGCTGTTACTGTAGGAGGTTTACAAGGACATTATGAGTTAAATGTATTTAAGCCAGTAATGGCTGCAAATGCGATACAATCTGCTCAATTAATTGGTGATGCTTGTGCTAGTTTCGACGAACATTGTGCTGTTGGTATAGAACCAAACCACGACGTAATTAAAAAACTATTGAACAACTCTTTAATGTTAGTAACAGCGTTAAACACCAAAATAGGTTACTATAAAGCAGCTGAAATTGCAAATACAGCACATGCTAACGGAACAACTTTAAAAGAAGAAGCCATCAATTTAGGCTACGTTACTGCTGAAGATTATGATGCTTGGGTAAAACCAGAAGAAATGGTTGGGAGTTTAAAATAAATTCTTAATCTCATATAAATAAAAAAACAGGTAAATAATATTTACCTGTTTTTTTTTGGTTGGTTGGTTAGCTATCAATCCTTCTAAATATTCTAAGAATTCTCTTCAAATATATAATTTAACATGGTGCTAACTGTTAACAAATGTTAATTGCTATCATTTTTATTTCTAATCCTACTTAATTGCACTGCGGTTATCCCTAAATAGGAGGCGATATGGTACTGCGGAATTAACTCATCAATCCCTTCAAATTTCTTCTGTAATTCAAAATATCTATCTTTAGCATCTAGCGAAATTAATTCCACTAGTCGCTTTTCATACATCATATAAATAGATTCTAATATTTTAGAATACAGCATATTTACAGATGCATTTCTAATACATAATTCTCTTAGTGCATCAAAATCAACTTCATAAACCTCTGAATCTTGAAGTGCTTCAAATACAAATAAGGACGGTGTTTTTTGAATCAAGGAAGTTAATGGACCAAAGAAACCCAAATGCATATAAAAACTTTTATTAAATTCTTTTCCAGATTCTGTACTTAAAAAACATCGTACAACTCCAGAAACAAGCATATATACTTTTTGAGGTTTTTCATTAAATTTAACCAGTTGTGTACCTGCTTTTACAGTTTTAAACTCAGAAAATTTCAAAATTTCATCAACAACATCTTCAGATACGCTACTAAAGGTGTTTAAAAAATCTAAATTAGGATTTGCTTCCTGCATATTATAAAGACTATTTATAAAGTATTTAGGAGGGGATTAGATACTCTATTATTGCTAAAATATTATTAAATTGTTATTAAAATATTTCTTTAGAAATTAAAACTACACCTTATAATAATTCTTTATTCAATTTTTCTTCAATTTGCACATAAATTTGTTTAGAGGTATTGAAAATAACGTATTTATATACAAAAAAGCCTTAGGGTTCACCTAAGGCTTTTTTTAAATGTTATATGAGGTTTATTTTAAAGTAAACTCAGATGTTGCTACTAAATCTTTTTCATTAAAAACATTAATGATATAACGTCCTTTTTCAAAATCGGTTTTCTCTTTCGAAGAAACAAATTCACAAACATCTAAACTCACGTTTTCGTAATTAAACTTACTAATAATGCTGTAGTTTAACGCTTTATCTCCAAATTTAACTTGTTCGTTTAAACCTAAAGTATTGTTTTTCGGGTCAATAACTTGAACGTATAATTCTTGGTTTCCAGATTGCACTAATTTATTTTTAGGCACTGTAAAACAAACTCTAATTTTATCAGAACGACTTGCTCTTTCTGTTGGTATTAATTTACCTGAAGTTCTTTCAATAACTCCGAAACCTTTCATGTTTACGGCTCCTAATACAGCTGCGTTAGAAACAACTTCAGCTAAAGCATTATTTTGAATTAATAAAGAATCTGTAAACATAGTACGTTCTTCTAAACGAACACGTGTACTATCCAAAGAGGTTGCTAAATAAGAATTTTGAATTTTTAATTTATCGTTTTCAGCTAATAAAGCATTCATTTCTTTTTGTAAAGACGCATACTTTTGTTTGTAGCTCCATAAGCTCTTTACGTTAGTTTCAGAAATTTTTAACGAATCAATTAATCCTTGAATACGCGCTCTTGCATCAACTAAATCTTTATTAGCCACATCATTTTCACTAATAGCCACATCATATTGCTTAGCCATTGCGTTCAAATCGTTCATTACTAATTGTTTTTGTTCGGTTAAGTCTTGTTGCACTTTCGAACTACTTGAATATAAATTCATTGTGTAGAATGCTGTTCCTAAAAATAAAACTAATGCGATACCCAATGCTACTTTAAGCCCCATACTACTTTTGTTGTTTTCCATAATTACTTGTTTTAATGTTTTAATAGTCTAATTGTTCTTTAATTATAATACTTTATTTTTTTTAATGCTTTAAATAAATAATACTGTATTTTTATTTCAAATTTATTTACTTTTTTATGAATAAACTGGTTTTATTTAACAATACTGCATTAAACGAATTATTAAACAAACGCCCAGGTGAATCCAAATTTGGTGAACATATTCAAATATTAACCAGCATTTCCAATATATACGAACAACTTATAAGTTTGGACGTTACGCATGTAATAATTGGTTTACCAGAAGATGTTGGGGTCTATGCTAATTATGGCAAAACAGGTACCTCTAAAGCTTGGGACGCTGCTTTAAAAGTGTTATTAAACATTCAAAGTAATGAGTTTACAAAAGCTAATAAAGTTTTAATTTTAGGACATCTCGATTTTACAGATGAATTATTAAAGGTTGCAGCTTTAGACCCCTCTAAAAAGAAAAGTATTTCTAAAGCCAGAAAAATGGTGAGCAACATAGATAAACATGTTACCCACATCGTGCAACTAATTGTTTCTGCTGGTAAAAAACCTATTATTATTGGAGGTGGCCACAACAACGCATACGGAAATATAAAAGGAGCCAGTTTAGCTTTAAAACAGGCTATAAATGCTATTAATTTTGATGTGCATTCAGATTTTAGACCAGAAGAAGGAAGGCACAGCGGTAACGGTTTTAGTTACGCTTACGCGGAAGGATTTTTAAGAAACTATTTTGTGTTTGGACTGCAACGTAATTACACGTCTGACGTTCTCTTTAAAACACTTAAAAAATTAAAATTAGTAAAATACAATACTTTTGAAAGCTTAGAAGTTGCCAAAGACACCAAGTTTAAAGAAACTTTAGAACGCGCCTATAACCATGTTGGCGATAAACCTTTTGGTATAGAAATAGATTGTGATGCTATTGAAAACACACCAAGTAGCGCGATGACACCGAGTGGTTTTAGTGTTAATAAAGCTAGAAGTTTTGTTTCTTATTTTGGAAAATACGAAAATGCCTGCTATTTACATATATGTGAAGCGGCACCCACAAAAAAAACAGAAACACAAGTTGGAAAATTAATCACTTATTTAATAGCAGATTTTATTAACGCTCATGAAAATTGAAATCATACCATTTGAAAATAAATACGCTAAACATTTCTACGATTTAAACATAGAATGGTTACAAACTTATTTTTATGTAGAACCATATGATGATGAAGTTTTAAGTAAACCTGAAACTTATATTATTAACAAAGGAGGCCATATATTCTTTGCAAAACTAAATAATGAGATTGTAGGTACAGTTGCTTTAATGCCTATGGGAACTAGCAACCTTTTTGAACTTACTAAAATGGCCGTTTCACCAAAACACCGTGGTTTTAAAATTGGGCAACAACTTATGCAACATTCTATAGATTTTGCGAAATTTATAGAGTTGCCAAAGCTCACGCTTTACTCCAATCGAAAATTAGAGAACGCCATTTATATTTATAAAAAATATGGTTTTATTGAAGTAACCATTGAACCAAATTCACCATACAAAAGAAGTGACATAAAAATGGAATTGATTTTTTAAAGAATCAAACTAATTTATGAATTAGTGCATACTGTAATAAAACGATGGTCCTAGTGTCGTTTATTTCACCATTATTCAACATCGTGATGGCGTTTTCAAATGGCATTTCTAATACTTCTATATCTTCATGTTCACTTTCTAAACCACCACCTTCATTTACTTTCATAGCATCTGTATATTCACCTATAAAAAAATGCATTTTTTCTGTCATAACACCAGGTGAAGAGTAAGCTTCAAATACTTTTTTAACTTCCTTTAATCGATATCCAACTTCTTCTTCTGTTTCTCTTATAATACAGGCTTCAGGATTATCCTTATCCAACATACCCGCACAAATTTCAACAAGTAACCCATCTTTATTATCATTTAAAAATGTTGGCATTCTAAATTGTTTTGTTAAAATAATGGTGCCTTTTTCTTTATTATAAAGCAAAATACCAGCACCATCTCCCCTATCATAACATTCACGAACTTGGGTCACCCAGTTTCCATTGCTTAATTTATAATCGAAGGTCAATTTGTTTAATGTGTAATAGTTGTTAGAAAGTAATTCTGTTTTTATATTTTTTAAATTTTCAGAAGGCATAATTTATAATAAATAAGTTCATTAAAGTATGAGAAGCAATTTCGGTAAAAATTATCAAATGGCTGCTATAATTACATATTGTTGATAAAATTTGACAAATTTTATTACCTCTGTATTATTTAATTTCTCACCTAAAACACTTTAAATAAGCTATATAGCCTACAGATATCCGTGTTATTTGGCTTACGTTTATATTTCCACTACGGCAATATATAATGGACTAGTGAATAAAATACACTATATTTGAAGTGCAAATTAATCATGTTTTACTTTGACTATGCACCAATTTCTATTAAACAGCTTTCAACCTAAAATACTTGCAGTAAGCCAGTCTGATATTGTAACCATTTTAACTATAGTTGTTATTTTCTTTGCTATACTATTAGTTCTAGGTATTAGAAAATCGTACAAATTAAAGAAGGAAAATGAGCGCCTTGATAAACTAAGCGAGGAAATGGCTAAACAAGAAGAAAAATATAAAGATTTCACCGATGGCCATATGTATGGCAATAAATAGTTAACCTGAAAATTTCATGGAATCACTTATTTTCATTGCGATATTCAACGTATTACTTTTACTAGTTGCTTTTAAAACTAAAATTGGCTTATATACAGTTACTCCAGAAAACCAATGGCAAGATGCTGTTAATTTATTTGAAGAAAACAAAAAAGCTATTGATGACTTAGATCTTTCAGATTATAAATTAGGCTCTGGCCATATTTATGAATAATAATAATTATAAGAAATAAAACAAAAAAGCCTGCAATAGCAGGCTTTTTTGTTTGTAAGTAGTACCATTATTAGCGTACCAATTTTTTATATTTAATTCGCTTAGGTGTTAAATCACCACCCAGACGTTTCTTTTTATTTTCTTCATATTCACTAAAACTTCCTTCAAAGAAATATACTTGAGAGTCGCCTTCAAACGCTAAAATATGCGTACAAACTCTATCTAAAAACCATCTATCATGCGATATTACTACGGCACAACCTGCAAAATTCTCTAAACCCTCTTCTAGAGCACGTAAAGTATTTACATCAAGATCATTGGTAGGCTCATCCAAAAGCAACACGTTACCTTCTTCTTTAAGCGTCATAGCTAAATGAAGTCTATTACGCTCTCCACCCGAAAGCAGCTTCACCTTTTTGTTTTGCTCGCCTCCAGAGAAATTAAAACGGCTTAAATACGCACGTGAGTTCACCTCTTTACCGCCCATTAAAACAAGCTCTTGCTCGTCACTAAAGTTTTGCCAAATGGTTTTCTCAGGATCAATATTCGAATGCGCTTGATCTACATAAGCAATTTTAGCAGTTTCACCCACTTGAAACGCTCCTTTATCCGGCGTTTCCTCACCCATTATCATTCTGAAAATAGTAGTTTTACCAGCACCATTGGGTCCAATAACACCTACTATTCCTGCTTGAGGAAGATTAAAGTTTAAATCTTCATAAAGCAATTTATCATCAAAACCTTTACTTACTCCTACTGCTTCAATAACATTGGTACCTAATCGAGGACCGTTAGGAATGTAAATTTCAAGTTTTTCGTCAAGTTGTTTTTGGTCTTGACTCATTAACTTATCGTAATTATTTAAACGCGCCTTCTGTTTAGTTTGACGCCCTTTAGCACCTTGACGTACCCATTCTAACTCGCGTTCTAATGTTTTTTGACGCTTAGATGCTGTTTTACTTTCTTGCGCTAAACGTTTTGATTTTTGATCTAACCAAGATGAGTAATTACCTTTCCAAGGAATTCCTTCACCTCTATCCAATTCTAAAATCCATCCTGCTACATTATCTAAAAAGTATCTATCATGCGTTACAGCAATCACGGTTCCTTTATATTGTGCTAAATGATGTTCTAACCAATGCACAGACTCTGCATCCAAGTGGTTGGTAGGCTCATCCAGTAATAACACATCCGGTTCTTGTAAAAGCAATCGGCATAAAGCAACACGACGGCGTTCACCACCAGATAATACCGCTATTTTTTTATCACCATCGGGCGTTCTAAGCGCATCCATGGCAATTTCTAACTTAGTATCTAACTCCCAAGCATTCGTAGCATCAATTTTATCTTGAAGCTCTGCCTGTTTTGCCATCAACTTATCCATTTTGTCTGGGTTCGAATACACTTCTTCCAAACCAAACATATCATTTATTTTATTGTATTCATCAAGAATAGCAACGGTTTCCGCTGCACCTTCTTTTACAATTTCTAAAACAGTTTTACTTTCATCAAGCTGTGGTTCTTGCTCTAAATACCCCACCGAGTAATCTTGCAAAAAGGTTACATCACCTTGATAATTCTTTTCTACACCAGCAATTATTTTAAGTAAGGTCGATTTACCCGAACCATTTAAACCCAAAATTCCAATTTTGGCACCGTAAAAAAAGCTTAAATAAATATTTTTTAATACTGGGGTGTTTGCCCCCGGAAACGTCTTGGTTAAACCAGACATTGAGAAGATAACTTTCTTATCGTCAGACATAATTAATTATGATTTTAGATTTACTATTTGTAAGATATAGGTTTACAGTTAAAAAATGCTGCAAGCCTTAACAGAATACTGCGAACTACTTATACACGCCCTTTTAAAGCATTGAATACCCATGCGATGGCGAAAAAACCAATACCAACAGATGCAAAACCCCAACCAGCGACGTCGTCATATTTAAACGCGCCCATTAAAATTAATGCGACACCTACTATTATCATAATTGTTGTAGCCCACGCCAATACTGTGTTTTTATTCATTGCCATAATAAAGTTGTTTAGTTTTTGGGCGCATCCTTGAAAAAACAAGGTCGGGCTTTACGCTCTATCTTTTTTATGTATTGTGTGTTGTAATACTACTTAGAAGTATCGAGAACACATAAAAAAGGATGCCGCTGCAATCCCTTGCGCATATTCATAGGCAAATATCGTATTTTTAAATAAAAAAGTATGCTTTTAGATGTTTAATTTTAGCTTGTTTAAAAACCCTGTTTTTACATTTAAAAATAGTACAATTCAAAAAGCTTTTTACGACTAAGATGAAAAAACGATATCATGTCTATTTTTTATTATCCTATTGAATATTCGTGTTGATAAATTATTTAATTTTAACCGTTTTTTGTTACGAATGTTAATAGCCACTCAGAAAAGGCTTTTTATATTTAAATAGGTAGTACCTATCATAGCACTATTTAGATTTCAAAAAATAGAATATATTTTAAATAATATGAAAATAGTTGCCCTTTATTTTCTGTTCTTTTGTGTTGTAGTACAAGCACAAATAGGTAAACAAACCACCACACCTAAAGCCGATTTAAGAGGCGTTTTTGTGCCTTCCATATCTAGTATTTCTTGGCCAACAAACAGGAAAGCGACACCAGCTGTGCAACAAGCAGAGCTTGTTACTATTTTAGATAATTTAAAGGCAAACGGCTACAATACTGTTTTCTTGCAAGTACGCCCAGAAAGCGACGCCTTGTACGCTTCAACCATCGACCCCTGGTCTTATTGGCTTACAGGAACACAAGGAGTTGCTCCCAACCCAATGTGGGATCCTTTGGAATTTGCTGTTACAGAAGCGCATGCACGTGGTCTCGATTTACATGCGTGGTTAAACCCATATCGCGTTAAACAAACACCTGCTATGGTTTTGGCCCCCAATAATGTGGCTAATTTACACCCAACATGGACTTTTCAAGCCAAACTAAGTAATACAGATAAAGCATTATCCTTAAAAATGTTAAATCCTGGGCTGCCTGCCGTAAGAGCGTATATTGTTCGTGTGGTAGAAGATATTGCTAAAAGGTACGATGTTGATGGTATTCATTTTGACGACTATTTCTACCCATATTCTGGAATGGAATCCAAACCTCAAGATGCAAAAACATACAAAGAAAATAACCCAACCAGTATTGCTACCATAGAAAATTGGCGTAGAGATAACGTGAATTTAATGATTGGAATGGTTTACGATGCTATACAAACCATTAATACTGTTCAAAATAAGAATATTGTGTTTGGTGTAAGCCCCTTTGGAATTTGGAAAGCGGGAACACCTTCTGGTATTACTGGAACCTCTTCTTTTAGCGCCCTATATTGTGACCCCTTAGCTTGGTTAAATTCAGGTAAAGTAGACTATTTAGCACCTCAATTGTATTGGAAAATAACGAAAGCACAAGATTATGTGGCCCTATCCAAATGGTGGAACGATCAAACCAAAATTTACTGCAAGCAATTATATGTAAGCCAAGGTTACTATAAAATGGATCATACAAACCCCTGGGAAATTACAGAAATTCAGAATCAAATAAACCAAAATAGGCAATCACATATGGATGCTACTTTTGGTCAAATTGCATACAGTTATACCGCAATAAAAAATAATTTAAAGGGTTTAAACCATGCATTAAACGCAAACCATTTTAAATACAAATCGTTTGCACCACCTATTTTGGGCTTGGGTAAAGACACCATCAGCCCTATAAAACCAGCAAACATTCGGTTTGAACCATTAAAGCTTTTATGGGACACCCCAAAAAAGGCTTCAGATGGAGATCTACCTGTAAAATATGTAGTTTATGCTTTCGATAATGCAACCCAAGCTATCACACACCAGAACGATGGTTCTAAAATACTCGATATAGTCGCTGGAAATGAGTTCTTATTAACTCAAACACAAATGGATACTAAAGTTTTTGTTGTTTCAGCTTTAGATAAAAACAATAATGAAGCTGGTGATTTCACACAAACCAACAAATTAGGAGGCGTCAACTCAAAAGTAAATGAGTTAGTTGTGAATTCCATTCCATATGAAGACGATAATAACTTAGTTGTGCCTATTATTTTAAAAATGAATTAAAACTTCATAGGCACTTCAATAAATAACAAACTAGAAGCTGCTTCCGCTTTCATGGTGAAAAATGCGGTTTCCGAGATACCGGCGGCATCACGTTTTTCTAGATTTTCGTTTTCAATCGACACATTTCCATCAATAGTCATAACATAAACACCGTGATTTTCACTTTTAAGTTGGTATTTAAATTCGGCGCCTTCATCTAAATCTATTCGGGAAATTACAGCATCTTGATAAATTTTCAAACTACCAGCTTCCTGATCATCCATTGAAGACACTAAGGTTTGAAGTTTATTCTTTCTTTCACTTTCATCAAATGCTTTTTGGTCATATCTCGGTTGCACATCCTCCTTATTAGGAAATACCCAAATTTGAAATAAACTTAAATGGTCATCTACCGATCCGTTAATTTCTGAATGTTGTACACCTGTACCCGCGCTCATAACCTGCACTTCTCCTGGCATTACAGATAACCATGTATCTCCCATGTTATCTTTGTGTTTTAAAACACCTTTTAACGGAATGGTTATAATTTCCATGTTATCGTGTGGATGCGTTCCAAAACCCATCTTAGGGGCAATAACATCATCATTTAAAACGCGTAAAGCACCAAAATGGACTTTTTCCGGATTATTATAACTTGCAAAACTAAATGAATGGTTTGCCTGTAACCAACCATGGTTGGCAACACCACGATTATTGGCTTTATGAATTAGTATTTTCATTTTATTATTTATTATTTCCGATGAGGCGGATTTATTTTTAATTACTTTTAACAAACTCCTGTTTCCCTAGAATGTTACCTCATTTTATCAAGCAGGTTACTTAATTGTTCTGCTTCTTCCTCAGTTAAATTTTTTAATAATTTACTATTTAAACTTACGGGAATGGTTTCTAAAAGATTAATGCCCTCTTGAGTAATAATTATTTTAACAACACGCCTATCGCGTTCATCAGGTAAACGTTTAATATAATTTTTAGCACAGAGTTTATCCATTAAACGCGTGGCATTTGGGGAACGCTCTATCATTCTATCTTTAATCACCTGAACATTTATAGGGTCATCAGCTCCTTTTAATATTCTAAGAATATTATATTGTTGCGGTGATATACCATATGGTTTAAAAAACTCATTTTGATAGCTTGAAACCCAATTGGCTGTATATAAAATATTCAACAACGCTTTTACTCTGTTGTTATCAAATTTTGAATTGATATCTTTACTTATATCTCCCATTTTCTATTTATTTAGGCTAAAACATCTACATATTCATCATGTTTCTTCTTGAAAACAGCAGCTGCAAATGGACATAACGGAATCACTTTTAAGTTATTTGTACGTACATAATCTACCGCAGCAGCTACCAACTTATAGCCCACACCCTGCCCTTTTAGAGTGTCGCTCACTTCTGTGTGGTCTATAATAATTTTATTTGGCTTCGCGTGAGAGTAGGTCATTTCAGCCACTTTTACGGTGTCCATTTCAATATAAAAAGCGCCTTTTTTCTCGTTATCAATTTGCTTTACTTCCATATTACAAACTATTTTGAAGCGTTTCTGTAGCTTTTAATAAGCTAGAATTCAATTCTGAATTTACAATCTGACCCTCTTTAAAGTTCTCGTCAAAACTTGGTAATGAAAAATCGGCAACAATATGACCTCCCATAAAAGGAAATCTATTCTTTGCAACATCTAGCACAGAGGCACCACCACGAGCACCTGGTGAGGTTGCCATTAAAAGCATAGGTTTATTGCTCCATAGTTTTCCTTCAATTCTAGACATCCAATCGAATAAATTTTTGAAAACCGTAGAATAAGCTCCATTATGTTCTGCTAATGATAAAACAATACCATCTGTCGATTTAATTATATCTAAAAATTGTTGTGCATTTTCTGGAATTCCCTTCTCTGCTTCTAAATCGACACCAAATAAGGGTAATTCAAAATCATTCAAGTCTAAGACGGTTACTTCAGCTTCACTTACTAAACTTGCTGCATACGTTGCTAATTTTTTATTAATTGATTCTTTACTGTTCGATCCTGCAAAAGCGATAATTTTTTTCATTTAAAAAATGTTTTGGTTTATTTCCGCAAAAGCGAAAATCTAATTAGTTTCTATGGTAAATATAGAAATAAATTATTTAGTTTCCAAGGAGACTAATTCCGTGTAATATTAATTAATAAAACATTAACATTCGTTATACTATAATTGAAACTTTTGTATTTTAGCTTCAAACTAAATTAGCAATGGATTTAAACTTCAACAAAAACGAAGATCATAATAAATTATTAGTATCAGACCTTAATAATCGCCTTTCGCAAGTCCATTTAGGTGGCGGAAAAAAGAGTATTGAGAAGCAACGTGCTAAAGGTAAAATGACAGCCCATGAACGTGTTAATTACTTATTAGATCCTAATTCTAAGTCTATTGAAATTGCTGCTTTTGCAGGTGAAGGCATGTACGAATCGCATGGTGGTTGCCCTTCTGCTGGTGTTGTTGTTAAAATAGGTTATGTAAAAGGAAAGCAATGCATTGTGGTTGCTAATGACGCTACCGTTAAAGCGGGTGCATGGTTTCCTATTACTGCCAAAAAGAATTTAAGAGCTCAAGAAATAGCTATTGAGAACAGACTACCCATTATATATTTAGTTGATAGTGCCGGTGTTTATTTACCCTTACAGGATGAGATTTTCCCTGATAAAGAACATTTCGGACGTATTTTTAGAAACAACGCCATAATGAGTAGCATGGGCATTACCCAAATTGCGGCTGTTATGGGCAGTTGTGTTGCTGGTGGTGCGTATTTACCCATTATGAGCGACGAAGCTTTAATTGTTGATAAAACGGGAAGTATCTTTTTAGCTGGTAGTTATTTGGTAAAAGCAGCCATTGGAGAAACCATCGATAATGAAACACTTGGAGGTGCCACTACCCATTGTGAAATTAGTGGGGTTACGGATTATAAAGCCAAAGATGATAAAGATGCTTTAGATACCATTAAAAATATAATAGGTAAAATAGGTGATTTTGACAAAGCCGGTTATAACCGAATTGATGCTGCCAAACCTAAAGAGAACCCTGAAGATATTTACGGAATTCTGCCAAAATCGAGAGCCGATCAATACGATATGTATGAAATTATTAAGCGTTTGGTTGATAATTCAGAATTTGATGAATACAAAGCAGGCTACGGAAAAACCATCATCACCTGTTATGCGCGAATAGATGGTTGGGCTGTAGGTATTGTTGCCAACCAACGTAAGTTAGTTAAAACAGCAAATGGCGAAATGCAATTTGGTGGTGTTATTTATAACGATAGCGCCGATAAAGCCACCCGCTTTATTGCAAATTGTAACCAGAAAAAAATACCCTTGGTGTTTTTACAAGACGTGACAGGTTTCATGGTAGGAAGCAAAAGTGAACATGGTGGTATTATTAAAGATGGTGCTAAAATGGTGAATGCCGTTAGCAACTCGGTGGTGCCAAAATTCACAGTAATTATAGGTAATAGCTATGGAGCTGGTAATTACGCGATGTGTGGTAAAGCATACGACCCGAGACTGATTGTTGCATGGCCAAGTGCAGAACTCGCTGTTATGAGTGGTAATTCGGCAGCCAAAGTCCTGCTTCAAATAGAAAAAGCATCTTTAGAAAAGAAAGGTGAAAAAATAACTAAAGAGAAGGAAGACGAACTTTTTAATAAAATTAAAGACAGATACGATAACCAAGTGTCTCCTTATTACGCAGCTTCGCGTATTTGGACCGATGGAGTTATCGACCCGCTGCACACACGTAAATGGTTAAGCATGGGTATAGAAGCGGCAAACCACGCTCCTATTGAAAAGCCTTTTAACCTCGGGGTTTTACAAGTTTAAACTTTATTTGGGCTTTTATATTGAATAGCATGCACCATTATCTTAGTGTATGAGTATGGAAAATACTCCTAGATTATTATTTTAGGATGCTGCAACTTATAAATTCTGAACTACTTAAAATCGATTAGTTCTAAGGTTTTTGTACGTTGAATTTTTCCCGAAGTAGTTTCTACAAACTGCTTAACACTAAAAATATGTTTGGGCTTTTCGTGTTTTTTTAATTCGGAAAAAATAGAAGGATCAATTAAGGTTTCGTTTCCTTCTAAAACCAAAACAAGTTGTTCTCCAAAAGTTTCGTGTGGAATAGAACTAACAAAAAAACGTTGAGACAAGTTGTTCTGAAGTTTCGCTTCTATTTGCTCTGGAAATAATTTTAAGCCACCGGAATTTATGACGTTATCAAAACGCCCTAACCATTCAAATTCAGTTTTAGAATGAATATTTACAATATCATTAGTTATAATCTTTTCTTCTGAAAGCTTTGGAGCATTTATAACAAGGCAACCTCTTGTATCTCTAGAAATACTAATATTTGGAAGTATTTTAAAATAACATTCTACAGGCTGATTCGTCGCACCTTCTCGCAATGAAGTGAAATTATTGAGTTTTTTAAGCGCAATATGAGTCACGGTTTCCGTCATTCCATAAGTCTCATAAACATGAGAATCCACCCGTTGTATTTTCTCTTTTAGCGCTATTGAAACCGCAGCGCCACCAATAATAATGGTTTTTATTTTATCAGAATTTCGCAACGCATTTTCAAGTTGCAACGGAATCATAGCACAAAAATGATAATGTTTTGTATAGTCAAAAACAGGTTTGGTAGTAGGTTTAATTATATCAAGTTCTAAACCTAAAATAATCGCCCTTACTAGCATCATTTTACCTGCAATAAACTGTGATGGCAAACAATGTAAAGCGGTATCTCCAGCCTTTAAATTGAAAAACTCGCCCGTAGCTAAAGCAGAATGTACCATAGCATCCTTTTTTATTCTTATAGGTTTCGGGATGCCTGTAGAACCTGATGTTTTTACTTCAACAAAATCATTCGCATTTAACCAATCAAGCAGAAATATCCCGATTTCTTGCTGGTAAGTTTCGCCATTTTTCACAAAATAATAAGCAAACTGTAAAAGGTCTATATACGAATAATGAAGCCCATTTATTTTAAAATGTTCGTGAATGAAGTTATAATTAATTTCCACTTGAATTATTGTCTTCTAAAATTAAAGCATCCTCTTTTAAAGGTTCAACGACCTTTCCAAATAACTTTTCTTTCCAATCGCTCCAACCATATTTTTTTGATAATACAAATAGGATAATGGGGTACAAGATTAGAACTGGCATTATAATTTCAGCAGCTGTGGTATTCGCTTCTTCGGCTGTATATCTAAAAACAGCATCCGTTTGTAATGCCGACCAATCTGAAGTTATTAATAAGGCCGCCAATAAATTATTTCCTAAATGAAAGCCTAAAGCTAATTCAAGGCCTTCGTCCATTAAAGTCATTATTCCTAATAAAAGTCCTGTGCCAATATAAAATACCATCACGACAAGACCCAGTTCTGCAACCTCTGGATTTGCACTATGTGCAACACCAAAAAAGACAGAAGTTATAAGTAGAGGCACCCATTTATTTTTAACCATAATACCAATTTGTTGCATAAAATACCCTCTAAATAAGTACTCCTCTAATCCTATTTGGAAAGGGAACAGGAGTATACTTATTATAAATAATACAACAAACTTCTCTAGATTAAATTGCAAGGCGATTTCCGAAGGATCTAAGTAATAAGAAATTCCGAAACTCACTAAGGTTATAGTTACAATCAATAAAAAAGAAAATATAATTCTACCAATATCTACTTTACCTCTAGACGTAGTTAACGATAAAAGGCTTCTTTGATGCACGTATTTAACAAATACAAAAAGTAAACCTAACAGAAATGCAAAAGGTAACAAATTCATTACCAGCGAAATATTTGCAGGTATGCCCTTCATTAATTCGTAAGCTTTATCTAAATCTTCTGGAGAGGTAAATAAATAGGCTATAAAGTTTAAAACAAAAACCCCTGAAATTATAGATGCTGTAAGCAGGAACATCCAAAGTTCGTTTTTACCTTTATATGCTTGTTGTATGTATTTCATGTTATACTAAATTAAATTTCCAATTTGTTTTATTAACGTACTGCAAAGTACCATTTTTTACTTGTAAGGGGCAATCAAAATTATTGGTAAACAAACCACCTGTACCCAAACCTTGAGGTAATTTACTTTGTTTTGTATAGGTATACTGGGCAATAGCATTTAAGCCCACATTGCTTTCTAAAGCACTAGTTATCCACCACCCTATTTTGTTTTCTTCTGCTATTTCAATCCACGTGTCACTACCTTGAAAACCGCCAACTAAACTCGGTTTTAAAATAATATATTGGGGTTTTATAGTTTGTAGCAGCTTTTGCTTTTCTGTTACAGAAAACACGCCTATTAATTCTTCATCTAAAGCAATGGGTAACGGTGTTTGTGCGCAAAGTGTTGTCATAGCTTCCACTTGCCCTTGTTTTATGGGCTGTTCAATGGAATGAATATCTAAATCTGATAGTGTTTTAAGCTTTTCTAAAGCTTCCGAAGTTGAAAAAGCTCCATTAGCATCTACGCGAAGCTCAATGTCTCTTGACGTGAATTCCTTTCTAATGGATTTTAAAAGTTTGATTTCCGTTTGAAAATCGATTGCACCAATTTTCATTTTAATACAATTGAAACCATCGTTAATTTTAGACTCAATTTGCTGCTTCATAAAAGCTTCAGAACCCATCCAAATCAATCCGTTTATAGGTATGGCATCTTCATTATTTGTAAATTTTGATGGATATATTTCAAAAGGATCTCTGCTTTCTAAAGATTTAAATGCGGTTTCCAAACCAAATTGAATACTTGGAAATTCGATTAGCTCAAGTAACAACCCTGCTAAACCTAAATGAATATTTTCACAAACCCACTGTAATTTTTCTTCGTAGTCGGGTCTATCATCAACTGATAAGCCTCTAAATATCCCACATTCACCAATGCCTTTTTTTTCTTCAGAATTTAAAATAAGAAACCAAGTCTCCTTGGTTTTTAAAACACCCCGAGACGTGCCACTAGCTTGCTTAAAATTTAAAATGTATTTTTTATAAGATGCTTTAATCATTTACAATTCTATGCTTTCACCTATTTCTAACAGCATCAAATCTTTGTCTTTATCAAAAAATTTGCGTTTAGCTTCTTCATGATCAATTTCAATATATCCAAAAGTATCAAAATGGTAACCCAAAACTTTATCGCATTGTACAAAATCGCTAGCAATAATAGCATCTTCAATACCCATTGTGAAATTATCACCAATAGGCAAAATAGCTAAATCTAAATTGGTTCGCATAGGGATAAGTTTCATATCAAACGTTAACGCCGTATCTCCTGCTATATAAATATTTTTATGTTCACCTTCTATAACAAAACCACCAGGTTGCCCACCGTACTTTCCATCAGGAAACGATGAGGTATGGATGGCATTTACGTATTTCAACATACCAAATTCAAAATCCCAGCTACCACCATGGTTCATGGGGTGACCTTCCAAACCTAGGGCTTCAAAATGGGCTACAATTTCGAAATTTGATACAATAACCGCATTAGTCCGTTTTGCTATCGCTTCCACATCCAAAATATGGTCTTGATGTGCATGCGTTAATAAAATATAATCGGCTTTAATGGAATCTATATTTATATGTGCTGCTTTCGGGTTTCCAGAAATAAACGGATCTACAAGAATATGAATATCATTAACTTGTATACCTAGACTCGCATGACCGTAAAATGTGATTTTCATTTTTATATTTTTTAGAGATTATTGTTTTATTCTAAAATTAAAAATTGTTTTTTACCCGCTCCACTGCTAATAGTAATAAAACGTTCATCACTAAAGATACCATAAAAAGGCAAATAAATAGTGTTGTTTTTATTGTCTTGAATTTTGTTGTAAGCCACATCACCTTTTGAATTATATACAATGTCGTATAATGATGTAGATTCAAAAAAACCTTTTGAGACTTTAACTCTTCCGTCTTCTTTATCTGTTAAATTTTTACCAGAATTTAGTAAAACATGTAATTCACCATCCTTTAAAAAGGCATTATACGAAGGAAATGTATCTCGTTTAAAAATGCTTCTACCCCATTCTAAATCGCCATGAGGGTTAAGTTTCAATACTAAAACCGTATTGTAATGAAATACTGTTTGCATATATCCTGCACCCATTCCATTGGAAATATAAACATGAGTTATAAAAAATTCTTCTGCTAAAATATAAGTATTTCCTTGTTTATCTTTAATGACATAGTCTACATAGAAATTAGATAATTCATCATCTTTTTTTCTATCGGCTTTAGTTTCTGTATATAAATCTTTATAAACAGACTCTGGTAAATGAAATGATTTACCTTCGGAAATAACCATATTATCGGAGTCAACATTAAAAAATAATGCCCCTTTAATACCTCTAACATTTTCTTCGGAATAAAAACCAAGTAATTGTATTAAATTATTTTGATTTGTTATAGTTAATGAACTTATATGATAATTTTTACCAAACTCAACGTTGGTAGTTTTATATGAAGAAGCAGTTAATTTGTTTAAAACAAAATTGTAATTTGCTTTGCCGCCTTTTTTTTGAGATCTGCCTTCTAAAAATAATTTCCCAAGTGCATAAACACTACCTGAATCGTCTATAGACAAATCATTTGGTTCATAAAATTTTTCAGTATTTTCTTGATACGTTTTTGTATAAACAAGACTTAAATCTTTAGTATTGTATACACGAACGGTATAAGAATTCGAGTTTTTCTTTATATCATCTGTTGATACAACAAAATAGGCTCCATTAGGAGACATAGCGAATCCTGTTTGGCGTTTGTTACCACCGGAAAATATGGGTTGATTCTTCTCTACTTCTGCTTTAAAAAGTTCCGTTTTTTTGTGACTACCATTAGTAATATTAAATTCATGACAATACAAAACACGCTCTTTTTTTGATGGAGAAAAAACAGTGAAAATTTTTATAATATTACCAAAAGACAAATTGCCACAATAATTTTCATCACTATCGGTTTCAATTTGAACATTTTTAATTCTTCCTAGTGATTCGTTAAAGACATCAAACAACAAATGCTTTCGGCTATTTCTAACAACACCACTTAGGCCTGATTCAGAAGTATGCATTGAAAGCACTTCTCCAGATTTTACTTCATCGTGAAATTCTGGACTTTCTAAAACTTTAAGCGTCGTTTTATTTTGAGAATAACCTAATGCCGAAACAATAAACACTAGCAGAATGAATGTTTTTTTCATGTCCAAATTTTAAGTTCTATAATATATGCCCAACTCCCATTAATACAGCTAAAGCAACAGTAGTTAGGGCTACTTTTTTTAATTCGGGATCTAACAATTTAGAATCTGAATTTTTTAATACTTTTTTAATATGAATGATTAAAGGAATATAAGCCACTACAAAAATTAAATTCCAAAAGGATGTAAAATATAGGATGCCAAATAAGCTAGATAAAACGATTGCCAAACAAACAATTGTTATGTGGTATTTCTTCGCATTAACAACTCCCAATTTAACCGCCAAGGTAATTTTATCTGATTTTATATCAGATTCAATATCACGCATATTATTCAGGTTTAAAACCGCAGCACTTAACAAACCAATGGTTATTGCTGGTAAAAACACCACATGGTCTATTGTTTTTGCATATAAAACATAGCAGCCAATTACACTTATTAATCCAAAAAACACAAACACATAAATATCACCTAAACCTTTGTAACCATAGGCATTATTACCAACCGTGTACCTAATAGCTGCAGCTACCGATGCAATACCAAGTGCAAAGAAAATAAGTGTTAAGAAAAAATACTTAACACCAAACGCCGTAAAAATTAAAAAGAAGGCTAAGCCTATAGAAATTAATACGTTAATTTTTATAGCATTAAACATCTCTTCTGGAGAAATTACCCCCGTTTGAATTGCACGATCAGGCCCGACACGGTCGTTATTATCGGTACCTTTTATACCATCGCCATAATCGTTTGCGAGGTTAGATAAAATTTGAAAACTTAAAGTTGTTAAAATAGCCAAAGTACAAACTAACCAGTCAAAATAACCGTTATATTCCGCAAAACAAGAGGCTAAAATAATTCCTGAAATAGATAAAGGTAGCGTGCGTAAACGCATGGTTGAAATCCAAATAGAAAGGTTCTTCATATTATGGAATCCATTTTTTTTCAAAATTAGGCTTTCGCTTTTCTAAAAAGGCATTTCTTCCTTCTGTAGCCTCTTCTGTCATATAGGCCAGACGGGTAGCTTCACCAGCAAATACTTGTTGTCCCACCATACCATCATCTGTTAAATTCATAGCAAATTTCAGCATTTTTATTGAAGTTGGCGATTTTCCTAATATTTCTTGAGCCCACTCATAAGCGGTCGCTTCCAAATCATTATGCGAAACCACGGCATTTACCATACCCATATCAAAGGCTTCTTGAGCGGAGTAATTTCTTCCTAAGAAAAATATCTCACGCGCTTTTTTCTGCCCCACCATTTTTGCTAAATAAGCAGAACCATAGCCACCATCAAAACTGGTTACATCTGCATCCGTTTGCTTAAAAATAGCATGTTCTTTACTTGCTAAAGTTAAATCGCAAATTACGTGTAAACTATGTCCGCCACCAACAGCCCAACCTGGCACGACTGCAATAACAGCTTTAGGCATGAAACGAATTAAACGTTGAACTTCTAAAATATTTAATCGATGGTAACCATCTTCGCCTACATACCCTTGATGCCCTCTTGCTTTTTGGTCGCCTCCAGAGCAAAAACTCCAAATACCATCTTTGGAAGAAGGCCCTTCAGCAGATAACAAAACGACACCTATATTAACGTCTTCATTAGCATCATAAAATGCATCATACAATTCACTAGTTGTTTTTGGCCTAAAAGCATTCCGTACATCTGGTCTGTTAAACGCAATACGAGCAACACCATTACACTTTTTATAGGTGATGTCCTCGTACTCTTTAACGGTTTTCCAATTAACTTGTTCCATTTTTAATATTTTGCTCAAAAATAATTTATATTTAATTAAAACACTTGCTTCAAATTAAAAAATAATAGCCGCTTTTAGTTTTACCACAAAAGCTTTTAACATAACTCAAAAAAACTCTTAAAAAATAGTTAAATAAACAAATCTAAAGTCTGTTTTTTGAGAAATTCGAATAAGTACTCAGTACTGTTTGAGCGTAGTCTTTTTTTGGTTAAATTTGCAGCGTTACGAATTTTCGTCTGATAAATATACATTTTAACTTAATTTTATGTATATTGCCGATGAATTTAACCCCCGTGCCTATGTTAGTTAAAATTACTCTTTTAATATTTGGTTTAGTAGCTCTTAATTTTTTGTTACTAAAATTTAGTTCTAACAAAACGATAAAACCGGTAAAGGGAAACAAAGCTCCTGTGGTGCTTAAACCTCAAATCACCATTTTAGAGGAGCCTCAAATACTTGCTCCAACAGGAAGTTAGTTTTACTAAAGTGTTTATTTTCAAACCAAAATCCTCTATTAGCACTTAATGGAGATGGGTGTCCTGTAGTTAAAATTTGATGTTTTTGGGAATCAATAAACTTTTGCTTTTTTTTAGCATAACCACCCCAAAGCAGGAAAACTACATGGTTTTTATTTTCACTTATTGATTTTATTACAAAATCGGTGAACAACTCCCAGCCTTTCTTTTGGTGACTCCCAGCTTCATGGGCTCTTACTGTAAGTGTTGCATTCAACAATAAAACACCTTGGTCTGCCCATCGTGTTAAATTTCCACTTACTGGATACGGAATGCCTAAGTCACGCTCAATTTCTTTAAAAATATTTATTAATGATGGTGGGTGCTTCATACCTTCATTTACTGAAAAGCACAAACCATTCGCTTGCCCATCACCATGGTACGGATCTTGACCTATAATAACAACTTTCACGTCTTCAAATTTACAATGATTAAAAGCGTTAAATATTTCATTTTCTGGAGGAAAACAGGTGTTATTCGCATATTCCGAATTTACAAAACTTATTAAATCTTTAAAATAAGACTTCGCAAATTCTGTTTCTAAATAAGGCTTCCAACTGTCGTGTATATCAATATTCATAGGTATAATCTAAAATCGAACTAAAATAATACTATCTTTAGTCTTAATAAAATTATTTAAGATTGAAAAAAATAAAATTTCCAACAGCACAAACAGTTCTTATTATTATAGCTGGTTTGGTTGCTCTATTAACTTGGGTAATCCCTTCGGGAAAATTTGATTCTTTAGCATATAATAAAGATGAAAACACATTTACACGAACCAGTTTAGAAGAAAAGGAAACTTTAAATGCTTCACAAGAAACCTTAGATGTTTTAGAAATAAAAATTCCGTTAGAAAAATTCACCAATGGTGATATCTGGAAACCCATTAGCATCCCTAATACTTATAAAAAAGTAGAAGCTAAACCACAAGGGCTTATCGCTTTTTTACAATCGCCCATAAAAGGTATTGTTGAGGCAGCCGATATTATTTTTTTGGTTTTGTTTATAGGTGGTTTAATAGGAATCATGAATTTTACCGGTGCTTTTGATGCAGGTATTTCTTGGCTTGCTAATACACTTAAAGGTAAAGAGTATATTTTAATAGTTCTTGTTACCACATTAATAGCCATTGGAGGTACCACTTTTGGTTTGGCCGAAGAAACCATTGCTTTCTACCCCATACTTATTCCCATATTTTTAGCAGCTAAATATGACGCCATCGTAGCGCTGGCTTGTATTTACCTCGGGTCTTCTATTGGCACCATGTGTTCTACATCCAACCCGTTTAGTGCTATAATTGCTTCAGATGCGGCAGGTATTAATTGGACAACAGGTTTAACAGGTCGCTTGATCATGCTTGTTTTAGGAGTACTCATTTGTATTATTTATACACTTAGATATGCACAGCGCGTCAAGAAAGACCCTTCAAAATCTGTGATTTTTAAACAGAAAGAAGCTATCGAGGCCATGTTTGGTAACACAACAAACTCTGCGGTTAAACTGTCTGTACGCTTACGAATTATCCTGTTCCTATTTGCCATGTGCTTTGTTGTGATGATTTACGGTGTATCTCAATTAGAATGGTGGTTTTTAGAAATGACCGTTGTTTTTTTAGTTGGCTCCATCCTTATTGGATTTATAGCAAAAATTGATGAATATACCTTTGTAGATCTGTTTGCTAAAGGTGCCGGAGACCTTCTTGGTGTAGCCCTTATTATAGGTGTAGCACGTGGTATAACTGTATTACTAGAAGACGGACAAATAAGCGACACCTTATTATATTACGCAAGTAATGCCACAACCGGCATGAATAAAGGCCTATTTATTAACGCTATGCTGTACATATATGGTGGCTTATCTTTTTTCATACCATCGTCTTCAGGAATGGCCGTTTTAACCATGCCCATTTTATCTCCTTTAGCCGACGGTGTGGGCATAGGAAGAGAACTTATCGTTAATGCATACCAATATGGCATGGGCTTATTTGCGTTTATTAACCCTACCGGACTCATCTTAGCGTCTTTAGCCATTGTAAAAGTTGGTTATGATAAATGGCTGAAGTTTGTAATGCCTTTGGTTCTTATTTTATTACTTTTCACTATGATTGTACTCACTATTTCCGTGTATATGTGATCAATTAATTTGATAAGCAACCACCTTGTTTCCAAAAAAAGTAGGCACCAAAAGGATGTTTTTCTCAGGAATAATGCCTATATCTGCAGCATTCAATTTCACATCTTTAGTATCTAATAGTTTCGTGGCGGCAGCACCAGGCTTCATTTTGTCAACAAAAAACAATTCACCAGGCCACGTAGAAACAATATAACCTTCCTTTATAGCCACAATACCATCACCACCAACAATACCTGTGGCAATAACGGTGCGTGCTTTTGTCTTTTTATTGATGGCTATCAAATCTCCTTTACTGTAGGATGCTACCAGAATTCGGTCTTTTTCTGCGAGGATGCCATTTGGGTTCACGCCATCCATATCTAACCATAACGACACTTCGTCATTTACCAGTTTATAGACTTTACTATCTCGAGAATCTGTAATATATACATCTCCATTTCTATCTATATCTACATCATTTAGAAATATGGAATTTTCAACATGAATGCGCTTCTCTACTGCACCTGAAGTCATATCAATTTTAATAATATCATCAATATCTGCTACATAAAGTTTAGTATTATAGAACTGAGCTCCTTTTGGAGCGTTTAAACCTGAAGTCCAATTTTGATTCAGAATTTCCCCTTCAGTACTAATAATTGACATACTGCCGTCTCCATCTTTTTCCGTTGGAGGCACTCCACCAATATTAGATACATAAATAACGCCTTTGGCTTTATCATATCTAACAGCCTCACAGGTTTTTAACAACGTGTCTGTTTCCCATAATTTAGTTAAAACAATTTCTGTTTTTATAGGTGCTTGGGCTATAACTTCCTTCTTGTTTTGTTTACAAGCTGAAAGTACAACGAAACTAATTACTAGTAAAAGTGTAGCGTATTTCATTTTAAATTACTAATAATGAATTAAATAACTACTAAGATAATATTTTTACTAATAACTCTTTTAATAAATCACCCTGAGGAACTGAATTAGAACCAACACCTTTACTTTTAACATCAAACTCTCGAAGCGTTGATATTACACCACTCACCTTCCGCATCGGGAAATTTCTAGCAGCTGTAATATAGTCGTTTACAAAATATGGATTCACCTTTAATGCTGAAGCCACATTTCGCGGTGATTTATCACTCAAACCATGAAAATGAAGTAGTTGTGAAAAGAAACTAAACAATAAAGACACCGTAACAACCATGGGATTATCTTTAGGGTTTTCAGCAAAATAATTAACAATTCTGAAAGCCTTGAGGGCATTACGTTCTCCAATAGCATGGCGTAATTCAAAATTATTAAAATCTTTACTAATCCCTATATTTTCCTCGATATGCTCTGGCGTAATTTGAGTGCCTTTGGGTAAAATTATTTGAAGTTTATCTAACTCATTATTAATCTTACTTAAATCGGTTCCTAAAAACTCCACCAGCATTTGTGCTGCTTTTGGTGCTATAGTATAGTTTTTAGAGGAAAGAACACGTCGAATCCAATCGGCTACCTGGTTTTCATACAGCTTTTTACTTTCGTAAACAACACCTGTTTTTTTAAGCGTTTTATAAAGTGCTTTACGCTTATCAAGCGTTTTATATTTATAATTAAACACTAAAATAGTGGTTGGTTGCGGCTGTTTAGCATAATCTACCAACTTCTCGATAGTACGCGATAAATCTTGTGCTTCCTTTACAATAATAACCTGATGCTCCGCCATCATTGGGTAGCGTTTGGCATTACTAATCACATCTTCAACCGTAACATCGCGTCCATACAATACCATTTGGTTAAACCCACGCTCTTCTTCAGATAGTACAGTATCTTCAATAAAATCAGATATTTTATCTATATAATAAGATTCTTCACCCATTAAAAAATAAATGGGATTCAATTTGCCGTTTTTTATGTCGGTAACTAATTGTTTTACTTCGTCCAAATTCTATAAATTTTCAAAAAAGACAAGCACCAAATTACAATCTTAAAAAAAATGGCATTTGGTATTTGAATATTGTGAGTTTTAATTTTTGAATCTTAACTTTGAAAACACAAATACACCAATGTTGCAAGAGCTTAATTTTCCAAAGTTTCCGTTTCGATTCAAAAATAGCGAAAATAAAATTTCTATTTTCGATTGTATACGCAAAAAGTTTGTGATTTTACAACCCGAAGAATGGGTACGCCAACATTGTATTCTATATTTAATGGAAGAAAAAGGATACCCAAAATCCTTAATAAATATTGAAAAAGAACTGATAGTTAACGATTTAAAAAAACGCTACGACATTGTTGTTTTTAACACCAACGGTGGCATTCATTTAATTGTAGAATGTAAAGCGCCTTCAATCACAATTAATCAGCAAACTTTCGACCAAATTGCACAATATAACCGCGTATTAAACGCTACTTATTTAATGGTTACAAACGGATTAAATCATTATTATTGCCAAATGGACTTCGAAACGGAACGCTATGATTTTTTAAAAGACATTCCGAATTATAATGAAAAATGAAAAGTTAATAATGAGAAATGACATTACTACGGAGTTGAAAATAGCCATCGTTATACTAAACTGGAATGGTGAAAAACTATTAGAACAATTTTTACCTTCAGTTATTGAACATTCAAGAGAAGCGACCGTTTATGTTGCAGATAATGCTTCTACTGATACTTCTGTTGAATTTGTTAAAACAGCGTTTCCACTAGTAAAAATAATTCAAAACACAGAAAATGGAGGCTATGCAAAAGGTTATAATGATGCCTTAAAGCATATTGAAGCCGATATTTTTTGCTTGCTTAATAGCGATGTTGAAGTCACCCCAAACTGGCTTTCGCCTATTATAGAAACCTTTATAAAAGAATCTAGAACAGCCATCATTCAACCAAAATTATTAGATTTCAATAAGCGTGATTATTTTGAATATGCGGGTGCTGCTGGTGGATTTATCGATAAATTCGGATATCCATATTGCAGAGGTCGTATTTTCAATACCATTGAAAAGGATAACGGACAGTACAATGATGCGACCCCAATATTTTGGGCATCGGGTGCTTGTTTATTTATTAGAAAGCATGTGTTTAATGAATTAAACGGTTTAGACGAAGCTTTTTTTGCACACATGGAAGAAATAGATTTATGCTGGCGTGCACAAAACTTAGGCTACACGGTAAAATATGTTGGGCAATCTACCATTTATCATGTGGGTGGTGCAACTCTTAGTAATACAAGTCCTAAAAAAACATTCCTAAATTTTAGAAATAGCCTATACACCTTAACAAAGAATGCCAAGGGAGCCATTTTCCTTATAATTCTAGCTCGCCTAATTTTAGACGGTATTGCGGCCGTTAAATTTTTAGTAGAACTAAAGCCACAACATTCTTTGGCTATTTTAAAAGCCCACTTTTCATATTATGGCCATTTAAAACAACTACTAAAACAACGAAAAGCAACCAAACATAAAATAAGATATCACAACATAAACGCCATTGTTTTAGATTATTTCCTTTATAAAAAGCACTTTTTTGAAAGTTTATAAGTTTTTAGTAAAAGTTTTGTTAAAATTTAACAAGCAATTTATTTTTACATACTTTTGCTATAACAAATAAGAAAAATTAATCCCTTTAATAATTATGAAAAAAATTTTTTTACTTAGTGTAACTGCAATGCTTGTGTTAAGCTCGTGTGTCTCTAAAAAACAATTTACAGACCTTGAAGCTAAATACAAAGACTCTCAAGATTTATTGAACTCTGCAACCGTGAAATTAAATTCATGTTTAGAAGATAGAGCTTCATCAACTGCAAGAGCTAAAGCTTTAGAAGAGCAAGTAGCCGATTTAAGAAAATACAATGACAACTTACAAGTGTTATCTGCAAAAGGAGCTAGCAACGTAGAAAAAACTTTAGAAAGCATTAGAGAGAAGGACATGAAAATTACACGTCTACAAGATGCTATTACTAAAAAAGATAGTCTTACACTTGCTGTAGTTACTAGCTTAAAACGTGAAGTAGGTATTAACGATCCAGATATCGAAATCAATGTAGAAAAAGGAGTTGTATTTATCTCTATTGCAGATAAATTATTATTCCAAAGTGGTAGCTACAATGTAACTTCAAGAGCAAAAGAAGTGCTTGCTAAAGTTGCTAAAGTGGTGAAAAGCAAACCAGACTTCGAATGTATGGTTGAAGGTCACACAGATAACGTACCTTACAATGGTAGTGGTGTATTATTAGACAACTGGGATTTAAGTGTTAAACGTTCTACTTCTATCATTAGAGTATTACAAACACTTGGTGTAAACCCTGCACAGTTAATTGCTGCTGGACGTGCTGATTATGTGCCGTTAGTAGAAAACAATTCTTCTGAAAACAGAGCAAAAAACAGACGTACTCGTATTGTAGTACTTCCTAAAATTGACCAATTCTATGATATGGTTGAAAAAGAAATGAAAAATCTTTCTGTTCAAAATTAATTAGAATTCAAAATACTTAAGAAAGCTCAACTGTAAAGTTGGGCTTTTTTTATGCTCAAAATTTAAGAGTAAATAAAGGCGTTCCCCTATCGGGTCAGGCTATGCGCTAAATCTTTTAGTTTTACACGTCTTGTTGTGGCAGTAGGCTTCAATCAATATTAAGGTTTAATACAAAGTCTTGTCCTTACCGAAGAAAACTAAAAGGATACCGCTTCTATCCTTAACGCGGGCTTTCCGTAAGGTAAGTTCAACTAATATAAATTAATGTAAATTGGTGGAGATCGTAATTTTATAACAGGAAACTAAATAATACTGAGTACTACGCTTTTAAGGCTTTTCACTTTAAATTCTTAATTAGAAAATCTCCAAACCACCTTTTCCTTCTCTAATAACAATAGGTTCTTCTTCAGATAAATCAATCACCGTAGAAGCTAGATTATCACCATAACCTCCATCAATAACCAAATCAACTAGGTTATCCCATTTTTCTAATATAAGTTCGGGGTCGGTAGTATACTCAATCACCTCATCTTCATCGCGTATGGAAGTCGATATAATAGGATTTCCCAGTTTTTTCACAATTTCTAAAGCTATATTATTAGCAGGAATACGAATACCTACCGTTTTTTTCTTCTTAAACGGATTTGGTAAATTCTTAGATCCAGGAAGAATAAAGGTATAAGGTCCAGGAAGCGCGCGTTTTAGAATTTTAAAAGTAGCGGTATCAATTTGCTTCACGTAATCGCTTAAATTGCTTAAATCATGACAAACAAACGAAAAATTAGATTTTTCTAGCTTAACACCTTTTATTTGAGCCACACGCTCAAGAGCTTTAATATTATTTATATCACATCCCAAACCGTACACGGTATCGGTTGGATATATAATTAAACCGCCTCGTTTTAAAACAGCCACTACCCTATCAATTTCTTTCGAATTAGGATTTTCTTCGTATATTCTAACAAAATCAGCCATAATAATTATCTTGTATCACCGTTAAAAGTAAATATTATTTTTGTTATGAAGTGTCTTAATCTTATTTTCTTCTGTTTAGTTGTTTCTATTTCATTTTACCAATGTGAAAATGAATCAGCAAACAACGTAACCAACACCGATTTAAATCCTTCAAAATATTACGAAGCCCTCAATGTATCTTATGGTAGTGATACCAATCAGAAATTCGATTTATACCTTCCTCCAAATAGAACTTCAAATACTAAAACAATTATATTAGTACATGGAGGCGGTTGGTCTTCAGGCGATAAAGCAGATATGAACCCAATGAAAGATTTAATCCGTCAAGATTTACCAAACCTAGCGGTTGTAAACATTAATTATCGTTTAGCAGATGAAAACAACAATCCGTACCCTATGCAAATAGACGATATCACGTCTATTATAAACTACTTAAAAACCAATAAAACCAAGTATAGCATCTCAGACAGTTTTGGTTTTATAGGCACTAGTGCTGGAGGCCACTTGGCCTTATTATATAGTTATGCCTTCGATACGAATAAAAATATAAAAATGGTTTGTAGTATTGTTGGTCCTACCAATTTAACCGATCCTGCTTATTTAAACAATACATCGCCCGATTTAAAAGCTCTTTTAGACTTGTATGGAGCCAATGCTTCTACAGCTTTTTTAGAAGAAGCAAGCCCGCTACATCGATTAACGGCCAATGCGCCTCCTAGTATTTTATTCTATGGTGGTCGAGACCCATTAATACCCATTACACAAGGAACCGATTTGCGCGATGCACTAGAACGCCTAAATGTAACCCACGAGTTCACCTTATATCAATTCGCGGGTCATGGTTGGGTAGGTTTAGAGTTGTTAGACACTTGGCTAAAACTTGAATCGTTTATTAAGGTGCATTTAAATTAACGCATACCTCCACGACCCCCGCCATTTGGTGCTCCTCCACTTCTTGAATCACTCGAGTCACTACTTTCACTAGATGTTTCTTTTGGATTTAAATCGGCTTTAACTTGTGCTTGGTATTTTAACCATTTGCTGTACTTCTTTTCACTTAACAATGCTTTCAATTGCTTATTTAATTTTTCTTCCTCTTTCTTTACTGCATTTTTTACAGGGTCAATTTTTGCCTTCGCTTTATTTTGTGCTACACGCATCGGGTTATCATCACTATGACTCATATCTCTCTGATCTTGATTACCAGAACTACGTTTAGAGGTTTTTATAATGGCATTCATGTATACGTTTAGTGTGTCGAAATTATCTTTATTTAATAAGGCTATTTCATTAATCCTATTGTTATAATTTATAATTGATTTTCGAACACTTAAAATTAACTCAGGGTTCTTTTTTATCTTAATTTTTTTAATGGCTGCATCATCATCATAATTGAAAATACCGGCTAATTTAGAAGCTTCAAAGGTTTTCATTTCAGGTTTTTCTCGTTGCTGGTTACTTTGGCCTCTACCAGATTGAGATCCACCCATACCACCGCCACCTCCAGGTTGCGCATAACTAAATCCGAAACTTAAAACGCATACTACTAATAAAAACTTTTTCATAAAATTAATGCTCTTTATAATTATTTAATATTTAGATGACTATTTGAAAAAAAACTCTCGGTGTATAGGTCCTTTTTTTCTATAAAATATTTCAACTAATCAACGTATAGACACATAAACACCATAATACAAGTCCTTTTAGATGTTTTTAAATGCAAAAAACCCACAAAGTCCGAAACTTTGTGGGTTAATATAATTTACTATTTTATAAATATTAGCCTATCACTTCCAACTTAGCAAAACGAAGAAGTAATTTTTTAACACCACCGTGCTGAAATTTAATTTCCGCTTTCACATCGCCACCGGCACCTTCTATTTTTAAAACTTCTCCAGTACCAAAACGTAGATGCTTCACAAGGTTTCCTACAGCTAATTTATCATCAAATAAATTAGTTGCATTACCTGTTGCTGCAACTGGTTTTAAGTTTTTAGGTGTTGATATCTGCACTTTTAAAGGCGTGTCTTTAGATCCATTCCCTTTTTTAAATTCCGGTTGTTTAGCTGGTTTAAATCGTACTTTATTAGGGTCTAATTTCCTAGTTCGTTCAGGACTGGTTGCATCTCCAAAAATATCCGCATCAAGCATCGGGTTAAAACGGCGCTCTTCAATAGGTGTTGTAATGTCTAAATACTGCTCATCTATTTCTTCTATAAAACGACTTGGTTCAGAATCTACCAATTTCCCCCAACGGTAACGCGATAAGGCATAAGTTAAATAAGCTTGCTTCTCGGCTCGTGTTAAGGCCACATAAAAGAGTCTACGCTCTTCTTCCAACTCACTACGCGTACCCATACTCATGGCACTTGGGAATAAATCTTCTTCCAAACCTACCACAAATACGTACGGAAACTCCAAACCTTTAGCTAAGTGTATAGTCATTAATGCCACGTGGTCTGTGTCTCCTTTATCGGCATCTAAATCGGTTGCCAAGGCCACATCTTCCAAAAATTCGGCTAAATTTCCTGTGGTATCGGCCAATTCTTTCTGCCCTTCCACGAAATCTTTCATACCGTTTAAAAGTTCCTCAATATTTTCCATTTTGGCAACTCCTTCTGGCGTACCATCCTTTTTAAACTCGGTTATTAAACCTGTGGTTCTCGTAACGTGTTCTGCCAATTCAAAAACATCGGCAGATTGATTCATTACTTGGTAACTTTCAATCATCGTTACAAAATCTTGCAACTTTCCTTTTGTTCCCGAGTTTATTTTCACATCTGTTTTGTCGATGTTTTTCATCACCTCAAAAATAGAACGCTTATACCCGTTTGCAGCCACAACTAACTTATCAATCGTTGTTCCTCCAATACCTCTTGGCGGAAAGTTAATAACACGCTTTAAGGCTTCTTCATCGGCTGGGTTTATAATCAACCGTAAATACGACAAGACATCTTTAATCTCTTTTCGTTGATAGAACGACAAACCGCCATAAATTCTATATGGAATATCGCGTTTTCTCAAACCATCTTCAATCGCACGTGATTGTGCATTCGTTCTATATAAAACAGCAAAATCACTATTAGGGACATGATGTTTTATTTTATTTTCCCAAACGGTACTGGCTACAAAACGCCCCTCATCACCATCTGTTAAAGAACGGTTTACTACTATTTTCTCACCTTCATCATTAGCTGTCCAAACAACTTTATCTAATTTCGTTTGATTTTTTTCAATAATCGAGTTTGCTGCGTTCACAATATTTTTCGTAGAACGGTAATTCTGTTCCAAACGAAACTCCTTCACATCATCATAATCTTTCTGAAAATTTAAGATATTGTCAATATTTGCACCACGGAAGGCATAAATACTCTGAGCATCATCTCCTACCACACAAATGTTCTGAAATTTATCAGATAAAGCCCTCACAATTAAATATTGCGAATGATTCGTATCTTGATACTCATCAACCATTATGTATCTAAATCGGTTTTGGTATTTCATCAATACCTCTGGGAAACGCGTTAGTAATTCGTTCGTTTTCAACAACAAGTCATCAAAATCCATTGCGCCTGCTTTAAAACAACGCTCTACATATTCTTTATAAATATCACCCAAACGCGGACGTCTAGCCATGGTATCGGCCTCAATTAATTCAGGGTTTTGAAAATAAGCACGTACCGTAATTAAACTATTTTTATATGAAGAAATTCTGGAACGTACTTGTTTATACTTGTAAAGATCTTTATCCAGATTCATTTCTTTGATAATGGACGAAATCAATCTATCAGAATCCTGTGTATCATAAATAGTGAAGTTACTCGGGTACCCCAACTTATCTGCTTCAATACGTAAAATTTTAGCAAAAACGGAGTGAAAAGTTCCCATCCATAAATTTTTTGCCTCACTAGTACCTACAATCGTAGCGATACGTTCTTTCATTTCACGTGCTGCTTTGTTGGTAAATGTGAGCGATAAGATATTAAATGAATCAACACCTTCGCTCATTAAATACGCGATACGAAAGGTAAGCACACGTGTTTTACCAGAACCTGCACCTGCAATAATAATCATTGGCCCATCTTTCTGTATAGTGGGTGCTAACTGTGCCTCGTTTAATTGACTTAAATATTTTTCCAAAACTCTATAAAATTTTACGCCGTGAAATTAACCATTGTTGCGCTGTTTATGGGAGCGTTTTATTAATAATTATAAACAATTAGTACTTAGCATCGCAGTTATTTATTTTTGGATATATTTATACTCAATTAAAACTTCTTATTATAATGATAACATTTGTATCAAATATCACTTGGTGGGGCTGGGTATTAATCGCCTTAGCTTTAGTTGCTCTTAGAGATATTTTCATTCAAAAAGCACATACTATAAGCCACAACTTCCCTGTTGTTGGACATATACGCTATATGTTAGAGAAAATAGGACCCGAATTAAGGCAATATTTGGTAGCTAATAATAGAGAAGAACTTCCTTTTAACAGAATTGAACGAGGTTGGATTTACGCTTCAGCGAAAAAAGAAAATAATTACGAAGGTTTTGGGACAGATAGAGATATTTATGCGCACCATCATATTTTTATAAATAACGCCATGATGCCTTATCAAATTGATGAAAAGCATCCCAATGTCGTAGATAAAACATTTTTGCCCTGTGCAAAAGTAATGGGGGCTTACCATAACCGTAAAAAACCATTTAGACCAGGGTCCATTATCAATGTGTCGGCAATGAGTTTTGGTTCTCTTTCTGCTAAAGCTGTCGAATCTCTAAACAAAGGCGTTAAAATTGCTGGTGCATATCATAATACAGGTGAAGGAGGCTTATCGCCCTACCACAGTCATGGTGGTGATGTTGTTTTTCACTTCGGATCAGGATATTTTGGTGTTAGGTCTGCCGACGGAGGGTTTTCCATGGAAAAAATGATAGCACTCGTTGAAGGCAATCCGTTTATTAGAGCTATTGAAATAAAGCTATCTCAAGGAGCAAAACCAGGAAAGGGTGGCGTACTTCCGGGAGCAAAAATCACCAAAGAAATCGCATTTATAAGAGGTGTTGAAGTTGGGAAAGATGTATTGTCACCACCAAACCATAAAGCATTCTCTAACGTACCCGAAATGGTCGGTTTTATTGAAAAAATTGCACAAGCGACAGGCTTACCCGTTGGAATTAAAGCCGCTATAGGGAAATTAGAGCAGTGGGAAGAATTAGCAGATATTATGGTAAAAACTGGAAAGGGGCCCGATTTTATTACCGTTGATGGTGGCGAAGGTGGTACAGGAGCTGCACCGCCAAGTTTTGCAGACCACGTGTCACTACCTTGGGTATACGGGTTTAGCGATTTATACAAACTATTCCTGAGAAAAGGATTGAGTGAACACCTCGTATTTATTGGAAGTGGTAGACTCGGGTTTCCAGCAAAAGCAGCCATGGCATTTGCAATGGGAGCCGATTGTATTAATGTAGCACGAGAAGCGATGATGAGTATTGGTTGTATACAAGCACAAGTATGTCATACCAACCGCTGCCCTAGTGGTGTCGCTACGCAGAGTAAATGGCTGCAAAACGGCATCGATCCTACATTGAAATCGGAGCGATTGGCACAATATTTTAAAACCTTCAGAAAAGAACTAATTGAAATTACTCATGCAGCAGGTTACGAGCATCCATGCCAGTTTAAAATGACGGATGTTGAAATAAATGTAGATGACCATAACCTTTCAAAAGAATTAAGCAAAACCTACGCTTATGACAAAACACCTGTACCATTTACATCGATGCAAGATTTAAAAGATTGTTTATATTTGGGAGGAAAAAACAAGTAACCAATTACCCAATTTAGTACACACTTATTTTATAGTTCTGAAGAACCTACTTAACGAAACGATATTTTTTTTATGGAAACCAACAGATTAATTGATCTATTTTTATTCGCCATTCCTTCAATTATTACAGGAATAATTGCCTACCATTTTTTTAAGGAACACATCAAAAATGAAGATGGTAAAAGACGTTTTTTATTAAAGAAAGAATTACAAGTAAATGCCTTACCTATGCGCCTCCAAGCTTACGAGCGCATGGTTTTATTTTTAGAACGTATGGCGCCGTCTAGTTTGCTTATTAGAATACCGCCAATATCTTCAGATAAAGATGCTTATGAGTCCTTAATTATACAAAGTATTGAACAGGAATACGAGCACAATTTAACACAACAAGTCTATATAAGTGAGAAATGCTGGAGCATTATTAACGCCTCTAAAAATGCCACCATTCAATTGATAAGAAAGGCTAATTCACTTGAAAAAACAGACACTGCCAACAAGCTTCGTGAGGTCGTTTTAACCGAAATGATGGACCGCCGTTCACCAAGTGATGCCGCTCTTTCATTTTTAAAAGAAGAAGTATCTGACCTTTGGTAAAACACAAAATTTAGGATATGACACTTTGCAGAAAGTAAAATTTTCTATTTACATCTCAGATTTCAGGGTATGCTAATTTCAACAGAAAAATTATTGAAATCATGTGTATTAACTAATACGCAACTCATTTGACAATGCTTCTTTATGCTTATTTTCCGCATAATCATACCCTTGTTTCCACCAAGACACCATGAGTTTCTTATTAAATATCAACGAATTTTCGGTAAGTTTTGAGGGTGTATAATACAGATTAAGTTCCACACCTCTATTTTTTGCGGCCAACTTCCCTATAAGAATATCACTTCGCTCTACTTGGTCTAATAAATGTCCGAATAAATTAAGCATCAGTGAAAACGGGTTTTTCCCCAATACTTTCATGTACTCCATGTTTTCAGACTCTAAAACTACGGCATCAATTACTGTAGCTCCACGCTGAATAGCCTCTCGTATAGGCACAACGCAGCCAAAAGCACCATCAGCATATTCAAAACCATTCACTTTAGCCAGAGACATAAAGGGAATATAGTTACATGAAATCCAAATCCATTCACAAAATTCTTCATATGAAAAATCTTTTATAGACTTATACTCTACTCTATTTTGAGATAAATTAGAGACTGTCACAACAACATCTTCCTTCGTTGCTCTAATTAAATTAAATTCTTCAATGGTGAAATGTTTTTTTAAGTAACGTTTCAAGGCTTTACTCTCTCCAAAAGTCCGTTTACTTTTCATAAACTGCCAAATGGAGTTCATGAAATTGATAGACACGTATTCTCTATCTCCTTTTTTGCGTGTTCGAAATGGGTTTACACTAAATATATTGCTTTGCTTCACGTTTGTAAACACATCATAAACCTTATCAATTTTCCCTGCGGCAATGTGTGGCACTAACAAACTCCCGGTAGAAGTACCAACAAATATATCGTATTCGTGTCCTTTTTCTTTAATTAAATATTGAGCGACACCACCTGCATACGCCCCTTTACTTCCTCCTCCTGAAATTACTAATGCCCTCATAATTAATTTTCTAATTGACTTATTTCTTGGTTTTTGAATTTAGCAAAATCATACCCACTTTGCCACCACTCCGTCATTTTTGCTTTATTAAAAATAAGCGAATTAGTTGTTAAAACAGTGGGTGCGTAATAAAAATTTATAATAGCCTTATTGTGTGTTGCTGTGAACTTCCCGATACGTATGTTTTGAGATTCAATTCTATCCAACATAAAAGAAAACATATTCGTTAGTAATGAAAAAGGATTCTTGGATGGCATTCTGTTAAATTGATTAACTTCCGTTTGCAAAATAATAGCATCAACCTCGGTAGCCCCTCTGCTTATAGCTTCCTCAATGGGCACCATATTCCCTAGCCCACCATCAGCATACTCACAGCCATTCTTTTTTACTAAGGTCATAAATGGTGTATAGTTGCACGAAATCCAAATCCAATCTACAAATTCCTCATATTCAAAATCCTTCAAACATTTATATTCCACTTGATTGAGTGACAGGTTCGAAACCGTTACCACTACATCTTTAGTAGAGTGTTTTAAGATTAAAAACTCTTCTTCTGTTAAAGTACTTTTAATTAAAGCTCTTAAATTATGGCTTTCACCAAAGGTTTTACTGCCCCTTAAAATGTTCATGAGAACATTAAAATGATTAATGGCTATATTTTGACTCCCATGTTTCTGCTTTACCACAAACGGGCACACATCGAAAATACTACCGTTTGTAACGTTGGTATAAATACCTTTTATCTTTTCAATTTCTTGCAATGCCAAATGCGACGTTAATAAACTTCCGGTAGATGTCCCTAAATACAGTTTGTAATCGCGTTTAAGTTCTTCAATGAGATATTGTGCCACACCACCTGCAAAAGCCCCTTTACTACCACCGCCAGAAATTACTAATGCTCTCATTTTTGATTGGTTTTAATTAACTCTAACATGGTTTTAGCAAACTTCGAAAATTGCCAACTATGGTGCTTCGTCGCTTGTTCTAAATTAGTCAAACAAGCATCATTACACGCGTTTATTTGTTGTAAATATAGAAAAGCATTCTGACGAATTTCAAAGGCGTAACTTGGATTTGTGTAATTTATTAACTCCTGAAAATAGATAGGCTTATTTTCTGGTTGAAACTCTTCAGTAATCAGCGCCAATGTTAACCACAGAATCCGAACGTTTTTATCATTATGACCTTGAATTTCTTTTATTTTATTAAGATATTTATTTCGCTCTTGCGGAAAGTTTAGCCATAAATTGAATAATGCTTTTTCAATTGTACTATAAGATGGATCTTCTAATAAGGATTCATAAGGGATTTTTAATTCTGAAGGAATTTCGGTTAAATTTAGAGCAATGGCTTGTCGAACTTTTAAACTATTCTTGAAATCCCCTTTTTCAACAAGTCTAGGGTTTTGTGAAATCACTTTAATTTTAGATTCATCTGAAATGTTTGAAGACAAAATTGTGCTACATTTAGAATCGTTCTCATCACAATTCACCAATAAATAGGCCTTTATAAACTTCGATTTGTTTAAACTCTTTAAAGCCTTATCATTTTGAAACAACTCACTTTTCAACCAAATTTTGACAAATTCACTCAAATCCCGTCCACTAGCATTTTCAACTTCTTTTATAAAATCATCCGTCTCCACATTTTTAAACTGATGCTTTTGCAAATAATTTTTTACGGCAGTTTTAAAAATTTTATCACCTACCTGTTCCCGTAGCATATGTAACACCCAGGCTCCTTTTTTATAAAATGTGGTACTACTTGAGTTTGGATCTAAAAGTGACGTACTTTGCCCTAGCTTATCTTGTGCTAATAGTTCTTGAGCGTATTCATACAGTTTCCAATGGTAATAATTCGCCCCGAAAACTTCTTTTTCAGCTAACAACGCGTAATATGTGGCAAAACCCTCTTGAAGCCAGTGGTGCGTACCAGATGTTTCCGTAACCAAATCGCCAAACCATTGGTGAGCAAGTTCGTGCGCATTCACATTCACATAATTTTTGTCCACAAAAGCGATGGAATCAATCACAAAACTATCAGTAAAAATAGTTGTACTCGTGTTCTCCATGCCTGCATACAAAAAATCTTTCACAGGCACTTGTTTGTAGTTTTTCCAGGGATATGGGATCCCAATTTCTTCTTCAAGAAAATCGAACATTTGTTTGGTGTAGCGGTAGGTTGGCTCAAATTTCAACGAATCTTCTGGATAATAATACATTTCCAAAGGAATACCACTTTTAGAATGCACGGCTTGCTTACTATACCTACCAATTGCCAGTGCTACTAAATAGCTACTCATGGGCTGGTCCATATCATAATGCCACACAATGGTCGATTCCTTTATTTGTATAGCTGTTAATGTTCCGTTCGAAATCACCTGATAATTTTTATCAAACTCAATACTTAAATCGAATTCAATTTTATCATTCATATCGTCGATACTTGGCAACCAATTACTGGTATATTTCCCTTGACCTTGAGTCCATATTTGCTTATTACCCGCTTCAGAACCCCAATCTATAAAATACATCGCTTTTTTTGGTTTCACTTCCCAAGTAATACTTATTGTATGTTGCGTTTGCGATTGAAACGGATGCTTTACAATAATATGTTCTCCATCATACACCGTTTTTAATTCTTTTCCATTTAAAACACAATGGATCTTTTCAAAATTACGAGCATCTAAATAGACTGAATCAATATCTTTTAATATTTCAAATTCAAAAGTAATAGCTCCAAAAACCTCCTTTTGTATTAAATCACCAAAACCGATGTTTGCTTTTGCCTTTTTAAAATCAACATAATCAACCTGTTGTCCAAAAACAAAGGCAGTCATAAAAAACCATAAAAAAAACAGAAAGCGATTCATACATTAAAGATATCAAGCATTAAGCCAAAATACATAAATTTTCTATTTTTTGAATTGCTTGAAATGCCTTAAATTCGTCTTCTATGACCAGCAAGTTACAAACTCCTATCGATTATTTAAAAGGCGTAGGCCCCAATAGGGCCGATTTACTACGCAAGGAGTTAGGCATTCATACCTATCAAGACTTATTAAATTTATTTCCCAACAGATATATAGACCGAACGCGTTATTACAAAATAAACCAGTTGCAACAAAGCAATGCTGATGTTCAGGTTATTGGTAAAATAACGGCATTTAAAGAAGTTGAGCAAAAAAGAGGCAAACGCTTGGTCGCCACCTTTCAAGATGATACAGGCGTTATGGAATTGGTCTGGTTTCGTGGTCAAAAATGGATACGTGATAACTTAAAGTTAAACACTACTTATGTAGTTTTTGGTAAAACAAATTGGTTTAGCGGCAAATTTAACATGCCTCACCCCGAAGTAGAACTGCAGGAAGAGCATGAAAACAATTTACGTTCTGCCATGCAACCCGTTTATCCTTCAACCGAAAAACTTTCAAACAGAGGGATTACCAACCGTATTATTATTAAAATCATCCAAGAGTTATTTCTTGAAACGGGAGGTCGATTTTCCGAAACGTTATCTGACCCCTTACGTTCCGAATTAAAATTAATAGGCAAAAGTGACGCCTTGTTTAATGTGCATTTCCCCAAGAGCCAAGAGCTATTAGCGAAGGCCCAATTTCGATTGAAATTTGAAGAACTTTTTTATATTCAGTTTCAACTTATCATTAAAAATTTAGTTCATAAAGCAAAAATAAAAGGCTTTCCTTTTGACCATGTTGGTAGTTACTTTACCAACTTTTTCAGCAACCATTTACCCTTCGAATTAACCAATGCACAGAAACGTGTTTTAAAAGAAATTCGAGCCGATTTAGGTAGTAATGCCCAGATGAATCGACTTTTGCAAGGAGATGTAGGTTCTGGGAAGACCATAGTAGCCTTCATGTCAATGTTAATGGCACTTGACAACGGTTTTCAAGCCTGCTTAATGGCACCGACTGAAATTTTGTCAGTTCAGCACTATAACGGTTTACTTGAGTTTTGTAATAAATTGAATATCAGCGTTCAAATACTAACAGGTTCAAGTAAAACTTCAGAAAGAAAAAAAATCCATGCCGCGTTAGAATCTGGCGAATTACAGGTGCTTATTGGTACCCACGCGCTGTTAGAAGACAAGGTGAAATTTAAGAATTTAGGGCTTGCCATCATAGACGAGCAACACCGTTTTGGCGTCGCACAGCGTAGTAAATTATGGCATAAAAATACGTCGCCTCCACATGTTTTAGTAATGACAGCAACCCCTATTCCGCGTACTCTAGCGATGTCTGTTTATGGTGATTTAGACATCTCGGTTATTGATGAATTACCTGCCGGAAGAAAGCCTATAAAAACAGTACACAGGTATGATAAAAACCGCTTGAATGTCTTTAAATTTATTAGAGACGAAATAACAAAAGGCCGACAAATTTATATTGTCTACCCACTTATTCAAGAAAGTGAAGCACTCGATTATAAAGATTTAATGGATGGTTACGAAAGTATTTCACGAGACTTTCCCATGCCTAAATATCAAATCTCTATTGTTCACGGAAAAATGAAACCTGCCGATAAAGATTTTGAAATGCAACGTTTCATTAAAGGTGAAACTCAAATTATGGTGGCCACTACAGTTATTGAAGTAGGCGTTAATGTTCCCAATGCGTCGGTAATGATTATTGAAAGTGCAGAACGCTTTGGTTTATCTCAACTTCACCAATTGCGAGGTCGTGTAGGGCGTGGTGCCGAACAGAGCTATTGTATTTTAATGACTGGCCATAAATTAAGTGATGATAGTAAAACCCGATTAGCAACCATGGTAAGAACCAGTGATGGTTTTGAAATTGCTGAAGTTGATTTACGTTTACGCGGACCAGGAGACCTCATGGGCACGCAACAAAGCGGTGTTTTAAACCTTAAAATCGCCGATATTATAAAGGATAAAGACATTTTACAAAGCGCCCGCTTTCACGCAAAAAAGTTACTTAAAGAAGATTCTAAGCTGTCTAAGCCAGAAAACAAAGTTGTTTTAGATACGTACAGAGATTTAAGTAAGTATAAAAATATTTGGAATTATATCTCATAAATACATAATAACACCAATCACAACAACTTAGTTAGTCCTTTTCTAGTGTTTAGTATGATTACAATTAAACAAAAAACTCAACCATTTCTAGTTGAGTTCCATACTGTTCGCTGTCTGATTAATACTGATAACAAGATAGTTAGAAAATCAATTAAAATTATGATTGTGGTGTTAAATTAATTTGATTCATTAATAATTAACATTTTCATGAAGGCCCGAGTTACTCTTCCAATAAAACCACCTTTCAATAAAACATTATGTTTAACTTTGCTTTCATTTAAAAGCATCAAAAAACAAGAATGATTCACATTCACGAAAAGACATTACAAGATTTAGAGTTTTCTACAGTTTTAAGACAAGTAAGCGAACATTGTGTTACCCCGTTGGGAAACGAACAAGCGTTACAAATAACACCTTTTAGCACTCAGGAATCACTACTTAATAACCTGCAATTAACCAATGAGTATCTGTCGTCATTTTACAACGACAACCGCATTCCTAATCATGGTTTTGATACTATTACTAAAGAAATCAAGCTTCTGCGTATTGAGAATACATATTTAGAAGTTCATAGTCTAAAAAAAATAGTTGCTATATCATTAACTTGTAATGAATTGGTGACCTTCTTAAAAAAGTTTGCGGTCTATTACCCAAACTTAAACGAGTTTGCAGAGCATATAGAAGTAACTAAAGCCATTATTGAAAAGGTAGACGGCATTGTAGATCGTTTTGGAGACATTAAAGACAACGCATCTACATTGCTTTTTGATTTAAGGCAGAATATAAATAAAGTAAAAGGTCAAATTAACCAGAGCTTTGCTTCGGCTTTAAATATGTATCACGGACTTGAATACTTGGACGATATTCGTGAAAGTGTTGTAGAGAATAGACGTGTTTTAGCTGTCAAAGCCATGTACCGCCGTAAAGTACGAGGTTCTATAATGGGTAACAGCAAAACAGGAAGTATTGTATACATGGAACCCGAAACCACACTGAAATATTCACGAGAACTCAATAATTTAGAGTTTGAAGAAAATGAAGAAGTTGTTCGTATTTTAAAAGCACTCACCAATTTTATTCGTCCGTTTTTACCCCTTTTAGAAAATTACCAAGATTTTTTAGTCGCAATCGATGTTATTTCGGCGAAAGCTAAATACGCACATTCTATGAATGCCATTCTTCCTGAAATATCAGAAGAAAAAGCGATGTATTTACGAGATGCCTACCACCCACTTCTCTATTTGAATAATGTTGAAAAGAAAGCAAAAACATTTCCGCAAACCATAGAATTACAGAAAGATAGCCGCATTATTGTGATTTCTGGCCCCAATGCAGGAGGAAAAAGCATCACCTTAAAAACGGTAGGTTTACTTCAAGTTATGTTACAATGCGGAATGCTTATTCCTGTGCACGAACGCAGTAAAGTCTGTTTGTTTGACCGTATTTTAAGTGATATTGGCGATAATCAATCCATTGAAAATCACTTAAGCACTTACAGCTACCGTTTAAAGCAAATGAATTATTTCTTAAAGAAGTGTAACAAAAACACCCTCTTTTTAATAGATGAATTTGGAACAGGTAGTGACCCCGAACTTGGTGGCGCTTTAGCTGAAACCTTTTTAGAAGAGTTTTACCACAGAGAAGCTTTTGGCATCATCACAACACATTATGCCAATTTAAAAATATTAGCTAATGAGTTGCCTTTTATGCTTAACGCCAATATGTTGTTCGATGAAAAAACCTTAGAACCTCTATATAAATTGGTTATTGGACAAGCAGGAAGTAGTTTTACTTTTGAAGTAGCACAGAAAAACGGCATCCCATTCGGATTAATTAATCGGGCTAAAAAGAAAATTGAACGCAGTAAAGTGCGTTTCGATGCTACCATTGCTAAACTTCAAAAAGAGCGTTCAAAACTCGAAAAAACGGGAGAATCTTTAAAACTGAACGAAAAGAAAAAGCTTCAAGAAGCTGATAAGCTTGAAGAAACCAATGCGAAAATTCAGAAGAAACTCGAAAGTTATCAAGAATTATATGACAGCAACCAGCGTCTGGTGTATTTAGGGCAAAAAGTAAACGATATTGCCGAAAAATATTTTGAAAATAAGCAGAAAAAAGAGCTGATGGGCGAACTTTATAAAATCGTTCAAATTGAAAATTCCAAGCGAAAAAAGGTCACTGTTAAAGAGAAAAAAGTCATTAAAGCCAAAGAACAAAAGGTAAAACAAGAGGCTGAAAAAGTAGTGACTGTGATTCGCGAAAAGAAAAAGGAAGCTAAGAAAAAAGCGATTCAAGCCCCTAAACCAAAAGTCAGTTTAAAAATAGGCGATCGTGTACGCATGCGAGACGGACGCGCGGTTGGTAGTATCGATAAAATCGAAAAAAACAAAGCAGTCGTCAACTATGGTATATTCACAACCAATGTCAGTATAGATGAATTGGATTTAGTTGAAGCTTTTAAAAAATAATCAAAACATTTTTCGCTTATCTTTATCAAAAAAAAATAGATATGAAAAAAGCGATAGCCTTATTTTTTGTATTGAGTGTTCTGCCTTTGATATATGCTTGTAGCACTTCCGATGCTGAGGAAGAAAAAGAAATCATTAACGAAGAAATTGTAGAAGAACCGAACGAACCACCAGCTGAAGACCCCAAATTTATTTGGAAAAACTGGTATTTGTCTGTTCCCATAAATCGTGGTGACGGTAATGCGACTTCTATTTACTACCAAGCCATAGAAAGCAATACACTAACCGCAGCCCAATCTGAATACTTCAAAAACAACACAGATGGCAGCTATACTATGTTTACTAAATTTACAGGCTTTACAACCTCTGGAGAATCTGCATTAAATGGTGGTAAATACTGCCGTACCGAGCTCCGTGAATTTTGGAAAGGTAACCAAACAACCAGCGATAACTGGTCTATGAGTACGGGTACACATATTATGGAAACCACTTTAAAAGTTGATTTTGTTGAAGGAAACGGAAGAACCATTGTGGCACAAATTCATGGTATTGAAACAACAGGCTCTGTTGGAGCTCCAGCTACGGTTAAAATACGTTGGAATAGCGGCGAAATTCAACTTGATTATTATACCAAGCCAAATAATGGAGACCCATGGACAAGCGCCTACGACAATAAAACGAACGTTGGTAAAGTAGATAATGAACTATTTACTTTCAAGATAAAAATTGAAAACGGAAAATTTTACTATGCTTTAGTTTGTGAGGCAAAGGGTATTAATACCGACTACACCTTTGTTTACGATTATGTTGCTAACAACTATGCGCACAACAACTATTTTAAAACGGGTAATTACTATGGCTGGAATGCAGACTACGAGAAAAGAGCACAAGTGACTTTACATGCTGTAAAAACTCAGCATTTTTAAATAGCTTTTAAAACGCTTATCGTACTTTTGTAATGTGAAAATAAAACTCCCAAATAACAAAAAACTTATATTATTCGACGGTGTTTGTAACCTGTGCAATGCATCTGTCCAATATGTTATTAAACATGATTCGCATGATGTATTTCTGTTTGCAGCTTTACAAAGTGATATTGGTGAACAAATTATTAAACACAATAAAATAGACGTCTCAAAAATAGATTCTATTTTATTGTATACTCCTGATGCAGGAATTGATTACAAATCGACCGCTGCTTTAAAAATAGCGAGTCAATTAGGATTTCCTCAAAATTTAATGACTGTATTTTTTATAATCCCTGCTGTTATTCGGAATAAGGTGTATGATTATATAGCTAAAAATCGCTATAAATGGTATGGCAAAAAAGAATCTTGCTGGATACCAACTCCAGAATTGAGAAGTAAGTTTTTAGGATAATACTCTAGGTCTTTACGAACGGGGTGATGCAAAATGCATATTATTCACGTCATTGTAAGAACGAAGCACAAAGCCATCTGTGAATCTTTTTTATGTTTTTTATTTAGTTTCAATCATGAGATTACGCTGGTCATAATTCTCTCGTAATTACGGGTTATTCAAGTACCAAACTCCCCCACTCGGTCCAAGAACCATCATACACAGCAATATTTTCATACCCTGAAATGGTTGCACCAAGCGCTAACACACAGGCTGTAATTCCAGAACCGCAAGAAAAAACAATAGGCGTTTCTTTATCCGCTAGGTTTTTAAACTTAGACGCTATTGCTTCATTTGCTATCAATTGTTTATCAACTAGCAAATCTTCAAAAGGTAAGTTTACCGAATTTGGAATGGTTCCCATACGCAAACCTTCACGAGGTTCTGCTTCCAAACTTTTAAAACGTCCTTCAGAACGCGCATCAATAATGGTATGACTCTTCGTTTCTGAAACCAGTTTCATATCATTAAAAAACCTCATTAATTCAGGCTTATGTGATGCTTCAAAATTACCTGATGCACCAACATATGGTTTCATGGATTCAGTAGAATAACCGGCTTTATTCCATTCCGGGAAACCGCCATTTAAAACAGCCACATTATTGTACCCAAAGGCTTTAAACAGCCACCAAACACGAGCGCTAGAGTAAATACCTTTATCATCATACACCACAATAGCACTATCTTTATTGATACCCAATGCGCGTGCCGATTCTTGAAATTGCGCTTCGGAAGGAAACGTAGAAGGAAACGGTGCTGACGTATCGCTGAATTTATTTTTTATATCAAATAATCGTGTATGCGGAATTTGAGATTGTGATGCATCAAACACCTTATTAATAGTGCCATCTAACACCACTAAATTTTCAGTTTCTAAATGATCATGAAGCCATGATACCGAAACAACAGGATGTGTTATATTAATTTTAGCCATAACGAACTGGTATAATTAAGAATCTAAATCGAAAGTTTCTGTTGGACTTTTAGTCTCTTTATAGTTTAGCATGTTTTCGCCATCGGCAATAATAGAACACACCGTAGCATCTCCCGTAACATTAACAACCGTTCTAAACATATCTAAAATTCTATCTACAGGAAAAATAATAGCAATCCAAACAGGGTTTAAACCTACTGAATTCAATACAACAATAAGCATTACTAAACCAGCACTTGGTACTGCTGCCGAACCAATAGAGGCCAAAGTAGTCGTTAAAACTACGGTTAATTGCTGACCAATAGTTAAATCGATCATGTGCATTTGTGCTAAAAAGATAACTGCTACAGCTTGATACAAACTAGTTCCATCCATATTTACAGTGGCACCAATTGGTAAAACAAAACTGCTTACTTTTTTATCGGCACCTAAGTTTTGCTCAACACACTCCATAGTAACAGGTAGCGTAGCTGCACTACTTGATGTTGAGAACGCCAACGTTTGTGCGGGCCCCATCGATTTGAAAAAGCCTAAATACGGTATTTTCTTTACGAAAAGTTTTAAAATAGCTGGGTACGCCACAAAAATCATTAATAAAAGGCCTAGTAAAACGGTTAATGAATACCAACTTAAGCCTTTAAAAATCTCAATTACTTTTCCAATATCATCACCTGCCATTTTACTTACAACACCTGCCAATAAAGCGAATACAAAAAACGGAGCCGCTTGCATAACCAAGTCTACCATTTTTAAAAACACTTCGTTTATGCCATCAACCAAGGTTAAAACAGGTTGCGATTTTTCGTTAGGTATAAATAACAAACACACCCCAAAAAACAGGGCGAAAAAGATAATTTGAAGCATCAAACCATTATTAGAAAGGGACGCGAAAAAATTCTGCGGCACAATATCGATTAAAGGTTGCAATGGTGATACTTGTTTTTGCTCGTTTGCTTTATCCAGCTTATCTGAAACGGACGCTTCTTTTAATTCTGATTTTGTTAATTTTGAAATCTCTTGCGCACGCTCAAAAAACTCAGGATCTTTTAAGTAATTAATCCCGTCTTTAACCTCATGTCCTTGAGAAGCTGCCCAAATTTCGTAGCTAATTCTGTTATCTATTCTACTTTGTTCATCTATTAGTTTACCTGGTTTTATAACATTTACCAAGCCCAAGCCTAAAGAAATGGCCATAATCGTGGTTAGCAAATAAATGAATAAGGTTTTTCCCCCCATTCTTCCTAAACTTTTAGGGTCCCCTATATTAGCAACTCCTCCTATAATGGAGAATAACACTAATGGTACGGCTATCAATTTTAATAAATTGATAAAAATAGTACCAAACGGGTCTATCCAATTGATGGTAAACGCACTCCAACCTAAGGAACTTGAAAGTAATGCCCAAATAATACCGAGCGTCATGCCTATTAAGATTTTCCAGTGTAGTGCTAGTTTTTTCATAAATTGAATACGTTTCTTTTATTGTGCAAGCAATATAAGAATTTAATAGCTTGATTGCAGAATTTGAAGCGTGGTTTCTGTTTTAGTGGGGTTGGTTTTTTATAATATAGATAACTGAACTCATAGTCAAATTAAATAAGTCACGACACTATAATAGCTGAAAAAATAATCACTTTAGACTTCTGTTTATTTTGAATTAAGGTTTACAGTTATACCAAAACAAGAAAATCCAGTCAATAATTACAGAAAACTTAAAGTGAGCATTTATCCAAGTAAAGATTCCGGGTTTTCAGATATACAATAACCACCACTGATAATTTAGCCCCGATTGAAGCGGCATCCTTTTTAAAATATGGTGCGCCAAAACTTATGGCTAACTAAAGGTTGACAGATTGCTTCGTCGTGCTTCCTCGCAATGACCTTTTAAAAAGATGAAGCTGAAAGCGGGAAATAGCTACTAACTATACATTTTATTTTGCAGGTAAAAATCGGCTATTACCAAAGCCGCCATAGCTTCTACAATAGGTACAGCTCTTGGCACCACACATGGGTCGTGACGTCCTTTACCTTGCATTTCGACGCTATTTCCGTCTTTATCGATGGTTTGGTATTTTTGAATTAAGGTCGCTACTGGCTTAAATGCTACATTAAAGTAAATATCCATACCATTGCTTATACCGCCTTGAATACCACCTGAATAGTTAGTTTTTGTAGTTCCGTCGTTGTTAAACGCATCGTTATGTTCGCTACCTAACATGGTACAACCTTCAAAACCGCTACCGTATTCAAAACCTTTTACAGCGTTGATGGATAACATGGCTTTACCAAGTTCGGCATGTAGTTTATCGAAAACAGGTTCGCCCAAACCTACGGGTACATTTTTAATAACACAACTTACAATACCACCTACGGTATCGCCTTTTCCGCGAACTTCTTTAATATAGGTTTCCATATCTGCCGCCATTTTAGCATCTGGACAGCGCACAATGTTTGATTCTACTTGCGTTAAATCTAACTCGTTATATGGTTTATTAAGTTTCATGGTACCAACACCTGATACGTAAGCCGTAACTTCAATGCCTTTTAGCATTTGTTTTGCAATGGCACCAGCAACAACACGACATGCGGTTTCGCGGGCAGAACTGCGCCCACCACCACGGTAATCGCGTACACCGTATTTTTTATCATAGGTATAATCGGCGTGACTTGGCCTGTAACTATCTTTTATATGCGAATAATCGTGAGATTTCTGATTGGTGTTTTCAATAACGAAACCAATAGAAGTTCCTGTGGTAACACCTTCAAAAATTCCGGAATGAAATTTCACTGTATCTGGCTCTTTACGTTGCGTAACGATGGCAGATTGCCCTGGCTTTCTACGGTCTAATTCTTGCTGAATAGCCTCTAAATCTAATTCAATTCCAGATGGACAACCATCAATAACACCGCCTAATGCAGGTCCGTGAGATTCGCCATAAGTTGTTAGAGTAAACAGTTTTCCAAAAGAATTTCCAGCCATATCGATAATTTTTTGCTAAAGTAAATCTATTCTTAGAGATATGGAAATGAAATAGCATAAAGAGACCCCAAACGAAGCAGAAACACGTAACATTTGATTAACAATATACTCATGTTTAGATAATTATGAGGTAATGTTTAAGTCATATAAAATCGAGTATTTTACTAAAAGCAAATTATTAGTTTGAAAATTAAACGAAAAATAGAAATTGTAGTGATATCAGATGTGCACCTGGGTTCTACACAGTGTCATGCTAAACACTTATTGAATTACCTGAACAGTATAGAACCTAAAAAGCTTATTTTAAACGGTGATATTCTCGATATCTCTCAATTTAGCAAGCGCTACTTCCCGAAATCGCACCTAAAAGTGATAAAAAAAATCATGACTATGACTACTGATGGTGTTGATGTTGTTTACATTACGGGCAATCATGACGAAATGATTAGGAAGTTTACAGGAACCACCATTGGAAATATACGCATTGTAGATAAGTTGGTTTTAGAACTACACGGTAAACATGCTTGGTTTTTTCATGGTGATGTGTTTGATGTTTCGTTGCAAAACGCCAAATGGCTTGCGGAATTTGGAAGCTATGGATACCATGCTTTAAACAGGCTAAACCAACTTGTGAACTGGTATTTGGTAAATCGTGGTAAAGAGCGCTATTCCTTCTCAAAAAAACTAAAAAACAATAAAAAAAGTGCAGCAAAATATAGCCGTATATACGAAAAAGTGATTTCTAACTTAGCCATTGAAAACGGTTATGATTATGTGATTTGCGGCCATATTCACCAACCAAAAATGGCATATATTGAAACTAACCATGGTAAAACCATCTATCTGAATTCAGGCGATTGGGTTGAAAATTTCACCGCTTTAGAATACCAGTTTAAACGTTGGAAAGTGTATCACTACAAAAAAGATAAACGCTCCCCTTTTTTTATTGATAACGAATTGAAAGCTAAAGATAACAACCGTTTAATTGCAGCTATAACCATTATAGACCAGACATCTAAATAGGTTTTTAAGTTGAATTGTTTGTGAGTTTTGTTGATTACAGACCTATTTCTGAGACTGAGACTGAGACCGCAAACTAAACCAAAGCTTCTCGTAAAATAGTAATAGGGTGCTTCGCTTCGCGCTGTGTACCGTCTTTAATTTGATGCCTACAACTGGTTCCATTCGCAGAAATTTGCACATCCATGGATGCTTTTCTAACCGCCGGAAACAGCGTTTGTTCCCCCACTTGCATACTCACTTCATAATGCTCTTTTTCGTAACCAAAACTTCCTGCCATACCACAACAACCACTTGGAATGATAGTGACTTTATAGTTTTTTGGTAAATTCAAAACATCGAAACTAGACAGTTGATTACTAAATGATTTTTGATGACAATGTCCATGAAACTTAATGGTTTTTGCTTCAGAAGTAAATTGATCTGAAGTAATGTTGCCTAATTTTATTTCTTGCTGAATGAATTCTTCAATTAAAAAGGTGTTTTTGGCGATGCTTTCAGCGGAAGCTCTATCATCAGCCAATCGTAAATATTCATCCTTAAAGGTTAAAATAGCAGAAGGTTCAATACCAATTAAAGGCGTTTCTTTTGAAACTAAATCTTTAAAAATACGCACGTTTTTATTCGCCAAATCTTTAGCCTGTTCTAACAAACCTTTGGATATAAAACTGCGACCAGATTCTGCATGTTCAACCATTTTAACCTCGTAATTCAAGGCTGTTAAAAGCTGAATAGCATCTATACCTATAGCCGTGTCTAAGTAGTTTGAAAACTCATCATTAAACAAGTAAATCGTTTTTATATACTTCCCTCTAACCTCTTGTCTTTTAATATTTTGAAACACACTACTTAAACTTTTGTTTGAAATTAAAGGTAAACTCCTTTTTTTAGCGATTCCGAACGTTTTTTTAAGAATAGCGGATGTAATGCCATTAGAAAACACCAAGTTAGCAAACCCTGGAAACACGCTTCCGTAACGGTTTAAGTTGTTGTTATAAGCGAATAATTTGGTACGTAATGAGACCCCGTTTTCCTTTTGATATTGGTATAGAAACTCCGCTTTCAAACTCGCCACATCCACACTACTTGGACATTCACTAGCACAGGCTTTACAGCTTAAACACAAATCGAAGACTACTTTTAATTCTTCATGGTCGAACTTATTGGTTTTATCAGAATTCGTTAAAAACTCACGCAACGCATTCGCTCTAGCCCGTGTGGTATCTTTTTCGTTTCTCGTCGCTCTATAACTTGGGCACATTGTACCACCAAATTCTGGAAGCTTTCTACAATCACCCGAGCCGTTGCATTTTTCAGCCTCACGTAAAATACCCTGTGAATGCGAAAAATCGAGTATGGTTTCAATTTCTGGTTCCTCCCTATCTTGCTCATAACGCAAGGATTTATCCATAGGAAATGCCTCTACAATTTTACCAGGATTGAAAATATTCTCTGCATCAAAAGCCGATTTGATTCGCTTTAATATTTGATAATTCGCATCACCAATCATTAACGGAATAAATTCTGCACGTACAATGCCATCGCCATGTTCCCCACTCATAGAACCGCCATATTTTTTCACTAAATGGGCGACATCGGTAGTTATTTTTCTAAATAACACGACGTCTTCAGACTTTTTAAGGTTTAGTATCGGTCGTAAATGCAGCTCGCCAGCACCTGCATGTGCGTAATAAATTGCTTCCTGGTTATACGCTTTCATTAATGCTGAAAACTCTGCTATATAATTAGCTAAATCAGGTACCGTTACAGCAGTATCTTCAATACAGGGTGCCGATTTTTTATCGCCAATAATATTACCCAATAAGCCTAAACCGGCACTACGTAAATTGTTTGCTTTGTTTATTTCGTCTCCTTCAAGTGTGGGAACCGCGTAACTTAAACCTGAAACCTCTATCGCTTTTACTAAATTTGCCGCCAAAACAGAGACTTCTTCTTTTGTAAACGCCCTGACTTCGCACATTAAAATGGCTTTGGGGTCGCCTTCAATAAAACTCCTGTTTTCTTGTTGTGTTTTGTTGTGTTTTGTACAATCTAAAATGGTTTTATCCATCATTTCACAAGTGTACAAATTATGATTCATCACCATTTCAACAGCATTTAAACAACTTTCTATACTCGTGAAATGCGCCGCTACCAAAATAGCTTCTTGTGGTGGCAGTTTATCTAATTTTAATGTGATTTGCGTTGTAAATGCCAACGTGCCTTCACTTCCTGAAAGCAGTTTACACATATTGAATTTTTCAGTTGTATTTGAAAACACCTCCGATTTTATCAATTCATCAATAGCATAACCCGTATTTCTTCTATGTATCTCTGGTTTTGGGAAATTTTCAATAATTTGATTTTGAACAATTTCCGAAGCCAATTCTGTGTAAATATTTTCGTAAATACGTCCTTCCAAGGTATCTAACTTCGTTTTCTCATGAAACGCTTCAGAAGACAAGTCATTAAAAACAACGCTGCTTCCATCACTTAATATGGTATGCATTTCAATCACCTTATCACGCGTTACCCCAAATTGAATGGATGTGGTGCCTGATGAGTTATTGCCTACCATACCTCCTATCATACATCTATTAGAAGTGGATGTATTCGGGCCAAACCACAGGCCAAAAGGTTTTAAATAATTGTTTAATGCATCGCGAACCACACCCGGTTGTACCGTAACTGTCTGTTCTTTTTCATTAACATCTAAAATTTTCGTGAAATATTTTGAAACATCTACCACAATACCTTCCCCAACACATTGACCAGCAAGCGAAGTGCCTGCCGTTCTTGGTATTAACGAGGTATTATGCGTCTTTGCAAATTGAATGAGCAACTTAATATCTTCATTATTTTTAGGATACCCCACCGCCAAAGGCAACATTCTAAATACAGAAGCATCGGTGGCGTAGATTGATTTTATTAAATCGTCGTGGAATAATTCGCCCGAAATTTTTTCGCTTAATGTCTGTAAATGTGATGTTAAGGTCATGCTTATTAAAAAATAATTATAAATCTAAAAAGAAGTTAAATATAAATACAATTTTGGCGTTATTTTTGCAAAATCAATCAGGATTATTAACAATGATCTGAATGCATTAATTGCACGTATATTAATCACAAATAAAAAATTACAATTTATGAAGAAATTACTATTATTATCAGTGGCGTTATTAGGTTTTACCTTTGCATCGACCGCACAAGACATTTCAAAAAACGCTTTAGGTTTACGTTTAGGAGACAGTAACGGGGTTGGCGCTGAAATATCGTATCAACATGCCTTAGGAGGCAATAACCGTTTAGAAGTAGATTTAGGATGGAGAGACGGAAAAGACTATGACGGTTTTAAAATTGCTGGTTTATACCAATGGGTATGGAACTTAGATGGTGGTTTTAACTGGTACGCAGGTGTTGGTGGTGGTTTAGGATCGTTTGATCATAACGAAAAAGACCATTATGATGATAACGATACTTTTATATTTGCTGCAGGTGATATTGGTATTGAGTACAATTTTGATATTCCGTTATTAATCTCTTTAGATTTTAGACCAGAACTTGGTTTTGGAGATAGACACCATAACAATAACGATTTAGGTTTTGACATCGCTTTAGGTATTAGATATCAATTCTAATTAAAATAGTAGTTATAAAAAAAAGCGCCTTGATTAAGGCGCTTTTTTTATGCTTTTATATTACTACACCAAACATTTGGCTAAGGTATCTTCATAAATAGCTTCATATTGTGGGACAATGGACGTTAAATCATATTTTTCAGCCGTTAATCTCGCATTTTTCTTAAAGGTTAAAAGACGTTCAGCATCACTTAAAATATACAATGCATTTTTAGTCATGTCTTCTATATCACCAACATTACTTAAAAATCCAGAGACACCATGAATGTTCACTTCTGGAATACCTCCTGTATTACTCGAAATAACCGGTACACCGGAAGCCATAGCTTCTAAAGCGGCCAATCCGAAACTTTCGGTTTGTGATGGCAATAAAAACAAATCACTGAAACATAGAATTTTATCTATTTCATTACTTTTTCCGAAGAAAATCACTTTATCTAAAATACCCAATTCTTGGCAGCGGTACTCGATTTTCTCACGTTCGGGTCCCTCGCCAATTAGCATCAGTTTTGCTGGCATTTCTTTTTGAATGTTATAAAAGATACTAATAACATCTTGGGAACGCTTTACGGGTCTTAAATTACTAATATGCGTGATAATTTTTTCATCATCGCTCGCCATCATTCCACGTTGACAATCGGTAAAATTATGATTGTATTTTTCTAAATCGATAAAATTAGACACCACATGGATATCGTTCTTGATATCAAACAAACGCAACGTATCATCTTTCAAACTCTGAGATACCGCCGTAACAGCATCCGATTTATTGATACTAAAGGTCACCGCTGGTTTATAAAATGGGTGACTCCCCACAAGTGTGATATCTGTTCCGTGCAAAGTGGTAACAATAGGTACCAAAATACCTTCTTCTTCCAACATCTTCTTTGCCATATACGCTGCATAGGCGTGCGGAATGGCATAGTGCACGTGTAAAATTTCAATTTTATGAAGTTTTACCATATCCACTAACTTGCTCGATAGCGCCAACTCGTATGGCTGGTAATGAAATAATGGATATTCAGGCACATTCACCTCATGGTAATGCACATTATTACTCAGTAATTCTAAGCGTACAGGTTGGTTATAAGTAATAAAATGAATTTCATGACCACGTTTAGAGAGTTCTAATCCTAACTCTGTTGCAACCACTCCACTACCCCCAAAAGTTGGGTAACATACTATGCCTATTTTCATATTATAAGTTTTAAGTGACTAAATTTCAATTGCTTAAAGTTTTTAAATTAACAACCTTAAACAATTGATTTATAGTACTTTTATTTAATTATCGCTTCGTAAATTAAGCGTTGTATATCCGTTCTAACATTTTCTTTTAACAACAAATTTTGACCCGCATTTGGGTAGGTTCTATTTGCTAAAAATATATAAACAATCTCTTCATCGGGGTCTGCCCAAGCATAGGTTCCAGTAAAACCGGAGTGCCCAAAACTATTAAGAGATATGCATCCACAAGTGGGGCCTTCCCCGCTTAATTGCGGTTTATCGAAACCTATACCTCGTCTATTATCTTTATCACAGAAATAACAGGTATTAAACTTATCTAAGGTTTCTGGTTTTAAATAACGCTTACCACCGTAAAACCCTTTTTGCAAATACATTTGCATGATTTTAGCAACATCGTTGGCATTACTAAATATACCGGCATGCCCACCAACACCATCTTGCATTGCGGCTCCCATATCGTGTACATAACCGTGTACCTCTTGAAACCTGTAATAATCGTCAATTTCAGTTGGCACAATTTTCTTACTACTTATTTTATGATACGGGTTATACATGGTATGGTTCGCTCCTAACGATTTATAAAAACGATCTTGAACCAACGCATCCAATGTTTGGTCGTAATACTCTTCAATATATTTCTTTAAAATATAATATGGAAAATCACTGTATCTATATCTCAATCGATCTAACAGATCAGAATCTTTAATTATTTTCTGAATAGAATCCTGATAATCAGAACGTAAATACAAATTATTGGCGACTTCAATATTAAACTTGTCACTGCGTTCTTTTCTATAATATTTTTCACTTGGGCGCTTCGTATCACTATCTAACGTATGTGCATAAAAAGGTTCCCAAGGCCTAAGTCGCGCATAATGCGATAACATTGCTTTTAAAGTGATATTTTTCTTGTTGGAGGTTTTATAGCCCTGTATCATTTTAGATAATGGTGTCTCTAAATTCACCACACCTTGCTCTTCCAATTCCATAAGCAATGGTAAGGTTGCCAGAATTTTAGTAAGTGATGCTACATCATAAATATCATCAGATAACACTTTAGAATTACCTGTATATCGATGCTGACCAAAATTCTTGCTATAAATAACTTTCCCCTTTCTAGCTACTAATAATTGAATACCTGGCGTCATTTTGCGGTCTACCGCATTTTGAGCAATGGCATCAATTTTGTTCAATTTTTCTGAATCCATACCAACACGTTCTGGTACGGTATAGCTTAAACGTTTAATGGCATTATTTTGAATACCATCTCCTACTTTAAAATGGTTTCCAATAGAAACAGGCAAACTTCCTTTAGATTCAATAGCTCCAAAAATAAGTTGTGCCGATTTTTCTTGAGCAATTTCACTATTTTGATAACTAACTACAATACTTTCAATATTTTCAATGCTTGCTAAATCTGAAAGTGCATACGGTTTTACAAACACATCTAAAACAACTTTATGTGTACGTGTTATTTCATATAACCAAGTTAATTCGGTTTCTGTAAATTGATTCGATTTCCAAGGGTTTTCATTTGAACGATGTAAACCAATCACCACCGTATTATAATCTTGAAGTTTTGCTAATAGTTCATCTAAAAAATCAGCTTCAATTTGGTGTACTTTGGTGTACTTTTTAAGTTCATCAAGAAAAACGGAACCATTATCATCACCCATTTTAACATAAGCAATTGTTCTGTCTTCCAATTTACGAAGTGGTAACAAATCCTGTTCATTCTTAACAATGGTAATGGCATTCTCTAGAAGTTCTTCATACAGAATATCATCTTTCAACCTATTTAAATCTTTCGATAAGTTATTCAAACCAATAGGTTTGTATGCATTCAATCCTACTTTATATTTCGCTTGTAGAATTTTTTTAACTGAAAGCGCTAAACGTTTTTCTGTTATTTCACCGTTGTTGTAAGCTTCTATAATTTTTGAAATACCAACAGATACATCTTCAGACATTAACATTACATCGTTTCCAGCTTGAAAAGCAGCTAAATCGATGGCACCAACTTCTTTAAAATCGGCTGCCCCTTTCATAGTTAAAGCATCGGTAAAAATAAGGCCTTTAAAACCTAGTCTTTCCTTCAGGATATCTGTTACGATATGTTTGGACAATGACGACGGGTAACCAGATGGTTCTAAACTTGGTACCTTTAAATGGGCAACCATAACGCTGGAAAGACCTTCATTAATTAACTTTCTATATGGATACAACTCAATAGAATCGATGCGTTTCTCGTTAAAAGTAATAGTTGGTAAGGTTTTATGGGAATCTTGATCGGTATCACCGTGGCCAGGGAAATGCTTCGCACTTGCCAATACACCTGCACCTTGCATGCCTTTCATAAAAGCCAAGGCTTTATCTGTAACATTGTCTCTATCTTCTCCAAATGAGCGGTTTCCTATAATTGGGTTTAATGGGTTGGTATTAATATCAACCACGGGCGCAAAATTAAAATGAACCCCTAATCTTTTACAGTGTTCACCAATTTGCCTTCCTGTCTGCTCTATCAACATGTTGTCTTTTATAGCGCCCAGTGTCATATTCCACGGAAATGCGTAGGTTGAATCTAAGCGCATGCTTAATCCCCATTCAGCATCCATACCAATTAACATTGGGACTTTTGAAAGTGCTTGCAACTCGTTATTTAATTTAGCCTGCCTGTTTGGACCACCAAGTGAATAAATAATACCACCTATATGATGGGTTCTTATCAAATCGATTACCTTCTCTTTTTTTGTTTGGTCTTGATTAGACATTACCTGTACCATGTACAACTGCCCTACTTTTTCGGCCAAAGACATGGAATTATATACACTATCAACCCATTTTTGCTGCGCTTTAACATCTTTGGAAGCCAAAGGATTTCCTTGTGTTTGAGCAAAGGCTGAAAGTGATATATATAGAGAAACTACTGTTAATAAAATTTGACGCATATTGAGGATTAATTTAGTAAGTATATAGTATTAATGACTACATAAATAATCATGCCAAAATACTACTTTTAAAAAGAAGTTGAAAAGACTTTAAGATAGATTTATAAGAAAATAACGAACTATTAAATAGTTACCGCATCCTTAGAAACATTTTGAATAATTTAGACGTACCAACGACTATTCCGAAGAAAAAAATCGAAACCACTAGAACGCACACAACAGCGTGAAAAATTAAGATATAAAAAAAGTTATGAGACTACTATTCGATTAAATCAATATGCCTATCGTGGTAACCTAATAAATACAGTACACCGTCTAAACCAATACTTGAAATAGAGCTTTGGGCGTTATCTTTAACCTTCGGTTTTGCATGAAACGCAATACCTAAACCTGCTAAATTAAGCATAGGCAAATCGTTCGCACCATCACCAACAGCGATAGTTTGGCTAATATCAATCCCTTCTTTAAGAGCAATTTCTTTAAGATATTCTGCTTTTTTATTACCGTCTACAATCTCTCCAAGATACCCACCTGTTAACACACCATCTTTAATTTCTAATTGGTTGGCATACACATAATCCATACCCAATTCTTTTTGTAAATAGTGACCGAAATAGGTAAACCCTCCAGATAGAATCGCTGTTTTAAAGCCATAGCTTCTTAAAGTATCAATAAGTCTTCTGGCACCTTTGGTAATAGGCAGATTGATGGCCACATCATGTAACACATCTTCACTTAAGCCTTTTAACAGTTTCATGCGTCTAATAAAACTTTCGTTGAAATCTATTTCACCTTGCATGGCAGATTCTGTAATGGCTTTTACTTCATCACCAACACCTGCTAATTCAGCCAATTTATCAATAACTTCCGCTTGTATAAGTGTTGAATCCATATCGAAACACACCAATCGCCGGTTTCTTCTATAAATATTATCTTCTTGAAATGCAATATCTACATCTAAATCTCTAGAAATTTGCATGAATTTAGCCGTAAACTCGCGTTTATCATCAATATGACCTCTAATTGACAATTGGATACAAGCTCTCGGATATTCTTCCTTTTTAACGAGCGACGTACGTCCTGTAAGCCTTTTTATAGAATCGATATTTAGGTTTTTCTCCGAAATAATTTCGGTAACTTGAGATATTTGCTCAGCAGTTAATCTTTCACCTAGAATGGTAACTATGTAACGGTCTTTCCCTTGAAGTCCAACCCATTTCTCGTAATTTTCAAGCGTAATTGGGGTAAACTTTGCTTTTATACCAAGTTCATAGGACTTAAAAAGTAAATCTTTTAATACTGCAGCAGATTTTGCTCCAGAATGAATTTCAAATAAAATACCTAAGGATAGTGTATCGTGAATATTAGCTTGACCAATGTCTAGTACTTTTGCGTTATACGATGCTAAAACACTTGTTAAACTAGATGTTAATCCTGGTTTATCTTGTCCAGAAATATTTAATAGGAAAATCTCCTTAGCCATAATTTACTATTTAAGCTGTAAAATTGATTATTGTATTTGAAATATGAAAGTTATTTTCGATTTAATGCTCGAACTACAAGCACTTATTTCACAAATCGACTGTGCCAACTTTCGCTTGCTGGCACTTCCCAGTTTTCGTTAAACTCGGCAATATTGGTGACTAAATTATTAAAAACAATGGTGTTTTTAGAGACTGCTTTGTCTTTTGCCATTTGCTTAAAATCTAGAAGTGTTTTGTATGCAACAAATTCACCTTGTTTGTAAGACACATTCATTTTATCCATTAAATCGACATTATAGTCTTTTTCTAATTGCTGAATAAAATGAACAGAAGCATCTATAGAGCAGCCTGTAGCTGCATTCATTTTTTGATTTAAACCAAAAATGATGAATCTATTATATTTAATAAGATAGCCCGATTGTAAATCGCTGCCATGTGCTGTCCAATTTTCTATAAAAACATTAAGTTTAGCCTGAATTTCTTCAAGCTCTTGTTCTGAAAATGAACGGTTTGCTTGGTATATCCAAACACGTGACTCTTCTGGTAATGTATTAAAATCTACTAACATGTTGTAATTGACTGTTTTCTTTTAACATGGAACTGTTTAAGTCCATGTATTATTTACAAATCTTGTGCATTTGCAATTAATTCTGCAATATCCATAACAGGAACATCGGCTTCTTTTTCTTTAGCTTTAACCCCATCAGTCATCATGGTATTACAAAACGGGCATCCCGCTGCAATAATTTCTGGTTGGGTTTCTAAAGCTTGCTCAGTACGTTCTACGTTAACGTCCTTATTTCCTTTCTCTGGCTCTTTAAACATTTGAGCTCCTCCTGCTCCACAACATAAACCGGTGCGTTTGCAGTTTTTCATTTCAACCAATTCGGCCTCTAATTTCCGAATTAATTCACGTGGTGCTTCATACACATTATTGGCACGACCTAAATAACAAGGATCGTGAAAGGTGATACGTTTTCCTTTAAATTCGCCTCCTTCAATAGTTAAACGCCCATCATCTAATAGGGTTTTTAGAAACTGTGTATGGTGCATAACCTCATAATTTCCGCCTAATTCAGGATACTCATTTTTTATGGTATTGAAACAATGCGGGCATGCAGTTACTATTTTCTTAACCTCGTAAGCATTTAATACTTCTATATTCGTAACAGCTTGCATTTGGAACAAAAACTCGTTTCCAGCACGTTTTGCAGGATCACCTGTACAGCTTTCTTCCGTACCTAATACAGCAAATTCCACTTTAGCTTTGTTTAATATTTTAACAAAGGCTTTGGTGATTTTTTTTGCTCTATCGTCAAAACTCCCGGCACAACCAACCCAAAATAATACTTCAGGTTGTTTACCTTGAGCCATAAATTCGGCCATTGTTGGTACTTTTAGTAATTCGCTCATCACTTATTTTTGTTTAACCAAACCTTCAAATTTAAAAAAGCTTGAAGTGTTTTCGTTATTATAAATTATTCGTTTTTCCAGTTTAATCGGTCCATTTGATTGTATGGCCAAGGAGCACCGTTATTCTCAATATTCGTCATCATATTATTTAGTTCAATTGGTGCCGCAGACTGCTCCATCACCAAATAGCGACGCATTTCCATAATAATAGAAAGCGGGTCGATACTTACCGGGCAGGCTTCTACACAGGCATTACATGATGTACATGCCCACAATTCCTCTCTAGTAATATAATCATCTAGAAGTTGTTTGCCATCTTCCTTAAACTCACCTTTATTCGCATCGATGTTTTTACCAACTTCCTCCAAACGGTCTCGGGTATCCATCATGATTTTTCGTGGGGATAGTTTTTTACCAGTTTGGTTGGCAGGACATTCACTCGTACAGCGTCCGCATTCAGTACATGTATAAGCGTTTAGTAATTGTACCCAATTTAAATCTTGCACATCGCTAGCACCAAACTTAGCTGGGATAGCTTCTTCTGCGCCTTCAGCAGGTGCTGCAAATGGATCCACATTCGGGTCCATCATCATTTTTACTTCTTTAGTAACCGCTTCTAAATTATTAAACTGTCCTTTAGGCGTTAATTTTCCGAAGAACGTATTTGGAAAAGCTAATAAAATATGAAGATGTTTAGAAAAGTATAAATAATTTAAAAACACCAAAATACCGATAATATGAAACCACCATGTAGTTCTTTCTATTACATGAAGTGTGGTTTCTGAAAGTCCGCTAAAAAGAGATGTTATATATTGACTGATCACATTTCCTGTTTGAATGTCTTGAAAATGCATATCGGTAGCATTCATTACCAAAAACAGCGTCATTAAAACCATTTCAAAATAAAGAATGAAATTACCATCATTTTTAGGCCAGCTTGTCATTTCACTTTTCCAGAAACGTGCTAATTTTATAACGTTACGGCGAATCCAAAAAATTGTAACAGCCACAAAAACTAAAAGGGCTAAAACTTCAAAAGAACCAATTAAAAAGCCATAAACAGATTCAGGTAGTACAGATAAACCTATTCTATGCGTACCAAAAATACCGTCTATAATAATTTCTAAAACCTCAATATTAATAATAACGAAACCTAAATAAACTACTATATGTAAAAACCCTGCGATTGGACGACGTACCATTTTACTTTGCCCTAAAGCAATCATCGCCATGTTTTTCCAACGCTGTGATTTATTATCACTCACATCAACATCTTGACCTAAATTGATATTTCGAACTAGTTTTTTTACGTTAACAGCAAAAAAACCAATACCAATACCAAGTAATATTATAAAAAGTATATTTGGTAAATATTCCATGAGTATTTATTTAGTTTCTTCTTTTTGATACGGAATCTCCTTTTTAGACAACACCCTAAAATAACGTTTTGGATGCAGTTTTATATCACGAAGTAATTCTTCCATTTCTTTTGTAGCTCCTTCAAGGTTGTTGTACAAGTCATCATCCTTAAGTAATTTCCCTAAAGACCCCTCGCCTTTATCCATAGAAGCTAAAATAGTGTTTAATTTACTTAAAGTACTATTTAAATTTTCTACGGTTTCACCTACGTTCGCATTTTTTAAGTCGGTTGTAAGTACAGCGATATCTTCACTAATTGTTTTGAATCTATCTAATATTGCCGCAATATTTTTATCATTATTAGCAATAACCGCATTTACTGAATTTGATGTTGTTTTGAAGGATTTCAATGTGTGATTTAGCTCTTCAATAGTACGTTTTAAACCAACTTCCGAATTATCACTAACCAACCTGTTAATACTTAACATAAGCGTATCGGTCGATTTTAAAGTAGAATCTAAATTATCGCTTAGTCCTGAGAAATTTTGAGATAAACTAGTAACTAAACCTAACTCCACTTGAGATGCTAACACATCACCTGGTTTTGCTTGTGGTCCTTCGTTGCTTATCAATATGGCAAGTCCGTTACCACCCATTAATCCTGTTTCATACATTTTGATTACAGAATTATTAGAAAATTTCAAAGCTGCATTTACTGAAAAAGACACTTTAGTTTTACCGGTATTATAGTCGTAAACAATGTCCTGAATTTTACCAACAACATTACCATTTACGGTGATAGGAGACGATTTATTAAGGGCATTATAATCAAACTCTGTATAATACACATCGGTAGCTTCGAATAGATTTCTTCCTTTCAGGTAGTTAAACCCTAAAATGAAAAGGACGATGCCAGATATTACTAATATGCCTGTTTTAACTTCTTTTGATATCTTCAAAGTAAATAAAGTAAGTGTTAGTTGTACAAATTTAAAATAAATTTAAAAAGAACCTCTTTAATTAGCGGTTGTTTTTAAAGCTTCGGATAAGCTAATTTTTTTAGAATCTTTAAAAGCCACTATAAAACACGATTTATAACCTTTTTTAATAGCCTCTTCTTCAAGTGTTTTCACACTGTTATAGTTGGATGTGTTGCCGTAAAAGTACTTAAACAAGCCACCTTCTTTTTCTCTAGTAACATTTTTCAAACCCTTAAAATTATTAGGTTTGGGCTCTATGGCACGCGAGGTTGCTGCGATTTGAACTTTAAAAGTAATATCTGTATCTACTTTATTAATAACTTCATTAACCTTAATCACGGCGACGTCTGTTGGCTTGACCTTGGGTGTATCATCTTTTAAAACAAAATTCTCAACATTACCATCCAAACTATGTTTATACTCTAAAATAGCATTGGTAATTGCTGTAGAAATTTCATTTTGGCCAGTTTCAGAATTTAAATAAGCCCCTTCTTCTCTATTAGTAACAAACCCCGTTTCAATTAAAACACTTGGCATGGCGGTTTGGTGAATAACCCACAAACTAGCTTGCTTAACACCTCTACTTTTTCTTTGAAATTTGGTCGTGAAGTTCTTTTCTATTAAACTAGCTAGTAGGATACTTTGGTCTGTATATTCCTCTTGACTAAATAAAATACTCATAAACGATTCTGGCGAATTTGGGTTGAAACCTTTATAATGTTTCTCGTAATCATCCTCTAAAAAGATTACTTCGTTTTCTGCTTTCGCAACTTCAAAGTTCTGATTTGTATTTCCAACCGCCAATACATAGGTTTCTGTTCCCGAAGCTTCTGTATGGTGCGCGTTGCAATGAATAGACACAAATAAATCGGCCTTTGCATTATTGGCTATTTTTGGGCGGTCTTTAAGTTCAATAAACACATCGGTCGTTCGGGTATAAATAACCTTGATGTTTGGGTTTTTCTCAAGCATGCTTCCTACTTTCAATGCAATTTTCAAAGCAATATCTTTTTCTTTATAACCATACTTGGAATGCTTACCGGGATCTTTACCCCCGTGACCAGCATCTAAAACCACTATAAATTTTTCTACAGCTTCCTTTTTCTCAATTTTATTAAAGGAGGCAAATGTTAATACTGTTATAAATAATACGAAAAGTAATATTTTGGACGTTTTCATGGAATAAATCATTTTTGGCTTAAATCGGAACTTCATAAACATTAACTATAATTATCAATTATTATTTTATTTTGACAACCCTAGTTCACAAACATTTTAACGATTAAAAAACTTGAATTTTTACTCATTTTAAGCGAGTACAAGTTTAATTTAAAATTTTAATTGAATAATAAATTAATCACAGAAAAATATATGTAATTTTGGCTTTTCAAAAATCGAGCCATACTTTTACAAAAATACATTTAAAAGCGTTGCACACAAACAACTTTAAAATACTTTTTGCACTAAGTTTTACAATGTTTATTAACATGTTAAGCTATGCACAAGACACCCCGAAAAGCGGTATTTCTATTGACAGATCTGTTAGTGACAGTCTTGTTGTTAGTACCGATAGTTTACTCATTTCTAAGACTTCTGAAAAGGCACAAGATTCGATTTTAAAAGATTCCATCAAGCCGAAACGCAAAAAAGAACTTTTAGAAAATACAGTAAAATACCACGCGACAGATTATACGACGTTCAACCAAAAAGAACATAAATTATACCTTCGTAATGAAGCCACAATAGAATATGGCGACATGAATATTGCTGCTGGTAACATCACCATCGATTACACAAAAAACACCGTGTATGCTAAAGGCATTACCGATTCTCTTGGTACGTATTCACAAAAACCTGTTTTCACACAAGGTTCCAATGTGGTAGAACCCGATTCCATTCTTTTTAATACACAAACTAAAAAAGCACTTATATACAACTCTAAAACCGAACAAGGTGATGGAACTATTGTGGCACAACTTACTAAAAAAGAAAACGATTCCGTTTACTTTTTAAAGAATGCGAAATACACAACTGCAGAAGATTTAGAAGATCCTGAATATTACATCCGTTTATTAAAAGCCAAAATTGTACCAGGAAAGAAAATAGTAACAGGCGCTGCTGGATTGTATATTTATGATATTCCAACCCCCGTTTGGTTGCCCTTTAGCTTTTTCCCGCAATCGGATAAGCAAACATCGGGTATTATAATTCCTAGTTTTGGTGAACAAAACGAACGTGGTTACTTTTTACAAAATGGTGGGTATTATTTAGCTATTAATGATTATGTTGATTTAGCCGTTTTAGGTGATTATTATACCAACGGAAGTTATGGTATGAACCTAGAAAGCACCTATGCGAAGCGTTATAAGTTTAGAGGTAACTTAGGTTTTAGGTACGAAAGTTTAATTAGTAGTGAACTAGGTTTTCCTGATTACTCAAAATCTACGGTATACAATTTACGTTGGTCACACAGCCAAGACACTAAAGCAAACCCTAATTCGCGATTTTCAGCATCTGTTAACTTAGGTAGTAGTTCGTATTATCAAACATCGGTAAATCAAATAAATACGGGGGCGTTTTTAAATAACACGCTATCCTCTTCCGTATCTTATTCCAAAACGTTTCAAGGTGAGTTACAACCTAGTTTCAGTTTAACAGCGACCCATTCACAAAACACCAATACGCAACAAATTAATATGACCTTGCCTACCTTTCAAGGAAGCATTGGTAGAATATATCCTTTTGCATCAAAAACAGGAACTAAAAAGGGCATCATTCAAAATATTAACTTGCAGTACAGTGTAAGAGGAGAAAACAGAATTAGTACCACCGATTCACTTTTCTTTAAAAAAGAAATGTTTGAAGATGCGAAAGCAGGTTTTCAACATACCATCCCACTTACTACCAACTTTAAATTATTTAAATACTTTAGTTTAAGCGCTAGTAGTAACTTTAGTGAAGTTTGGACTTTTAAAACTATTGAAAAATCGTTTGACCCTGTAGAAAGAGAGGTAATAACGGAAGATGTAAATGGTTTTGACTCTTACAGAACTTACAATTTTAGCACCAGTTTAGGAACGACTATTTATGGTATGTTTAATTTTGAAAAAGAAGGTAAGGATGCCAAACTAAAAGCCATTCGCCATGTTATACGTCCGTCTTTAAGCTACAATATCAACCCTGCATTCGATAAATATTACGACAGTTACGAAGTTGTTAGTGCCGACGGATTGACAACAAGTGACGTAGAATATACCCGTTTTGAAGAAGGTATCTTTGGGTCGCCAGGAAATAATTATTCTAGTTCTGTAGGCATTTCGGTTTCTAATAATCTTGAAGCCAAAGTACGTGACAGAGATAGTACGGCTACCGAAGCTAAAAAAATCATTTTATTAAACAATTTAAACTTTTCAACCTCTTATAATGTTGCTGGCGATTCGTTACAGTGGAGTCCTGTTAGAATGAGTGGTGGTACACAACTTTTCAATAATAAGATGAGTGTTAACTTTGGAGCTACTTTAGACCCGTATGCTTTAGATAATAACAATAAACGAATTAACACCTTCAATGTTGATAACGGAGGAAGTCTTTTCAGGCTAACAAGTGCTAACCTAACCACTAGCTGGTCGTTATCTAGCAAATCTGGGAAAGCAAACGATAATAAACGAGGGATTGAAGAGAATAAACGAAGTGGTGGACGAGACGATGACTTGTTTGGTATCTCGGAAGATTTTGCAAACCAGCAAATAAATAACGAGGAAGAAGACGATAAAGAAGAAAAACCAAGTGAGTTTTATCACTTTAGCATCCCTTGGAATTTACGTATTGCCTATGCCGTTAATTACTCCAACTCCACACGACAAAATGAAATATCATCCCATTCACTTATGTTTTCAGGTGATATTAAATTATCAGATAAATGGTCTATTGGAGCATCATCTGGTTACGATTTAAAGGATGCGGGGTTCACCTATACACAATTGCGTTTTGAACGCGATTTAATGAGTTGGCGTATGAATTTTAGCTGGGTTCCTTTTAGTACCAGAAGTTCATGGAATTTCTTTATTGGTATTAAATCGAATATGTTAAAAGATTTAAAATACGAAAAACGAAATCAAGCCGATTTACAACTTTAGCGATTTGTTAATTGTTAACTAAACACAACACCGTTATGAAAAAAATTATCACGACACCAAACGCTCCTGCTCCTATTGGTCCTTACAACCAAGCTATTTTAAGCGGAAACACCTTATATACTTCTGGTCAAATTGCTATCAATCCAGCAACTGGAGCGCTTGTTTTAGATGATATCGAAACGGAAACGCAGCAAGTAATGGCTAATTTAAAAGCTGTTTTAGAAGCTGCAGACATGACTTTTGAGAACGTGATTAAATCGTCCATCTTCATTAGTAATATGGATGACTTTGCACTGATAAATTCTGTTTATGGAAGTTATTTTGATGAAGCTACGGCTCCTGCACGAGAAACAGTACAAGTAGCCCGTTTACCAAAAAATGTAAACGTTGAAATTAGCGTGATAGCCATTAAGTAGTACACAACATACTTCTTAAGCTTCCTTATTTGAGTATTTCGACAATAATTCTTTGAGTATACTAGCTTCTAACGGTTTGGCTAAAAAATCGTCTATACCTGCTAATTTTGCCTTTGCAATATCTGCTTCAAAAGCACTTGCTGACACAGCGATAATAGGTGTGTTATTTTCTAAGTATTTCTCTGTTTCTTTTATGGCTTGTGTTGCTTGATAACCATCCATATCGGGCATATAGATATCCATGAAAATCATATCGAAATCTAGAATTTTATATAACTCCACAGCTTCTAAACCATTTTTCGCAAAGGTACAATCGGCACCTTGTTGCTCTAATAAGAACTTAATTACTTTTTGGTTCATTCTATTATCTTCTGCCACCAAAACATTAAATTTCTCTTGTAAAATAGGCTCTTGAAATTCGGCTTCTGCTTTAACATTAAGCGTTTTCTTTAAAGACAAGCTAAAATAAAAGGTAGACCCTTCATTTTCCTTACTTTCCAATTTCAGTTCACCACCCATTATTTTTACAAGTTGATGCGAAATAGATAAGCCAATACCACCACCTCTATAATCTTTGCCCGCAGGTATATTAAAGGTTTTCGATTCATTAAATATTTGTTTAATTTCATCTAAACGCAAGCCTATTCCTGTATCTTTAATATAGAAGGTAACAATTTGGTCGTCGTCAATATTAACGGTTTGATCTACAATTACCGATATTTTCCCCGAATTAGTGAACTTAATAGCATTGTTAATCAAGTTTATTAAAACCTGTTGTATGCGTACTGAGTCTCCTATAACTGAAAATTTACGTTTGCCTTCAATTAAAAATTTATATTCAAATTCCAGACCTTTTTCCCAAGCTTGGTATTCAAAAACTTTAAATAAATGCAATAAATCTGTTTTTAAATCAATAACATGGTTATTCAATTCAACATCACCTCGATCTACATCAGCATTGTCTGTTACCATTTTAACTAATTGCAATAAATGGTTGGAAGAATACTCCGCAATCTCCACTTGCGCATTTTGATCAGAGTCTAACTCCGTTTGCTTTAGCATATTCAACATACCCAATACCGTACTTAGTGGTGTGCGAATTTCATAACTCATATTCGCTAAATAAACCGATCTAAAATCTGCACGCTTTACAATATCTTCATTACTCGCTTGTAACTCTCTAAGTCTATTTTTTAAGTTTGAATGCCTAACTTCATTCTTTAATTGGTTTTTAAAAAAATATTGAAGAACAAAAACCTGAACGATTCCAAACCCAAATAAAATTAAAACAAGACTATCTGTACTAATTTTCTGTTCCAGAAAAAAGTATGCCAATAAGAGAATAACCACTATAGAAGCAAAAATAATGATAGACAGTATTCTCTTTACTCGAATAGATTTAAGAAATTGTAGAGGGATTCCCATATAATTAGTACACTTTTTAACAAACTTAATTAATATTTCTCTTAATTTACAAAAGTAATACGGGTAATTAGCCTATATATATTATTTTGTTTTTTTTAACTTTATAACATGATAAAAATGTATTTTTAAATCGAGGTTAAGTTCAAATAAAAATGCAGGCACAGTAAATTATGAAAATCGACTTAAAAATAGCTTGCATAGTGTATTCCAAAATTTCAATACGCTATATATAATTAGTAATTAGTTAAATTTTGAACATACCAGAGTTTTCAAAATAACAATAAACCAACAACCATCACTATATGAAACAAATTATCACATTCGGAGAAGTTTTAATGCGATTATCTCCAGAAGGAAACAAAAAATTTATTCAAGCTAATTTGTTGGAATTTTATTTTGGTGGCACCGAAGTAAATGTAGGTATTTCTATTGCTAATTTTGGTGAAAAGGTAAAACATATCAGCTGTGTTTCCAACGATTTTGTTGGTGATACGGCCATTTCATATATACAAAAATTTGGTGTAAGCACATCGGCCATTGTGCGTTCAGACAGACCCTTAGGTGTTTATTTTCTTGAAGTAGGTGCCGTTATGCGACCAAGTGCGATTTCGTATAACCGCTCGCATTCTTCTTTTTCTGATATTAAACCAGAAATGGTTGATTGGGAAAGCATTTTGAAAAAAGCAAAATGGATTCACTGGACAGGCATTACTCCTGCCCTAAGTAAAGAAGCTTACCAAACCCTTAAAGCTGGACTTGTAATTGCGAAACAAAAAGGAATCGCTGTAAGTGCCGACCCTACCTACCGAAAAGGGCTGTGGAAATATGGAGAAAACGCACAAGATGTTTTAATAGATTTACTGTCATATTCCACCATTTTCATCGGTGGTATTAATGAAATTAATGAAGCCTTAGATACAAACTACGGGTTTTCAAACGAAGATTTCATTACAGCCAGTAAAGCTCTTATAGAAAAATTTCCATCTATTGAAAAGGTTTTTGATAAAATAAGAACGCCTATCAATGCATCATGGCATAAAATACGAGCTAGAATGTGGAATGGTAAGGAATTTAGAGAAACAAGCGATTTCGATATCACACATATTATAGACCGTATAGGAACAGGTGACGCCTTTGCTGCTGGTTTAATATATGGTTTACAGAAATTCGACGATTATAAATCCATGGAATTTGCAAGTGCTGCCTGCGCCTTAAAACACACTTATGAAGGTGATGTGAATTACGCCAATGTCAATGAAGTTATGGGTATTTTAGATGGTAATGTGTCTGGTCGATTTAATAGATAAAACCATTTAATAGACATTTTTAACCCGCATCTTTAATGAGTAAACAGATTTTCGAGCCGTAATAAAAAGTACATTTCTTTTTTTACCACCAAAACAAACATTCGAAGGTTTTTCTGGTGTCTCAATTTCTTTAATTAATTGACCTTCGGGATTGTATACCCATACTTTTCCGGAGGTTAGATATACATTCCCTTTGGTATCGATAGTCATTCCATCACTACCATGCGGTGCGAAAAAGGTTTTATCACTTAAAGTGCCGTCTTTATTTATCGCATACTTCCATATTTTGGAACCTCCAATATCTGCCACATAAAGTGTTTTTCCATCTGGTGTTCCTATAATACCGTTGGGTTTTACGAAATCAGAAATCACACGTTTTATATGCCCTTCAGTATTTAACACATATACTCCAGGAACCTCTTGAATTTCCTTATGCCCTTCTTGCCACCAAGATCTATGATAATACGGATCGGTAAAATAAATTATTCCATTTGGAGCAATCCACAAATCGTTGGGCGCATTTAAATGTTTCCCTTCAAAATCTTGAAAAATAACATGCATTTTCTTGTTTTCATCAAAGTAAACCAATTGATTTTTTTCATCTGCACAAGCAACTAACTGTCCTTTGTAATTAAAATACAAACCGTTTGATCTTCCTGTTCCTTCCAAATACAATGAAACCCCTTTCTTTTCATCCCACATATGAATTTTATCATTAGGTTGGTCTGTGAAATAAACAGTTCCATTTTTTGCCACCGCAGGCCCTTCGGTAAAAAGAAACCCCGTTTCTATCATTTCAACTTGTGCGTTTTTCTTAATTAATTTTATCTTGGTTTGACTAGACATAGCGTCTATAAAAAAGACTATTGTAATCAATAAGGGTACAAATTTTAAGATTTTCACAGGACCATTTCGTTTAAATTAACTGTCTAAAAATACATATAAATATGTGTAAATTCATATGATTCCTACTTTCTTAAAATAATCACTATTAATAAACCCTTATTTTAACAAAAACACTATTAATAATATGTGCTTTTTTAACTACAATTTATGAGATTATAGTAGTTTCCTGTTGGAATTCTATTATTTTTATAAAATTGAGATTACTTATGCTTTTTTTAAGACTTACTGCTTATATATTTGTAAATTACAGTTCACAAAAAGCATTTTCATTTCAATTTAAATATTAACTTACACTGTTTCTAACACTACTTTTAAATGGCTTTAAAAATTGTAATTTCACACAAAACACAATACAAATACGATCGTTCAGTATCATTATCTCCACACATTTTCAGATTACGCCCTGCTCCACATAGCAGAACCCCTATAGAAGCGTATTCCATAAAAATAAAACCCGAAAATCAGTTTTTTAATTGGCAACAAGACCCATTTGGAAACTATATGGCGCGTTTAATTTTTCCGGAGAAAACAAAGGAATTATCTATTGAAGTTGAAATTATAGCCGATTTAAAAACCATAAATCCCTTCGATTTTTTTGTTGAAGAGTATGCTGAAGAAATTCCTTTTAAGTACGATGTTACTACAAAAAAGGAACTTCTACCTTATTTAGAAATCACTGAAAACGGTGAATTATTACAAGATTTCGTAAGGTCTATTGATAAAACACCTCGAAAAACCATCTATTTTCTAATAGACATTAATAAAAAAATATATGAATATTTAAAGTACAATATACGCTTAGACCCAGGCGTTCAAAAGTGTGAAGAAACCTTAAAGCTTAAAAGTGGCTCGTGTCGTGATTACGCTTGGTTATTTGTACAGGCGTTACGCCATTTAGGCTTTGGAGCCCGTTTTGTGTCTGGATATTTAGTGCAATTAAAATCCGATGAAAAATCCTTGGATGGTCCTTCTGGTCCTGAAGAAGATTTTACGGATTTACATGCTTGGGCGGAAGTTTATCTTCCGGGAGCTGGTTGGATCGGTTTTGATGCAACTTCCGGTTTATTAGCTGGCGAAGGGCATATTCCATTAGCCTGTACACCTTCTTTTGAAAGTGCTGCACCTGTTTCGGGTATGAGTGATGTTTGCGAAACCGAATTCTTTTTTGAGAACTCAGTAAAACGTATTTTCGAATCGCCTCGTGTTACCAAGCCATATACTGAAGAGCAGTGGGATGAAATTTATAACCTCGGTTTTAAAGTAGAAAAAGAACTAGAAAAACGCGATGTGAGGTTAACCATGGGGGGTGAACCCACTTTTGTTTCTATAGATGATATGGAATCGCCCGAATGGAATACCGATGCCGATGGTCCACACAAACGCGAATTGGCAAAAAACCTATCTGCTAAATTATATGATGAATTTAGTAACGGTGGTATTTTGCATCAAGCCCAAGGGAAATGGTACCCTGGGGAACCACTTCCGCGTTGGTCTATTGAAATATGCTGGCGAAAGGATGGAAAAAAAATTTGGCACAATAAAGAGTTACTTTCTTTATTTTCAGACAATCCGCCACTACCTGAAGATGCCGACAAGCTCTTTTTAAACACCTTAACTACCTATTTAGGTGTCACGAATAGACATATCATCCCAACCTATGAAGATGCTTTTTACTTTATTTGGGAAGAAGGAAAATTGCCTGTAGACATCGATCCTACCAAGGATGATGGTGCTTTATTGGTGAAAAACAAATTAAAACAACTTCTAAACGACGGAAAATCGAAAGCTGTTGGTTATGTTCTACCTTTAAATAATTCACAAAACATCTGGTATACCTCTGATTGGAGTTTTAGACGTAACCATCTGTTTTTAATTCCAGGTAACTCGCCTATTGGACTACGTTTACCGCTAGACTCCCTTATAAGAAAGCCAGAACACGGTGAATTCCCTCGACATGAACCCGATAATTTCTCTAAAAAGAAAAAGCTTCCTAGTTTTAAAAATAGAGTGTCACGACGTTTTAAAGAGGTTAGTGAGCAAGGTATTTATGAAAATAATATTAATTATTTTATTCGCACTGGGTTATGCGCCGAAATTAGAGAGGGTAAACTACACTTATTTTTACCACCTTTAGATACGGCAGAAATATTTTTAGATTTAATAGCATCCATTGAAGCTACTGCAAAAGAACTGAACATCCCTGTTATTTTAGAGGGTTACGACCCACCTAAAGACAACCGTTTAGAATCGCTTAAAGTAACGCCAGACCCAGGTGTCATAGAAGTGAATGTACAACCTGCTAAAAACTGGGAAGAACTAACAAACAATACTTTAACCTTATATAGACTTGCGAAAGAATCGCGATTGGGTACTGAAAAATTCATGCTTGATGGTAAACATACAGGTACTGGTGGCGGTAACCACGTTACCTTAGGTGGCGTTACCCCTGCTGATAGTCCCTTGTTACGTAAACCTAGTTTATTGCGTAGTTTATTAACCTTTTGGCAACACCATCCTGGACTTTCCTATTTATTTTCTGGTGCCTTTATTGGTGCTACCAGTCAGGCGCCTCGTATAGATGAAGCGCGCATGGAAAATTTATACGAGTTGGAAATTGCTTTCAGTCAAATACCGAAAAACGGTGAAGTCCCTTTTTGGTTAACTGATAGATTATTCCGCCATTTATTAACCGATTTAACAGGAAATACGCACCGTTCAGAATTCTGTATAGATAAACTATATTCACCAGATTCTTCTTCTGGACGATTAGGTATTTTAGAATTACGTGCTTTTGATATGCCACCACACCCGCAAATGAGCTTAATGCAAAACTTGTTGGTTAGAACCTTGGTTTCTTGGTTCTGGAAAAAACCTTACGAGCATAATTTAGTACGTTGGGGCACCGAATTACATGATAAATTTCTAACAGAACATTATGTTCGAGAAGATATTAAGGACATTGTAACGCAACTTAACAAGGCTGGCTATCCATTTAAAGAAGATTGGTTTAACCCGTTTTTCGAATTTAGGTTTCCACTTCATGGAATGGTTGAAATAAACAATATCCATTTAGAATTGCGTGCGGCTATTGAACCTTGGAATGTTTTGGGTGAAGAAATGACTGGTGGTGGAACTGCCCGATATGTCGATTCTTCCGTAGAACGTGTTCAAGTGAAAGTCTCACATTTTACTGAAGAACGTTATGTGCTTGCGTGTAATGGCGTTAAAGTACACCTTAATAATACCGGTGTTAAGGGTGAATATGTGGCGAGTATCCGTTATAAAGCTTGGAACCCGCATTCCTCCCTTCACCCTACTATTGATGTTGATACGCCTTTAGTTTTTGATATTATTGATACCTGGAACAAACACTCCATTGGTGGCTGCACCTATTTTGTGGCGCATCCTGGTGGTCGTTCGTACGAAACCTATCCTGTGAATAGTTATGAAGCCGAATCAAGACGAATTAACCGTTTTTGGGAGCAAGGTCACACTCAAGGTGACGTGTTCGATGTCGAACAAATATCACAAGATGATAACAACTCTAGCAAGAATGTTCAAAAACTTGATAGCACCAAAAAATTTAAATACAAAGAATTACCAATTAATTTCGAATTTCCTTATACCTTAGATCTCAGAAAAAAATAAATGATTGATGCTGATCGATAAAAACACCCTTTTTAAAAACTACTTTTCTGCTGAAAGTAATTATGATGAAGTATTGAAATCTAATATGTCTGTAAATCCTAATTGGGACAAATTACTAAGTAATTTAACCGAAATAGGAGCCGAAACCTTAATCTCAAAGCAAAATGAGATTGATTGGTTAATGGATGAAAACGGTGTCACGTACAATGTTTATAACGACCCCAAAGGCATGCATCGCACCTGGGATCTAAACATTGTGCCTTTTCTTGTTCATCAAAAAGAATGGGAAACGATTGAAAAAGGTATCAAACAACGTTCAGAATTATTAAATCTGATATTGAAAGATATTTATGGAGAGCGCGAGCTTATAAAAAACGGCATCATTCCGCCTGAAGTTATTTATGCACACCGTGGTTTTTTAAGACAATGTGACCAAATTCAATATAAAACAGCAAAAAATCTATTAATTTATTCAGCCGATTTAGCACGTGGTCCTGATGGACGCATGTGGGTGGTGAATGATAGAACCCAAGCGCCTTCGGGCATGGGCTATGCTTTAGAAAATAGGTTTTCGACGAGCCGTGTTTTACCAGATGTTTTTAAAGATATCCATGTTAAACAGCCTACGCATTTCTTTTATGAATTTAATCAAATGCTTATTGAGTCGGCACCTCAAAATAAAGACAACCCCACCATTGTAATATTAACACCAGGTCCTTTAAATGAAACCTATTTTGAACACGCTTACATGTCTTCATTTTTGGGGTATCCATTAGTTACAGGGAACGATTTGGTGGTTAGAAGCGGTAAAGTTTGGATGAAATCTTTAAAAGAACTGAAACAAGTCGATGTGATTTTAAGACGAGTGGATGATGTGTTTATGGATCCTTTAGAGCTTCGTGAAGACTCCTACTTAGGTGTTGCTGGTTTATTGGACGTTGTAAGAGAACAGAAAGTAGCCATTGTAAACCCAATAGGTAGTGGCGTTTTAGAAAATTCTGGGCTTATCCCGTTTATGAACGTTATTTGTAAATACTTTTTTAAGGAAGATTTAATCTTGCCACAAATTGCATCCTGGTGGTGCGGACAAAAAAAAGAACGCGCCTATGTTTTAAACAACCTAACTAATTTGGTTGTAAAACGAATAGACCGATCAAATAGAGAAAGCATCTTTTTCTGTGAATTTTTAAAACCAAGTGAGTTAGAATCCTTAAAAAAGGAAATTCTTTCTAACCCTTTTGTTTTTGTAGCGCAAGAAAAAATATCATTTTCTACAGCCCCCGATTTTGTAAATGGCAAGCTAGAACCCCGTAAAGTGATGTGCAGAACCTTTTCTATTGCACACAAAGATGGCTATTCGGTCATGCCTGGAGGTTTAGTACGCGTTGCTGCAGAACGTGAAAACTTATTTGTATCCAACCAACGTGGTGGTGTGAGTAAGGATTTCTGGATTGTTACAGACAATCCACAAACCCATATTCAAAATTATTCATGGGACAGTACCTGTAGAATTTCCATTTCAGGCATTAACGATTTACCTAGTAATACCGCCGAAAACCTATATTGGTCTGGAAGGTATTTAGGCAGAGCCCTAGTGACCGCTCGATTTTTACGTACCGTGCTCAATAAAATGAGTAACGAGCAGTATAATAAACAAAAAACACAGTCTGAGAGTTTGCTTAATTTGTTTCAATCGGTTACAAATATTACGTCCACTTTTCCTGGTTTTATAGGTGAAGAAGGCGAAGCAGCCTTAAAAAATCCTTTAAAAGAAATTCGCTCGCTTATTATTGATGGGAATCGCATGGGAAGCTTTGCGCAGACACTTTCCAGTTTTAATAATTCATACTTCTCACTGCGAAACTTATGGTCTAAAGACATGTGGCGTGTTTTTGATGGTATTCAAAAAATTTGGAAACAGTTTGAGGAAGCAGACGACAAAAAGTCTACCGCTGCCCTTATCAAATTATTAGACCGTATTATTACCAGACTTATTGCTTTTATGGGCCTTATCGAAGAAAGCATTTTGGTTGAACAAGGCTTACTGCTATATTTTATAGGTTTACAAACCGAACAAGCGACCATGAATATAGCCAAATGTCGTTCTCTTTTAGTGATGAATCATAAAGAGCACACACAATACGAGATTTTGGAAGCTGTATTAAACAGTCATGAAAGCTTAAATATTTACCGCTACAGTTACAGGTCGTATTTAAGTATTGAAAATGTAATAAATCTTATTTTATTAGATAAAGAATACCCAAAATCACTCACCTATCAACTAAGGCGCATTCAAAAAGATATTGACAGATTACCACATTCTGAAGTTACAGGGAAAGCTACCGAATGTCAAAAATTCATTTCAGAAGCCAATTTTAAAATTAGAAGTTTGAAGATGGATTCTCTTTTAGAATTAGATACTGATGGGATTATTAGACAAGAACTAGATGATGCTTTGGCTGAATTAAGCGATTTATTGCATGAAATGTCTTTGTCTGTTTCAAACACCTATTTCAATCATGTGTACCAACAAAAACAATTGGTTAATCAAAATTTCCCCCTTTAATTATGGAATTTCAAGTTTCACATACCACCAGTTATGACTATGAAAGTGGCGTTACTTTTTGCCATAACATTGCCACATTAAAGCCTAAATCTATTTTAGGTCAAACCTTATTAGAATATGAGCTTGAAATTAGTCCGGAGCCTGCTGAAATTTCTGAACGATTAGACTTTTTTGGAAATACCATTACACGGTTTTCCATTCAAACACATCATACCGAACTAAAAGTAACTGCTAAAAGCAAAATACTAAGAGATTACGCCTTACAACCCGATATTGAAGATTCGGAAATAGGTAAAACCATCACTTTGGAAACAGCGTTAAGCACCTTAAAAGCAAATACACCCGAGCATATTGATGCCAAGCAATTTATATTGGAATCCATTTTTATAGCTAAAATTTCACCAGAAATAAAAGCCTATGCCGAAGTGTCCTTTAAACCTGACAGACCTATTTTTGAAGCTGCTTATGAGTTAATGGAACGTATTTTTACCGAATTTGACTTCGATTCTAGCTTTAGTACCATTGCAACCCCATTACAAGAGGTTATGACAGAGAAAAAAGGGGTGTGTCAAGATTTTGCGCAAATAGCCATTGCTTGTGTGCGATCTATTGGCTTACCGGCACGCTATGTAAGTGGTTATATTGAAACATTACCTCCTCCTGGAAAAATAAAATTGGTGGGTACAGATGCCTCGCATGCGTGGTTTTCCGTTTACATCCCAACATTCGGTTGGGTAGATTTTGACCCTACAAACAATCAAATACCAAAAAACCAACACATTACGGTGTCGTGGGGACGTGATTATTATGATGTGCCGCCACTAAAAGGCGTTATTTACAGCACTGGTAAAAATAAGATGAGTGTTGCGGTTGATATTCGTCCAGCTGTTTAAATACTTTTTTTAGTGGGTTACTTACTTCTTTGTTTTCGTACTATTTTCAAAACTCGGTTATACATAATTTCAGCTAAATTCCAATCATAGCCATCAAAATTGGTGGTATTATTAAATTGAATGACAACCGTATCTAGGTCTTCATGGTATTTTGCAATGCTTTGATAGCCCACAATTAGCCCTGTATGTTCGTACACATAAATGGCGCTATAAATTTCCTGTTCCCCTTCATTAAAAACAGAACCATCATTTAATGCTCTCAAAAACATGCCTACATCTTCAACGGTCGCAAGCATTAACCCCATATCTTCAGTCTTAAAATCTTCCTCATAACCAACATAATACCCACTCATTACACGGTTTATATCGACATCTTGAAGGGAACCGAAAGTATTTTTTAGCCCAAGCGGTATTAAAATTTCTTCTTTAATATATTGCTTATGGCTATACCCCAGCACTTTATCAATAAGATTAGAAATCAACAGATAATTGGTGTTTGAATACTTATAATCGGCATCGGGCTCAAAGTCCGCAGGTAAATCTAGTGCATAATCAAGCATGTCTTGACTGTTTTTAGGTGGCTTAGTCCAATAATCAGGATGTTCTATAAAATTAGGGATACCACTCCGGTGTTGCAGCATCATTTTTAAGGTGATGCGTTCGGCATTTTCAATGCTACCCTTTAGTTCTGGAAAGTAATCAGCGACGGTTTTATCCAAAGACAACTGTTGGTTTTTGACCAATTTTGCAGTGGCAACCGCCACATAAAGCTTGGTTATACTCGCTATTTTGAATAAGGCTTGCGGGTAAGCCTTTATCTTGTTTTTTCGATCATGCCAACCAGCTGCATAAAACTCGGGCGGTTTCCCTGCTTGGTCCACGTACACAATTATGCCATCAAACCCATGATCTAGGCTTTGGTTGAGTTGTTCTTGAACGGTATCAGGTAGCGGTAAAATCCAAGCCTTTACCAAAATCCATGGCACAAACCACAAAGAACCTATACTCGCCGTGATAAATAGGATTCTGAATAGTTGTTTTACGGGATTCTTTGCCATACTTTTTTGGACCACTGATTTAATTCGAATAGCTCTCCTTTATATTTAGACTTCACTTATAAGTTTCCTATGGAAACACTTTATGGTTTCATTTCAACTCTAATCAATCGAATTGTTTTCGTATTACTCAAGTTTTCAACTGAATGAGGTGCTTCTGGATTCTTATACATGGTTAAAGGAAAAACAAGAGGTTCTGGTATTTTTCGAGAATCCATAATCACATGCCCATCCGCATCACGATCTATAAAATCTCCTGCCTCCATAATATAAAGGACACTTGGCCATTGATGATGATGCACTGGTTCTAATTCATTTGGCGCAAGCGTTACTTCTAATACTCTTACTTTATCATTTTCTAATAAAATTTTATGATTATTTGGTGCAGAAACTACTGCATCTTGATCTTGAGGCCAATCAACAGGATTTCCTGACTTGTATAAAAGTTTTTGTTTATCAGTAACTTGTCCAAATACTGAAATGGTTGAAGCCGTGGTAATACAAAACACCGCTATGAGAACTTTGTAAAATGAATTCATTTTAGCTGATTTTAGTTTATAACGCCTACTCTAACCGGTTTTCGGCTTCCCCTTATTTATTTTCTATTTTTCTATCAATATTCAATATAACATTCAACAGTATTAATTCTAACAGTAAAAGGGACATCATTAGTTTGTTTTACAAACACTTCTTAAAGATACTGAAAATTCAGAATTTGATATATAAATATGAAGCAATAAAAAAATGCAAGAGTGTCCCTGAATGTAAATTTTAATCACATGCTAGAATTTTAACACCCTTGTAAACCGATTCACTGAATTAGAACAAGCTTCTGTCTTACAGTATTTTACCCAAAATCTCTTTCATCATTTTTGCTGCTAAAAAAGCGGTCATATTTTGAAAATCTCTATTCGGGTTATACTCCACAATATCAGCTCCTATAATTTCAGCATCGATGTTTTGAATTAAATTTATAACTTCTTTAGAAGTTAAGCCACCAGGTTCGTGATGTGACACTCCGGGTGCAAATGCTGGGTCGAACCCATCCATATCTAAAGAAATATATAAAGGATTCTCAAATTTTGGAATCCGTTTTAAATCTAAATCTTTCATTTGGTGAATTTCAACATGAAACTTTTTTGCTTGTTCCGCTTGATGCGGATTTAATGTTCTAATACCAACTTGAACCAACTTAACGGCAAATCCGTTTTCCATAATTCTTGCGAAGGGGCAGGCATGAGAATACTTGTCACCTTCGTAATTATCATATAAATCGCAATGTGCATCAATATGAAGAATGTCTAATTTGGGGTATTTCTCACTATGTGCTTTAATTATGGGAAAGGTTATGGAATGGTCGCCTCCTAAAGTAAAAACTTTAGCCCCTGTATTAATATGGTTTTTAGTTATTTCCTCAATATCAAAATATTCAGATATTTCAAAATCACCTCTATCATCAATGCGTGAATTTTCTATAGACCTTAAGTTTTCTGTATACATGTTTGCAGAACCACAATTCAAGGCTTCTCTTATTAACGGAGGCGCCAATTTAGGCCCTTTCTGGTAAGAAGATTTATCGTCAAATTTTATGCCTTGTATAATTATGTTATTCATTTTGATATAATTTGTTGCTAGCGGTTTTGTGGTTGATTCGTATCATTTAAAGTCGACTAGATTATTCGCTATGTATTAAGTTTTACCATTCTAATTCCATTCACTTTTATGAATACCCACAATTTATTATTAGAATAGTGCTGCATTATGTGTAAAGATTTCCCATAGAGAAATGAGGTTTACAGTACCTTTAACATTATCAATACCTTTTATTCTTTCAGTCGGTTGTAAACCTGCCAAAAAAATTAAATTGGAATTTCAATGCCTAAACCAGTTCTTAAACCAGACCAATTCGTTTTTACTGTGTCGCCATTGTTATTTTCTAAATGAAAGTCATTATTTTCTTTAAATTTCAAGGTACCTCCGAAGGTTATATCATAACCAAATGACACCCTAATAATACAGAAAGATATAGGATATTCATAAATTAATTTTCCTCCAGCACCATAGTTAATAGTTTCAAATTTTATGTTCTCATAAGTAACATTATCTGAAATTTGCGTGTAATTCTCTAACTTCATATTTGATAACATACTAAAACCTCTCAATCCTAAACTAAAGCCGGAATCTTTAAATAGTTCTATTTGGTACTCGCCTCCAAATGTGTACGCATTTAAAGGTTGGGTAATTCTAATAACTCCTGAATAGTCTGAATATGATATTTTCCCTCCTGTTGAGTTATAACTAAGAAAAAAGGACGTATTAATTTCGTTTATCTTATAGCCCAATGTAAAACCAATATTCGCGGGGAAATTATCATTAACCTCAATAGGGATTTCTGGAATGTCTTCTATAAATTCTTGCTGAAAAGACTTTAAAGAAGCATGTGAATACGTATTGTAATTAAGTTCTACAATAATATGACCATTTTGACTGTGACATATGAAAGAGAAACAGATAAACAAAAATAAGGCTGTTTGTTTTTTCATTTTTCTATTCATTTAAATAATGATCTAAATAGTATCCATAACTAGATATTAACTTGTTCTTTGTAAACCAATAGCCGCTAGGAGTTACGTCTGGACTCCATATTGAAACAACATTTTGCACTTCAATTCTTTTAACGTTTGTAGTTGTAAAATCATATATATAGACGTAAGAGGCTTGAGTATTGCTTATTCCAAATTCACTTCGTACAAGTAACAACTTCTTTGTGCCGGTGTTATAGTCCATAATATTAATTCTAGTAAAATCACTTAAAGTTGTTTTTGTTCTGGTCATAAAATCAAAGACAATTGGGTTTCCATCATAGGTGTTGTAAACACATTTGTTTTCGTCTTCAATAAATTCTACCAGATTTACAGAGTAATTGGTGTCTGCTGTCGAAATAATATTTACAGAGTTATTGGTGATTTCAAAAATAGAATTATTTGCAAAAAAATATTGACCACTTGCCGAAATTTTAAAATACCCCGTTTTATCTAAAGTGTAAAATTGTGATTTCGTGTTTGAATTATAAAAAGTTATCTTATCTGTATCTTCAATAACCACCATATTGTTTCTGTAAATTATTTGTCCGCTTTGTTCTCCAAAATCCGAAGGTGACCATTGCTTAATTATTGACAAACTATTTTTATCTACTAAAAAAGAAATGTTACCTACATTAAGTATTAAATTCCCCGTTGTTGGATCTATTGTTAGTTCACCTTCACTGCCATCTTCAACTATGGCAATTTGCTTTGAATTAATTACGGATAAATCATTAACATTCCTTTGTTCTATTGTATATCTTCTTTCACAACCAGCACAACTACGATATACCCGCAAAGTATATACTGCATTATTTAATTGACTGTAAATAAACTCATAGTATCCGCCTGGACCATAGTCCGATTGAAATTGTTTATTATAGGATATAAAGGAAGATATAGTCCCTTTATAGATCTCCGAAGTCCCAGATACTTTAAATAAATCAAGGTTAACATTAAAATCATAACTAGGAAACTTAATAGGTTCATTTACTATAATTTCACCTCCATACGGACTAATTTTATGGTTTGAATTGTTAGAAGGATTTTTAAAAACGTAATAGTCAAAATTACGATACAAAGTGTGCTTGGGTATAATTAATTTATATTGATTTTCATTTAAAATGCGCTTTTCTACTTCAAGTGGCTCTATAAACAAACTCACATTGTTACTTCTTGTACTTCCTCTAGAATTTTCAAGGTATATATAAAATTGTAAATCATGGCCTATTGGATCCTGCCCCGCTAGTGTGAATGCATAAACATTCTTGTCATTATATTTCAATTTTAACAATTCTTGTTTTGTTAGTGCTTGAGAATCGATATAGCCATTATTTGAAACTACAATGGCCGATACATCAAAATTAACCTTAGTAATAGGCTCCCAAGAAAGATAAATAGTACCATCAATAATTTCAACACTTGTCATTACTACCGTTTCTGGAATAGATTTATCAACTGTAAAATGGTATTCTTCCGTTTTTATATAAGCCTCAACACCACTTACATCGGCTAAACTACCAGAACCTGAAGAAAAAATATATTCAACTTTTAAAACATGATTTCCCTCGTCTAACGATTCTGTATCGACAATAAAATCACCTGTATTGGTTGTGCTCGTTTTGATTACAACATTATCAATTTGAATTATTATTTCATATAGGAGATGCTTGTTATTTCCATTATAATTAAAATGGATTTTTGTAGGAACGTAAAAAGTTTGATTATCACTGATGTCCTTCAAACTAATAGATGCTGTTGGATTTTTTTGGATGACTTCTACAAATGAATCTTCTGAAAATTCATAAGCACAATTTGATAAACTAATTAGTGTGGTAAAAATTAATAAAAGCTTATTAATTTTTTGGAGTGGTACTTTCATGTTTTTTGTAAATGTTTAATAACAGACTCATTTTAAGATTACAACTATAACGAAATAATGAACAAGAATAACCTTCCCTAATATCCCTTTTCAATACTAAACTATTCATTTTTTATAGTTACGTTTTTGTTTATTCTATTATATTTTTTAAGTGTTTTAATGAGTAAATCGTGCGGTAAAGCATACGCCGTATTTCCATTAATTCCTTCCATAGTTTCGGCTGCTACCATGGCATTGATAATTGCTTCTTCAACGACTTGAACCGTTGCCTCAAAAACGGGCATTAGTTGGTCATTAGACATAGATACCACCGTGGTGCTTTCATCGCGATTAAATGCCGTTTCATTTGCCGTAGAGAAGGCTAAAAAGATATCACCAGAGCCATTGCTTCCCCGTCCACCTACAATTCCAACACCTAATGGAATTCTTTGAGCAATTCTTTTTAATTGATGGGGCAAAAGAGGAACGTCCGTTGCAATAATCACTATAATGGAACCATCTCCTTCTTGTCTCCTTGATGTTGGTGGTGCATTAAATTTGTAGTTTAAGGTATCTTTTAATTCAATTCCAACAGGTACACCTGCAATAGATAAGTTTCTTTTTGCTCCAAAATTAGATTGAACTATGACGCCAACCGTATACGTTGAATCTTTTATTCTAAAAACTCTTGAAGACGTGCCAGTGCCTCCTTTAAAGCCCAAACACATCATTCCCGTGCCGCCACCAACATTACCTTCTGCAATCTTTCCGCTTGTGGTGTTATTTATGGCTTCCAATACATTTTCTTCTTTTACGTGAAACCCATAGATATCATTAAGAAAACCGTCGTAAGTTTCTGCAACTACCGGGTAGGTGTACCACCAATCTTCTCCACTATACCAATCGGTGTCTACATACCACTTCAATACAGCGTCGCGAACAACACCAACACTATTGGTATTGGTTATCATGATAGGGGTTTCTAAAAACCCAGATTCTGTAACCCAAGTTGTACCTGTCATTTCTCCATTTCCATTTAGGCTGTACCAATTGGCATAAACCGGACTAAATTTCTTGGCTTTTCCTCTCGGGAATATGGCCGTAACTCCAGTTCTTATGGGGCCTTTGCCTATATTATTTTCGCCGTCTCCCGAAATTATAGTGCTATACCCCACTTCCACGCCTTTAACATCTGTAATGGCATTAAACTCACCGGTTTTACCAACAAACGGAACTCCTAAATCTCTTGCTCTCGGTTTTTGTGCGTACAAATGGAAACACATGCCCATTACTATAAAAACTAAAAATGTTCTTTTCATGTTGGTTGGTTTTTAATGTGGTAAGCGCGCTCGCTTATGAATAATTGAGTGGTTTATCATTTTCACACAGTGCTCCCATCATTTATTTAATATTTCGCTCTTTTAAAACGGCTTTCAATTCTTCATCATTTTTCGATTTATTGACCATTTTATAAATGAAAAATAAAGGAATTAGCGTAAGAAACCCCCAAGTGTTTTTAGCAACACTCCAAACTACAATTCCAATGCAAAACCCAATTAACAACGCATTAATAAAGGTATCATATTTTAATTTCTTAGCTTTCTTTAAAAGCTCAACGTCCGATAATTCTAATAAATCTTCTCTATTCATTCTCATAATCATGCACAAATTTAATGTGAGAGCTGCTGGCCATCAGGTTAGGATTTGTTCCTTCCATTCCCTCAGGAATTGCATGGTTGCGTGTTCTATAATAAGTTTCCCAACTTGGCATGGGGTTTCCTGTGCTATCGTTAAACGTCATGGGGTGAGTAAGAAAAGGAATAGAATCTGTAGGGATATCTTGAGAAGAAAACATTTTATAAACTAATTCAGAGCAATAATAAGAATCGTCATTCCATAGAAAAATCTCATCATAAGGTGTATTGATTCTTTCCATTCCATACGCTATTGCTTTAGAAATATAGGGCTGGTAATAGCTATCCAGTCTTGCAACCGTGGTTTGAGATTTATTGAATTTATTTTTATTCCTGTTCAAAAACTTTATTAAAGGCGTTTGGCAAATGCCTTGTTTTGGAATCGCCTCCACGACAAACCATTTGTCATCTTTTTGCATTGCCATCCCTACATGCGAATAGTTTTTAGAAAAAGACGTAGCTGTTACATCTTTAATCGCATTATCTATTTCTCCTGTTCCCGTATTTTGAAACAGTAAATCCCCTTGTTCTAATTCAAAAATATTGGTTTTTTGATTGCTATTGCAACTGACCAAAACACAGGAGAATATAAGGAGGATACAAGCTTGCTTTAGGGTTTTATTCATGATTGTTTTGTTGTTTATTTTTAGGACGGGGCATAATGTTTTGCAACGTTTATATATGGCAAGTTGTGTGTTTATGTGCGAGGATTTTCCTAAAGAAAATCAGATGCTAGCAAACAAAGTAACTCACATTTGTTAAGATAAAACTAGTCATTTTTTATATACTGTATTATAGCCCGTTTTTTTTATTCTTTTTCAAACCTTAATTCACCTCCATTCATGACTATTTTTTTTCTTCTGATATATCTAACAGTATAATGGTCCTATTATTTTTGTCTATATTATAAGTTATTTTAATATTAGGTTCAAAGTCTAAATTTAAACTTCCTAATTCTTTATTAAATCCGTTAGTCCATTTCCCAATCACAACTCTTTTCTCGATAGAATGGATTAGTTGAATTTCTGCAATTGAAGCGTTAACAAATTATATCGATTCAATTTTAGAGCCATTATCATTTAATGATTTGTCCGTACTCACTTAATTCCACTTTCCTATTAATTCATTACTCATAAAATTTCTTTCACTATTTTTTTTTGATTTTTTGTTATCACAACATGTATAAAGAAGAGATAAAAGGATTGTAAATAGAATGGTTATTAAAGATTTTATGATTATAATTTTAAGATTTATATTATGATGTTGACTTATAGTTTCTTTAATGGATTATGATCAATGTAAGAAAAGCGTCACGATTAAAAACGAATTATCTATATTTAGCAGACTTTGTTAATATGCACAGGCTTTGAATTTAGCTCCAAACACCCTATATTTTTTATACATAGTTACTTGCTTGCTTTATTTATAGGGTAATAACTCAATTTTATTCGTGAATATTAAAAGTTTTTTTGACGCTCTTGTTAAAGCAACATAAAGATGTTTAGGACACTTAAATTTATGGGCATTTATTATAGCAACAGTATCAAACTCTAACCCTTTTGTTAATAAGGTTGTTCCGATACATCTGCCAAATACTTTACGACCAGTTCTACGGATTAAATTACGATTATTTGACATAGCAGATGACACTAAAATTTTATTCTCATCTGCTTCTCTTAAAGATTTAACAAATGAACTAAACAATTCTCTCCTGTGGGATTTTATACCTTGAAGTTCTTTTACTCCAATTAAAAAACAAGAAATTTTACTATAAGAAATATCATTTTTTAATTCTTTTATCAGTGACTCAAGATGCTTAACAGATGTACGATCTTTTTCTTCTCTTTTCTTTTTAAATCCTTTTTCATTAAACCACTTATCAAGCTCAGTTTTATTAAAAAGTTTATAGCTTAACTCTTTTAACTTAGAAAATATATTTTCATTTGTAATTTCATCAGCTGTTTTTGCTATTTTATAAAAGTCTTTATCATCTATTGATTCAATTAACTTTATACGATTATTAAATTGCTTAACTAATTTAAGTCTTGGGTAAATACTTGTGGAATCAGGATGTAAAATCAATAAATTTTCTTCTTGCAAGAGTTTCGTTATTTCTTTATAATAGTCCTTATACGGTATGTATAAATCTCGTTCATCAAAAGTAAATGTTTCAATTGATGGAAACTCAGCTAAATTAACTTCTTCTTGCTTAATTAAAGATTCTCTGATTTTTTTTAGATCTAATCCTAAGTTATTATTATTTCCTCTTAGCCAACGTTGGGGTTGATTTAAAGAATACTGATTATTAGCAAATTCAAGCATATCATTCTCAGCTTGCATATCAACAAGTTCTTCACCGTTGAAACCAAAGATTCCTTGTAAGTAATCACCAAGAATATGAGTCGGGAATAAATCAGCTAATGATGAGATTAACTCATGCTGTTGAGTTGTACAGTCTTGATATTCGTCTACAAATAAGCCAGAGTATGTTCTTGAAATAACATTCTTAATAAGTTTTAATTTAAATATTTCATTAGCTTTATTTATTATGAAAGGATAATATTCTTTACTATTCTCCTGAGAAGGTATGTCTATTCCTGTATAAAATGAAAGTACATACTTTTGAGCAAAACTCGTTATAGTTTCAATATTATAATTAGAAGAATGTATTTTTTTTTGTTTGAATTTTTCCTTCAAAGAAGCTACGCCTGCATGAGTGTGAGTAAGTATTAGTTGTTTTCCTTTCCCTTCTAGATGAATTAAACATTCTGATATAGTATATGTTTTACCAAATCCAGCTGGTGCAATTAACATACTTTTTTCTTTGGAAACAAATTCTTTGTAATCAATCATTTTCAATCCAATTTATTAATTGGTCAATTTGTTTCCCCAATTTTTTATCAAGGAATTTCTGTTTATATTTCAGGCTAATGTTACCAATAACTTCTCCATGGTCAGTTCGTTTAAACCACTCTTTATTTTTTACAATTGAAGATTTATAAATTGCATCTCTTAAATCATTAGAATCTATATCTTTCCAGTTTTCACCTAACTCTGATCTATATTTTGAATTTATTGATGCTTTAACACTATCCTCATCCTTTTCTTCTATTCTATATTCTATCAATTCTTTGATAGCATCCCAAGGTAAATCTTCAAAAATGTGATTTTCCATAGCTTTTTTGTCATCACTATCGATAATCGTCACACCTAAAGAAGAGAGAGAACTCTTTTCATCATTTATTTTCTGTACGTCAGAGTCACAGAATAAACAAACTTTATACCCTGCATTAAGAAACGCTTTAGTATAGTCAATTTGAGTTGAACCTCCACCGTTAGCGAATCGAACACCTTTAATAGCGGAATTAATACCTTTTTCAGTAATTAAATAATTATTTAAACCTCTGCAAAACCCTATTTCGGTTGGTCCTTCACAGACTAAAACCTTATTACTAAAGAAAGCCTCTGGATTACTACGAATGCACCCTTGTAAAGTTGAGTCAAATTCATAAAGTTTACTGTAGTTATTTTTTACTCTGAATAAATCAGTTGTAGTCAATTCTACTAATACGTCTCTAGAATGTGTTGTTATAAAAATTTGGCCTTTATTATCTCTTTTTAAAGTTTGGGCTAAATGCTGTGCTCTATCCGGTTCTAACCCTTGTTCTATTTCATCAATTAACAAAATCCCTCCGAATTTTGATAATTCGGTTTGGATAGCCATTGAAATTATTCTTTTAGAACCTTTACCTTTTAATCTAAAAGGAATTTTATCATCATGTAAACTAATTCTTTGATCATTAATAGATATATCCTTAAAGTCAATAGTTGTAGTGGTGGTGTCTTTAATATCTGCCCCCAATTTTGAGGCTGAATCTACTACTTTCTTTACAGTATCATCTAAATGATTGAATGAATTTGTGTCAATTTCTTGTTTTGCTTCTCTAAACGCATCAAGTATTATATTATTTTTTTCATCACTAGAATCATTTTGTTTTAATAATGAATACAATGGATTGCCTTTATTCCAAGAAAAGTGTTTATCTATATAATCTGAAACTAAAAACACGTTCAATTTAGCTCTATCGCTTGCTCTGACTTCAATTGCTTCTTGATTTTCTCGGTTATTAACAATTGACCATTTCGGCTCTAAATTTTTATCAACTATTAATTTTATTGTAAGTATTTCTTCGCAACCATCTTTTATGTCATCATGTATAATATTGGTATCCTTATCTAAGCCTCTTATATAAAGCCCATATTTGTTTTCATTAGTCAAACTAATTGGTAAATCATATAGTGAAGCCTCAATTTCAATTGGATTAGAAATATTTCCATTATAGAAATCTGTATCATAAAATGTTTGATTCCACATTGGAGATAGAACTTTAGAAATAGCGTCAAGAATAGTTGATTTTCCTGAATCTCCTCGCCCGATTAAACAGATGAAATCTGTAATACCAAAAACTTGCTCAAGTTTTTCAATTCCTCTGTAGTTTTTGATTTTTAAACTATAAATCTTTGCCATAAGTTTAGTCGAGGTTGTTTTTTATTGTTTGTAGGTACGCTTTTGCATAAGAATAGTAGTACTAAAAATAGACAGTTACTATTAGGTTAAACACAAGCCGAATTTTTAAATTTTTCTTATTATCCTTTTTTTTCTCAAAAAACCAAATTTAAAAATTTGGCGACTTCGAAAATGTTCCTTTTCCATTGGGTTAAGCACTCATTGCCCTATTATTTTATACGTTCTTGTGCTACGTTTATTCCGCTCTATTTTTAAATTCTATTTTGTAATTATCTGGCATTTTCCAACTATAATTTGAGAGAATGGTCTGGAAGACAATTGGCCAGTAATCAGAATTTTTATCAGATAATTTACTTTTGTTTTTTACTAAATATCTTGCAATTTCATAAACCGCATTGCGACCATTATATGCGTTTTCACTCTTTATAAAAGCATCAATAGACGAGTTTATATCCTTATCCAAAATTGATTGAAAGCCCAATTTTTCATATTCTTCCGCTTTAGACAAACTCGATTCTTGTTTAGTTGTAACTTTAAAGCTATTTACTATTGGGATTCCTCTTTCTTCTGCTAATTTTTCTCCCTTTTTTACGGTATTTGTATCTTGAGATGTTGATGTGATTTCTAAAATTTGATTTTGTATTTCAGTCAATTCTTTGATTTTTTCTACCCTTAAAGATTCAAGTTGTTGTACTTCATTCTTTTTTGTATTTATATCATCGCGTAAATTATAAGATTGATATATTAAGAACATATATCCAATTAACGTAGCGAAGATACCGATTGCTGTAAATTGACGAATTTGTTTATTTATTTTACTCATCATTTTTTTTATTTAAATTGAAAAAAGCATTCATAATATCATCCCAAATTTTAAATACACGGGAAAGGCAGAAAAAAATCGTACCACCTGGAGCCATTAGTGATAGAGCAGTTTTCCAGTCTCCGTTTATGAATGAAATTACAGCTACAACTAAAATAATTATTGCACACGCAGCAATTAAAATGAGATAAGTATATCTTTCAATTTTAAACTTATCAACTAATCTTTCAACATCTTGTATAGTTAATTCTTTTGGCATAATTGAAATATTTTATAAGTTAGTTTTTTTCTTAAATGTTGCACAACAATATTATATAGTAACTTCACCCCCTCACACCCCATAAACATATCAGGATACAATTAGTTTAAAATTACCATCGTCCGTAAATATAAAAATTAAATCTGTAAAAAATTACGCTACACCAATAAGATATAAATACTACTAAATATTTACTTGTTTTCCTGTAGAACCAGTTGGGTTTGGCGTGAGTTGGTAAATAAAACTTGGGTTTAAACCGGCTTCTTTGCGGTGAGAGACATACAAAATAGCGGTATCGGTTTCTTTAGCTATTTTATTTATAAGTTCGGAGAATAGTTTGGCATCGAAATCGTCTAGTCCGTTAGTAGGTTCGTCTAAAATAAGTAATGGTGGGTGTTTTACCATGGCTCTGGCTATTAATACCAAACGTTGGTGTCCTTTTGATAGGTCTAAGAAACTTTGCTTCCTAATATCGTACATGTGCAACACATGCAACCATTGTTCGGTTATTTTAATTTGCTCGTTGGTGGGCGTTTTATATAAGCCTACGGTATCGAAAAACCCAGACACGACCATATTCCCTATAGAATCTAAGCGTTTAAAACCGCGTAACATCTCCGATGAAAAATAGCCTATGTTCCTTTTAATATCCCAAACACTCTCTCCACTCCCCTTTTTCACACCAAACAAGGTAATATCTTGCCCGTATGCTTTGGGATTGTCACCATAAATCATGCTTAACATGGTGCTTTTACCCGAACCATTGGCACCGAGTAACTGCCAAAACTCTCCGCGTTTAATTTCCCATGTAATACCGTTTAAAATGCCACGTTCCTGGTAACTTACAGACACTTTATTGAATTTAACTAAAGGGTTGATGTGTTCTGAAATGGGTCTATAGGGTTGCGGTAAGGCTTCAACAAAGTTTATGGCTTCGTTTGTACTTGCAGTTTCTGTTCTGTTAAACACAACAAGCGCAGCGTCTTGTAATTTATAAGTAGTTTCTATAAATGGTAAAATCTCTTCTTTTCTATTTGTAATTTGAATGATGCGGGTGCTACTGCTTAAATCTGTGAGTGTTTTTTGAATAGCAGCTTGTTTTTCGACATCTAAATTACCAAACACATTATCTGCAATAATATAATCGGGCTTTTGTGCTATGATGTGATTTAACAAAGCCTTTTTACGCTCGCCTTCCGATGAATGCAGCAAACTGTTTTTTGTTTCGGTAAGCACATCAAAATGCCCATGAATCATTTCTTCTTCGATAAACTTATTCAGCGTAATTTCAGAAAAAAGTGCATGTTTTAAGTGTTTCAAATCTTCAAAAGTCATACCAGAACGAATGCGTTCTATCAATTGAAGTTTATCGTCGTTATTAGTGATGTAAATGGCTATGTGATTTTTCAATGTGTTTGGTTTTGGGTTCTAAACTAATACATTTTAATATAAAAAACAGGACTTCATAAAAAAAGACCTCACAGGTTTTACATACCTGTGAGGTCTCATTTCAAAATCGAAACATTCATTCCCGATTTAAAAGTTATGATTTATAGTTTTTTACAAGTTTTTGGTATGAAAAGCAACCAAACCTTCAATAGGTCGGCGTTCAAAATTACCAACTGTAAAGCCCATTTCTTCAGCAACTGCTTTAATTTCTTCTTGTGCAAAATAAGCTATAGAACCTGCAAAATGTACAGGAACCGTTTTAAGCTCTTCCTTATATTGCATGATGTAGTTTTTCACAAAAATGCGAATCCCTTCTTTAATAAGCGCAACAATGTACTCTGAGTCTTTATTTAAAAACATAAACTCGGCAAAGTTTGCTAAATATGCGTTGGGATTTGGCTGTTTGTAAATGTTGTATTTAACATAATCGGCTTCCATATTGAATTTACTACCAAAGGCTACTTTTATAGCTTCTGGCATTAAATTAAAATAGTAATCTCTTATTAACTGCTTCCCGTAATAGTTACCAGAAGCATCATCCATTAAAATATAGCCTAAAGACTGTACACGTTGGTGTAACTTAGTACCATCATAATAACTACAGTTAGAGCCTGTACCTAAAATACAAACCACAGCAGCTTCTGTATCGTGGCTAATCGTTCCATAAACAGCAGCCAAGGTATCTTCTTCTACCTTTACAATTGCATTTGGAAACACTTCTACCAAAGCACTGTTTACTATGTCTTTACCGCGATCTGTACCACAGCCTGCTCCATAAAAAAACACGTGAGTCACCTCTTTTCTGTGTGCTTTTAAATCTGGATTCTTTTTAATTAGTTTTTTTAGTTTTTCCTGTTTTAAAATTTCAGGATTAAGACCTTTAGTTCGTAACTTCTCTAAAAGTTGTTTACCGGTATTATCTACTGCAATCCAATCACTTTTTGTGGAGCCACTATCAACAATTAAAATCATGTGCTTTTAAATAAAAAAACTCCACAGACTTTGTACTAATACAATAAATCTGTGGAGTTCATAATTAATATTATTTTCTTAAATTATACTTTACTGATATATTGAGCAAGATCAACTAATTTAGTTGAATATCCAAACTCATTATCGTACCAAGATACTAATTTAAAGAAATTATCATTAAGTGCAATACTTGCTTCAGCATCAAAAACACTTGTCATAGTTTCAGACACGAAATCTTGAGAAACAACAGCTTCATCTGTATAGCCTAAAACACCTTTTAAATCACCAGATTCAGATGCTTTTTTCAATACTGCTTTTACTTCTTCCCAAGTTGCAGATTTTTCAGTTCTAACAGTTAAATCAACAACAGATACATCTGGAGTTGGAACTCTAAATGCCATACCTGTAAGTTTTCCGTTTAATTCTGGAATTACTTTACCTACTGCTTTTGCAGCTCCTGTAGATGAAGGGATGATGTTAGATAAAGCACTACGACCACCTCTCCAGTCTTTTCTAGAAGGACCATCAACAGTTAATTGTGTTGCAGTAGTTGCGTGAACCGTTGTCATTAAACCTTCGATGATACCGAAGTTATCGTTAATAACTTTAGCTAAAGGCGCTAAACAGTTAGTAGTACAAGATGCGTTAGACACAATTGTATCTGCAGCTGTTATTTTTTTGTTATTTACACCCATTACGAACATTGGCGCATCTGCCGATGGTGCAGAAATTGCTACTTTTTTAGCACCTGCAGTAATGTGTTTTTGTGCACCTTCTAAAGTTGTGAAGATACCAGTACAATCTAAAACTACTTCAGCACCAACAGCATCCCATTTTAAATCTTCTGGGTTACGTTCTGCAGTAATTCTAATTTCGTTACCGTTTACAACTAAGTTACCATTTTTTACTTCAACGGTACCGTTAAAACGACCGTGTACAGAATCATATTTCAATAAGTATGCTAAATGTTCAACATCTAGTAAATCGTTAATTCCTACTATTTCAATTTCAGGTCTACTTGCAGCTACTCTAAAAGCAATTCTACCTATTCTACCAAACCCGTTAATTCCTAATTTTAATTTTGACATAATCTTGTTTATAAATGTTAAGTGCTCATAATGTCTGAGACACGCAGTAATTCTAAATTTATTTTTGTTTTTCCTTTAATAGCTTTCTCGATAGGTGTTAATTCCATTTTACCATTAAGTAAACCAACCATAGAGTTTGTTTTACCTTCTAATAAAGATTCAACAGCTTTTACACCCATTCTACTCGCTAAAACACGGTCGAAACATGAAGGTGCACCACCACGTTGCATGTGCCCAAGCACCGATACACGTACGTCGTAACCATCCATATTTTGATCGACATAATCTTTCAGTTCGAAAATGTTTTTTCCTATTTTATCACCTTCGGCAACCACAACAATACTAGATGATTTACCCGATTTTCTACTTCTTTTTAAAGATTCTACAAGTCTATCCAACCCTAAATCTTCTTCCGGAATTAAAATCTCTTCAGCACCACCTGCAATACCTGCGTTTAAAGCAATATGCCCTACATCGCGCCCCATAACCTCTACAAAGAAAAGTCTGTTATGCGAACTCGCCGTATCTCTAATTTTATCAATAGCATCTACAACCGTATTTAATGCGGTATCAAACCCTAAAGTATGTGTAGTTCCAACGATATCATTATCAATAGTTCCAGGAATACCCATAATTGGGAAATTAAACTCCTGACTAAAAATCATGGCACCTGTAAAAGTACCATCACCACCAATAGTTACAAGGGCATCTACCTTTGCTTCTAATAAAATATTATGTGCTTTCTCTCTACCTTCTTTGGTTCTGAATTCTTTTGAACGTGCAGATTTTAATATAGTACCACCCTTGTTAATAATTCCTTTAACGCTACGGGCATTCATTTCTTTAAAATCGCCTTCCATTAAGCCTTCATAGCCTCTGTAGACACCGATACACTCTATATTATGGTAAGCACAGGTTCTAACTACAGCACGAATGGCTGCATTCATCCCTGGAGAATCACCTCCAGAAGTTAAAACCGCTATTTTTTTAATTGTTTTTGACATTAAATTTCAATTTTTCAAAGGTAAAATTACTAAACAAAAACCATATATCTATAGCATTTATTCTATTTTATGACACATATAACACTATAACGTTTTAGTAAACATTAAAAAAAGTTAGAATTTTAAAACTTAGCAGGTTCTGTAAGGAATTGCATAAGTTATTTCTCTGAAGTAGGCTTCATTTGTATGTACCCGGGGAGTAAAGCGGCCTCTTTTTCGGCTTCTTTTTGTATGGTAATTTCTTCTTCTTTCTTGGCGTTTCTAAAAAAGTTTTTAATCAGTTCTTTAAATGTATCAAAGTCGACACTATAGGAAAGTCCCACCCCTTGGGTGTACCCTACTTTTTCACCAAAATTTTGAATACTATTTTCTCTATTGAACACATTAGCAGTTAAAGTTCCTTCTTCATTTAATAGAAAATTTATCTCCACATCTCCAGCAATAACAGTTTCTGAAGCTCCTGCGCCACCTACCGGCACCCCTACTTTACCATTTATAAGCACACGGTCGCTAATTTGTGTTTGCACGGTTAAACCAAAACGATCGTCTGTTTGGTAATCAGGTCTATTGGCACCTGCTTCGTAATTTAACCCAATATTAAGTTTACTATCGCCCGACGTGAATATGCCATTAATAATACCATTTAAACGTTCTGCAATGGTACCTGAGAAACTTAATTCGCTTAACCCCCGTGAAAACGACCCTGTTGATAATAAATATAGGGCTTGATTTTGTTTATCATTATCTGACTCTAACCTGTATTGTAATTCTGATTTGATGGTAGAACTTACTGTTGGGAATTTAAAATCGTAAATAGGGTCTGGACGCTCCAAGTCGCCTTTCAAGCTAATATTTAATTCTACAGGAATGTTTCTATTAATAGGATTGTCTAACAGTGGTGATGGATTGGCTTGGGTTCTATAAACAGCAAGCATATTTATTTGCGCTTTTAGCGGATCGCCCTCCCAGGCAATGGTACCACCGGGTTGCACATAAAATTCTTTTTGAATTAAGCCACCATAAGCGAAATTATAAACCCCTTCGAATACCGAGAAATCGCCCCACATATTAAACTTCCCGTTGGTATTAATTTCAACTAATAAGCCGCCACGTCCACGCCCTTTTAAGGAATGTCCCGAACTTTTATCGATGATAATTTCAACTTCAGCATCTTCCGTCACATCTAAATCGAAGTCCAATTCAAGACCTCGTATTTCATTAAAAGTATAATCGACCCCTAGTTTTCTTGCTAGTTTTTCTTCTTTCGTTATGAAATGTATATAGGAGTTATCACCAAAAGATTCCGTGTCGCTTAATGGTATTTTAAACACGGTTCCTGCCTTTGTTTCACCTACAACACTAATAACCAATTGTTCAGTAGGTCCATAAATACTAGCACGGCCACCAATAAAACCAGTACCATAATACAAGGCATCTTCAGCATCTTTAGTATCTAAAACCAAAAGTCTTGGGGTGTTTAAATTAAGATCTAAACGCCATTTTGAAAAATTAACATGACTTAAAGAACCATTTAATTGCCCTTTCGATTTGTGTTTGGTATCCGTTAATTGAATTCTATTAAAAATAAAACTCTGGTTTTCAAGTGTTACCGACGAATTTTCTGAAAACTGATAATCTACATTAAGATACGGAATGCCCATACCCGCGCTATTTAGGTTCAGGCTTCCATTAATATCGGGCTGCCTTAAATTCCCTATTACATTTACTTTACCCGTCGCTAAGCCTCTTATATTGCTTAAAACATCTTGCAATAAAGGGTTTAATGGCTTTAAATTAAAATCATTAAACTCTAAATCGACATCAATTTTAGACTGTTTTCCATTCACATTAATATCACCAATGGCTCTAAACGATTTTTTAATATCGTCCTTAATAGTAATATCTACATTGTAATTGGTTAAGTTCTGATTTCCTTTTATATTGGCATCAAACGAACCGAATTCGACATCGTTCACCTTAAAATCGTTGATAACGATGGAGGAATTTGGTAAATACGCACCGTTTTTTTGCAAAATATCCAGCTTACCATTTACATTTCCCGCAAACCTTAAACTATCTAACTCGGGTACTATTTTAGCGAGATCGACATTTTTAAAATCGAGTTTTAAATCTTTCTGTGTGGAATCTTTAATAAAACCAGAAAACTTAATTTGCTCATTCCCATGATTAATTGCCAACTTATCAATATTAAACTTGGTAAAGGTATTATTGAATGAAATTTTATTAAACTTGTCTTTATTCTCATTAATATACCACGTGTTATCCTTAATAGTGACATCCGATTTTTTAAAACCGATAACCGATTCTTTATCCTTATTTATCGTGTGGTAAAAACTTAAGTTATAAATATCGGTATTGCGTTTTCCGCCTTTAAACTCTGAACGCATAAACAGGGTATCGTTTACCGTCACATTAATTAAACTAAACTTAGAAACGTTGTAATACTTTGTTTTTAAACTATCTACCTCGACATAGGTGTTAAAAAGCGGATTGCTATTATCAACTTGAAGTTCAATATTATTCGCGAAATAATCGAGTAATTTAATTTGAGGTGATTTAAAGGTCAACTTAAATTGACGTTGGTCATTCTCCACACGTCCTTTTATATACGTGTTTTTCCCTAGTTCAATTTCAGGATAAAAAACATCCACTATTTTATTATAAATTTTAAAATTGAAATCGATATTCTGATTCGTTTTAATTTTATGCGGAATGTAATTGGTGTAAATATGACCTAAAGAGTTTTCGAAAAGCTTTTTAATATCTCTAAATATAAAACGCCCTTTAAGCTCCCCTTCAATTATATCAGGCGAATTAATTTCTATAAAACGAATATCGTCTTCAAACCTTGAGGTTAAATCTAGTTTATCAAAATAATAGGTGTCGTTTTGGTTTCTATAAACCGTGTTTTTAAATGAAATTTTTCCATAGGCATCATCCAAGGTGCTACTATTCATATTCATTTTAACGTTGCTACTAAATTGTGATAAGCTATCTTTCTTTATAAAATTCAAGGCATTTAAATCGGCATAATCCACTTTGGCCTCAAAATCGTATTTCTTCACACCTTCTGAAAAATCTACAAGTCCTAAAAAGTTTAAGCGTAAATTTTTATCGTTTGCAATTAAGTTTCCGTCAAAAATTCGGTTCCTAACGTTTCCTATCACTTTAATACCCGAGTAGTTGTATTTGTTATATTCAATTTCAAAAACATCTCCTTTAACCTGCGTGTTTACGTTTTTTGCTGTAAAACCAGAACCCTTTACATCGAAATTTAAGGATGCTTTTCCAACGGTTGGGTCGTTAAGAAAGGCACCAATATCAAAACTCTCGAAAGCCACTTTACCGCTATACGAGGCATTGTCAATATCATTAATTTTTGAAATTTGTAAATTGGTATCTACATACCCCAATTCTGTATCAATTTGAATATTAGCATCTACAGATGCCGCTGTAACTTGCGAATTACCAACAATAGTGAATTTGCCCAACTTACTAAAAGATGTTGGTATCGCATCGCCTAAAATATTGGGTAACAAGGTTTTTAGTTCTGTATATGTGGAAGATAAGTTTCTGAATTTGCCATTCATATAGAAATTACCTCCCTCCCTATTAAATAGGTTTTTGAAAAATATATTACCATCAACAACCGTGTTATTATTAGTGCGTAACATTAGGTTCGTTGTTTGCAACTTATTTAAAGTTCCAGATAAATCGACACTTAGTTTAACCGATTGGTTTATTCCAAACTCGTTATAAAACACATTAATTTCATCTAAATCAATGTTAGAATCTTTAAAACTAGCGGTAACCAAAACCTTATCGACAAAATACTGTAAATCTTCTCTATTGTATGAAAACTTTAAATCGCCCTTTAATACCGATTGCTCTGTTTTAGCATCGATATTAGCAAAAGTCATATCTGAAATCGAGTAACTAAAATTGGTGGTCATGTTTTTCATAACCAAACCCCGACTGTCTTTAAAAGCCAAGGTATTTATTCGAGCACTTACATCACTACCGTTAATTAAAAAGTTGGTGGCGTTAATATTCAGCTTGCTAAACTCTAGTAATTTTTTAGTTTCCCGGTTGTCGTCAAGCAATCTAAAAACCCCATTGTAAATAGACACATCGCTAGACGAGAGTAAAAAGGTGCTTGGGCTTTTTCTTGGGTTATCGTCTTCAAACTTATGCACAAAAACATCTAAGTTAGTTTCTGTTTCCCCTTCGTAGGTTTTAATATTAAAAATAAGATCTTGAATATCAATATCTCCAAAAGTTAATTTTCCATTAATTAAATTATTTATACTAATAATGGAGGTGTTTAATTCGGCAATACCTATCAGCGTGTCTTTCTTATAATCTTCAATGTAAATGTTTTTAAGCTCTACATCGCCATTAAATTGTAAACTAACTCTGCTTATATTTATGTTGGTTTTAAACTCATCATTAAGGCGCTTTGTAGCGTACTTACCAAGACTTGTTTGAACTGCAGGAATAGAGAGCACCAACACCAAAATGATGAAAAGCAATAGCAGAATCCCTACTAATTTGTATGCTATTTTAAACGCTTTTTTGATACTCTTTAAAGTTATTAATTTATTTATGAATGTACTATACTTTCGTTGTAATTCCCTTTTTAAGTGGTACAGCTACTGAAAACTACATAAACCACTTTTCGTTTCAATTAAAAAATATATTTAAGTAGTTTTGCAATTACGAATGAAAGCAATGCATTGGACTTTTATTCTGTTTCAAAATTAACAATTATTATGCCTAATTTTAAGTAATGGCTGAACAAAATATTTATATTCTAGGAATTGAGTCTTCTTGCGACGATACAGCAGCTTCTGTAATAGAAAACGGGCGCATTTTAAGCAATATTGTTGCCAACCAAAAAATACACGAAGAATACGGTGGTGTGGTACCCGAACTCGCTTCTAGAGCACACCAGCAAAACATAGTGCCGGTAGTGGCACAGGCTTTGAAAAAAGCTAACATTACGAAAGACCAATTACATGCTATTGCCTTTACACGCGGCCCTGGACTTATGGGATCGCTATTGGTGGGCACCTCATTTGCCAAATCGTTGGCTTATGGTTTGGATATTCCACTTGTTGATGTCAACCACATGCAAGGGCATATTTTAGCACATTTTATTGATGAAGAAGGTTTTAATAAACCACCTTTTCCGTTTTTAGCGATGACTATTTCTGGCGGACACACCCAAATTGTTCAAGTTGATAATTATTTTGACATGACCGTTATTGGTGAAACGATAGATGATGCTGTTGGTGAAGCCTTTGATAAAAGTGGAAAAATTCTTGGTTTAGGCTATCCTGCCGGACCTGAAATTGATAAACGTGCGAAACTAGGAAATCCAAAAGCCTTTAAATTCACCAAACCTAGGGTTGATGGTTTGAATTTTAGTTTTTCGGGCTTAAAAACGGCTATTCTGTATTTCATTCAGAATCAAACAAAAGCAAATCCGAATTTTATTGAAGAAAACCTAAACGATATTTGTGCTTCCATTCAATATACCATCATTGGTATTTTAATTGATAAATTGAAACTGGCCACAAAACAAACCGGTATCACGCATATAGCTATTGGTGGTGGTGTGTCGGCAAATTCAGGTATCCGTCAAGCTTTAAAAGATGGTGAACAAAAATTTGGCTGGACTACCTACGTCCCTAAATTTGAATTTACAACCGATAATGCCGCAATGATTGCCATAGTAGGCTATTTAAAATATTTAGATGGTGATTTTGCTGAACAAAATGTAGCAGCTTCAGCTAGGTTGAAAATTTAATTTTAGCTAGTAATGCACAAATGATTTTGAATTCGTAATGCATTCGCTATTTTTTTTTGAAGAATAACTTTAAATTTGAAGTTAAATAAAACCTCCAAACAATGACAAGAAACCTACTTTTCGCAGCAATCCTTTGTGGTTCTGCTCTGTTACATGCTCAAGATTCCACTGAAAAGGAATTAGAATTACTTGAAACACCCGAGCAAATAGAGAACTATTTAGAGTTGAAAAATTCTAGAGATAATAAATTGATAACTTTTAATGAAGAAAAGCACAAAACGACGCTTGCAAAAGAACTTTTTGGACTTTCTAAAGGAGGCATTAAAACCATAAAAACCGATTATGACAAAACCGTCTATAAGGTTGTAGAAAAAACACAAACAACGTATTACAGAGCTGCTTATATTTATTTAGATGGTACAAAATACAGTTTAACCGATTTGAATACCTTAAGAACAAAAATCATAAAAGAGTACAAAAGTGGCGCTCCTTTCGATTTTCTAGCACAACGCCATTCTATGGATGAAAATGCCAATAGAGGCGGCGATTTAGGCTGGTTTACTCAAGGTGATATGTACCCAGATTTTGAAAATGAGATTATAAACGGAAACCATTATATTAATGAGATATTTATGCTTGATGTACCTGATAAAAACTGGTATTATGTGGTTTTAAAAACCCATCAGCCTAAAGATATTTCAGAAATTAAAGTATTAAAAATTGTAGAAGCCATCGATTAATGCAACTTTTTTATAACCCAAACATCACGGAAAGTACCACGCAATTTACTTTTGAAAAAGAGGAAAGCAAGCATATTGTAAAAGTGCTAAGAAAAAATATAGGCGACACCCTGCATATTACCAATGGTAGTGGCTGGTTATTTACTGCTGAAGTTAGCATTCCCAATATCAATAAATGTGTGGTGACGGTTATTTCAAAAACAAAGCAAGCGGCACGAAGCTACCAAGTACATTTAGCGGTAGCACCTACTAAAATGAATGATCGCTACGAATGGTTTTTAGAAAAAGCGACCGAGATTGGTATAGATAGTATCACCCCTATTATTTGCGACCACAGCGAACGCAAAATAATAAAACCTGAACGCTTTGAAAAGATATTACAGTCGGCTATGAAACAATCTCTGAGTTATTATATGCCAAAACTGAATGAAGCCATCGCCTTTAAAGATTTTATAATAGAAGAATTGAGTGGTGATTTATTTATTGCCCACTGTGAAGAAACCGATAGAAAATCTCTAAAACACCAAATAAAACCCAAACAAGATATTACCATTTTAATTGGGCCCGAAGGTGATTTTAGTACTAAAGAAATTGAATTAGCGCTTAAAAACAAGTTTATACCCGTAACTTTGGGAGAAACCAGATTGCGTACCGAAACAGCGGCTATAGTGGCCTGTCACAGCGTTGCCTTTACAAACGAATAACATGAAAAAAGCCATTTTACTTTTTACATTTAACTTGCTACTTTTTACAGGATCTGCTCAAGAACTGGCGGTGGTAAAATACAAAGGTGGTGGCGACTGGTATGCCAACCCAACAGCTTTACCTAATTTAATTACTTTTTGTAATACCAATATTAACACTAAAATAAACCCAAAACCCCAGGATGTTGAAGTAGGAAGTACAGACATTTTTCAGTTTCCTTTTTTACACATGACGGGACATGGCTACGTGTTTTTTAGCGAAACCGATGCTGAGAACCTTCGTAATTATTTAATCTCTGGTGGCTTTTTACATATTGATGATAATTACGGGATGCAGCCTTATATCACTAAGGAACTTAAAAAAGTATTTCCTGACAAAGACTTACTAGAACTTCCGTTAACCCACGACATTCTTAATAACGCTTTTAAATTCCCGAATGGTTTACCTAAAATTCATGAGCATGATGGCAAACGACCACAAGCTTTTGGAATCTATTATGAAGACCGATTGGTGTTATTATTTACTTTTGAGAGCGATTTAGGTGATGGCTGGGAAGATCCCGAAGTACACAACGACCCTGCTGATGTTAGAGAAAAAGCTTTGAAAATGGGCGCTAATATTGTTAAATATGCTTTTGAACATTAAGTCGTTACCAATTCAGAAATTTAGATGAAAGATTTATTACTTTCTTTAGTTGAAGCTTTTTTTAATAATGGCAATGACGAGGATTATACATTTAAAAACCTTTTAGTTGTAGCTATAAAAGTTATTCTATTTATCGTCATAATTTCTTTAGGAATTTGGATTGCCTTAAAGTTAAAAAAATAAGACATTTTTGAATTCGTGGCAAAACCAAATAACAAATAAACAACTCAACACATAAACAAAATTGCAACTCACCCACTACACCACCAACTTTAATAAACGCAGCTTCCCCATTATATTAGTATGTGATAACGTAGCGAATGCGCCAAATATTGGAAGTTTATTCCGAATGGCAGATGCTTTTGGTATTGAAAAACTAGTGCTTTGTGGTGCCAATATGTCTATAGGACGGAAAATCACAAAAACGTCACGTGCAACTGAAAAAGTGGTGGACTATGAAATTTGTGAATCGGCTACAGAGGTTGTTGCAGGTTTTAAAGCCCAAAACTATCAGATTATAGCCTTGGAAATAACGTCTACTAGCAAACCTATTCATACCTTAAAATTTTCAGCTGAAAAACCGATTGTTTTAGTAATTGGTGATGAGAATTTTGGCGTTTCGGAAGCTATTTTAAATAATTCGGAGGTTGTGATGCATATTGATATGTTCGGACAAAACAGTAGTATGAATGTGGTGCAAGCCACCAACATTGCCTTGTATGAAATTACAAAGCAGCTAGTATAGCCCTGATAGTAGCGGCATCCTTTTTTGATTTTTCTTCAAAAAAGATATAGCGGATAGCAGGAAATAGCTTCTGAAAAAACAGATTTTATTTCACCAATACTTTCTTTTCAAAACTAGTTTTTGGTGCTTCACAGAGGGAGCATTCATAAGTTTCTGGAAGACTTTCAAAAGTAGTTTCGGGTGGAATGTTTTGAGTGATATCTCCATAAACCTCGTTATAAACCGTTAAGCAATCTTTACATTGATAGATTTTTTTCTCCGTACTTTCAGTCTTTTCATTCTTAACAGGGGCTTCTTCGCGTTCGGTTCCTAACTGCTCAAAATACAACTGACTCAACTCCATTAATAAGCCTGGTAATTCCACTTTATCAATATCTTGCACATGCATGATATAATCGCGCGTATTAGGATCGAAATTTTTAGCGTATAATAAATTGTAAGTATCTCGAATTACAAAATCGCCCAAAACCTCTGGTTGCTTATTCTTTTCAATCACCACCGAAGTGAAATAATAGGCGCTACTCGCATAATTGGTCAACCCAAAGGTTAAACCATAAGTACTAATATCGTTCTGATCGAAATTGGTTACCAAGTATTTTTTCAAACTTAAGGCAGCGGTGTCATTCACTGGTAAATGCCAATTCAACTCCAACATCGAGTGGCGTACGTTGATACCAAATTTACCCAAAAACTTCTCCCACTGTAATTTAGATTTCAACGGAATACCCTTAACAATAAAGGATTTCCAAGGGGTGATGGATATTTTACCAATTTTATTTTCGGCACACAAGTCGCACATAGCTTTCAAAAAAGTAAGGTCATAACGGTTATTACGCCAATATAAACCCAACCAATATTTATCGCCAATTCGGTTCATCCCTTCATAATAAGGAAATGGGTAAAAAGGTACTTCTAAAGGTTTATCAACGGTTCTGTTGTTCGTGTCAATCGCATCACTAACCAATTCAAAAATCATTTCTACAGTTTCAGGTTCTTCCTGTAGCATATTTTCAATAGCCAATTCTACCTTATCCAAATCCCAGCTATAAATAAGCGCTGGATACATGACTGTTTTTTTCCAATCAGGTAAGCGGATATACAAATACCAATAATCTTCATGTTCCGAAGCTATAAAATTAATATGGCCCGTAAATAAAGGCACCAAACGTTGTTTGGGATCTGTGACGTTAACACGTAACTTTAATTCGTGTTTAAACTGTTCTAATATATATAAATACCGATCGCCGGTAAGCCATGAAGTACTAGGAAAAATATCAGACGATACATAAGACGAAACCATATTTTCACTGCGCTCGTGATTGGGAACCACTATTTGAAGCTTATCAAAAGCCTTTAATTTTTCGACGTCTACGGGTTCTGGAAAAATAATATCCTGACGAGAACCAAAAGAAATACTATCTAAACCTAAACTTTCGGCCGCTTCACAAATGTATTTTAACTCACCTGGAGATAGTACACCGCCATTAACTAATAATCTATATGATTCGCTCATGCTATTACCTTTGTGTTATTTAGAATTTCCTTTACCTCTGTTTTACAACTTCCGCAGCCTAAACCAGCGCCTGTTTTATTACACAGCTCGGTAAAATTGGTACAACCATCTTTTATGGCTTCTTCAATATTCCCTGCGCCAACTTGACTGCAAGAACAAACTAATTTACCAATAACCGGTACATCGTTGGAAGCGCCTCGTAGCAAGGTGTTTCGCTTATCAGACATTTCGATTTTACTTTCAATCATGGTTTTAAATTCGGCAAACTCGTTTTTGTCGCCCATTAAAACCGCCCCAATCAACAAATCGTCTTTAACAATACACTTTTTATAATAGCGTTTAGATATATCTGTAAAAATGATTTCTTCATAAGAATCGTCATTTTCAGGGACATTAATCTCTCCAATACTACACAAATTCAGATCGTTGAATTTTAAAATATTCATTAAAACCGAACCGTTATACGCACAACTAATATCGCCTGCAATAAAGTTGGCTAAGATGGACGCTTGCTCTTCCGCAGCCGATGTAATTCCGAATAACTGATTGTTAAATTCCGCAATTTCACCAATGGCAAAAATATCGGGGTTCGAAGATTGTAAATGCTGATTCACCTTCACCCCACGACTACACACAATACCATTTTCTCTAGCAATTTCTATATTTGGAATGGTTCCAATAGCATACACTATTGCATTGGCATTTATGAATTTACCACTCTTTAGAGTAATGTTTAGTTCACCCGTATCTTCATCATCAAACACGGTGCTAACTTCATTATCAAAGTAAATTTGAATCCCACGTTCTTGCACATCTAAAGCTAGTAATTTACTAGAAATCTTATCTAATTGACGTTCCATGAGTCGAGAAGCACGCTGAATAATCGTGATTTTCACATTTTTATGCTTCATGGCTGCTGCCAATTCCAAGCCCAATAAACCACCACCAACAATAACCACATGTTGCTCTTCTGGCGGTAAACCTGTAGCCTCTAAATAGGCTTTAAACTTATCAGCATCATTTTTATTACGCATGGTAAAGCGTCCCGGCAAGTCTATTTGAACATCTTTAGGAATAAAAGAACGGCTTCCCGTAGCTAAAATAAGTTTATTGAAGCTGTGTTCGTCCCCATTGGTATCTGTAACTATTTTAGTATCAGAATCTATATTCTTAATAGAGGTTTCAGGGTATACTTTGATATTTAACTTGCTTAACTCCTTTTGTTTTATTTTAAGAAGTTGCTCCCAACTTAATTCTTCGGTAACATACTCAGGCAATAAGACCCTGTTATAGAATAAATTAGGTTCTTTTGAAAATACATGTATTTCATCAACCTCGTTTGATTCTCTATAATTTTGAACAAACCGAAATGCAGCAGCTCCTGCGCCTACAATAATTATTTTTTCGACTGGTTTTTTATATTTTGAAACCGAAACTCGGGTGAATTTGAAATCGGGTTCCTTAGAAATAGGATCTACATGTGTGTTGGTTAAATTGTTGGCTCTATTTAAATCGCTTTGCAATTGTTTTCCCCAGTGCATGGGTAAAAACACACAGCCTTTTACAATGTTTTCGGTGACTTTTGCACGTACCCGAACCACCCCATTTTCACTTTTAATCTCGGTAATATCACCGTCTTTAAGTTTATTCAAATAAGCGTCTACCGGGTTTATTTCTAAAACAGGGGTTGGGTAGTGCGTTTTTAAACGCGATACTTTACCGGTTTTAGTCATGGTGTGCCATTGGTCGCGCACTCTGCCCGTTGTTAAAACCAAAGGATAGTTTTCATTAGGTAGGAGCGATGTGTTTACAATACTTTTCGCCACATTGAAAATCGCTTTTTGCGATGGCGTATAGAATTTTTTATCTTCAAAAAGTCGAGGCGTCCCCACATGCCTGTACTCTGGTACGGGCCATTGGAAGGTGCCTTCATTCTTTAATCTATCATAATTTAAAAAAGAAACATCAATTTTTGTACCCTTCGTCATGGAAGCATACTCATCATAAATCTCTTCGGCACTGTTGAAATTAAAGCCGCGGAAGCCCATACGCTGTGCAAAGTCACAGAAAATATCCACATCGGGTCTGGCTTCTCCTGGTGCATTAATTTCTTTTGGTAAATAGGAAATACGACGCTCCGAATTCGTCATCGTACCTTCTTTTTCCAACCAAGCAGCTGCAGGAAGCACTAAATCCGCGTAAGCGACCGTATCCGATTTATGAGAAATCTCTTGAACCACTACAAACTTCGCGTTTTTCATGGCACGTTCAATGCGGTGTGTATTTGGTAAACTTACCAAGGGGTTGGTGCACGCAATCCAAATGGCTTTTAGTTTTCCAGATTCTAAAGCATCAAACATTTCGGTAGCTGTTAAACCTGGTTTTGGTGAAATTTTATCCACACCCCAAAACTGTGCTACTTCCCTACGGTGTTCTTCATTCTGTAAATCCTTATGAACCGCCAAAAGGTTCGCCATACCTCCTACTTCACGGCCTCCCATCGCATTCGGCTGACCTGTTAGTGAAAACGGACCCGCACCTGGTTTCCCTACTTGTCCAGTAATCAAGGATAAGTTTAGTAAAGCGGTATTTTTATCGGTGCCCACCACACTTTGGTTAAGCCCCATGGCCCACATACTTATAAACCCTTTTGAAAGGCCTATCATATCAGCTGCTTTGCGAATGTCCGATTCTGGGACTCCACATATTTTTGACGCTTCTTTTAGAGATGTTCCAAAAATTTGTTCTTTATAATCTGTAAATCCTTCGGTATGGTTTTTAATGAAATCATCATCAATTAAACCGCGCTTAAATAAACAACGACCAATAGCATTGTAAAGAATCACATCGGTTCCCGGAATTAACTGAAGGTGTAAATCGGCAAAATTAGCAGAATCTGTTTTACGAGGATCGACCACAATAATATTAACATCGGGATTTTTCTCTTTATGTTGCTCGATACGTCTGAAAAGAATGGGGTGACACCAGGCTGGGTTTGCCCCTGTAATTAAGAAACAATCCGCTAACTCAATATCTTCATAAGAAACGGGTACACTATCTTCCCCAAAGGTTTTCTTATAACCTACAACTGCCGAACTCATACACAAACGAGAATTCGTATCGATGTTATTCGTGCCTAAAAAGCCTTTAGTAAGTTTATTGGCAATATAATATTCTTCGGTTAAACTTTGCCCGGACACATAAAACGCGACACTGTCTGGACCGTGTTTTTTTATAATGGATTTAAATACGCTGGCGGCACGATCTAAAGCATCGTCCCAACTCACACGCTCACGTGGGTGAGAACGGCTCCAACGCATTTCAGGATATAAAATTCTATCGGAAGTATCATTCGCCACATAATGTAAGTTCATACCTTTGGAACACAGCATGCCTCGGTTTACCGGGTGGTCTTTATCGCCTTCAACAAGTACCTTATTGTTAGCATCCTTTTTAACAATAATACCGCAACCAACCCCACAATATGAACACGTTGTTTTAACTTCCTTCTTAAACATTTACACCTGCGTTTTAATACGAATTAAGGTAATTTACCAACACCAAACAAGCTGCCTATCTATTATTACAAATACGGTAAAATGCCTGTTTAATTTTTTAAAATATATAAATAATATACTGTTAATCTACTTATGTAGTAATCAAATCGTTTGTAGATTGCTTTAAATCTTTCTCCGCCACTTTCTCATCACTAGTTGAAAAACGAATAGCAAGTGCTAAAACACCCGTTACCACCACTACAAAACCAATTACAAAATAGCCGCTAGACACCGCACTAGACGCAGCGGCAGATTGTGCTGCTTTCGCCATCTCCTCTCCCATACCTTCGTTGGCAACTAGAGCCGCTTTTTCTGCAACGGCCGATTTCGATTTTAGCAACATAGCCGCTAAAAAAGCACCTACATTTCCACCTGCACCTACAATTCCTGATACCGAACCAATGGCTTTTTTATTTATAAAAGGCACCACAGAGAAAGTAGCCCCTTCTGCCATTTGAACTGTTAAACTAAACAAGATTAAAAAGCCCACACCTATCACGATACTTGTGGTGGTTGAGAAGGTTACTAACATTATCCCTTCCAAAGACAGAATAGCAGCAAGAAACAAAACACGCCCTCTCAAACCTTTTAGTTTCCCGAATTTATCTCCAAAGTAACCACCCAAGGTACGTGCAAAAATATTCATTAAAGCAAAGGACAATACAATGTTACCCGCCGTTGCTCTTTCTAGTTGAAAGGTGTTTTGTAAGTAATCGTCCATCGTACCATACACGGTTAGCTCGATACCGAAACAAGCCGCGTACACGATAAAAAGTATCCATGTTCTATAATCTTTAATTACGGTTAAAAAACCAACTTCATCTTTTTTAGTAGTTACTTCTTCACCCGATGCTCTTAAGTCTTTAAAGTTACCTTCTGGCGTATCTTGTGTAAAAAAGTAATACACTAAGCCCATTAAAAAACAAATGGCACCAGCAATGACCATAGAATATCTCCAAGCATCCCCATCAGAAACACCTAAACTTACCACTAATGCAGCAATTAATGGCATCCCTAAACGGTTGGCGCCGCCACCTAAATTACCCCAGCCAGCAGAGGTCGCATTCGCGGTTCCTACCACATTGGATGCAAACATTAAAGAGGTATGCACTTGTGTAATTACAAACGACGCTCCAATAAAACCTATAAACAATCTACAAACTAAAAACTGTAGCGGCGTTTGCACCAATCCAGATGCTATAACAGGAATAGAACCCAGAATTAAAAGTGCGGTGTAACATAAACGTGGTCCGTATTTATCGCACAATTTACCAACAAGTAAACGCGCAAACACCGTACCTGTAACCGCTAAAATAATAGAGTTCCATTTTTGAGTAGGTGTTAAACCTAAATCTTTAACAACATCGGGCATAAAGGGCACAATACCAAACCATGCGAAGAAACACATGAAAAATGATATAGATGTTATCCAAAACGTACGTGTTGGGATCGATTTAAAATTAAATAAATTTAGTTTGGTAGCCTTAAGTGATTGTGTCGTTTCCATAATAAGTATATTTATACGTACAAAACTAAGTATATTTACTTAATTAAGCATTATAAATACGTATTATGTGATAATTAATATGAAGTTGTTAATTATAGAATATGGATTTTGAGGATTTGATAAAAAAGGGATTGATATGGTTTGGAAATTATGGAATAGGTAGATTACGGTAAAAAGATTTATAAGTAAAATAATTTTTAAATAGGTTTTTTCTGTCGGAATTTTTTATATTTATTGGCTAGCAAATTATACTTTATTGTGGTTATATATTTGTTGTAAAACATTTGAGCGAATGAAAATATTAAGAACTATCTATTTTATAGTTTCCCTTCTATTACTAGCTTTTTTTGGAAATCATTATTATAAATATCAATTTGATAAAAAAATAATATATGCAGATAAGTCAAAAGAAGAATTAATATCTTTTTTTAATGAAATAAGTTTAGGTTTTGAATATGGTAATTCTAAAAAAGTAACTAGAAAATGGAATGAGCCTTTAAAATTATTTATAATAAAAGACAGCATTTACAAAGAACAAACCTTATATATAAAAAAGACGATTGAAAAAATTAATAAGCTAGTAGGTAATAATTTTAGTATTTCAATAACTAGTGATTCCATTAATGCAAATGGTCATCTTTTTTTATGTTCTCACGATAAAATAAAAATGTTCTCAAAGCCTTATAACGAAATTTTTAAAAATGTAAATGAGAATTTTTTCGGCTATTTTAGTCTTAAAACTAATAAGGATTATAATATATTTAAGACATCAATATTCATCAATACAACAAAACCTCTTGAGTTTCAAAAATCAGCAATAATTGAAGAGATTACTCAATCACTAGGCTTCGGAAATGATACAGAAATATATTATGATAGTATGTTTAACCAAAATAAATATATTCAAACATCTGCAACCTTAAAATACTCCGAATTTGATAAAAAAATAATTGAATTATTATATAATGAAAAAATGAAAACTGGATTGAATAGATTTGAAACTGAACCTATTTTAAGAAATATCATTGATTGAAATAAAAAACGTTTTTCAACAAAGTACTGTGGTAAAAACTATCACTAAAGTACCCTGCTCTACAAAGTATTCTATAAAAATTAAACATTATTAAAAGTCACAATTGCTGTGCGAAGTCTCCCGACTTCGTACCCACAAAATTAAAACCCAAAATAGGGAAATAAATAAACGCAATAACGAAGTCCTTTTACTTGATTTTTGCAATTTACTAGAAGACGTTAATGACTAATTACGCTAAATATAATGAATATTGAGTCTGACGAAAAACTGTAAGGACTTGTGGGAATGGGTATGAAGTCGGGAGACTTCGTACAGCATACACGCTAATAACGGCAGTTTCAAGAAAACTTCGGAGAGCAATTTATTATTAATTTTGATCGCTGCATCATGAGGTGGCTTCGTTCCTGGCCATGACGATATACATTAAACTTTTCGTCATTGTGAAGGAGACACGCTCGCTCTACGAAGTATTCTATAAAACCAAACATTATCAAAAGTCACAATTGCTGTGCGAAGTCTCCCGACTTCGTACCCACAAAATTGAGATATAAATAATAACAACCAAAACAAATTAATAAACCCAATAACGAAGTCCATTTGCTTGGTTTTTGTGTTTTACTAAAAAGCATTAATGACTAATTACGTTAAATATAATGAGTATTGAGTCTGATAAAGTTTTAAGGTCTTGTTGGAATAAGTACGAAGTCGGGAGACTTCGCACAGCATAAGGACTCACAACATAGGAACTTCGTATCGCATAGGTAACAAATTCAAATCATGTATTTATTCGTAGTAAAAAAATATTATTTTAGAGTAAAAAAAATATGTCAGAGGGATATAAAATAAGAGATCAAACTTTGCCTTATTATATAACAGCAACCGTCGTGGATTGGGTTGATGTTTTTACAAGAAAAAGCTACAGAGACACCGTTATTGAATGTTTAGATTATTGCATTAAAAATAAAGGAATGATTGTATATGGTTATGTAATTATGAGTAATCACATACATATAATAATGCAATCTGGCGATGGGAAATTATCTGATTTATTGCGAGATTTCAAGAAATTTACGGCTACAAAAATTCTAGAGAAGATAAAATCGGAACCAGAGAGCAGAAGAGAATGGATGCTGCAACGATTTAAATTAGCAACCGAAAGTCATTCCAGAAACAAAAACTATCAATTTTGGCAGTATGGTAATCATCCTGAAGAAATTTATAGTAATAAATTCATGTGGTCAAAGTTAGATTATATTCATCTTAATCCTGTTCGTGCCGGCATTGTTCAAAAAGCATCACAATATATTTATTCCAGTGCTAGTAATTATGTCTCTGATTCAGGTTTAATAAAAATAGAGAAAGCTGATATTCCTATTGTTGATGTTTTAAATTTAAATAATTTCACTAAATATAATGAGTATTGAGGCTGACAAAGTTGTAACTACTTATTGGAATGGGTACTAGTTCGGTACGAAGTCGAGAGACTTCGCACAGCATAAACAACATAAACAAACAATATACACTTCCCACAGCGTGCACACTAATAACGGCAGTTTCAAGAAAACTTCGGAGAGCAATTTATTATTAATTTTGATCGCTGCATCATGAGGTGGCTTCGTTCCTCGACATGACGATATACATTAAACTTTTCGTCACTGCGAAGGAGACACGACTGAAGAAATCTATTTATCTATAGCCCGATAGCCACATTTTACTTAAAAAAAAAGTAAAATTCGCAATGACCATCGCGTTAAACTTCTAATTATTAAAGATATGTTTATTTTAGATTGAATTTAAACCAACTCAAACTCCTTAGCCTTATTACTTAATTCCATAAGGTTTTTAACATCTAGTTTTTTCATTAAGTTAAAGCGGTGCACTTCAGCAGTTCGTTTGCTTATTTGAAGTTCTTCGGCAATGTCTTTGTTGTTTTTAAGTTGCAATACCAGGTTTAGAATCTGTTTTTCGCGTTTGGTAAGATTGAAAGGGTCTTCTACTGGTTTTTCCTCTTGAGTTGTTGTAGAAGTCGTGGTGCCATTCACAAAATTATTCATGATAATGGCAGAAATATCACCCGTAAAATACTTTCCTCCCGATGCCACTTTATGTATGGCTTTTAAAAACTCGTCTTTACTAGCACCTTTAAGTAAGTAGCCATCTGCCCCCGCCTGAATCGCTTTTACTACGTATTCTTCGGAGTCGTGCATAGAAAGCACCAAAGTTCTCACATTCGGGTACGATTTACTTATTTCCCCAACCACTTCAATGCCATTAAGTTCAGGCATACGTATATCTACAATTAATAAATGCGGTTGGTGTTTTTTAACAACTTCCAAGGCTTCTCTACCGTTAGAAGCTTCATCTAACACGCAAATACCTTCTTGATCTTCCAAAAGGGCTTTAATACCGTCTCTTACCAATACGTGGTCGTCTGCTAAAACTACATTTATAATATTCATCTGCTTATATTATTTGTTTTTCAATGTTAGATGCTGTATCCATAATCAATACTTCAATTTACTAAAGGTGTTTTTGGTATGGATGATTCATCTGCTTATGTTTATAAGTACAAAAATAGGAATTTTAAGTAATACTACGTAATTTGATTTACATAGTAACCCATTCATATTCAAGATTGTTTATTTAAAGAGGGATGTGATGCACAATTTTGTCTAATCTGTAAGATAAAAACAGTCTGTTTTTAAATTTAAGACAAGGGAATATTTAAAGTAACGCGGGTACCTTTATCTATTTCAGAATTTAAAAACAAACGGCCATCAATGTACTTAATACGCTCGCGCATAAAGGTCATGCCCATGCCTCCATCGCCATTTTTCACATTTTTAACTTTATCGGGATCAAAACCTTTACCATTATCATCTACCACAATACTTAGTATATTTTCGCTATGCGATAAAGACACCAAAATGTGCGTAGAATTTGCGTATTTAATGGCGTTATTAATGGCTTCTTGTACAATACGATAAATATTTATTTCAACTAAAGAATCTAAACGTTGGTTAAAATCGGTTTTATTAAAAAGTACAATCTCTTTTGCGGTAAGCTTGCCTAATTCCAAAGTTAATTTAGAAATGGCTGGGACAATACCATGATCGGATAATTCGGGTGGTGTTAAATTAAAAGTGGCTGTTCTTACCCCTTTTATAATATTGGTTGTAAGTTCTTTAAGGTGTTCTATTTTAGAAGCTGTTTTATCAATATCCTTAATATCAATACTTTCTAAATTGTATTTTAAACCAGTAAGCATTTGCCCAATACCATCGTGAACATCTTTCGCTATGCGGTTTTGCTCCTTTTCTTGGTTTTCAATAATCTTGCTTGAAATCACCTTTTGTTGGTCCATTTTTTCTTCAAAACTTTCCTTGGTTAAGCGTGCTATTTCAATTTGTGCCGTTTTACGGGCTGTTATTTCCGAGGCTATAATAAGTAGTTCCGATTTATCATCTGTCGGATTGAAAGGAATAATCGCCATTTCTAACCAAACATCGTGCTTATCTTTAGTTGTTGCCTTGACTTCACCTTGCCAACCTGTTTTTTTATGTTTTGCAATTAAATTCTCTAGTTCTAATTGTTCTTTTTCATTAATAGAAAGTACTTCAGAAAAATTAGAAGCTCTACTAAAATTAGTAAACTTAAAAAGGCGAGAAAACTTTTTCCCCATGTGCACCAAAGTACCATTGGGAGATATTCTAGCGAATAGCAGGGTTTCATCCATTGCATGACTTAATGCCCTCAATTCTTTAATCGATTTTTCTTTAGAAATACTTAACTCATCTGCATCAAAAGCCATTTTTTTAGCTTTCTTTTCTGCAATTAATAAGTCTGATAACGTCGCTCTAACCGATTTTGCCGTGGGCCAAAATATAAACAAGAACTCCGCCAATAATATCAAAATAGTAAGTGCTGTTAGTAATAATTCTAAGGTTCGCAACCAACTTACTTTGGCATCGGCTTCCAAATCGTATTGATTCACGATATGATCCATAACCAACAGAAAATGCCCTTCGTTTTCTTTTACACGCTCAATATCATCCATAAATACCGAAAGTGGTAAGGGTGGCACCTTTTCAATTTTCTCTATGATGGATTTTGAAGCGTCACTAATGGTTTGAAATGTGGGGTTTAAAACTTCAAACTTCGCTTTAACAACCTCACTGTTGTTACCAGGCAAACCCAAACTATCATTCCCATTTTGAAGCGCTTGGTGTGAGCGTTCCCAAACTTTTAGAGTTTGTTTGATTTTATTTTTAAGAAGGAGACGTTCCGTAGACGTATTTTCAGTAGAAAGTGATACTATTTCCTTGGTTAATTTTTGGCTTAACATACGCTGCCTTCCTGCCACGTTTATAACCGAAGAATCACTTTGTTGATCGTTTAAGTGCTTGCGTACCAACATTTGACTCACAAGCACAGAAACGGCAATGGTACTTAATGCAATAATGTACAAACGGCTTAATCTATCAAAAGTGCGTTGGTCTAATGAATTACCGTTTTTCGTCATTATTCTTTATAGTTTTAAGAAATAGCCTGCTTAATAAGCGCTAGGCTTTTTTCTGAATATTTAATTTTTAAAGCTTCGGCATGTCCTTCTTCAGACATTTTAACCCATGTTTTTTGAAGAATATCAATCAGCTTTTCATCTTCATGTTTCGCCGCAAATTCTTCAAAATAGTAATCTAAAAACACCAAACAGATCACATCTTCAATCGTTTGGCTTTCTTGATTCTTTTTAATCAGTTTCTTATTTATCAAAAAAGCGACACGTTCTACAAACTCACCTTCATAGCCTACTTCTTTTAGAATATCTACTGTAATTTCAGCATGCATTTTTTTAAGTGTTTCGCGCCATTTTAAATAGCCCACGCGATCCATTGGGTATTCATCTCTAGCTATTTTCCAACGGCAAATATGTTGTGCACGTGCTGCAATTTGAAGTGCTCTAGAAGCGTCTGGTTTAAATTGCAACAGTTTTTGAGACATGCGTTGCGCATATAATAATTCCTTTGGAAAATCCAATCCATGACTTTGATACGTGTTAGGATCTTCGGAATTTTTTTTATCTATTAATGCTATGGCAATTTCAAATCGGGTAGGCTTCATTTTTTTAGTGTATATGTGTTAATCTGAAAAGCCAATATACACATTTCCGGCTTCAATTTTAACAGGATATACGGCAATTTTCAAATCGTCGCCCGCTAAATTAGAACCATCTTCTAATGAAAAATTCTTTTTATGCATGGGGCAAGCCACTTTAGCAACGCCATCTTTATCGCCTATCATCCCTAACGATAATACCATTTCCATTTTATGCGGACATAAATTTTGGCAGGCATACCATTTGTCTGTTCTCGTAAAGTTATACACGGCAATTTGTTTGGTTTTATACTTAATACAAGCACCACTATTCTCAGGAAAATCGCTTACCGTACCCACTTCAAACCAGGTGGTTACATCGGCATCACTTACTGTATTGTATTGATTTAAAATATCTTGCATATCTTTTATTTTTGTGTATCTGTTGATTTGTGTAACTGTTACTATCGATTAGACGCATAAACAATTAAACAAATTCACTTAATTTAATTCCATTTATTATTTGGGCGTTACCTTTTACTATCTACGTCATTGCGAGGCAAACTTTTATTTGCTGTGGCAATCTTTTCAATTTAAAGAGATTACTTCGTCGTACCTCCTCGTAATGAAGCAAAAACATCTACCACGCCTTCGGCATCTTTTGGTCACGCATCGGTACAAACACCAAGTTATCATCTGTATCATCAGAATTCACAAAATGCTTGAAACGTTTTGCCATATTTGGGTCTTCAATAGCTTGCTTCCATTCACACTCGTATTTATTTACAAGTCCTTGCATTTCTGCATCTAACTCTTCAGCAATACCTAAAGAATCTTCAATAACCACTTTCTTCAAGTATTCAATACCACCTTCTAATTTATCTAACCAAGGTGCTGTTCTTACTAATGGTCCGGCAGTGCGTATGTAGAACATTAAAAATCGATCTAAGTATTTAATAGCTGTGGCATCATCTAACTGTTCTGCAAAAAGAACCGCATGTTTTGGAGTTGCTCCACCGTTTCCACATACATATAAGTTCCAACCACCATCTACAGCAATTAATCCGAAATCTTTTCCACGGGCTTCAGCACATTCTCTAATACATCCTGAAACACCACCTTTTAATTTATGCGGTGAACGCAGGCCTTTGTAGCGGTCTTCAATTTCAATTGCAAAAGTCACACTTTCGTGCATTCCGAAACGACACCAGGTAGAACCGACACAACTTTTTACGGTTCTTAACGATTTTCCGTAGGCATGGCCACTTTCAAAACCTGCATCAATTAATTCTTTCCAAATAAGTGGTAATTCGTGTAATTGAGCACCGAATAAATCGATACGTTGTCCACCAGTAATCTTCGTATATAAATCGTATTTTTTAGCAACTTCACCAATAACAATTAACTTATCAGGTGTAATTTCACCACCAGCAATTCTTGGTACTACGGAATAGGTTCCGTTACGTTGAATATTTGCTAAGAAACGATCGTTTGTATCTTGAATCCCCACTTGTTTATTTGGAGTTTCCATGGTAATAGTCGCAAAAATAGAAGCTACTAGAGGCTTACAGGTTTCGCAACCATGACCTTCACCAAACAAATTGAGTGTTTCGTCATAATCTTTTACTTGATTTACTTTGATAAGGTCGTACAACTCTTGTCTGTTAAAACTAAAGTGCTCGCAAATGGTTTCTTTAACCTCTTTTCCTAAAGATTTAAGGGTTTCATTTACCAAATCGGCTACCATAGGTTTACAACCACCACAACCTGTTGTTGCCTTGGTTTTAGCGATTACATCGCCTAAGTTTTGGCAATCGCCTTCGGTGATAGAACAGCAAATATCTCCTTTTGTAATACTCTCACAAGAACATACTTGCGCAGCATCTGGAATATCCATCACACTACCAAAGGATGAACCACCTTCTCCTCTACTTCCTAAAATTAACTCTTCCGCATCTTCAGGAATTGGTAAGCCATTTAAATATATTTGATGGAACATATTATAATCGGTCGCATCACCCACTAAAATACCCCCTAACAGGTTTTTACCATCATGACTGATGTTGATACGCTTATATAAATTTTTCGTTTTGTTTTCATAAATAATAGAATACCCTTTTTCTACTGGCATAAAAGGCTCACCGTAACTCGCTACGTCTACACCAATTAATTTCAATTTGGTAGACATATCGATATCACTCTCCATCAACACATCGGTATTTCCTATAATTTGGTTCACAGCAACACCTGCCATATCATACCCAGGAGCCACCAAACCGTAAATCATTTGGTTATATAAAGCAACTTCACCAATGGCGAAAATTTCAGGGTCTGATGTTTGCATTTTATCACTAACCACAATACCACCACGGGTTCCCATTTCTAAGAAACAGGTTTTCCCTAACTCATCACGCGGTCTAATTCCTGCTGAAATCACTAACATTTCAACATCAATTTTATCATACTCACCAAACTCCATCCCTGTGATATTTTTATCACCTAGAATTTTATTGGTCGCTTTTGATAAATGTATATTAATACCTAAAGATTCAAGTTTTTCTTGCAATACATTACTAGCTCTGGTATCTAACTGACGTGGCATTAACTTAGATGCAAACTCCACCACATGAGGCTCAAAGCCCATATCCATAACCGCTTTTGCGGCCTCTAAACCAAGCAAACCACCACCAAGCACTGCTGCTTTTATAGTCTCTTTTTTTCTACCTTTTTTAAGCTTCGCTGCATAAGAAAGCATGGCTTCTAAATCTTCAATAGTTCTGTAAACAAATACCCCTTTTTTCTCTACACCAGGAATATTTGGCACAAAGGGCGCAGACCCCGTTGCCAGTACTAAGTAATCGTACTTATAATTTATATCTTTGGACGTGGTTACTTTTTTAGAAACCCTATGAATGGCAGTAACACGTTCATCTGTTACTAATTCAATACCATGCTCCTCGTACCATTCTCTAGGTGCCATTTCTAAAGCTTTTGCGTCTTTACTTTGAAAAAACTCGCTTAAATGAACACGATCGTACGCTGGTCTAGGCTCTTCACCAAAAACAGTTAATTGAAATTTTTTGTCTTTTGCGAGGGCTACAAATTTTTCACAAAACTTATACCCTACCATGCCGTTACCTACAACAATAATTTTTTTCATCTGTCTGGTTTTATTGTTTTTACTGGTCAGATGCTACATTCATACTAACATATCGTCGGTGGACTAAGTATAATAATGAATGTTTCATCAGTTAAATATTAATTGTTTAGAATGAGCTGCATAATACAACTACGTAATTTAATTGCAAATCTAAGTATTTTTACTTACTACTAAGTATAGGTGTCCAATTAATTTTTAACTAACGCGTATTATTAGAGATTTCACAAATTGAAATGAGTAAAACTACGTATTATATAAAATATTGATGTTAGAATTAGGAAAGTTTGAATAATTCTAATCGGCTTCAACGGTAATAATCACACTTTTTGAAGCAGGAGTTTTCGCCGTATGCGCAAAACTATCTAGAGGCACCAGCACATTGGTTTCTGGAAAATACGTAGCACAACAGTTTCTAGGAATCTCATAACCGACTACTTTAAATTGATGCGCTTCACGAACCACACCTTTAAATTCTGATTTTAAATTCACCACTTGGTGTTCCTTCAAACCGCGACTAGCCATATCTTCTCGGTTCATAAAAATGATTCGGCGTTCGTCAAAAACACCCCGATATCTATCATTTAAACCATAAATGGTGGTATTGAATTGGTCGTGGCTACGTATCGTCATCATTACTAATTCTCCTGTTTTAAGCTTCCATTCCGGTAGTTTATTCACTGAAAAATTGGCTTTTCCTGTTTCGGTTTTGAATTGACGCACACGCGCACCATTTGGCAAGTAAAACCCAGAAGGTTGTTTCAGTTTTGTGTTAAAATCTTCAAAACCCTCTATAACCTCTTGAATATCATCACGCACCAAATTATAGTCATCTTTATATTGAAGCCAGTTAATTTTAGTCCGATCTTGTAAAGTCGCATGCGCCACCCCACAAACCACAGCAACCTCACTAATTAAAGCCTCTGAACAGGGTTCTAAAATGCCTTTGGTGGAAGACACAATACCCATAGAGTTTTCGACACTCTGTACTTGAACCCCCGATTTTTGATAATCTTTTTCTGAACGTCCCAAACATGGTAAAATCAAGGCTTCGTTTCCTGTAACTAAATGGGAGCGATTCATTTTTGTGCTTACATGTACCGTTAAACTACAATTAGCCAAAGCCTGAGCTGCATATGAGGTATCTGGAACTGCTGAAATAAAATTACCACCCATGCCAAAAAACACATGCGCCTTTTTCTGGTACATCGCTTTGATGGCATCTATAACAGAAAAACCATGTTTTGTGCTTGGTTTAAAGCCATATTTCGCTTCAATTTTATCTAAAAAGGCTTGTGGTGCAGATTCCCAAATGCCCACCGTTCTATCACCTTGCACGTTGGAATGACCACGAACCGGACAAGTACCTGCGCCTTCTTTTCCTATACTCCCTTTTAATAATAGCAAATTGACCAACTCCCGAATATTATCGACCGCATTTTCGTGTTGGGTTAAGCCCATCGCCCAACAAATAATGATTTTATTATTATTTAGGATTAAGTTGAAAACATCATCAAAAATAGCTTTTGTAACCCCTGAAGCTTCTAAACAAGTTTCGAAATGGTAGGTTTTTAAATCTGAAACAAACGTATCGTAACCATGTGTAAACTCCGCTATAAAATCTGTATCAAACACACCTCCGTATCGCTCTTCTTTTTCAAGTAATTTTATTAGTAATGCTTTTACAAAAGCCACATCGCCGTTTATAGTAATGGGTACAAAAACGTCTGCCATTTTGGTACCACCTGTAATAATTTTAAGAGGACTTTGCGGATTAACAAATTTCACCAATCCAGCTTCAGGTAAGGGGTTAATAGCGATAATTTTACCGCCATTCTTTTTACATTTCTCTAAGGCTGTTAGCATTCTGGGGTGGTTCGTTGCTGGGTTTTGCCCAATCACCATCACCACTTCGGCTTTATATAAATCATCTAAAGTCACCGAACCTTTACCAATACCTAAAGTTTCAGAAAGGGCGCTTCCACTCGCTTCATGACACATATTTGAGCAATCTGGCAAGTTCGATGTTCCAAACTCTCGTACAAATAACTGGTACAAAAAAGCAGCTTCATTTGTTGTTCTTCCCGAAGTATAAAACACCGCTTCATCCGGAGATTTTAATGCATTTAAATGGGTTCCTACTTTTTTAAAAGCATCATCCCAAGAAATCGGTTGGTAATGTGTGGCGCCTTCTGGTAAAAACATGGGCTCTGATAAACGTCCCGATTTTCCTATTTCAAAATCAGACCAACTAGCCAGTTCATCCACTGAATGTTTTGCAAAAAATTCAGCGCCAATGGTTTTATTTTGAGCCTCTTCCGCCATGGCTTTCATACCATTTTCGCAATATTCACCCAAGGCAGAGCGCTCATCGTCTGGATCTGGCCATGCACAACCAGGGCAGTCAAACCCGCCTTTTTGGTTTAGTTTTAATGAAATTTTTAAGGCATCCGCAGGATTCATGTATTTTACAGCATGACCAATAGCCGCTTTGATAGCTGGAATACCCACACTATTTTTAGGAGGTGTTTTCGTTTTTAAATTTGAAAAACTTTCGGGTATTTTGGCTTTATCTTGCGGGGATGAACTCATAATAAAATCTAAATTATAATTAAATATAGAGCTATTTCTGAAACCTTAAAAATGATTTCCTACCGAAGATTAAATACAACTTAAAATAATCTGTATTTCTAATTATTAGCCCTCACAGGGTTTTAAATACTTTTTATAAACTCCAAGGCCCGTTTTTCATTATAATACACATTCTTTTTATCAATAAAACCCACATGGCCACCAAATTGCGGCATTTCTAAGTATAAATACGGGTTTTGTTTTGCTTCTTTAACGGGGTAACATTCCGAAGATAAAAACGAATCGTTAAGGGCGTTAATTATAAGTGTTGGGGTTTTTATATTTGGTAAAAACTGCAAACTGCTGCATTGCTCATAATAATCTAAAGCATCTTTAAAACCGTGGGCTTTAGATGTGTACACCGTATCGAAATCCATAAGGGTTTTAATGGAATGAATCTCGTCTTCACTTAAAACATCTACGAATCGTTTTTGTTTAATTTTCAATTTATCAACCAAATGTTTTTTAAACCTTTGGTGGTATAAAATATTTTTAAATGTATGTAACTCTTTAGCAGAACCGTATAAATAGCAAGGGGCCGATATGGCAATTGCGGCTTTTACTTCCTGCGGAACAGACACGCCTTCACCCAGATATTTTAGAATGATATTAGCACCTAAACTGATGCCCTTCAAATATATTTCCGCATATTTTTTGTTGCCAATGGCATGATTAATAACGGCTTCCAAATCCTCAGTCGCTCCAGAATGGTAACTTCGGTACTTTAAATTATCTTCCCCACTGCAGCCTCTAAAATTTACACAAACGGCATCCACACCATAATCATTAAATAATTTTGCGGCTCCCGTTACGTAGGGACGTTGGGCATGCCCCTCCAATCCGTGCAGTAAAATGATAAGTTTATTGCTTTTTTCTTTTGAAAAACTCCAATCTAAATCCATGAAATCACCGTCGTTTAGGGTGATGCGTTCCCGTTCTTGCACTAACGCCACACGACGCACTAAGCCAGAATAGACCGTGGCAACAAAGCCTTGTTTAAAAAAGAAAGATGGTTTATAAGTAGATTCTAGTACAGGCATAATTTAGTGGACAGTCGCAGTCTCAGTTTTCAAATGATTATTACTTATATTAATTGTTAACCGTCAAAGAGGTGAATTTAAAATCCGTCCCATTAAACAATCCTTTGTCGCTTAATTTTAATGATGGAATTACCAACAGCGCCATAAAAGACAGCGTCATATAAGGTGCGTGCAAGCGGCTCCCCATTTTTTTTGCCATGGCATCGAGTTCGGCATACTGCCTTCCAACGGTTGCACCATCTTGATCGCTCATAATACCAGCAACAGGAAGTGGCACTATTTTTTCTTCAGAATTTGAAACTGCACAGACGCCACCTTTGTTTTCAATAAGTAAATTTACGGCTTTACAAATAGCGGCATCGGACACACCAACGGCAATAATATTATGTGAATCGTGACCAACAGATGATGCAATAGCGCCTTCTTTAAGGCCAAAATTTTTAATAAAAGCCATCGTTGGCTCTTGGTTTTTATACCGGTTAACCACTGTCATTTTTAAAATATCTTTATCGATATTCGACACTAAATTCCCATCAACAATTAAAGCATCTTCAATCAATTCATTGGTTACCAATTGACCTTCTAAAGCCTCAATAACTCTTATTTTTTCTGCTGAAGATTCTATTTTAAAATCAGAAACTTCTTTTCTATTGCAGTTGAAATTATTCAGATTTTCAAATGAAACAGGGGGAATCAAAGACATACCATTATCAAACACCAACGCACCATTTATGTAGGTTTGAAGGGCTTTAAAATCAACTAAATCTTCAACCACAATACAATCGGCAGTATTCCCAACTTGTAGTAAACCCACCTCTAAATTATAATGTTTCACAGGGTTGATGCATGCCATTTGCAGTACTTTAAACACGTCTACGCCCTTTGCAACAGCTCTGGCGCACAACTTGTTTATATGGTCCACCATTAAATCGTCTGGATGTTTATCATCACTACAAAACATCATATTTTCAAAATGTTCTGAAGCCAAACCTATTAAAGCTTCAAAATTTTTAGCGGCACTTCCTTCACGAATTAGGATTTTCATGCCCTTTTGTAATTTTTCTAAAGCTTCATCATAAGTAAAACATTCATGATCTGTATAAATTCCGGCACTAATATATTTACTAACGTCCTTTCCTCGTAAACCAGGTGCATGCCCATCTACCGGTTTATTATAATGTTTAGCCCAAGCTATTTTTTTCATCACTTCGGCATCATCAAACAACACACCAGGGTAATTCATCATTTCTGCCAAATACTTGATATCTGGATTTTCTAGAAGTGTTTTTATAGCATCAGAATCTATAACCGCACCAGCCGATTCAAACATGGTTGCAGGCACACAAGAAGGTGCTCCAAAATTAAATTTAAAGGGCACTTTTTTGCCATTTTCAATCATAAATTCAACACCTTCAACACCTAAAACATTCGCTATTTCATGCGGATCTGAAACGGTAGAAACCGTGCCATGCATCACCGCCAAACGTGCAAATTCACTAGGCACCAACATGGAACTTTCTATGTGAATGTGCGCATCTACAAACCCCGGAAGGATGTAAGTTTCACTTGCGTGTTGTTTTTCTTCAATAGAAAAAATAAATCCATTCTTAATAGTGATTTCCCCTTTAAAAATGCGTTTGTTTTTTATATCGACAATGTTTCCTTGTAATTTCAAATTATGCTTTTTAGTTAATAAGACACTTCGACCTCACTTGGTGTGACCAATTATTTCAATTCAATTTTTAATATCTGCTTTGTACCCTCGGTAACTCGAAACCGGTTATCGGCTCGCATACCAACCACCCAAACAATAGCATCCTGAGAACACAACACATAGGTTTGTTCTTTTTCTAAAAGCGATTGTTTTTCATCTTTCAAATACTTGCTCACTTTTTTCTTTTTCCCCTGCATGCCTATGGGATAAAACACATCGCCTTCCTCCCATTTCCTCATGGTTAAGGGAAAAGTTACGGCTAATGAGTCTATATAAATGGTGTTTTTTGTTGTTTCCGAAATAGCAGCCGCTTCATCAAAAAACAAGCTTCCTAAAGGTGTTTTCATTTGATTATCAGTTTCTGAAATCGTGATTTCGGCATGCTCCTCTTCATCTATTTCACTCAACAATAAATACGCTCTGTCTTTTACCAAACGCCACTTTTTAGAAAAAATCTGTTTCCCAGATTGGGCATCCAACAGGTTAGTCACATCGTCCCATTCGGTAAAACCATACCCATTTAAAAACCGGTACAAATATGCTTTGGGATTGTGAAATTTTTGTATTTCAGAAATATCTAATTTAAAACCTGTGGGTGTTAATTTAATGATACCATTTTTAATTAAATCTTCAATTCTATCATCAACAATATCTGAAGAACCCTGTAAATGACTCATGGTATTTTGAAAACTATTCAATAAACTCGGGTTGATTTCCTTTAAAATAGGAATCACATCGTGTCTTAACTTATTGCGCAGGTATTTGGTTGTTTTGTTTCCGCTATCTTCAACCCATGCAATTTTGTTTTCTTTGGCATATGCTTCTATAATCTCTCTTGAAAAAGGCAATAACGGACGAACAAAAACACCATTCACTTCCGGAATTCCCGTTAAACCCTCTAAACCTGTACCTCTGGTAAAATTTATTAAAAACGTTTCCAAATTATCATCGGCATGGTGTGCTGTTAAAACATAGTCGAAATGAAGTTGTTCTGCCAAGGCTTCAAACCAATTATAACGCAACTCTCGCGCCGCCATTTGTATGGAGCGTTTGTTAGTTTCTGCATAGTCTTTGGTGTCAAAACTTTCTACAAAAACCTCTAAATCTAAATCTTCTGCTAATTGTAGCACAAAATCCTCGTCCCCATCACTTTCCTTACCGCGTAAATTAAAATTACAATGTGCTAAAGCGATATTTAATCCCAATTTATGGCACAAATAAGTTAAAACCACACTGTCTACACCGCCAGAAATAGCAATGAGTAGCTTACTGCTTTTTAAAAATGAAAGCTTGGAGTCTATATGGTTTTGAAAGCTGTTTATCATAGCTCAAAGTTAAGGTTTATTTTAATCTCGCAAAGAAGCAAGAGCACAAAGTTTGGCCCTTTACACATTTATAATACCTAAACTAAAAACTGAATTTCTACGTCGTATATTCTTTAGAATTTCGTAAATTTAGGAATACATAATTAATACAGGCGTTATGAGTACACTAGAAAAACTAAATGAAAAAGCCACTCAAACTGCTTTTAACAAAAAGGTAGTTTCTGCTTCACAACAATTACATGCTTATGTTAAACACAGACTTTACATTGCAGAGTCTACGGGTATTATTCCTAAAAAAATGTATGCATCAAACGGTATTATAGATGAAAGCATTGCTAAATTTTATGAAAACGGTTACGATATTGATGTGGATACAAACACCTTAAAGTTAAAATTTTTTAAAATAGTTGACGCGGATTTGGAATTGATATTCAAGAAAGAAGCATTCCATAAAAAGACCATAAGTACCCATTCTATTTTAGAAGAAGAACTCGATGCTTTAGAAGAAAAATACACCATTGATGATGGTTTCGATTATATAATGAATGAAGATTTAGATGATATTTCGTATCAGCAAAATGGCCATTTCAAGCATTTATTTTTATATGATGATAATAACAATTCTGTTTTAAAAGCTTTTGAAGCTACTACAACCTCAAATAAATCCAACGAACTTATAGGAAATATTTATAGCCGACTCCCTTTAAACGTGTCGAATATTATTGACTTGTATGTTTTTGGAAAATTAAAAGTTGAAGATATTTCAAGCATTAAAACTATTGAAATTAAACGCATTAACCGTATTATTGAAACCGTTAAAAAAACCTTTGACACGAATTTAGATTAGTCTTCTAAAACTTGGCGCATCGCTTTAGCCTTGACTAAACACTCTTCATATTCTTTTAAAGGGTCGCTTTTCGATGTGATAGCACCACCAACTGAATAAGACACATATTGCTTGGTTTCATTATATAAAATACTGCGAATTACCACATTAAAATCGAAATCGCCCGTTGGCGAAAAATACCCAACAGCTCCAGAATAGAGTCCACGCTTTGTTTCCTCCAAATCTTCCATAATTTTCATGGCTGATATTTTTGGAGCCCCCGTCATACTTCCCATTGGGAAGGTACTTTTTATAACATCTACCGCATGTGTTGTTGGTTCTATTCTAGATTTTACCGTAGAAATCATTTGATGTACTTGATCGAAGGTGTAAATTTTACATAATTCTTCTACTTCTACACTGCCTTTTATGGCGGTTTTAGATAAATCGTTACGTACCAAATCTACAATCATAATATTCTCACTACGCTCCTTTTCATTCGCTAACAACGCTTCTTTTAACTGCGCATCTTCTTCTATATTCTGCGACCGTTTCGCTGTCCCTTTTATAGGTTGTGAAATGATGGTATCTCCTTGTTTCTTCAAATAACGCTCTGGTGATGCCGATAATAAATACTTATCCTGAATTTTTAAAAAGCTCGCAAATGGCGGATTTGAAATGGTATTCAGTTTAGTATAAGTCTCTAAAGGGTTTATTTGTGTGTTTTCAGCATAAAACTCTTGACAAAAATTAGCTTCATAAATATCACCACGGTGAATGTGAGCCAACATTGTGTTTATTTTTTCAAAGTATTGGTCTTTTGGGATGCGGAGTTTAATTTTGATTTCATTTGGCAGATTGCCATGATGATCTTCTTCAACATTACGGATGGCCTCCAAATCAGGCTCCAATTCATCATCAACCATATTTAAATAACGCATCTCCACTTGATTTCCTTTAAAAAAGAATATTTTTTTAGGTTGAAAAAAGTATAAATCGGGAAATTCTAAGCCATCACCATTTTTTGATTTTAAATCTTCGACAGCATTCTTCAAATCGTAGGTTAAATAACCAAAAATCCAATCGTTTACAAGTGTTTGATATTCTTTTAATTTACCAAAAGCATCTAGGTAATCCGTTTGAATACAGGTAAAAGCATCAACTGCCAAAACCGCATCGTAATTGGAATAATTTTGTTCATAATTATTAGAATCTAACCATACAACATCATCAAACTGTTGCGCCCAATGCAACAATTGTTGTTTAAACAATACTATGTTTTTAACCGTATGTGTATAATTTGTTCTCAATTCTAAAATTTAAGCTGTAAAGTTAGTTAGATTCCTTAAAAAATTACAAGTTTTGTACTTTAGTTTAAATTTCAATTAGATGGTTACATTAGAAAACAAGCAACTTAGAATAGCAGTTAAAAAAATTGGTGCTGAATTATGCCAAATTACCTCGGTAAAAAATAACACCGAATTTATGTGGGATGCCAACCCCAACGTGTGGGCTGGTTTTGCCCCTAACCTATTCCCAATTATTGGCGCTTTAAAAAATGATACCTATATTTTTGAAGATAAAGCATACAAACTTCCCAAACATGGTATGGTTAGAAATAATGCCGCCGTTGCTTTACACGAACAAACAGCTGATAGTATCACCTTTAAATTAATTTACAGTGAAGATACTTTAGAAGTATATCCTTTTAAATTTGAGCTCTACATAAGCTACACACTACTTAATAATAGCATTGAAGTGCGCCATACGGTTAAGAATGTAGATGATAAACCTCTATATTTCTCGGTTGGTGGACACCCAGCTTTTAAATGCCCCGTGTTTGAAAATGAAGCTTACGAAGATTATGTTTTAGAATTTGAACAGGTGGAGACGTCTAAAACCCATCTTATAAATATGGCTAACGGGTTAATTTCCGCAGGTACCAAGGCTGTTTTTAATAATTCAGACACCTTGCCACTAACACACGATTTATTTAACGAAGATGCGCTAATTTTTAAAGATTTAAAGTCCAAGAAAGTAGCTCTAAAAAGTAAAACACATGGAGAAATACTCTCTGTTTCATATAAAGATTTCTCTTATTTAGGTATTTGGGCAAAACCAACCGGCGACTATGTTTGTATAGAGCCTTGGCTTGGAATTGCCGATAGCGATACCACCAATCAAGACTTTAAAACTAAAGAAGGTATTTTAAAACTAAGTGCTGGTAACAGCTTTAAAGCTAGCTATACGATTGAAATACATAACAGTTTGGTTTAATATTGAATAATAAACGTAACTTTGCCAGCTAAATAGCACACCGTGACTTTCGAAGATTTAAATTTAAACACCCCTTTATACAACGCCTTAAACGATTTAGGCTTTACGACCCCAACACCTATACAAGCTGAGGCTTTTAATGTGGTTTGTTCTGGTACCGACATTGTTGGTATTGCACAAACAGGTACTGGTAAAACCTATGGGTATATGTTGCCAATTTTAAAACAATTAAAATTTTCAACACAAGAAAACCCACGTGTTTTGGTTTTAGTACCAACACGAGAACTCGTTGTACAGGTGGTTAATGATATTGAAAACCTAACCAAATACATGAATACCCGTGTTTTAGGTGTTTATGGTGGTACCAACATCAATACGCAAAAGCACGCCATTGCGCAAGGTATTGATATCTTGGTTGCAACACCAGGTAGAATGTACGATTTGGCGTTAAGCCGCGTGCTACAATTAAAATCCATTCAAAAATTGGTGATTGATGAAGTTGATGTGATGCTCGATTTAGGGTTTAGACACCAACTTATTAATATTTTCGATTTACTGCCAGAGAAGCGCCAAAACATCATGTTTTCGGCAACTATGACCGAAGATGTCGATGTGTTAATTAACGACTTCTTTAAGACGCCAGAACGTGTTTCTATAGCTGTTTCGGGTACACCACTTGAAAATATTAGACAATCGCGTTATAATGTTGCCAATTTTAACACTAAAGTTAATTTATTAAAGCACCTATTACGAGATACGGAATCATTTAATAAGGTTTTAATTTTTGTGTCTTACAAAAAAATGGCCGACCTGTTATTTGAAAATTTAGACGAGTTGTTTCATGATGAATTATGCGTAATTCACTCCAACAAAACACAAAATTACCGTTTGCGTAGTATCGAGCAATTTAGAAATGGTGATAACCGTGTTTTGGTAGCTACCGATGTCATGGCGCGTGGTTTGGATATTGATAACGTGAGTCATGTTATTAATTTTGATACTCCAGATTACCCAGAAAACTACATGCACCGTATTGGTAGAACAGGTAGAGCAGAACGTGAAGGAACGGCTATTTTACTTTCTACGGAAACCGAACAGGAATCGGTTAGTAATATTGAAACTTTAATGAACATGTCTATTCAATTAGTAGAACTTCCTGAAGAAGTTGAAGTATCTACAGAACTTATTGAAGAAGAACGTCCAAAAATAAGGGAACATTATAACCCAATAAAACGTACAGATGAACATGCACCTGGTCCTGCATTTCACGATAAATCGGAAAAAAACTCCAAAGAAAATTTAGGTGGTTCTTATAAATTTAAAATCGCGGCTAAATACAAAAAGCCAAAAACACGCGGTGATAAAAACTATAACAAACGAAATAAGAAGTAATTACAACTTTTAATAATTTATTAGGAACGTTGTTCGTTTACTAGATTTGATTTGATAATTGGCCTACCAACTCGCGAGTAATAACGGTATCGTAAATTATCTTTAGTTTATTGATTTTATTATGAATATCAAATTCAATAATATCAACAACATCAAACTCTACTTTTTTATTGTTTTTTAAAGTCCATATATAAGTGAAATATAAAGCTAAATGATTAGAATCGTCGTCTTCAAAAATTCCTAAAAGACGAAGTTCAGAATTTGTAGTATCCCTGCTCAAATCGTTATAAAACGCATTTGCTGTTTTAACTCCGTACAGTGGCGAGTGAACAACTCCGTTTTCATTAAACAAATCAATTATTTTTTTGACATCTCCTCTTTCTAAGTGATCTATATAGCGCTTAGCAATTATTTTTCTAGTCATTATATTCTTTTAAACTACTGAAATATAATCAATTCAATTTACTTATAACGTAGCTTTTAAGACTCATAAAAAGTAGCTATCAAATTTCACTGTATTTATTAGTCCCAAACCATTCAAAAAATAATCCCCTTTCAAACAAATGAAAAGGGATTATAAACCTGTAGAGAGTTTTTCCTATTACAGAATAATTAACCAACCAAATTTACCCTAACTTAAAGTCAATTCCGTATTTATACTTCACTCTCTACATTATCTTTAATGGCATAACTCTTTTAAGAAGTGTATATATACTATTCCATAGGAGTTAGCAATCTTTATTAAAAACAAAAAAGGAGCCCAAAGAAGGCTCCTTTTTAAATCCCTAAAACTTTTTTGTCAATAACGACTTTTGCTTTTTTGGTAAAACTACTAAGTGTAAAGCTTTATAATTTAACCAAATTCCAACCATTTAAAAACAAAAGTCTGAAGGTTACTGATAAATCAGTCATTTAATTAATAGCAATACAAATATTGCGAATTCTTCTTAATTGTAGGCGTATTTCTACTACGCATTCACTACGCACACCTCAAATTTGTTATTTTTATATTTTTTTTCCTACTTTAATTATAAATAAATAGAAAAATCGTATGATTTATGCGATTTCAACATCTTTAAAAGTTTCTTTAAGATGGTCTACCAAAGAGGTTTCCTTAGTATTTAATTTAATTTTCTTGGAGATTCTGTATCGTTTGCTTTCTAATGCTCTTACAGAGCTATTTAAAAACAAGGCAATTTCTTTACTTTTAAAATCCATAAATAAATAATAGCATATAATTAATTCTGAATCATTTAGTTGAGGGTATTTTGGTTGTAAATGATTGAAAAAATCAACATTAAGATCATTAACCAACTCTAAATGGTTTTCACTTTTATCTAAAAGCGTGGATGAATTATGCAACAAGTTTTTGTATAAATCTTTTATTTTATCGCGCTGAACAGGAGCTTCACGTTCCATGGTGATTTCTTTAACTTCCTTTTTTAAATTAAAGATATATTCTTCTAAGCCAAGAACCTTACCCGTAAGTTTTTCATTGTTTGCTTTTAAATAAGCTAAATTATTAACCTTATTAAGAGTGTTGTTTAATTTATATTGATGCCTTTTGTAATAAAACAGATAACAAACACTTAAAAGCCCTAACAAACCAAATAAAAGAACCGCCAAAAGTCCGTTTCTAAATTTCTTATCACTTTCTTGATCTAATTGATTCTCTGCTTGAACCAAATTATTACTTAAATTAAAACTGGCTTCAAGGTTTTTATTAAACATTTTCTGCTCAAATAAAGCCAAAGAATCCAAATACGTTTTGGCCGCTTCAATTTTACCGGTAAACCTGTAAACGTCTGCCCTTAGATTGAAATATTTTCTAGCCAAATCGTCACTCATATAACTTCGAAAATTAGCTGCTTTATCTAAATGTAGTGCTACGGAATCCAACCTATCATGCTCTAAATAATAGGCTGCTAACTCTAAATTAATATCTGCTTTAAAAGAAGAAAAATTATAAGTTACTATAGTTGGGTTACTTTTTAAACTTTCAAATTCTTTTAAATAGACATATGCCTTTTTTAAATTACCTAATTCAACATAATTTAAAGTAAGCATATAGGTCGCAAACATGTAAAAATAAGCATCTTCTTTAATCGCTTTATAAGAGGCTAAATGCTTTAATAATAATTCATTACTTTTCTTATAATTCCTATTAGAAAACTCAACATAAGCATACATTTGCTTCACTTCTACAAGACCGTGGGCATTTTTATCTAACTCATAATAGGCTTTTGCCTTATTTAAATACCTATAGGCTATCGTATCTCTTTTTGCGAAAAAGAGGTTTACAAAGAGTTCTAAACTAGCATCCCCGGCCACCTCATAATTTTTCTCTTCTTCAGCATATTTTACAGCTAAAACATTACTTTGATATAACTGGGCATACTCGCTCTCTTCATCAAATATCAATGCTTGAATGGCGTAATAATCGGCAAGACGTCCTTTAATTTTTTTTTCAATAGGTTGAGGAATAGAATCTAAGAAGGCTTTGGCTATACTGGGGTAATCATTAATATAATAATCGGCAGAGTCTACAAAGCGAATGTAATTTTCTCTCTTTCTGTTTTGGGCATCACATGTCATATTATATACGATGAAGCATATAAGAAAGAATCCTTTAATGTTAATATGGTTGGAGAATATAAACAAAAGTTAGTCTTTTAAAGATTGGTTTAATTTAATGAAATTTTCTGTAGAAAACTAATATGGCATTTGATTTTAAAGGGAATCACATGGCACTAAATGAAACTTAAGCCTTGGTTTATGGGGTGTTTTCATCGCTAAAAACTTCATATGTTAAATCTATTTTAAGTCTATGTTGACTTCCTATAACATCTTCCAATTTATAAGCTACCTTTAAATCAAAAGCATTCATTTCAGAAACATAATTTCCAGAATTTGTTCGGTATTGATTGCCCTTTACAGGATTATCTTCATAAGACCCTGGATACACATCTGCAAACACTTCAAACGGATAAAACTCTTTGTTATATTCAAAATCTTCATCAAAACCAATCATAATTCGTGAAAACGGAGTCTTGTTATCGTCAAATTTGGTTACAAAATGAGTTTCAAATTTAATGGGTCGCACAAACCGAATATGATCATAATCTAAATTATAATCAAGAGCAATGTCTTTCAATTTATAATTTTTCTTTGTTAAAACACCTGAATAATAATCTTTATAAGCTTCTTCAGTAATGAAATCAAAGTCATAAGACACGGTAATTACCTCTTTTTTCAAACTAGCTAAAGGAATGATCGTAAATGTATTCACGTCACTCCATATACTATATTTAATAGGATAATCATTATCTGTTGTTCTTATTCTATACGCAACATACACGGTATCTGTAATAATACCATTATAATGACTCAAAAAAAAGTAATGACTAAATTGATTGCCATAGCCTGCCGAAAAATTATTATTCAAGGCATGAAACTTCTCATAATCAAGACAATCATAAGGCGTATCTAGTTCTATAATTTGAAGTTGACTATTCCATAGACCTTCTGGTAAATCCCATTTAATTTCTATGACTTCGTCTGAATAAAACTGGGCATTTACGGTTTCTGGGGCAGTAATAACTGGTTTTTCATATTTAGAAAAGTACCGTAAACTATCGGGAGTAGGCATCACGTTCTCACAAGGATCTGTGGAAACTGATTTTGGACTATCTGAATCACTTTCACATGAAAACAGCGTTAATCCAAAATATAATACACCAATAAGGTATAATTTAATAACTTTTAACGTCATAGTTTAAAACAAAAAATAAAAGCTAAAATAGTTTTTATTAATATCTTAACCTATACTAATGGTGCGAAATTACAAGCAGTACAAGACAGAAAAAGACATGTTGGTTGTATTGTGCCCATTGTTCGGCGTTTTAAACTCAAGATTGGATGTGTGCCTTAAGGAATACCGAAAGTCTAATTGAACATCGCCAATGGCATACGAAGTTCCTACACCAAAAATATCTGAAAATGCGTAGCCTTTTGCTAACCTTTCAGTCGCTTTATCAGAAATCATAGGGCCCACACTGCCAACAGCATAAATACTTACCGGGGTACATACTGTATACCGTACTAAAAAACCTAAATTTAAAACATACTCATTTATGGTTCTTTTTTGAGTATATAAATTGCGTTTTTCCTGGTAGTCGTCGCCGTCTTCTGGTTTTATAAAGTATTCGTTTAATAATTGGTGTTCTGCAATATTATAGCTTGGCTCTATATTAATTTCATAAGCCCATTGCTTTTTATTCCCTATTAAATAGTTAAGCTGTGCTTTATAAAAGGTTACGGTATGCGTATAATCTTTTAAATTGAAAGGAAATTTACTTTGTGAACCATTACCATAGCTAAACCCTACTTTAAAACGATCGGTTTCAGTTTGAGAGTAACCAATTAAAGAACTCATTACAAACAAGATAAGCACACAGCACAAGCGATTAAATACAGCAAGCCTCACTACCATTAAGCAAGCCTATTATTTAATTTTAACTGTTTCAGCAAGGTGCATGAAGGTTTCTTGCCAACGTTCGAAACGATCATCAAACTTATCTGAAAACACAAGGTATTGGCATCTGCTTATGCTTTCTGGTGTTCTAGTAACCTCAGCAAAATTATTGTTTCTAAACAAAAATTCGGCATCTTCCACAATACACATTTGCAGCTTGTTTAAATTGATCCCGTTTAAATAAAATATTCTATTCAGTCTTTTTGGTGTTGCAATAACAATATCAGTTCCTAAATAAATTTCTTCACGTTGTAATTCAAGGTTGTGCTCGTCATACGCACAATACACACGTAAATCGGTTCCTCTTTTGTAAGTATTAAATAGATCTGCAAGTTTTAAAGATTCCTCTTTATCTTTCACAAAAATTAAAGCGCGCGGTGCATCTTCAAAGGCTTCCTTTAGTTTATTTATAACGCTTATTACAATACTGGTTGTTTTTCCTGAATTATCTGGAGCTATTACAAACATGCTTTTACCTCCCTTTATTTTAGAAAGTATTTTCGCTTGAAGCGGATTAGGCTCTACAATCTGGTTGCGTTGTAAATTATCTTTAAGAGGTTCTATTATTTTTTTAAATGACATTTATGGATTTCTTTTTTATAAAAAACAAAGGTAACCTTTTAAAAATTTAATTAGAAATAGTTATAAAAAATATAAAATTGTTTTAAAAACATGCAACAACTTAAATTACAAATTTTTATTATGCAATAAATCATGAATAAAAGTAAGTTTTTGAATCACTTTAATTGGGACAACAAATGGATAAATATCGGGTAACCCCATAGATCTGTTCAAGCTATTTGCAGTACACGTTAGGGCTACACTTGCGTCAAAAATGTCCTTAAAGTTTTCTGTAAGGTAAGGATTTGGACATCTATCAATCAATAGTTGTTTTACATATTCTTTTTCAGGGTAAAAAGACACACCAAAACTATTCGCTGTTTCTAAAGTATCCATTAAATGTAAATAATGAGCCCAAGTTTCGGCCCAATCTTCCCATGCATGCGAACTAGCATACGCGCTAATATAATTTTGATTCCAGTTGTTAGGAGCTCCATTTTTATAATGGATTTCCAAAGCATCTCCATAATCTAAACGCTCATCACCAAATAACTCCCTATAAGATTCTATATTAGAATCATCGAACAAAACCTCCCAATAATAATGCCCTATTTCATGCCTAAAATGTCCAAGAAGTGTTCGATAAACCTCATTCATTTGCTTTCGTAATTGCTCACGATGTACAGAATCTGCTTCTGAAAGTATGATAGTAACGACACCATCCGCATGCCCTGTTCGAACATCTTCACTATTGTTTTCCGATAAAAAATCGAAAGCAATACCATCAGGATGTGTCATTTTAGACTTAATGGGTAATTTCAGCTTCAAAAGCTGATAAATTAAACGATGCTTAGCCGTTTCTAATTTTATCCATTTTTCAAAATGATCTTCGTTTGACCTGTCTGGAACCACTCGATTTAAACTACAAGCTACACAAAGGTCTGAGTTTTGGTTGTTGTCAACAAACCAATTACAAACGCCCCATTCATAATTAGAACAAAACTTTGAACCTTGATCCTGGTTGTTATTTGGGATTTCAAATGTATCTAAAAAAGGATTGTATCCTATCGCAGTATTACAATATTGACAGATTGTGTTTTCAAAAAAAACAGGAGATTTACAATTTGGACATTCAAAAATTTTCATAGAAATATATGATGATAAGTTCGATACTAAAACACATTAATTTAAGAATGGTTGGTCTAAACCAAATGTAGTATTTTAATTTAAATAGTACGAAATTATTTAAACTAAAAAGAGCGTTCATTTCTGAACGCTCTCTTCTTTATAACTATTAGTCACTTTTTAATTAAAACTCTAAATCTGCTATTAAATCAAATTCATCATAAATAGCTTTGTCTTTTAAGTTTTCAAAGAAACTTGTTGAATTATATTCAACACCATATTTTGTTCTATCTACTTTTAACGATGCTGTTGCTTTGTTTCCGTAGATTGAAATAGTGAATGTTATTGGGTTTGTTTTTCCTTTAATAGTTAAATCGCCTGTAACGTTGTATGCATTCTTTCCTGAAGCTGTTACTTTTTTAAATACTAAAGTTGCTGTTGGGTGCTTTTCAACTCCAAAAAAGTCATCAGATTTTAAATGACCATCTAATTTTCCTTTGTATTCACCTTGTAAGTCTGTAGAATTAATAGTTGTCATATCAATTACAAACTCCCCACCTACTAATTTATTTTCATCAAACGTTAAAGAACCCGATTTGATGGCAATAGTACCTTCATGAGATCCTGTTACTTTATAACCTTTCCAAACGACTTTACTTTCATCTGTTTTAATCTCTTTTTTCTCACCACCAATGTTTGTGAAAGAAAATGTTGTAAATGCTACTAGAGCTACGATTGCTAAATTTTTAATTGTTTTTTTCATTTTTGTTTTTGTTTTGTTATTGTTTATGATCCGTAATAAAATTTTTCTTTAATAATTTTCCCGTCTTGCCATTCTTGAATAGCCACTTGTGTATATTTTTTACAACCTAAATCTCTGTGTGTATAGTCCAATTGCCATTCTACCATCGTGGTTTTTTCTCCAATAGCTATTTTTAACGGTTTTGCACATCTAAATTCGGTTATAGCTGCAAAAAAAGCTTCTTCATGTTTTCTATTCAGGTCTTTACCGACTGAAATAGGATGATCGTTTTTCTGAATTTCTACATCGTCATGATAATACATTTCAAAAGCTTCCAAACCTTTTCCTTGAAGGATGAGATCGTTAACTGCGCTTATATTTTCAATGAGTGTATTCATACTTATTTTGCTGATACAAATATCTGAAACATCTAACTTACAAAAAATGACATAGATTATTAAATGATGTTAAACTAGATTAACATTCACTGTTCCAGAATAAGCTGGCTTTTAATTTTACTAAGAAATTCTTTGGTGATACCTAGGTAAGATGCGATCATGTACTGCGGAATGCGCTGCTCTATAAGTGGGTATTGATCTCTAAAATGAAGGTACTGTTCTTTAGCTGAAAGACTAAAATTTCGAACAATGCGTTCTTGTGAAGACACAAAAGCTTTTTGAATAATAAGTCTGAAAAAGCGTTCTAATTTCGGAATCGCCTCATACAACTCTTCATTAGCTTCATAGGAAAACATCACTAACTCGGTATTTTCCAGACATTGCACATTAAAATAAGCTGGTGTTTGGGTTATAAAACTGCCCATATCCGAAGTCCACCAATCTTCCACTGAAAACATAAGTATATGCTCCTGCCCTTCTTTATCTACATAAAATGTTTTAGTACAACCAGACAATACAAAACCCACATTCTTACAAATATCGCCTTGTTGCACAATATATTGTCCTTTTAAATACGTTCTAATTGTTAGTTTCGATTCTAAAAAAGCAATTTCAGTAGCTGTTAAACTAACATAATTAGCAATGTATTTTAATAAGGGGGCAAAATTCATAGTTCTAAAACAATTTCTATTTAGTTTACTGAAATGAGTTCAATATCGAAAAGAAGGACTGAACCTCCTGGAATACTTCCACGATTTGAATTACCATAAGCCAAATGTGCTGGGATTAACAACATACCGCTGCCTCCTTCTTTAAAATAAGTAATCCCTTCTGTCCAGCCACTAATTACCTGTCTTAAGTTAAAAGAAATACCATCAGCATTACTTTGGTCAAAAACAGAACCATTTAAAAAATAGCCTTTATATGCCACCGTAACGTTTGAAGCGGCTGTAGGTTGCACACCAGTTCCTAGTTCGTCAATCACATAATATAAGCCACTATCACTTCTTTGAGCTACAATATTATATTCAGCAATATAATCGCTAATTTGTTGCTCATTCAAAGCAACATAATCAGGTTCTTTTTCACTACAAGAAAAAAACACGAATAAACTTAAAGAATACAGGAAGTACTTCATAATATAATTACAATTTTTAGATTAACATGAATTAACAAATATATTTTATTTAACAGAAGTACTGCCGTTTTTTAATATTATATTAACGACTAGAGCACTTTCTTATCTATTATAATAAAGTATTTTTGCACCATGCAAAAAGAACAGACCTTTAAATTTGAATTTGTTGCCTTAATGGCTTCTTTAATGTCTATTGTTGCCCTATCTATTGACGCTTTATTACCTGCCTTACCTGATATTGGAACTTCCCTAAACATTACAAACCCTAGTGATAACCAGTTACTGGTAACCATGATTTTTTTAGGTTTAGGCTTTGGTCAACTTATTTTCGGTCCGTTATCAGACAGTTTTGGAAGAAAACCGATTGTATTTATTGGTTTCCTTGTGTTTATAATAGCGAGTATTGTTTGCGTTACGACTACCAGTTTTGAAGTGATGCTTGTGGGGCGCGTTTTGCAAGGCATCGGACTTTCATCTCCTAGAAGTTTAAGTATTTCTATGGTTAGAGATTCTTATAGTGGTGATTATATGGCTAAAATAGTATCTATTGTGGTGATGTTCTTTATATTAATCCCCGTAATAGCCCCCACTTTAGGCACCTTTTTTCTTTACTTCTTTAATTGGGAAGCTATTTTTTACTTTAATTTGGTTTTTGGTGTCATCATCATGTTTTGGTTTTGGAAACGTCAACCCGAAACCCTCCCCAAAGAGAAACGTATTAAGTTCTCGACCGATTTATTTGCTAATGGTATTACGGAGTTTTTCAAGTACCCAGAAGCCATTGCCTACACTTTAATTTCTGGTTTTATAACAGGCTCTTTTATGGTGTATTTAAGCACCTCTCAACAAATATTTGAAAGTCAGTACCAGTTAGCCGAAATGTTCCCATATATCTTCGCTAGTTTAGCTATTTCAATTGGTTTAGCAACCTATTTAAATAGCACCTTGGTTGTTAAGTTTGGTATGATGCGCATTGGCTATATAGCAACAATTGCATATTGTATTATATCTATTTTATATGTAATTATATTCTGGTCTGGCAATAACCCAAGTATTTATGTTTTGGTTGGCTTTTTTGCCATGCAGTTTTTTGCAGTTGGATTTTTATTTGGAAATTTAAGAGCATTAGCCATGCAACCTTTAGGACATATTGCAGGTATTGGAGCTGCTATAAACGGGTTTATCTCCACAGTTTTAGCGGTACCCATTGCTAATTACATTGGTGGCTTTGTTGAAACCTCTGTGCTCCCGTTGTTTATAGGGTTTTCAGTTTTTGGAATCTTATCTTTATTGGTGTTTTTGTTCCTGATAAGTCAAAAACGTATGGTGAGTTTGGCTTAATATAATGGTATTAGCTTCTTATTAAAAACGAGCTACTATTTACAAATAGCGTTCTTTTATAATATTAATGTGCCATATATTATGGCCTAAAATAATGAACGCAGCTGCTCTGGCAGACATTGGGTTTCCATTTGCATTACCTACAGATAGTAAATCATCATCTGTTAAAGAGTCAAGTAAGACTATAAAACTGTGATGCACTGCTTTAAACTCTTCCACTAACGATTCTATACTTTTATTTTTTGCTTTTGAAGGCATTATATAATCATCTTGCTCATAACCTGGTAAAGCCGTTTTATCGTGTCGAGCAATACAAAAACAACGGTATTGAAAAACTCGTTCGGTATCTATAAGATGCTGAAACACTTCTTTAACGCTCCACTTTTGGCTCGCATAGGCATAGTTCAGTTTTACAATAGGCATGTTTTGAAAAAAGTCAACAATCTCCTGAGCACTTTCTTTAAACCCATCAATCAACAGCTTGTCTTTGGGTATTAATGCCAAGTAATTACTGTAAAACGTATGATATTCGGTGGGCTGTACGTCTGAAATTGTCATAATACCTGTTTTTAAATTTTCGCTTGATACGTGTATAAATCGTAATACCTACCCTCTAAAGTAATCAACTCTTGATGCGTACCACGTTCTACGATATTACCAGCTTCTATCACTAAAATTTGGTCTGCTTTTTTAATGGTACTCAAACGGTGTGCAATCACGATAGTGGTTCTGTCTTTTATTAATTCAGATAAACTTTTCTGAATTAAAGCTTCACTTTCAGTATCTAAACTGGAAGTAGCCTCATCTAAGATAATAATTTTTGGGTTAGCAAGAATAGCACGCGCAATAGCTAAACGCTGACGCTGCCCTCCTGATAATTTCACACCACGCTCACCAATTAAAGTTTCCAAACCATCATCAAAACGGTCGGTAAATTCGTTTACATAGGCTGCTTTCACCGCGTTTTGTAATTCGGCTTCCGTAGCATTTGGTCTTGGGAACATTATGTTCTCTCTAATGCTACCTTCAAATAAAAATTCATCCTGCAATACCACCCCTAAATATTGGCGATACGTACTTAATTTTACTTTCGATAAATCTTGATTATCAATGGTCACCATCCCCGACTTCGGAGTTAAAAAAGTAGCCGATAAACCAGCCATCGTCGATTTCCCAGATCCTGAGCTTCCAACCAAGGCGGTTACAGAACCTGCAGGTGCTGTAAAATTAATGTTATGCAATACTTCTTTACCTTCATCATAAGAAAACGAGACATCTTTAAACGTAATTTCACCTTTTAAGTCTTTTAGCTCAATAGTGCGTTCTTCGTTATCTTCTTCTGCCGTCATATTCATAAGCTCCTCGGTTCTATCTAAACCAGCTAATGCTTCAGTAAGTTGGCTACCTATATTACTCATTTGCACTATAGGCGCAATCATAAAACCTAGAATTAAGGTGAAGAATAAAAAATCTCCCGTAGTCATTTCCCCTTGAATCATATAATAACCACCCATTCCCATAATACCTGTAGTAGCAACCCCTATTAAAAAGGTTGAAGAACTGGTCATAAATGCCGTAGCGGTTAAACTCTTTTTTACGTTTTGGTACAGTTTATCTACCCCTTTTTCAAACACAATTTGTTCTTGTTCTTCTGCATTAAATGCTTTTATAACACGAACACCCGCTAAGGTTTCTGTTAAACGCCCCGTCACTTCAGCATTAATTTTTCCTCTGGTTCTAAAAATAGGTCGAATGTATTTAAAGGCTCTTAACGCAATATATCCGAAAATTGAAAGTGGTACGAATACAAAAAGGGTCATCCAAGGGTTTATTTTTATTAAAATAACCAGCGACACAATAGCCGTAAAACTACCACCTACCAATTGCACTAAACCGGTACCAATAAGATTTCTAACACCTTCAACATCACTCATAATTCGCGATACTAAGGCTCCCGATTTTGTATTATCGAAAAAACTAATAGGTAAAGACAAAATCTTTTTTTGAACCTGTGCACGTAATTCACTAATTAAAAACTGTGCTTGTACACTTAAAACTCGGGTTAATAAAAAGGAGGTCACCGCTTGTACTAAAATTGCAGATAGTACAATAGCAATTAAAGTATAGAGTTGCGAATAATCTTTATTGGGTATCACCTCGTCTAGCAACACCTTACTCTGCCAAGGCAAAATTAAACCTGATATACTTTTAATCACAATTAAAATCAACCCAATAAAAACCAGATTTCGCCTAGGCCAAATAATGGTTTTAAAGGCCTGCGCCATGGTTACTTTGGGTTTTGATTTATTGGTAGTTTCTGAGGATGCTTTTAAGTGTCTCATTATAAAATAGCTTGTAATAAAAATGAAATGCAAAAATAACCATTCTAGATGGTGTATTCTACGAATTAGATTAAATAAAAAAAACCACTTAAATAAAGTGGTTTTCATGTTAAAAGTTATAAAACTTTAAGAGCGTTTTGCCTTTTTAGCAATTTTTGCTGCTTTCTTTTCTTTTGCTGTTAAAAGGGGCTCCTTTTTAACGGTTTTCTTAGCGTCTTGTGATTTTGCCATGGTAATTAATTTTTTAATTAAACAATTTTTATGCTTTTAGTACAATTCTAAATCGGGCTTTGCCATCTTCCAAATGTTGTATGGCTTTATTAACGTCCTCCAATTTAAATTCTTCAACCGTTGGATAAATAGAATGTCTAACACAAAATTCCAACATTTTTTTGGTTAATGCAATACTTCCTATCGGACTCCCTCCTACCGATTTTTCACCCATAATTAAGCTAAACGCAGGAATAGCCATAGGTTCTAAAACCGCACCAACAGTGTGTAGCTTTCCTTGTGGTGCTAATGTAGTTAAAAAGGAATTCCAATCGAGTGTTACATTGGTAGTATTTAAAATAAAATCTAAAGTACCCGCAATACCCTCTAAAGCTTCTGGTTTTGTGGAATCTACCACATGGTGTGCCCCCATTTTTAAAATACCTTCCTTTTTACTAGGGTTAGAACTAAAAGCAGTCACCTCACAACCCCAAGCTCTTAAAAACTTAAGTGCCATATGTCCTAAACCACCAACACCTATCACGCCTACTTTATCGGTTGGTTTTACTCCAGATAGAACAATGGGACTGAAAACAGTAATTCCACCACAAAATAAAGGGCCCGCTTTTGCCATATCTAAACCTTTTGGTAAAGGAATTACCCACGACCAATGGCCACGTACCACATCGGCAAATCCGCCATGACGTCCCACAATAGTAGATTCTGAACTGCCACATAAATGCTGTTTTCCATCTAAACACTGGTTACAATGCATACAAGCGCCAGAACTCCAGCCCATACCCACTTTATCACCTATTTTAAGACCTTTCACGCCGTTTCCTAAGCCCATGACTTCCCCAACAATTTCATGTCCTGGTACTAAAGGGTATTGGCTCATGCCCCAATCGTTGTTAATCATACTTATATCAGAATGACAAACACCACAATATGCGACTTTAATATCTACTTCTTCATTACCTATTTCTGGCAATTCGTATTGAAATTTTTCGAGGGAAGCGCCTGCTTCTTTTACTGCGTATGCGTTAATTTTATTCATAATAATCCGTTTATTTAGTGCATTTTAAGTTACAAAAAAAACGTTAAATGGCAGCTTATAAAGAAGTTAAAATTAGTTGGATTTTAAATTGCTTATTTTATTAAATTTACCATCTAAATTTTAACTAAATCAAACATTATGAAAATTCTGGCCATCGGAAAAAACTACGTAAGTAACAAAGAAGAAATTAGTGCGAACAAAACAGGAAATCAAATTATATTTTCTAAGCCAGAATCAAGTCTAGTAAAAGACAATAAGGATGTGGTTTATCCTAGCTTTACCAATCAATTAAATTATGAGATTGAATTGGTTATCAAAATTGGTAAAAAAGGTAAAGATATTAGTCTAGAAGATGCTGCTTCTTATATTTCTGAAATTGCTGTTGGGATCGATTATACCGCTAAAGATGTTTTTAATGCTTGTAGAGAAACTAAAGGCCCTTGGGATTTAGGTAAAGGTTTTGATGGTGCTGCACCAATATCAAACTTCAAACCGGTTGCTAACTTTCCTAAATTGGACGATATTAATTTTAATTTAGTAATTAATGGTGATGAAAAACAAGTTGGAAACACCGCTTTAATGATTTACACCTTTAGTGATATTATAGCATTTACATCGCAATACATGACTCTAGAACCTGGCGATTTAATTTTTACAGGAACACCTGCTGTTGGTGCTGGTGAAATTTATAAAGGTGACCATTTACAGTGTTTTGTTGAAGGTGAATTGCTTTTAGATTTTAAAATGATTTAGTACCAAAAGATACTTTTTTATTATATGCTTTATCCATTCCATGGAATTATGAAGCAAAACAACATAAATACAATCTCGCTTTTTTGTCGAGGTTGTATTTTTTTTTATCATAAAAACAAGCACTTTCAACAATAAGCTTACCATTCTAAAAAAAGAATTATAAATTTACTGAATGAAAAATTCTATTGCAGAACGTGTTTACGATTTTTTAAAAAACTACCCACCTTTTAATATTCTGAAAGATGACGATTTGTTGAAAATATCGAAACAAGTTTCCATTATTTATTTAGAAAAAGGCGATACGTTATTTAAAAAAGGCGATGCTTTTAACGAGCACTTTTACATGGTTCGTAATGGGGCTATCACCTCATTTCACACCAATGCGACCAACGCTCAGGAAATTGTGAATATTAGTGATGCTGGTGATATTTTTGGGGTTCGCCCGCTTATTGCTAAAGAGAATTACAAACTTACAGCTATAGCCAACGAAGAATCTATCGTGTATGCCATTCCTATAGACACCTTCCAAGCGGTTACTAATAACAACGCCAGTGTTTATAAATTCTTAATTACAGCTTTCGCAACCAACGCATACGATCCTTATACGGCCGAAGAAACAGGTAAAATATTTTCTGATTATTTACCTAGTACTTCGCAAGATGTGCTGAGTTTTCAAACCGCTAATTATACTAAAAACCCCATTACATGCGATTTTAAATCCTCGTTAAAAGATGCTGCCATCACTATGAGCGCCCATAAAATTGGCTGTATAATTGTGGTTGATGAGGATTCAAAACCTGTTGGTATTATTACCAATAGTGATATAAAAAACAAGATAGCAACTGGCTTATTTCCTATTGAGACTTCGGTGACCAATATCATGAGTTCGCCTGTTATCACCAATAAAAAGGATTTAACAGTTGCCGATGGTCAATTACAAATGATAAAACATACCATTGGGCATTTGTGTATTACCAAAGATGGTACTGTAAATTCTAAACTTATTGGCGTACTAACCCAACACGATGTTTTGGTAACTTTGGGTAACAACCCATCTGTTATTTTAAAAGAAATAAAACGTGCCAAACGCACTAAAAAATTACGAACAGCCCGTCTTAAAGCCAATACCTTACTAAAAAGTTATTTAGAACAAAATATTCCTATTTCGCACATCGTAAAAATTATTTCTCAAATTAATGATGCGATTAACATTCGTGCCATTGAATTGGCCATTAAAAAAATGCCTACACCACCTCCAGTCCCTTTTTCATGGATGGCCATTGGGAGTCAAGGTAGAAAAGAACAATTACTTTTCACAGACCAAGATAATGCCATTGTGTTTCAAGATGTTGAAGCTGATAAATACGAAGAAACGCAAGCCTATTTTCTAGAAGTAGCTAAACTGGTTACGAAATCTTTAAACAAAATAGGCTTTGAATATTGCGAAGCCAATATGATGGCGAGTAATGTGGAATGGTGCAAATCTATTACCAATTGGAAATTGCAGTTTGAAAATTGGATTTTAAACCCCGATGAAAAGGCCATTTTACTATCGTCTATCTTTTTTGATTACAACAGCGTTTATGGCGATAATAATTTGGTAGATGAATTATCTAACTCTATTTATTCAAGTTTAAGCAAGACTTCTTTATTCTTTAAGTTTTTAGGAAGGGATGCGCTTAAAAACCCACCTGCTTTTGGTTTCTTTAAACAGTTTTTAGTTGAAGAAAGCGGCGACCAAAAAGACCTTTTCAATATAAAAAGCAGAGCCTTAATGCCCTTAATTGATGCTGCCAGGTTACTTATTTTAAGCAGCAATATAAAAGGTATAAACAATACTGCAGAACGCTTCGAGAAGTTAGCCGAAATGGAACCCAATAACAAAGAATTGTATCAATCCTGTTCTTACGCATTTAAAGCCTTATCTAAGTTTAAAACAAAACAAGGCTTGTTGCATAACAACTCAGGAAAGTTTATTGAATTGGAAACGCTCACCAAAGAAGAAAAACTAAAATTAAAACGCTGCTTTAAGCCCATTCAAGAGATTCAAGAAACCTTAAAAATGCGATTCGATTTAAAGAATTTCATGTAAACGGTAACCAACTTAAAACTAAACATATAAGCACATGAATTTTAATTGGTTATTTAAGAAAAAACAAAGCTTTCCCGATTTTTGGAACGTCTACCTCGAGACTTTTAGTAAAAAGAAAAACAAAGGTGACACCATTCCAAATACCCGTTTTATAGCCTTTGATACGGAAACTACAGGCTTCGATAAAAAAGAAGACCGCGTATTATCTATAGGCGCTGTATCTTTTGTTGGAAAAACCATTCAGGTAAATAATAGTTTAGAACTGTATTTAGAACAAGATGTTTTCAAACCCGAAACAGTTAAAATACATGGCCTAATGAAAACAGGTTCCAGAGAAAAAGTATCGGAATTAGAAGCTATAAAAACCTTTTTAGCTTATATAAAAAACGATGTTTTAATTGCGCACCATGCTAATTTTGACCGTAACATGATGAACGAAATGCTTTCAAGACATGGTTTAGGCAAATTAAAAAACAAGTTTATTGATACGGGCGTTTTATATAAAAAATCCATCCACATTATTTACAGGGAAAAAGAAAAAATGTATTCCTTAGATGATTTGTGTAAAGAACTAAACGTCCCTATGGTAGATAGGCACACCGCTACGGGTGATGCTTTAATTACGGCTTTAGTATTTCTAAAGATAGTTTCGCGCTTAGACAAACGCAAACATTTAAATTGGGGGTATTTGTTAGAAAGATAATTGACAATTATCAATTGATAATTGTCAATTATTTATTTCTTTTAAAGAGCTTCATCCATAATATCCTGAACCACTTCTGGGTTTAACAGGGTGCTGGTATCGCCTAAGTTTGAGGTGTCTTTACTCGCTATTTTACGTAAAATACGACGCATAATTTTTCCTGATCGTGTTTTAGGTAATCCGTTGGTAAATTGAATTTTATCAAGTTTTGCAATAGGTCCGATTCGATCTGAAATAAGTTGATTAATTTCTTTTCGTAAATTATCATGGTTTCGAGATTCGCCGGTATCTTTAAGCGTTACATAACCATACAAAGCACTTCCTTTAATATCGTGTGGAAACCCTACAATGGCCGATTCTGCCACAGCTGGATGCTCGTTAATAGCATCTTCAATAGGTGCTGTTCCTAAGTTATGTCCTGAAACAATAATAACATCATCTACCCTACCTGTAATACGGTAATAACCTACTTCATCACGTAAGGCACCATCTCCCGTAAAATATTTGTTTTCATATGTTGAAAAATAAGTTTCTCTATAGCGCTCATGATTTCCCCAAATGGTACGCGCAATCGACGGCCATGGGAATTTGATACACAAACGGCCTTCAATTTGATTGCCTTTAAGTTCATTCCCAGCCTCATCCATTAATGCGGGTTGAATACCTATAAAAGGTAAAGTCGCATAGGTTGGTTTGGTTGGCGTTACATAGGGAATTGGTGTAATCATGATACCACCCGTTTCTGTTTGCCACCACGAATCTATAATCGGGCTTTTATTTTTCCCAACCACATCATTGTACCAGTGCCAAGCTTCTTCGTTGATAGGTTCGCCAACACTTCCTAATACTTTTAAGGATGATAAATCGTATTTCTCTACCAATTCCACACCTTGTTTTGCCAAGGCACGAATCGCCGTTGGAGCGGTATAAAACTGAGTTACATTATGTTTATCGACTATTTGCCAAAAGCGTCCGAAATCCGGATAACTAGGTACGCCTTCAAACATAACACTTGTAGCTCCGTTTGCTAAAGGGCCGTAAACAATGTAACTGTGCCCGGTAATCCAACCAATATCGGCGGTACACCAGTACACATCATTTTCACGGTACTGAAACGCGTTTTTAAACGTATACGCGGTGTACACCATATACCCTGCGGTAGTATGCACCATCCCTTTTGGTTTTCCTGTAGAACCAGATGTATATAGAATAAACAACGGATCTTCCGCATCCATAATTTCTGCTTTACACTCTGTTGAAGCGGCATCTAACAGAGGTTGCAACCACAAATCGCGACCTTCTTTCATGTGCACTTCAGAATTGGTGCGTTTTGCAACCAATACCGTTTTTACACCTGGACATTCTTCCAAGGCTTCATCTACAATACCTTTTAAATCTATGGATTTCGCACCACGGTAAGACCCATCGGCCGTAATAACCATTTTACAATCGCTATCATTAATTCGTGTGGCGACTGCTGTTGAAGAAAACCCAGCAAATACCACCGAATGAATAGCACCAATGCGTGCACAAGCCAATAAGGAAATAGCCAATTCCGGAATCATGGGTACATAAATACACACACGATCTCCTTTTTGAATACCATGTGCTTTCAGTACGTTCGCAAACTGGTTTACCCGTTTATGTAACTGACTGTATGTAATATGCTCTGAAGGTTCATCAGGATTGTTAGGTTCAAACAAAATAGCGGTTTTATCACCACGTGTTGCTAAATGCCTGTCAATACAGTTTTCAGTAATATTAAGTTTTGCACCTTCAAACCACTTGACTTCAGGTTTGGTAAAATCCCAACTTAATACATTATCCCATTTTTTACGCCATACGAAATGCTCTTCGGCAACTTCTTCCCAAAAATTCTCAGGCTCTCTAATAGATTTTCTATAAACTTGATAGTATTCTTCTAAATGTTTTATGTGGTAATTACTCATTTTTTTTACTGTTGATTTGTTAAATCGTTGATTTATTAATTGATGAATTTACATTATTAATTGTTAATTCTCCATTGTCAATTGACAATTAATGTCCCGTAGCTTCTCCCGCACCACTTGGAATACGAATATTTTCAACAATATCTTGTACTTCTTGAGGCGGTTCTGGTGTAAACTTCATGATTACAATCGATACTATAAAGTTAATAATCATGGCCACAGTACCAAAACCTTCTGGTGAGATTCCAAACCACCAATCATCTTTTCCGCCGCCACCAAACCAGTCGAATTTAAATTTAAGCATATAAAATAACATGGAAAGGATACCGACAATCATACCAGCAATAGCACCTTCTTTGTTCATTTTCTTATAGAAAATTCCTAAAATAATGGCAGGGAAAAAGGACGCTGCAGCCAGACCAAAGGCCAAAGCAACGGTTGCGGCAACAAACCCTGGTGGATTAATACCAAACCAACCAGCAACACAAACTGCTACAGTAGCCGCTAAACGTGCTGCAATTAATTCTCCTTTTTCTGAAATATTTGGGTTAATCATTTTCTTGATTAAATCATGAGAAACAGACGATGAAATTACCAATAACAAGCCAGCTGCTGTAGATAAAGCGGCTGCCAATGCACCTGCTGCTACTAAAGCGATTACCCAGTCTGGTAATTGTGCAATTTCCGGATTGGCAAGTACCATAATATCATTATCTACCACCAATTCATTTTTGATAGGATCGGCTAAGTATTGTATGATTCCGTCGTTATTCTTATCATCAAAAACAATTAAACCCGTGGTTTCCCATTTTTGAAACCATTCTGGCATACTCGCATAAGGTTGGTTTGAAACTGTTTCGATTAAATTCGTTCTTGCAAAAACAGATACTGCAGGTGCCGCTGTATATAAAAGTGCAATTAACAATAAAGCTAAACCTGCTGATTTACGCGCATCTTTCACTCGTTTCACGGTAAAAAAGCGTACAATAACGTGTGGTAAACCTGCGGTACCAACCATTAAGGCTAAAGTGATGGCGAATACATCAATCATTGATTTGGAGCCTTCCGTATATTCAGCAAACCCTAAATCAGCACTTAAACCATCTAATTTATCAAGTAAATACGTTCCAGATCCATCAGCCAACGTACTACCAAAACCTAATTGCGGTATCGGGTTCCCCGTCATTTGAATAGATATAAAAATAGCAGGCACCATAAAAGCGAAAATAAGTACGCAATACTGTGCTACCTGAGTATATGTGATCCCTTTCATACCACCAAGAACGGCATAAAATAAAACGATAATCATTCCAATAATAACCCCCGTGTTGATATCCACTTCTAAAAAACGAGAAAACACCAAACCTACGCCACGCATTTGACCTGCTACATAGGTAAACGATACAATAAGTGCGCAAAACACCCCTACAAAACGTGCTGTATTGGAGTAATAGCGATCCCCAATAAAATCGGGCACTGTAAATTTTCCGAACTTACGCAAATAAGGCGCAAGTAGTAATGCTAAAAGCACATAACCACCGGTCCATCCCATTAAATACACCGCCCCATCATAACCTGCAAAGGAAATAATTCCTGCCATGGATATAAAAGACGCTGCACTCATCCAATCTGCTGCAGTAGCCATACCATTTGCTAATGGCGATACACCACCACCAGCTACATAAAACTCTTTGGTTGAGCCTGCACGCGACCAAATCGCAATACCTATATAAAGTGTGAACGTAATACCTACTATAATATAAGTCCAAGTTTGAACGCCTAAACCTGCTGCTAAAAATAAACTATTCATCATAACCATATTTTTTATCAAGTTTATTCATAAGGCGAACATATACAAATATGAGAACAACAAACACATAAATAGAGCCCTGTTGTGCAAACCAAAAACCTAATTTAAAGCCTCCCATTCTTATAGTATTTAATGTATCTTTAAGTAAGATTCCGGCACCGAAGGATACTACAAACCAAATGGTTAATAGTATAAAAAGGTACCTAATGTTTTCCTTCCAATAGGCTTTTGCTTTGCTTTTTGACATGTTTTAATTTTATTATGTTGGTTAATATTTAATTTTTTATGCTTGTTTCGGTTGTTACTTAGGTGTTTTAAAAAAAACCTATCGTGAGTATCAAATAACTCGTTTTAAAAAAGTTAATCCATCCTGTACCATACTGCTTTTGTCTTTTTTTATGAAAAAACAACTTCTTTTTAAACCATTGTTGTATAAATGTATCTTTCAAAGAAAGGATTTATTTTTTCAGAATTATTCAGCCATTTCATTAAAAAAATTACTGAATATTTAATTTTTAACACAAAATATAAACAAGACATGACCGCTAATATAATATTTACTCTGTAAAACCTACAATAACCCGATGCTCATTTTCTAATATTTTCCCTATTCCTAACTAACATTAACAATCTTTTTTTTTTCAATCCAATTCAAGCTTCCTTTCTAAATATTTCAAAAAACCATGAAACACCGCTGCTATTTGGGTAAAACCAACGTATAACACAGCATTTACAAGTAACTATTTTAGGACTTTCAACTCGGTTTAACCTTCTTTATTTGAAAAACATAAGCTTCTTTTTTACTGAGTTTAGCACCTATTATATCAGATTCTCAAAGCATTGCGCAATACCCTGAAAATATCTTGGCATAATTAGATAAATATTAACGAAGCTTTACCCAGTTTTAATTTTTAGAAGTATATTTACCCTAATCAAACTAAATTTAGGATTGCAAACTAATCGCTTATATTTTATTGATGCTGTTCGAGCATTTGCCATTTTAATGATGCTACAGGGGCATTTTATTGATACCCTATTAGACCCGCTTTATAGAAACCCTATTTACCCTGCATACAATTTATGGTCGTATTTTAGAGGAATCACTGCTCCTACTTTTTTCACCATCTCCGGACTCGTTTTTACCTATTTACTATTACGTGCCAATGCCAAAGGCGACGATAAAAAACGTATGAAGAAGGGTATATTTAGAGGTTTGCTACTTCTAGGTATAGGCTATAGTTTACGTGTTAATTTTGTTAGTTGGTTTACGGGGTATTTTAGTCCGTATTTTTTAGTTATAGACGTGCTGCAATGCATTGGTTTGTCGCTTATACTCCTCGTTATACTGTATTCTATATTTAAAAACCATAGTTACCTCTTTTCCATTGTGCTATTTTGTATTGGTTGTGCCATTTTTATATCAGAACCCTTATACCGAAAACTGGTTATAGACGATGTGCCACTAATTTTCGCGAATTATATGACCAAAGTGAATGGTTCTGTTTTTACGATTATGCCTTGGTTTGGATATTCTGCATTTGGAGCCTTTATTTCCACCGTGTTTTTTAGGCATGCACACCGCAATCTTTTCAAACAATTCACCATTGTGACGTTCTTTTCAGTAGGTGTATTGCTTATTTATTATTCTACTGAAACTCTTTTTTATCTACACAGAATCACCGGCTACGAGCTTTTAGAGCGCTGTGCCAATTACAATTACTTGTTTATTAGAATGGGTAATGTTTTCATCCTTTTTGGCTTGTTTTACACCTTCGAACGCTATTTAAAACAGTCTATCATTTCAAGAATAGGAGAAAAAACGCTGTCTATGTATGTGATACACTTCATATTACTTTACGGAAGTTTTACAGGCTATGGCTTAAAAAAATTCTTCAACCAATCTTTAAACCCTTGGGAAGCTATTTTTGGAGCTACCATGTTTGTTGTTGCGGTATGCTTGATCTCATTTTATTACGCTCAAACCAACCATTTTATGTATAATTTAGCTCGAAAATGTATTCGATACTTTAAAAGATAAAAGATGGCTTACGATGCCTTTTTAGCCGATAGAATCCGTCAATTACTCCAAGAAAGCCATATCTTTTTTGAAGAGTTAAGCATGATGGGTGGCCTCTGTTTTAAGGTTGATAATAAAATGCTTTGCGGCATTCATTTCGATAAAAAATTTGGAGACAACTTACTCATGGCACGTATTGGTGAAACCGTTTACGAAGCCGAACTTGAAAAACCTGCCTGTCTCCCTATGGATTTTACAGGACGCCCCATGCGTGGTTATATATTTGTAACACCCGATGGTTTTGATACCGATACCGATTTATGGTATTGGCTCCAATTATGTTTAGCCTTTAACCCCTTGGCCAAAGCCAGCAAACCCAAAAATAAAAAGAAATAGCACTCTGTTATTTTACAGATGGCATGCCGTATCTGTAAGTAATTCGTTCGTTTTTTTAAATATTATATCCTAACTTCGTGATTCTGTGAGTTCGCATCGCGTTAAGAGATTTTAAGGCATGCATCACGAATTACAACATTAAAAAATTACATGGATACAAATATAAATATTGCAGTACTTATTGATGGCGATAACATCCCATCGGCACACGTTAAAGAAATGATGGAAGAGATTGCCAAATACGGGAATCCCAGCATTAAACGTATTTATGGTGATTGGACCAAGCCACACCTTTCTAAATGGAAAAACCTATTACTTGAAAACGCCATTACGCCTATACAGCAATATGGTTATACTACCGGAAAAAACTCAACCGATTCCGCGATGATTATCGATGCCATGGATATTCTATATTCTGGTAAAGTGCACGGTTTTTGTTTGGTATCGAGTGATAGCGATTTTACACGATTGGCAACACGTTTGCGTGAAGCTGGCATGCAAGTAATTGGTATTGGCGAACGGAAAACCCCCAACCCATTTATTGTGGCCTGCGATAAATTCATTTACATTGAAATTATTAAAAATAAAGCCGCTCGTGAAGATAAAGATGTGGACGATGCTAAAGAAGACAGCGTAGATAAAATAACACCAAAAGATGTGGAATTAATTAAAACCACGATTGCCGATGTTTCCGATGATGATGGATGGGCATTTCTTGGCGATGTTGGTAGTTTGTTACAAAAAAAGCAACCCAATTTCGATTCTAGAAACTTTGGTTTTGATAAGCTAACGCCTTTAATAAAATCGATTGATATTTTTGAATTAGAGCAACGCGAAAACCCAAAAAGCCGTCATAAATTAATTTTTGTACGCATAAAAGCAAAGCAAGTTATTGTTAAGAAACGAAGACGCTAAAACGTCCTATTTTGGCTATCTAGATTTTATCTAGAGGCTTTATACTATATTAAATCACTAAGGTGTTATTCTGAAATGTATTCGGAATGACGCCTTTTTTGTTGAAAACTTTGTTTGTAAACCTATTATTACATATTAATTTTCTGGTATTAAAAAACTAACTTCGTTTATCGTAGATTATAAATCATTGAAACGGATTGAAATTCTATACACTACCTTTAATCTCAGACCTTGGAAAAAAAAGAAGAAATTACAAATGCGATTAAATTAATTCCATCAGGAGCAGTATTTGTAACATTATGTAGTTCAATCAATTTGATTATCTACTATGGGATGTTCAATATTAGAATAATAGATTATTTAACGATTAAAGAATACGCTTCATTATTTATGGAGCATATTTTAGTATATTTAATAATTATACTTGGTGGTTATATTTGTCATCTTATTTTCAACAAATGGCTCAGTTTTCTTAATAAATGGTCTGTGATTTTTGGAATACTATGTGGTATAATAGCTAACTTAGTAATTTTCTTCATCTCAAATAATATTTATGAAAAAATTAATGACATATCTTATGTTTTTTACTTGATTATTTTTCTAACATTTTACCTTAAACAATTGAAAACAAAGGACTTGAACCCACTCATATACTTAATGATTATTGCTTTATTATTTTCAATATTTAGCGGGTTTTCTAAAGGGTATAGAGTAAAGGAAAAAGGTAATGATCTTGAGTATAACTTTAAGTTTAAAGACAATGCGATTAGAACTTCTAAAAAAAAATTATATTTAGGCAAAACCGAAAAACACATTTTTTTATATGAAATCAACAGCAAGACTGCTAGAATAGTAGACAATCAAAATCTATTAGAAACACTGATTATTAGAAAAAACTAAAGGTGACATTATATAAAAACAATGCATAAGTTTATTCCTGAATCAAAAGGTTAGTACTCATAAACGAATCTCCTAAAACACCCCACAAAAAAAAGACCTCACATCCGTAAGGTCCTTTTTTTTTTATATAATAGTGTTTACTATTTCTTCAAATATTCCAACACATTGGTTTCAATACGTTTTTGTATATCGCTTACATCGCCTTTTACAAACGTTTCGCCAGTAATGTTTTCGTAAAGCTCTATATAACGGGCGCTAACGGTCTCAATATACTCATCGCTCATAACCGGTACGGTTTGCCCTTCTAAGCCTTGAAAGTTGTTTGCAATAAGCCATTGGCGTACAAACTCTTTACTTAGTTGCTTTTGTGCTTCCCCTTTTGCTTGGCGTTCTTCATAACCTTCGGTATAAAAATAACGAGACGAGTCTGGTGTGTGTATTTCATCAATCAACACAATTTGTCCGTCTTTAGTTTTTCCAAATTCATATTTGGTATCCACTAAAATTAAACCACGGCTTGCTGCTATTTCGGTACCTCTTTGAAATAATTTACGGGTATAATCTTCCAACACCACATAATCTGCTTCACTTACAATACCACGTTTTAAAATGTCTTCACGCGAAATATCTTCATCGTGGTCGCCCATTTCTGCTTTGGTTGCTGGCGTTAAAATAGGCGTTGGAAATTGATCGTTTTCCTTCATCCCTTCTGGCATAGCCACACCACAAAGTATACGCTTCCCTGCTTTATACTCGCGTGCTGCATGCCCACTCATATACCCACGTATTACCATTTCTACTTTAAAAGGCTCACATAAATGCCCTACAGCCACATTAGGGTCTGGAGTTGCTGTTAACCAATTAGGCACAATATCTTGAGTAGCCGCCATCATTTTGGTTGCTATTTGGTTTAATATTTGCCCTTTGTATGGAATCCCTTTTGGCATCACTACATCGAAAGCCGATAAGCGATCGGTAGCAATCATAACCAATGCTTCGTCGTTAATATTATAAACTTCTCTAACTTTTCCGTGGTAAACAGATTTTTGCTCTGGAAAATTGAAATTGGTACTCGTTATTGTATTCATTAAAAGTAGCGTGTTGTTTGTTGTGCAAATGTAATTTGTTTAGGCTTGCCAAACAATAAGTAAATAAAAAAAGGAGCAACTTGCCCCTTCTTTTTACCCTTATAAACTTACTATAATTTATTTAAACCTGATATTATAAGTAACACCAATACCTACGTTTTGTAAATCGAGATCGTTTTCTGCAAATGTGTTTTGGTAGAAACCATAAATATTCCAATCGCGGTTGTGGTACCCAACTTGTGGGTTTACGTATAAACCACCGTCGTTATTATCTATATTAGATAAAAACCCATACCCAACATCAGTTCCTAAAAACAGACCGCTAGGTGTAAAATAATAACGTGCAAAACCGGCTACTGGAATCACGCCAAAATCTTCTAAACCATCTTTTGCAAAATAATGGCTATAACCAGAAGCCACACCAATAGCGAAATTAGGGTTGAATAAATATTGCCCTCTCAAATCGACTCCTAAGTTAAATGACGAAACGTCGCTGGCATCTCCCACAGGCACACCGGCTGTTAAACCTGCTTTTAACCATGAGTTATTGGGCGTGATATCAATTTCTGTTTGTTGTGCAAAAATGGATGCTGTTGCTATAATTCCGATTCCGATAGATAAAATTAATTTTTTCATAATGTTCTTTTTTTATATTTATACTGCAAATCTCGGGAACAACAGCAGTAAAGTATTTACATGATTTTCATCAAGTTTTACAGAATTAAAAGAACAAAACAGCTAACCTATTGACAGTCTGACTGAAACGCAAAAAACACAAATAAAAAAGCCAGCTACATGGGTAACTGGCTTAATATATAGGGTCTGTTTTTAATTAATCGACGTGCTCGATGCTTTTATAAGCCTCAATTACCTTTTTAACTAAACGGTGACGAATCACATCTTTATCATCTAAAAATATCATGCCAACACCTTCTACATTCTTTAATATAAGTAAGGCTTCTTTTAAACCAGAAATGGTACGACGTGGTAAATCTATTTGCCCCGGATCGCCGGTTAATAAAAATTTGGCGTTTTTCCCCATACGGGTTAAAAACATTTTCATTTGGTTATGCGTTGTATTTTGACCTTCATCTAAAATAACAAAGGCATTATCGAGCGTACGCCCACGCATAAAGGCCAAAGGCGCTATTTGTATGGTGCCGTTTTCAATATACAATGCTAGTTTTTCGGCAGGTATCATATCACGCAACGCATCGTACAAAGGTTGCATGTAGGGATCTAGTTTTTCTTTTAAATCGCCTGGTAAAAACCCCAGGTTCTCCCCTGCTTCCACGGCTGGACGGGTTAAAATAATACGTTTTACCTCTTTATTTTTTAGTGCTTGCACCGCTAGTGCCACACCTGTATAGGTTTTACCGGTTCCTGCAGGTCCAATAGCGAAAACCATATCGTTATTACGCATGCTTTCTACCAATTTACGTTGGTTCGCTGTTTGCGCTTTAATAAGTTTGCCACCAACACCGTGTACCAAAACGTCGCCACTATAGGCCGATGTAGAATAATCGTCGCTACTTTGGCTTGTTAAAACAAGTTCTATAACGTTTTCATCTAGTTTATTGTATTTTACAAAGTGGGCTAAAAGCATTTTCATGCGTCGGTCGAATTCTTCTAGTAATTCGTCTTCGCCTAGAGCTTTAATTTTATTTCCGCGTGCTACAATTTTTAGCTTAGGGAAATATTTTTTTAAAAGTTCAATATGGGCGTTTTGTGCTCCAAAAAAGTCTTTCGGAGAGATTTCTTCAAGTTCAATTATTATTTCGTTCAAAGGCGTAGAATTTGTTTATAATTTCTCTAAGATTAATGCTGATATTGTTTATTCAGATGAAATGATTTATTAGTTTTGTTACATCTCAGCTGAAACTCAAATGTAAACAAATTTGAGTGTACTAACATTAAAAACATATCAACAATTTGCCAATGGCGATCATAACATTAACAACTGATTTTGGAGAAAAAGACCACTTTGCTGGTGCGACAAAGGGCGCAATTTACAGTGAATTGCCCGATGTTAGGATTGTTGATATCTCGCATTCTGTATCGCCTTTTAATATTTTAGAAGCTGGTTATATTATTCATAACGCCTATAAAAGTTTTCCAAAAGGCACCATACATATTATAGGTATCGATTCTGAAATTAATCAGGAAAACAAACACATGGCCATAAAACTAGACGACCACTATTTTATTTGTGCCAATAACGGAATTATGGGTATGATTTGCTCTGAAATTACCCCCGAAAAAATTGTTGAAATTAATATACACGAAAAAATACAAACCAGTTTCCCGGTATTAGATGTTTTTGTAAAAGTAGCCTGCCATATTGCTCGTGGCGGTACGCTAGAAGTTGTGGGTAAAACCATTCCGGAAATTAAGCCTACCAAATACATTAAACCCTTTGTGAACGACGACAAAACCCAAATTATAGGGAATGTTATTTATGTTGACAATTACGGAAATGTTATTACTAATATTAAACGTTCCTTTTTTGAAGATATTCAAAAAGGAAGAACTTTTGTGGTATCGGCTAGAAACAATAAATTTAAAAAAATACACAACCGCTATAGTGATATTGTAAATTTTGATATTCCTGAGGAAAAACGCCATGATGAAGGTCGTGGTTTAGTGGTCTTTAATTCTGGTGGGTTTTTAGAAATTGCGGTTTACAAAAGCAATAGTGCCACGGTAGGAAGCGCATCTTCTTTAATGGGACTTAGTTTAATGGATTCTATTACTGTGAATTTTAGTAAAGAATCGATGCTTCCAAACAGTGTAGAGCCAGCCTAATTAATAACAAAACAAACACTTATGTTGATAAGAATTGTAAAAATGGGATTTGATGAAGCTAACATTGCTACTTTTCTTAGTAATTTTGATGCTAATAAAAGTGCTATTCGTGGCTTTGAAGGCTGTCTGTTTTTAGAATTATATAGAGACAAAACCGACACAAGTATTTTTTTTACCTATAGTTATTGGAAATCTGAAAGCGACTTAGAGCATTACAGACACTCTAATTTATTTAAAAATGTGTGGGCAAAAACCAAACCGCTTTTTAACAGAAAACCAGAGGCTTGGAGTGTAGATCGTGTTGAAACTTTAGATTAGTAAATTATAAACTAATATTAAATATATTTGCCATCAAATTCAAAACAGGTATTTATACATTTATTCAAAGCCATTTGATTAAAGAAATTAATACAGAAACGCATAAACACAGTAACGAAACGATGTTTGCCATACTTAAAAAAGAAATAAACACATTTTTTGCATCGCCCATTGGCTATTTAGTAATTGGTATCTTTTTAGTACTTAACGGGCTGTTTTTATGGCTTTTTAAAGGCGAAAACAACATACTCGACTATGGGTTTGCCGATTTATCTTCGTTTTTCCTACTAGCACCCTGGATTTTAATTTTCCTAATTCCTGCCGTAACCATGCGCAGTTTTTCAGATGAAAAGAAACAAGGCACTTTAGAGTTATTACTCACCAAACCCATCTCACATTTAAACATTGTTTTAGGCAAGTATTTTGGTGCTTTTACCTTAATATTAATCGCTCTTATACCAACGCTTCTTTATGTTTACACTGTTTACCAACTAGGAAACCCTGTTGGAAATATTGATTTCGGAAGCACCATGGGGTCTTATTTTGGTTTGCTTTTTTTAATTGCGGCTTATACAGCTATAGGCGTATTTGCTTCCACTTTATCAGACAACCAGATTGTGGCTTTTATAACATCTGTCGCTATTTGTTTTATGTTTTATATAGGATTTGATAGCGTTGCCGACTTTTCTTCCAGTAATTTTATAGAACAATTAGGCATGAGCGTACATTACAAAAGCATCAGTCGTGGTGTTCTAGATACCCGAGACATCATCTACTTTTTAAGCATCACCGCATTTTTTATTATGCTAACTAAACTTAATATTAACCAAGGAAAACAATGATTTTAACACCTCTATTCGTTATTTTTTTACTAGTCGTTTTCATCTTAGTTTGGGCTTTTACCAACACGATAGACAAACGCAAATGGCTAAGCTTTTTAATAAGCATCGTCTTAACACCTATTGTCTACTTTTTTGTGTTTTATCCGCTAATTAATATTTTTAGCAGCTACCACCACGAAAAACATTTTGAGGCCAAAGCTTGGGTTGCAAAACCGTCTTTACGCTATGAAATGAGTAATGAAATAACAAACGAACAACTATTTATAGGCAAAACAAAAAGTGAAGTAAAAGCTGTTTTGGGTGCCAGCGAATGGTATGGTTGGGATGCTAGTTTAAAAGCCAATTCGCCCAACAAATGGAATTACAATTTAGGATACAAACCAGGTGCATTTAACCTAACCCAAGAATGTTTGGAGCTGGAATTTAAAGACAAAAAAGTGGTAAGTATTAAACAATATCAATTAGAAACAAAGTTTGAAGAAGCACCTTAAATACATAGCAATTCTTTTAGTGGCCTTAGTCGCTATTAATTACATAAGTAGTTTTGCCTTTAAACGTTTCGATTTAACGGAGGATAAGCGCTATACCTTAAGTGACGCCACTCTTACTATTATTAATAATGTAGACTCGCCTATTGTTGTTGATGTGTTTTTAAGTGGAGACGATTTCCCTTCGGAATTTAGACGTCTTCAAAATGAAACCAAACAATTACTAGAAGAGTTTTCATCAGAGAATAATAACATTGTTTTCAATTTTATAAATCCGTTGGAAGATGATGCGACGCGCGAACGTAATATTCAGCAATTAACAGAACGCGGGTTAACACCAATGCAGTTAAGTGTTCAAGAAAGCGGAAAAGCATCACAAGCCATTATTTTTCCATGGGCTTTGGCGAGTTTTAATGATGAAACGGTTCTGATTTCATTAGTAAAAAGTAAAATAGGTGCTTCACAGCAAGATTTAGTAACGAACTCGGTACAACACTTAGAATATGCCTTCGCTGATGGTTTTAGCAAGTTAACAAACCCTAAACACCGTAAAATTGCAGTGTTACGAGGTAATAAACAGTTGGCAGATAAATACGTTGCTAATTTTTTGAAAAAACTTGGCGAGTATTATTTCATTGCCCCGTTTACTTTAGATAGCGTGGCAACGAGTCCGCAACAAACTCTTGAAGCCTTGGAAGGTTTCGATTTAATCATTTCAGCAAAACCAACCGAAGCTTTTACTGAAGAAGAAAAACTAGTATTGGACCAGTATACTATGAATGGCGGAAAAAGCTTGTGGCTTATTGATGCTGTTGCCATGGAAAAGGATAGTTTGTACAACAATTCCGGTAAAAATTTCGCCACCACTAGAGAATTAAATTTAACCGATTTCTTTTTTAAATATGGCGTACGTGTAAACCCTGTTATGGTAAGCACCATGTACTCTGCTCCTATTACATTGGCGATGGGCGAAGGTAGTGAATCGCAATTTCAACACTTACGTTGGCCTTACTCGCCATTAGCAGCTACCAGCGACACCCACCCTATTGTAAATAATTTAAATTTTGTGAAATTCGATTTTGCAAACCAAATAGATACGCTTAAAAATAATATTAAGAAAACCATTTTACTTGAAAGCGCGCCACTAACAAAACTGGAAGGTACGCCTAGAGAAATTAGTTTAGATATTGTCACTCAAGATCCAGACCCTACAACCTTTAATAAAGGCAACCAGACATTAGCCGTTTTATTGGAAGGTGAATTCACATCGGTATATGCTAACAGACTAAAACCTTTCAACCTTCAAAAGGCACGCGATAAAAGTGTGCCGACAAAAATGATTGTTGTTGCCGATGGCGATGTTATAAAAAACGATGTCATTAGAAACGTTCCGCAAGAATTAGGCTTTGATAGATGGACGGGACAAACCTTTGGTAACAAAGAATTTTTACTGAATGCGGTTAATTACTTACTAGACGATAATGGACTTATAAACATTCGTTCGAAAGAAATAACGCTTGAATTTTTAGATCAGGATAAAATTGCAGACGAAAAAACCAAATGGCAATTTATTAATATTTTGCTTCCGCTCGCTCTGTTAGGGGCTTTCGGGCTGCTCTTTAATTATTTCAGAAGAAAAAAATACGCGCGTTAACACAATAAATTTGTCAGAAACCATTCCTACAAGGCATTCATAAATGTTAATAAGTTTGTTTCCGATATTAGTATCTATAGAATATATTTGTAAGTAGTATAATTAAAACTTAAAATAAGTTCTTTTTAGATGTAAAACCTCTGTTTTAAGACCGTATTTATAAAAGAGAATTAACAGAATATATAAACCATCTAACCTTAAAAAAATCAAGATTAGCACATGAAATTTATAGTATCAAGTACCTATTTACTAAAACAATTGCAGGTTTTAGGCGGTGTTATTAATAGTTCGAACACCTTGCCTATTTTAGATAATTTCTTATTTGAATTAGATCATACCACTTTAACGGTTTCGGCAAGTGATTTAGAAACTACCATGGCTTCTTCTTTAGAAGTAGAAAGTGAAAGCAAAGGTAGTGTTGCTATTCCTGCGCGTTTATTACTAGATACATTAAAAACATTTCCAGAGCAACCATTAACTTTTGTTGTTGAAGACAACAATACAGTTGAAATTAGCTCTAATCACGGTAAATACGCCTTAGCTTATGCGGATGGAAAGGAATTCCCTAAAGCAGTTTCACTAGAAGACCCAAGTAAAACAGTCGTTCTTGGCGATGTATTGGCTACTGCAATTAGCAAAACAATTTTTGCTGCTGGTAATGATGATTTACGCCCAGTAATGAGTGGTGTATTTTTTCAGTTCTCTACAGAAGGTTTAACCTTTGTAGCAACCGATGCTCACAAATTGGTAAAATACACACGTGAAGATGTAAAAGCAAATCAAGTGGCGGAATTTATTATGCCTAAAAAACCTTTAAATTTATTGAAAGGTATTTTAGCAGGAAGTGAAAATGAAGTGACTATTGAATATAACGAATCGAATGCGAAATTTACTTTTGAAAATTCAGAATTAATTTGTCGTTTGATTGATGGTAAATACCCTAATTATGAAGCGGTAATTCCTAAGGAAAACCCAAATAAATTAGTAATTGACAGAACACAATTTTTAAACTCTGTGCGTCGTGTTAGTATTTTCTCTAACAAAACAACCCACCAAATTCGTTTAAAAATTGCTGGAGCAGAACTTAATATTTCTGCTGAAGATATTGATTACAGTAATAAAGCTGAAGAGCGTTTAACTTGTGATTACCAAGGTGACGATATGCAAATTGGTTTCAACTCACGTTTCTTAACAGAGATGTTAAACAACCTAAACTCTACAGACGTACAATTAGAAATGAGTATGCCTAACAGAGCGGGTATTTTAACTCCTGTTGATGGTCTAGACGATGGCGAGCAAGTAACGATGCTCGTGATGCCTGTTATGCTGAACAGTTAATAAGGTTTTACACCACATAAGATATAAAAAGAGCTCCAAAATATTTTGGAGCTCTTTTTTTTTGATTTATCTAGAACTATCTTCTTTTCTAACTAGTAACAGATATTCCTGTTTTAAAATACTTCCTTCAGGACGTTTTAAGTGACTTTATTTCCCTAGTTATTGTAGAGTATCTATGTTGCTAACAATCCCATTAGACCCTGTTAAAACATTCAACATACAAACAAGACTTTAACAAACCCCTACTCAATTTCTTTAAAGAAAGGCATTCTAAATAAATTGAGCTTGCTTTAATAGCTCTTTTTTTTAAGGCTTATAGGCCATGAAAATTTTGTTCACTACAAAATTCTTAAAACGTATACCTAATTAGTAATCTTAAAATAGAGCCATAAAAAAAGCCTTCAATTTCTTGAAGGCTTTAATTTTATAAATGGTTTCCTAATTTAATAGGTTGATAAATTATTTTTTACCGTCCATTTTGTCTTTAAGAGCTTGTAAAGCTTCGTTAGCATCACCTAAAGTTGGTTTTGCTTCAGCAGCTTGTGCTTCTATTTTCTTAGCAGCAGCTTTTACGTTTGCAATTTCTTCTGCTTTAAAAATAGCAGTATGAGAAGCTACAACACGTTTGAACTCTTTGTTAAATTCAATAATTTTGAATTCAGCACTTTCGCCTTTTGTTAATTTCTTACCATCTTCTTTTTCAAGGTGACGTGTAGGAACAAATGCTACGATATCTTCGTTAAATTCTACAGTAGCTCCTTTATCAACGATTTCAGCGATTTCACCTGTGTGAACAGTTTCTAAAGCGTACTCAGTTTCGTAAGCATCCCAAGGATTAACAGTTGTTTGTTTGTGACCTAAAGATAATTTACGTCCTTCAACATCCAATTCTAAAACGATAACTTCTAATTTGTCTCCAGCTGCACAGAACTCAGATGGGTGTTTGATTTTCTTAGTCCAAGATAAATCAGAGATGTAAATTAATCCATCAATACCTTCTTCTAATTCAACAAAAACACCAAAGTTTGTAAAGTTACGAACGATACCTGTGTGTTTAGAACCTAATGGGTATTTAGTTGTAATGTCAGTCCAAGGATCAGATGATAATTGTTTGATACCTAAAGACATTTTACGATCTTCTCTATCTAAAGTTAAGATAACTGCATCAATTTCATCACCAACGTTAACGAAATCTTGAGCAGAACGTAAATGTGTAGACCAAGACATTTCAGAAACGTGAATTAATCCTTCAACACCATCAGCAACTTCAATAAATGCGCCGTAATCTGCAATAACAACAACTTTACCTTTAACTTTATCTCCAACAGCAACAGTATCAGCTAATGCTTCCCATGGGTGTTTAGATAATTGTTTAAGACCTAATTGGATTCTTGATTTGTTTTCATCAAAATCAAGGATTACTACATTAAGTTTTTGATCTAATTCAACAATCTCGTTTGGATGATTGATTCTAGACCAAGATAAATCAGTAATGTGGATTAAACCATCTACACCACCAAGATCGATGAATACACCGTAAGAAGTAATATTTTTAACAATACCTTCTAATACTTGACCTTTTTCTAATTGACCAATAATTTCTTTTTTCTGTACTTCAATATCAGCTTCAATAAGCGCTTTATGAGATACTACTACGTTTTTAAATTCGTGGTTGATTTTCACAACTTTGAATTCCATAGTTTTATTTACGTACTGATCGTAATCTCTAATTGGTTTAACGTCAATTTGAGAACCTGGTAAGAATGCTTCGATACCGAATACATCTACAATCATACCACCTTTAGTTCTACATTTAACAAAACCATTAACGATTTCACCAGTTTCGTTAGCTTTAATAACACGATCCCATGCTTTGATAACACGAGCTTTTCTGTGAGATAATACTAATTGACCTGTTGCATCTTCACGCACATCAATTAATACTTCTACTTTGTCACCTACTGCTAAGCTAGGGTTGTAACGAAATTCGTTTAAAGAGATAACACCTTCAGATTTTGCATTGATATCAATAATAGCATCTCTATCAGAAATGTGTACTACTGTACCTTCAACAACTTCATCGTTAAGTGTATCAACGAAATTTTCTGCTACAAGTTTTTCAAATTCTTGTAATTGCTTTTCATCAACTTCATCAATACCTTCTTGGTAATTGTGCCAGTTAAAGTCTGCTAAGAATTTTTCAGGGTTTGCTTTAGCTTCAGATACTACTGGAGCTTCTACTGTTGGAGCGTTAGTTGCTTCAACTTCAGCTTGATTTGCTTTTTCAGCCATTTAAAAAGATAATTAAGTAATATAATTTAAGCTTTTTACTTTTTGTAAAAACGCGGTTATATTACGTTTTGTATTCTGTATATTTTGGAAGATTTAAGCAATAAACACACAGAAGTGTTATTAATTTTTGTTTTTTAGTCCCTTCTATCTTCCCAACGATTTGCTAAAAGGAGTGCAAAAATACATATTATTAGGGTAATTACCTAAAAATGAGTAAACAATTAATACACTACCTATTACTTTTTTATACAGAACAACAAAACACTAAAAGTTAACTTTAAATTAATAAAATACAGCTATATAATTCTTATATTGAATGACAGAATTAACTATTAAATATTTATAATTATGGCAGTGAAAGCAAAATACCAACCCGTATTAGATTTAGGTGAGAAATTAAGCATTAAAAACGGAGAAGTTACAGAAGAAAGTGGCGTATTAAAAGTTAAAGGAACAGCAAATACACCATATGAGAAAAACTTAATGTGGGATAAAATAAAAGAAATAGGTGGCGATAACCCAAGTGATATTAAAGCAAATATTACGGTGGCAGATGAAAGTGTTTTTCATAGGCATACTGTTAAAAGTGGAGAAACTCTCGGGAAAATCGCTAAACAATATTATGATAACGCCTCGAAATACCAAGCTATTTTTAAAGCAAATACAGATATTTTAAAGAACCCCGATTTAATACATCCAGGACAAGAATTGGTGATTCCTAATTTGTAGGATAGCATGTTTTATAATTTTAAAAAAAACGAAGCTCTGAATTTAGAGCTTCGTTTTTTTTTAAACCATAATTGGTATTAAAAATCGATCTACTTTTCTAAAGTAGTGTTTACCAATGTTAATATTTTATCAAACTGTTCCTGTAACGACATATGTGAATTATCAATTTGAATGGCGTCTTTCGCTTTAATTAAAGGAGAATCTTCTCTATTAGAATCTATATAATCGCGTTCTTGAACGTTTTTGAGAACAGCTTCATACGTAACGGCATCGCCTCTTTCAATTAATTCTGAGAAACGTCTTTCTGCTCTGGTTTCAGCGGAAGCTGTCATAAATAATTTAAGTTCCGCGTCAGGAAACACAACAGTTCCAATATCACGACCATCCATAACAACACCGCCTTGATTGCCCAGTGCTTGTTGTTGTTCTACAAGTTTTAAACGAACTTCTGATATAGCTGCTACTTTACTAACAAAATTTGAAACTTCTAAAGTGCGAATTTCATTTTCAATATTAGTCGCATTTAAATATACTTCAGCAAAACCAAGCGCCTCATTAAACTTAAAACTAATATTTACAGACTCTAGTTGCTCCACTAAACCGTCCACATTAAAATGACTAGCATCTATAAACCCCTCTTGCATGGCAAAATAGGTAACAGCCCTATACATGGCTCCAGAATCTACATACACATAACCAAAATGTTTTGCAATTTGTTTCGCAACCGTACTTTTTCCTGTGGATGAAAATCCGTCTATGGCTATGGTAATTTTAGTCATGTTTTTAATCTAAGGTGTGTAACCGTGTAAAATTAATACTATTACTTTAAGTTCTTTTATTGTAAATCTATTTGTAACCCAAAAAAGTTTGAATTAGCTGCACTTGTATATTTAGCGTGGGTATAACTAAAACGCATATTATTCATTTTAATTGAAAAACCCGCAGATAAACCTGAAAAATTTCGTTGATCGACTATTCGTAATTCCTCTGCTCTTCGGAAGTTATACCCCACACGAATATTAAATCCGCCTTCCGGAAAAATTTCAGCCCCAAAAATACTGTGGCGCATCACTTGTCCAATAAACCCAATTTTTTCATCGGTTTGATTTCCGCTTAAATCATTAGAAGTTCTTGCTGGGTTTGGTCTCGCAATGGGCCATTCTTGTAAGTTTTCTATGGTTATATGCCAACGAATGGGTACGTTTTCCAAACTTTGAGACATCCCGAAATCGACTTCAAAAGGAAGTTTTTCTCTAAGACCTGCATAGGTTGTTATTTGTGTCCCTAAATTACGAACGGTTAGGGCTGCATGAAAATCTAAGGCCTCATTAATGTATAACAAACCCAAATCTACCGCGGCGCCTAAGGAACTGTACTGCTCTAATTTGGAAGTTATCAATTTGGCATTCGCTCCGAAATAAAAATCAGAATACCCTAATTGCGTGGCGTAGCCAAAAGACAAGGCCGTTTCATTTCCTGAAAAAGTTCCAGTTGAATTACCTTCCTCATCATACCCATCAAACGAACCATAATTAATATAGGTAATACCTGCATGAAATGTTTGCGTGCGTCTATCAACTGTATAAGCATACGCAGCCGTTCCATAACTAATACCTCCTAAATAACTGGTGTAATTTAATGCGAGTTGGTTATCCATATCCGCATTTATAGTTGCAGGATTATAAAGCCCTTGCGTTACATCATAATCTACAATGGTAAGTGCTTTTCCTCCTAATGCGGCCTGTCTAGGAGCAGATACTAGATTCAGAAATTGGTAAGTAGACTCACCCCCTACCTGTGCATAGGTCAAGACACTAAAAAGTAAACAAAAAAGCGAGATAATTTTTTTCAGCATATTTACGACACAAAGTAAGTAAATCTATCTTTAAACGGTAGCATGTATCTTTTATTTTAAATGAAGAAAAAAGATACAATTTTAGAGTTACAAAGTCTTAGTAAGCGCAGTCGAGATATCTTTCTCAATATTATCGAAATTAATTCTCGACTACGCTTAAACAGACTTATTTATATCCTAGCTTTTTATAATGTTTTAGCGTTATCAACCTTAGTATTTGTGAGTGCGAACTTAATAACATCGCTCATATCAGTCACATAATGAAAGGTTAATCCTTTTAAATAATCTTGTTTTATTTCCTCAATATCGCGTCTGTTTTCCTCACAAAGCAATATCTCCTTAATTCTAGCGCGTTTTGCAGCAAGAATTTTTTCTTTAATACCACCTACAGGAAGTACTTTTCCACGAAGTGTAATTTCACCCGTCATCGCTAAACTTTTCTTCACTTTTTTCTGTGTGAATAAAGACACCAACGATGTTAACATAGTAACACCTGCACTTGGGCCATCTTTTGGAGTTGCACCTTCTGGCACGTGAATATGTACGTTGTATTTATCGAAAATTTCTGAATTAATTCCAAATTCATCTGCATTCGATTTAATGTATTCCATAGCAATGGTAGCAGACTCTTTCATAACCTTACCTAAATTACCGGTAATACTCATAGTACCTTTTCCTTTAGATAAAATAGATTCAATAAACAAAATATCACCACCAACACTGGTCCAAGCTAAGCCTGTAACAACGCCTGCTACATTATTATTTTCGTATTTATCGCGCTCTAATTTAGGGCCGCCTAATACTTCAATAACATCTTCATTGCTAACTTTAATATTATAATCTTCTTCCATCGCAATATTTTTGGCAGCAAACCGTACCATTTTTGCGATTTGTTTTTCTAAACCACGTACACCCGATTCGCGGGTATAACCTTCAACAATTTTTTCTAATTGTGCTTTCCCAATTTTAAGGTGCGCATCGGTTAAACCGTGTTCTTTTAATTGCTTTGGAAGTAAATGACGTTTCGCAATTTCTACTTTCTCTTCAATTGTATAACCCGTAACATTGATAATTTCCATACGGTCTCTCAATGCTGGTTGAATCGTTGATAAACTATTTGAAGTCGCAATAAACATAACCTTTGAAAGGTCGTAGCCCATTTCTAAGAAGTTATCGTAAAACTCAGAGTTTTGTTCAGGATCTAATACTTCCAACATAGCAGAAGAAGGATCTCCTTGATTTGAATTTGAAAGTTTATCAATTTCATCTAAAACAAATACAGGGTTTGATGTTCCTGCCTTTTTTAAACTTTGAATGATACGTCCTGGCATAGCGCCAATATATGTTTTTCTATGTCCGCGTATTTCTGCTTCATCACGTAAACCACCTAATGAAATACGAACATATTCTCTACCTAATGCTTCAGCAATCGATTTTCCTAAAGATGTTTTACCAACTCCTGGAGGTCCGTACAAACATAAAATAGGTGATTTCATATCATTACGCAATTTTAAAACTGCTAGATATTCAATAATACGACGCTTTACATCTTCTAAACCAAAATGATCGCGATTTAGGATTTTTAAGGCACGTTTTAAATCGAATTTATCTTTGCTAAACTCGTTCCAAGGTAAATCTAAAAACAGTTCTAAATAGTTACGTTGAATAGAATACTCTGCCACCTGCGGATTCATACGTTGCATTTTGGCAAGTTCTTTTTCAAAATGCTTTTCTACTTTTTCGTCCCAGAATTTTTCATCGGCACGTGTTCGCATTTCTTCAATCTCCTCTTCATGGTTCACGCCACCCAACTCTTCTTGGATGGTTTTCATTTGTTGATGCAAGAAATACTCACGTTGTTGCTGACTCATATCCATCTGCACTTTAGATTGAATATCGTTTTTTAGTTCCAATTTTTGAAACTCAATATTCATGAACTTAAGTGTAGCAAGCGCACGTTTTTTAAGATCGTCAATTTCTAAAAGTGCTTGTTTTTCAGCCACTGTTAGGTTCATATTAGACGATACAAAATTGATTAAGAACGAATCGCTTTCAATATTTTTAATAGCGAAAGAAGCTTCACTAGGTATATTCGGGCTTTCTTTAATGATGCTAAGCGCCAATTCTTTAATAGACTCGATAATGGCAACAAACTCCTTGTTTTTTCTTGCTGGTCTTGCTTCTGGAACGTCTCTTACCGTAGCGTTCATATATGGTTCTTCAGTAAGAACTTCGGCCACTTTAAAGCGTTTTTTACCTTGAATGATCACTGTTACGTTACCATCGGGCATTTTTAAAACACGTAAAATTTTAGCAACGGTACCAATTTCGTTAATTTCTTTTGCTGTAGGATTCTCGACAGATTCGTCTTTTTGAGCCACTACACCAATTACTTTACTACCTTTATTGGCATCGTTTATTAAACGAATAGATTTATCGCGACCGGCTGTAATAGGAATTACGACACCTGGAAACAAAACCGTATTTCGTAATGACAAAATAGGCAGTGTTTCTGGTAAATCTTCGTTGTTTATTTCTTCTTCATCTTCAGGTGTCATTAATGGGATTAATTCTGAATTCTCATCAAAATCCTGTAATGACAAACTGTCTAGAGATATAAAATTAGATTTTTTCATATATGTATTTAGGTCAATATGTCATAAAAACTACTGAACCTTTAATTTTTAATAATTTACAAATTACAATATAGGATTGAATATCAATGAATTAAAATAATTTCACCATATTCATTCACTGTATAAATTCAATAGCTATGCCAATATTCAATTTATGAAGTTTATAGTTTCCCTGCTTTCTTCAAAACAAATAATAAAACGATTGGTATTAACAATAACCCAATCATCAATAAATTGGTTTGAAACAAATATGGCGCTAAAATTAATGTGGCCACAAACCCACCAATGGCACCTCCAAAATGCGCATCGTGACCAATATTGCCAACTCGATTTTTCATTCCATAAATAGAATACATTAAATAGCCAATTCCAAATAAATAGGCAGGAATGGGAATGGGTATAAAAAACATCATGAGTTTCATTCCGGGTTGCAGCAAAATAGCGGCATATAAAATACCTGTAACCGCACCACTAGCGCCTACAGCACTGTAATGGTACTCATTTTTATGGAAGTATAAGGATAATAAGCTACCGGCAGCTAAACTTACCAAGTATATAATAATAAACCCAAGAGGTGCTACATAATTAATAACTGGCGCTGCAAAAAAGTATAGAGTTAACATGTTAAACAACAAATGCTGTGTGTCTACATGTAAAAAACCGCTACTAAACATACGGATCTTCTCGCCTCTTTGCACACCACCCACGGTAAACTTATATCTATCAAAAAAAGCATAATCACCAAAGCCTTTATAGGATATGATAACATTTGCTGCTATGATAATGATAGTTACTAAATCTAAATTGCCCATGAAGTGTAAAGGTTTAAGTTCAAAATTAGCATATATTTGCTGCTACAAATCTAAAATTAATTCATGCAATTCTTAGCATATATTCTTATTTATCCCATTTTGTGGTTGGTTTCCATACTTCCGTTTAGATTGATATACTTGGTTTCAGATGGTGTATACGTGTTACTTTACTACATTGTTGGTTACCGTAAAAAGGTTGTTTACAGCAATTTAAAACTTGTTTTTCCTGAGAAATCTGAAACAGAAATTAAACGTATTACTAAAGCTTTCTATCACCACTTGTGCGACATGATTCTTGAGGCTATTAAATCTATGACCATTTCTGAATCTGAAATGAAGAAAAGATTCACATTTTCTAATGTAGAATTGGTTCAAGAAATTGAAAATAATGGCAAAAGCATTGCTCTTATGTGCGCACATTATGGTAGCTGGGAATGGATTTTTATTCTTCAAAGTTATATGAATAATAAAGGTTATGCTGTTTATAAACGATTAGCAAATAGATATTTCGATAATCTTGTAAAGCGCATTCGTGCAAAATATAATAGTCATTTAATTACTACTAAAGAAACCATTCCAACATTAATGAGTGCAAAAGTTAATGGACAATTAACTATTTGTGGTTTTGTGTCAGACCAATCGCCAAAAGTAGATAAAGCTTTTTATTGGAAAGAATTTATGGGAATAAATGTACCAGTGCATACAGGTGCAGAAATGCTGGCTAAACGATTAGATATGGCTGTGGTGTTTTTTAAAGTTAAAAGGTTAAAACGTGGATATTATGAAACTACTTTTGAAACGATAACACTTAACCCTAAAGAATACGAAAACTATACAATCACTGATGCTTACCTAAAATTAGTAGAACAGCAAATTTATGAAGCTCCTGAATATTATTTATGGACGCATAAACGCTGGAAGCACAAAAAAGAAAACTAAGTTTAAACACGTAACGAACTGCGGAAGCCTCGGCATGCATAATAAGATTCGGCACCATTGTGGTAAATAAATACGTTATTAAATCGGAAATCGGCAAAAAGAGCACCTCCTAATTTTCTAATATCAGCAGGGGTTTGTATCCAGCTAGATGTTTTCTGGTCGAACTCTCCTAGTTTTTGTAAGGCTCTATACTCAGATTCAGATAACAGTTCAACACCCATGGCAGTCGCCATCCCTAAAGCACTATTTTTAGGCTTAAACTTTTTTCTAGACTCTAAAGCTTCAGGATCGAAACAAATACTTCTTCTACCAGCTGGACTTTCCGCAGAACAATCGTAAAAAACAAATTCGCTAGTCGTAGCATCATACAAAACAACGTCGGGTTCACCACCTGAAATTTCCATTTCGTTTAGTGACACTAACTTTTTAGGGTTAGCACGTAGTTTCGCTTCAACTAGACACCATTCAACACTTTTGTGACGTATTAAATTCTTTTCAAAACGCACCTTCAACACTTTAATAAGCGTATTCTGCTCTTCAAGAGATAGTGTTTTTTCTGTTTTCATTGGTTAAACGCATTATTTTAAAACCACAAAAAAGTCTCTTAAACCACTTAAGATACTTTGCACAGCATAAGCAGCCAATATAAGTCCCATTATTTTACTTATTACAGTAATTCCATATTCACCAACTCGTTTTTGCACACCGTTTGCGGCCAATAATAACAACATGGTGAGTACAACAACAAACAAGACCAAAGAAATGGTTACAAACTGTTCTTGAATAGAATATAGATGATTATCCGTCATAAGCACTACCGCCATAATAGCTCCAGGAGATGCTATAGATGGAATAGCTACGGGAAAAATAGTAACATGCTTATAATCTTTAATCGAATGTTTTTCAGATTCTGGTTTTCCTTCACCAAAAATCATGGTTAAAGCAAAAAGAAATAAAATAACACCACCAGAAATTTGAAAAGCATCTAAAGATACTTGCATGCCTTCTAAAATAAGTTGACCTACTAAAGCAAAAAACAATAGAATGGAAAAAGCCACAACTGAAGCTCTAATAGCAATCTTCTTTTTAAATTTTTTATTAAAGTTTTTGGTAGCTTCTAAATAAACAGGCACCGAACCAAGCGGATCGATAACCGCAATCATAAATAGAATTTTGGTAATAATTTCAGTCATTTTATTCTAAATTTTTCCCTTGAGTCATAAATGAAATACCTTGTTGACCGGAAGTTGAAATCATGACGCTTTCAAAAAATGGAGCGTTAGAATTTGGTTTTATTTTCCAATCGAATAAAAAGTTAGCACCAGTACCACCTTCTTTATCAAGTTCATCAATAACAATTTCTACCGTTTCCATAGGTGCTATATAAATGGTTTTATTGAAATAGGTTCTAATGGCGACACCGTGCGTGCTGTAATAGGTTGCCTTTTTAATGTAAACAGTATCACTCTCGTTTATATTTCTAAGACTTACTGTCGCTGTTAAACCTAGCTCTCGATGCTCCGTTTCACTATATATTTGAGAATATATAGATAAGTAAGTTTTACCTTGAATTAAACTATCACTTAAAGTGTAATTAATAGTTCGGTGCTTCCAGTTTGTTGGATGCACCGAACTTATTTCTTTATCTTCTCCGCATGAAAACACAACTATTAAAGTGATGACACTAACTATAATCTTAAGTATCTTTTTGTTTTTCATACGTTCATTTTATATTTATCCTTTAGCAATACTACCTATTTCCTCAATAAATTTATCTGCCAACCCATCGGCTTCTTGCTGTGATTTGGCTTCTGTATAAATTCTAATAATAGGCTCTGTATTACTTTTACGCAAGTGTACCCAACTATCAGAAAAATCAATTTTAACCCCATCAATCGTGGTTAATTGTTCGTTTTTATAACGGTTTTCCATGGCAACTAAAATACCATCTACATCCAAATCTGGTGTTAATTCTATCTTCTTTTTACTCATAAAGTAGTCTGGATAGGTTTTTCTAAGTTCGCTTACTTTCATACCTTTTTCAGCCAATAAACTTAAAAACAAAGCCACACCTACTAAAGCATCACGACCGTAATGAGATTCTGGGTAAATAATACCACCATTACCTTCACCACCAATAACAACCTTATTTTTCTTCATTAATTTCACAACGTTCACCTCGCCAACAGCACTCGCCTCATACGTACCGCCATGTTTTTCGGTAACATCACGTAAGGCTCTGGTAGAGCTCATATTACTTACCGTATTCCCTGGTGTTTTACTCAACACATAATCAGCACAAGCTACCAATGTATACTCTTCTCCAAACATGTCGCCGTTTTCATCCATAAACGCTAAACGGTCTACATCTGGATCGACTACAATTCCGAAATCGGCTTTATGCTTTTTAACAGCTTCAGACAAATCCCCTAAATGTTCCTTTAAAGGTTCTGGGTTGTGAGGAAATTGTCCGTTAGGCTCACAATATAACTTCACAACTTCAACACCTAAACGTTCTAAAAGTAATGGAATTGCGATACCACCTGTAGAATTCACACCATCTACAACCACTTTAAAGCGGGCCTCTTCAATAGCTGGTACTGTAACCAACTCTAAATCTAGCACCTCAATAATATGTAAATCTATATAAGCTTTATTCTTTGTTATTTTCCCTAAACTATCTACATCGGCAAAACTCATAGAATCACTCTCGGCAATTTCTAGAATTTTAGCACCTTCAACACCATCAAGAAACTCTCCTTTGTTATTAAGCAATTTTAGAGCGTTCCATTGTTTTGGGTTATGACTTGCTGTTAATATAATACCACCATCAGCATGTTCCATAGGCACTGCCATTTCTACAGTTGGTGTGGTAGACAAGCCTAAATCGACTACATGTATACCTAAACCAACTAAGGTATTCATTACTAAATTCTGAACCATCGCTCCAGAAATGCGGGCATCTCTACCTACTACTACTTTGTAAGTATCTTTTTCACTTTGCTGTTTTAGCCAAACCCCATAAGCGGCAGCGAATTTTACAGCATCGATTGGCGTTAGGTTTTCACCGACGTTTCCGCCAATAGTTCCTCTAATTCCAGAAATTGATTTTATTAGTGTCATATTATTTATTTCAAATTGGTGAACAAATATACTATTTCAAAATTGTAATTCATGAATAGGAATTCGTAAATTTCACAAATGAATTATTTAGCACATATATATTTATCGGGAGAAAATGAATTGGTTACCATAGGAAATTTTATCGCCGATGGCATTAAAGGGAAATCATACAAGAAACACCCCAAGCACATTCAAACAGGTATTTTATTACATAGAAATATTGATACGTTTACAGATGCACACCCAACAGTGAGGCAAAGCACGAAACGTTTGCATGAAAAATATGGCCATTATTCAGGTATTATAGTCGATATTTTATATGATCATTTTTTAGCAAAAAACTGGAGTCAATATAGCGACATTCCTTTAGATGTGTATGTTGATACTTTTTATGATTCCTTAGAAACGCACTACGAATTGCTACCTTTGCGCATTCAAAAAATGATGCCATATATGGTCACTGATAATTGGCTCTTAAATTACGCCTCTATAGAAGGTATTTCCAGAGTTTTAGACGGCATGAATAGACGTACCAAAAACCGATCTGGTATGAATGAGGCCGTTAACGAACTAGAATTATTTTATGAAGATTTTGAAACTGAATTTTCATCCTTTTTTGAAGAACTTATTAGCTTTTCGAAACAAAAACTTATAGAAGTTAGCATTATTTAATATTATGAAGAAATTTTTAGCATGTACCATCATTGCTTTTTTACTAGTTAATTGTAAAAAAGCTGTAAAAGAAGACACACAACAACGGGGTGTTATAACCAAAAGTGCCATGGTCGTTTCTGCTCGTGAAGAAGCCTCTAAAATAGGAACGGACATTCTAAAAAAGGGAGGCAATGCTTTTGATGCCATGGTGGCCACCGAACTAGCATTAGCAGTATCATTCCCCTTCGCTGGTAATATTGGCGGTGGTGGTTTTATGGTTTACAGAAAAGCAAATGGCGAGCTAGGAAGTATTGATTATAGAGAAAAAGCACCATTAAGCGCTTCAAAAGATATGTTTTTAGATGAAAGCGGAAACGTAATACCCAACAAAAGTACACTTGGAGCCATGGCTATTGGTGTACCCGGAACGGTTGCTGGCGTATTTGCTGTACACGAAAAACTAGGTTCTTTACCCATAGAAACTATTTTAGAACCTGTTATTGCGCTTGCTTATAAAGGCGTGGTAGTTACTAAAAAGCAGGAAGAACGTATTCAATATTATCAGTCCTATTTTAATAAAGTGAATAAAGACTCGATAGTGTTCAATAAACCATGGAAAGAAAACGACACTATTAAATACCCTGCCTTGGCTCGCACATTAGAACGCTTGTTAACGCATGGTAAAGACGGTTTTTATAAAGGTGAAGTGGCTCGTGTTTTAGCTAAATTTATTCAAGAAAATGGGGGTATAATCACCGAAGAAGACTTCGCTAAATATGAGGTAAAATGGAGAAATCCCATTGTTTTTGAATATGATGATTTAAAAATAATTTCGATGGCACCACCTTCTAGTGGTGGCGTTTGTTTGGCGCAAATTATGAAAATGATTGAACCTTTCGATTTACATGAATTTGGACATAACACACTTAAAACCATTCAAGTTATTACCGAAGCTGAACGTCGTGCTTATGCGGACAGAAGTTATTACTTAGGAGATCCTGATTTTATTAAAATTCCGTTAGACACTCTTTTAAGCCATACATATGTAACGAAACGAATGCGTGATTTTGAAGAAAACAAAGCAACACGCTCTTCTGATGTGTCGCACGGAAACATACAAATTATTGAAAGTGATGAAACCACACATTACTCCATAATAGACCAATTTGGTAATGCAATTTCTGCGACGACTACCTTAAACGGTGCTTACGGTTCTAAATTATACTGTTCTGAACTTGGTTTTTTCTTGAATAACGAAATGGACGATTTTAGCAGCAAACCAGGAGTTCCAAATATGTTTGGTGTTACAGGTGGTGAAGCGAATAGTATTGCGCCAGAAAAACGTATGTTAAGCTCCATGACACCCACCATTGTAGAGAAAAACGGTAAATTATTAATGTCTGTTGGTACACCAGGAGGCTCGACCATTATTACATCGGTACTTCAAACTATATTGAATGTTCATGAATTTAATATGTCTATGCAAGAGGCCGTTAATGCACCACGTTTTCACCACCAGTGGTTACCAGACGAAATTAGAATGGAGCCAAATTTATTTAATGCGACAACCATTAAAAACCTTCAAAATCTAGGATACTCCATCAATGAAAAAGATTCACCCGTTATTGGCAAAGTCGATGGCATACTTGTTTTAAAAGATAAGTCGCTAGAAGGTGGTGCAGATTATCGAGGGGATGATACGGCTGTTGGTTTTTAATTATTTTCATTCAACCAACACCTTTGAAACTAATAATTTATAGATGTTTGCATCATAACTCACTTCCATGAAATCGAAAAAAATAGTAAAAATAATTATAGGTATTCTGGTGTTTATAACACTTCCCAGTATATTGCTTTTTGGCTTTCTTTACTTCAAATATAATGAAGAATTACCTCCAGGTATCACAGGCCATGAAGCTGATGCACTCGCTCATAAAATGCTTAACGCCTTAGACCACGAAGCTTTTGAGAATACCAATTATATAGAATGGACTTTTAAACGAAGACATCTTTTTAAATGGAATAAAAATGAAAACATTTGTGAAGTTTATTGGAAGAAATACAAAGTAATACTCCATTTAAACGATCCTTCTAAAAACAAAGCCTACGAACAGAATGTAAAGGTGGCGGATGCTGATTCATCTATAGAACTCATTGAAAAAGCTACAAGCTATTTCAATAACGACTCCTTTTGGTTGGTAGCACCATATAAGGTGTTTGATACAGGTACTGAACGCCGTTTAGTTAATTTAGAAAATAATAAAAAAGCACTTTTACTAACCTATACATCTGGAGGTACTACACCTGGAGATTCCTATTTATGGCATCTAGATGAAGAGGGAAAACCCACAAGTTTTCAAATGTGGGTTGATATTTTGCCTATTAGCGGTTTAACAGCTACTTGGAACGATTGGGTGACCACAGAAAGTGGCGCACAACTACCAAGCTTCCATAAATTTGGCGTTTTCGGGTTAGATATTACTAATTTAAAGGCAACTAAATAAGTATACAGTCGCAGTCACGGTATTCACTAAAAATAGATATTGAAAACTGCGACTGAGACTGAGACTGAGACTGAAACTGCGACTGCGACTGCAACTGCAAACTAAAATCAACTCCCCTTCTGCCCCACGAAATTGTGGTTTTTAGATTTAAACAACACATTAAAACTGGTTAGACTTCCGTAAATTCTGGTAATGTATTGCTGTAAATCTATTTTACCTTGTTCGTCTAAATCGCTGGCATTAATACGCTGTTCCATAACACGCAAGCGATCGCGCACCATCGTTATTTTACGAAAAAAAGTATCGATTGGCAATTCATACGGTTTCAAACTGGCATCTGCTGGTTCTAAAATAAGTTTACCTCCCTTATATTTATCTGCGATAGATACAATTTCGCTCACATCACTCCATTTTTTTAAAATATTCACCAAGCTACTTTCAACATCAAAAAAACTAACTGCATCCACATCACCATCAGCCGCTTCAATCACTTCAAAATCACTATCAATATGAATAGTTTCTAATCCGTTTTCAATAAAAGTAACCCAATAATGTTGTGAAGTTACGTTGGTAACAACCCCTTTGCCGTATTCTGTATGATTAATTCTCGAACCTATCCCTAATAATTTCATATATATTGTAAATTTTAAAAAGTTTAATAACCATATTATTCTGTATTGCAATTATAATAAATATAGATAAAACAATAATTCAAATAATCATTCGAATCAAAAAAACATAAATGAATTCCCAATTAAAATCTTAATTTTTTGTTAAATCACAATCTTATCACTTTTTCAAATACCCCGTATTCTAATAGGGATAACAAGCCTGAATACAACTAATTTCTACACTGAACCTACAATTAAACCACCTCTTGCTTATTTAATTTATATCCCCTTATCATCGCCCCCTTTCATTACCTAGGTTACCATCTTTTAAGAGATGTTTTTCAAAAGTTAAATATTTCTAAAAATATTTTCAATCTATTTTCCTACTATTTATTTTAGAACCAATATTAATAATTCTATAAAAATTTAGTCATGAGAAAAATCTATTATCTATTGCTATTAACGGTAAGTTTCACTTTTTCAAATCAATTACAAGCCCTTGAAATGGGACAAATTGAACCAAAAGTAGGCGATGTACTCGTAATAAATTCACCAAACAATAATACTTATAATCACATTGATTTCCCCAGACTAAATACCATAGTAAAACGAGGAGGCATTGCTAATTATAAGAGTGTACACGGCAACCATGTGGTAGTTAAAGAAGTTATAAAGAATGAGGACGGAACGACTGGTATTGTTTTAGAACGTCAAGACAATAGAAAATTTTTCGGTTTTTTAAAACAGGTTAAAGCCAATTATACGAAATCAATAACTGCTGGAGAATTATCAAAAAAACAATAGTAATTCAGTTAAATTACACGAATTAAAGAAGCTTCTTTTTACATGGAAACTTCTTTTTTTATAACCAAAAAATCTAAAAAGTGAATTAGCACGTATAATTAAAAATCAATTCTGTCGTTATTAAGAATTCAATAAATGAAATATATGAAGTTAACTACTCAAATTATCGGCTTTTTAGGTTTGCTAATTATTCTAAGCAGCTTTAAATCTTCAAGTAATTATAATAAAAACAGCAATCATTTCAACCTAGTACAAAATGATTCCATTTTAACCGATAGTATTTTAGTAGATAGCACTTTCATCAATTACGCTCCATATAAAGAAAATGCACATGCCTCGTATTACCACGATAAATTTAATGGTAAGAAAACGGCAAGTGGTGAAAAATTCAGCAATACAGGCTACACTGCTGCACACAGAACCTTGAAATTTGGTACTAAAATTAAAGTGACCAATACGGTTAATGGCGAATCGGTGGTTGTAACTGTTAACGATAGAGGCCCCTTTATTAAAGACCGTGAAATCGATTTATCGAAACAAGCCTTTATGGATATTGCCAAGTTTAAACAACGTGGCTATTTAATTGTGCATCTGGACATTATGGAAGATTAACTATAGAAACTAATACGTTTTTCATAGGTACGCTTCATAATAAATAGTTCATTTAAAAATCTGAAATAAATCTTCACAAGAATTTAACAACTAAAATTGTAACTTTGCTCTTTTGCCAATTTATGAGCCAATTCGACGATTTCATTGAAGTTAAAGGAGCACGAGTCCACAATCTCAAAAATATAGATGTATCCATTCCCCGAGAACAACTTGTAGTTATTACAGGTTTGTCTGGTAGTGGAAAATCATCTCTAGCTTTTGATACTATTTATGCTGAAGGGCAGCGCCGCTATATCGAAACTTTTTCGGCCTATGCGCGCCAATTTTTAGGCGGTTTAGAACGCCCTGATGTAGACAAAATTGATGGTTTAAGTCCTGTAATTGCCATCGAGCAAAAAACCACCAGTAAATCACCACGTTCTACCGTTGGTACTATTACCGAAATTTACGATTTTTTACGATTGTTATATGCCCGAGCCAGTGACGCTTACAGTTACAACACCGGCGAAAAAATGGTAAGCTATAGCGACGAACTTATCAAAGAACTTATTACAAGCGACTTTAAAGGGAAACGTATTAACATTCTAGCTCCCGTAGTACGCTCTCGTAAAGGACATTACCGCGAATTATTTGAACAAATTGGCAAACAAGGTTTTGTAAAAGTTAGAACAGACGGCGAAATAAAAGACATCACAAAAGGCATGATGTTAGACCGTTACAAAATGCACGATGTTGAAATTGTAATTGACCGGTTGGTTATAGACGGCACTACAGATAATGACAAACGCCTTACGGAAAGCATAAATACAGCCATGTATCATGGGGAAGATGTATTGATGGTTATAGACCAAGACACCAATGAAGCACGCTATTTTAGCCGAAATTTGATGTGCCCGTCTTCAGGAATTTCATACCCAAACCCAGAACCTAATAATTTCTCATTCAACTCGCCAAAAGGCGCCTGCGATACCTGTAACGGTATTGGAACTTTATATAAAGTAAACGAAAATAAGATAGTGCCAGACGCCAGTCTTTCTATAAAAGCTGGAGCGCTTGCACCTCACGGACCTGAAAAAAGCAGCTGGATATTTAAACAATTTGAAACCATTGCACAACGTTATAATTTTAAATTAACCGATGCTTATAAAGACATTCCTGACGAAGCAAAACAAATGATTTTGTTTGGTGGGAATGAAAAATTTTCGGTTGAAAGTAAAACTTTAGGCGTTACCCGAGATTATAAAATAGATTTTGAAGGCGTTGCTAATTTTATTGAAAACCAATATAAAACAGCCGAATCGACTTCTTTAAAACGTTGGGCTAAAGAATACATGGACAAGGTAACATGCCCTGTTTGTGAAGGCTCACGCCTTAAAAAAGAATCTCTTTACTTCAAAATAAACGAAAAAAACATAGCAGAACTTGCCAATGCCGATATTATAGAGTTATCTGCTTGGTTTAAAGATTTACATAAGCATCTTTCTGAAAAACAATTTAAAATTGCAGAAGAAGTTCTTAAAGAAATAAAATCGAGACTTCAATTTTTATTGGATGTTGGCTTGGATTATTTATCACTAAACCGAAGTTCCAAATCCTTATCTGGTGGTGAAGCACAACGTATTCGGTTAGCAACACAAATTGGTTCTCAGTTAGTTGGTGTTCTCTATATTTTAGATGAACCTAGTATTGGTTTACACCAACGCGATAACGAAAAATTAATAAATTCGTTGGTTGCGCTGCGTGATATTGGGAATTCTGTTATTGTGGTTGAACACGATAAAGACATGATAGAACGCGCTGATTATGTGATAGATATTGGCCCAAAAGCAGGAAAATTTGGTGGCGAAATAATAAGTATTGGCTCTCCAAAAGAACTTTTAACACATAACACTTTAACAGCCGATTATTTGAATGGCACCAAACAAATAGAAATCCCAAAAAAGCGTCGAGAAGGCAACGGGCATTTTATTGAGCTTAAAGGCTGTACGGGTAATAATTTAAAAAACGTATCGGTGAAGCTGCCTTTAGGGAAAATGATAGGTGTTACAGGCGTATCTGGAAGTGGAAAATCTACTTTAATAAACGAAACCCTCTACCCTATTCTAAATGCTTATTATTTTAATGGCGTTAAAAAACCAATGCCATATAAAAGCATTAAAGGTTTAGAACATATTGATAAAGTGATTGATATTAACCAATCGCCTATTGGTAGAACACCCCGAAGCAACCCTGCAACCTACACAAAAACTTTCGACGAAATTCGAAGCTTATATGCTAAAATTCCTGAAGCCATGATTCGTGGTTATAAAGCAGGCCGTTTTAGTTTTAACGTGAAAGGTGGCCGTTGCGAAACTTGTCAAGGTGGTGGTTTACGAGTTATTGAAATGAATTTTCTACCAGATGTTTATGTAGAATGCGAAACCTGCCAAGGCAAGCGTTTTAATCGTGAAACCTTAGAAATTCGTTATAAAGGAAAAAGCATTAGTGATGTGTTGGATATGACTATAAATGAGGCCGTTCCCTTCTTTGAACATATTCCTAAAATATATAATAAACTTAAAACAATAAAAGATGTTGGTTTAGGATACATCACATTGGGACAGCAAAGCACGACCCTTTCTGGAGGTGAAGCACAGCGAATAAAACTGGCTACCGAGTTAAGTAAACGTGATACTGGCAATACTTTTTATATATTAGACGAGCCAACAACAGGTTTACACTTTGAAGATATTCGGGTGTTAATGATTGTACTAAATAAACTAGCTGATAAAGGAAATACCGTATTAATTATTGAACACAATTTAGATGTAATCAAAACCGTTGACCATATTATTGATGTTGGCTATGAAGGCGGAAGAGGTGGCGGACAAATAATTGTTGAAGGTACTCCTGAAAAAGTAGCGACACATAAAAAAAGTTATACCGCTAAATTTCTTAAAAAGGAATTAGCTCAATTACCTATTATTAATTGATAATTGAAGTTTAAATAAAAAACGAATCAACAAATAAACATAAATATGAGATTAGAAAAACATAGTAAAGCGTGGAATGAGATAAAAACAAACGATTCATGGGCTATTTTTAAAATCATGGGTGAATTTGTTAATGGTTATGAAAAGTTGAGTAAAATTGGGCCTTGTGTTTCTATATTCGGTTCTGCGAGAACAAAACCGGAAGATCCTTATTACCTTTTGGCTGAAAGCATCGCGAAACGCATTGTAGAGTCTGGTTATGGCGTTATTACTGGTGGCGGACCTGGTATTATGGAAGCTGGTAATAAAGGTGCGCATTTAGCAGGAGGTACATCGGTTGGTTTAAATATTGAATTGCCTTTTGAACAACATGACAACCCTTATATTGACAATGACAAAAGCTTAGATTTCGATTACTTTTTTGTTCGTAAAGTCATGTTTGTAAAATACTCACAAGGTTTTGTAGTGATGCCAGGAGGTTTTGGAACTTTAGATGAATTATTTGAAGCTATTACCTTAATTCAAACACATAAAATTGAAAAATTCCCTATCATTTTAGTCGGCACTAAATTCTGGGAAGGCCTTTTAGAATGGGTGAAATCAACCCTTTTGGACACTTTTGCAAATATAAGTGCTAAAGATTTAGATTTAATTCATTTAGTTGATACCGAAGACGAAGTTGTATCTATTCTAGATTCATTCTATAACGGGTCAGACTTAAGTCCGAATTTCTAATATAAGTACGAATCATCAAACCAAATCAACATAGAAACATGCACGCAAGTATATTTCACTATCTTGCAGTGCCTTGTGAATTATTAACCTCGAAATGTTTATATTAAATTTGAAATCACGTCTTTTCAGTTGTGCCTTATTTGCTTTGGTATGTTATGCTGGCTTTGGTCAAAACAAAATTGATTTAAAAGCCGTTTTTCATATTGATAAAAGGCAAATAAATATATCCCAAACTATTCAATATCAAAACACATCTCAAGATACCCTTCAAACTATTTATTTAAACGATTGGAATAATAGTTATTCAACAAAAAAAACACCGTTGGCCATCAGGCTTGCCGACGAGTATAAAAACGATTTTCATTTAGCTAAAAATGAAGAAAGAGGCTATTCTGTGATTACATCTATTAGAGAAGGGAATCAAAATTTAGAATTTCAGCAGGTAAAAAATCAAATAGATATTATTAAAGTTGAACTAAAAACGCCACTGAAACCTAATGAAGTTTACAACATTCATTTAGAATATATTGTTCAAATACCTAGTGACAAGTTTACAAATTACGGGATTACTAGTACCGACGATGTTAACTTAAGATATTGGTATATAACACCCGCCGTTTACAATGGGGAATGGCAGTATTATAGCAATAAAGGTTTGGATGATTTATACATTCCGCCAGCCGATGTGCATCTAGAAATTGAATACCCGTTGGGTTATACTATCACTTCAGAATTAAATGTAAGTAAACAAGCCCAATTAATTAACAAACAAACCATTACACTCGAGGGCACGCAAGTGCTAAATAATAAATTATTCTTAAATAAAGTTTCAACATTCAACACCATTCAAAAAGATGACTTTTCATTAATTTCTAATATTAATGGCGATGGTTTAGAAATGATTGATAAGGTTTTAATAACCGATAGAGTCACTTCTTTTATTCAAGATAAACTGGGAAATTATCCACACAAGCAACTTCTATTATCAGAGATTGATTATAATAAAGACCCCGTTTATGGTTTAAATTTTTTACCGAATATTATTAAACCCTATCCCAATCACTTTCAATACGAACTGAAATTATTAAAAGTGACATTACGTAATTATCTGGAAAACGCATTGCTTTTAAACCCAAGAAAAGAACAATGGCTTATAGATGGTATCCAAACCTATTACTTAATGGATTATGTTGACCAGCATTACCCAAATATGAAATTTTTAGGTTCGTTAGCCAAAATTTGGGGGATTCGTTCCTTTCATGCTGCCGACATGGATTTTAATGATAAATACCTCTTAGCTTATATGCTTATGGCGCGAACTAACAGAGATCAGCCATTAACACTGCCTAAAGATTCCTTATTAAAGTTTAATAATAGTATTGCAAATAAATACAAAGCTGGTATTGGTTTAAAATATTTAGACGATTTTATAAACCATGATATTGTTGAAAACAGCCTATCAGAATTTGTAAAACAAAACAAATCAACACCCGTTACCGCAAAAGATTTTGAAACCTATATCAAATCTAAAACTGAAAAAGACATCGATTGGTTTTTTACCGATTATTTGACGACACGAAAAAAAATAGATTTTAAAATAAAGAAGGTTCATAAAACAGACGATTCTATCACGGTAACCATTAAAAACAAGCAAGATAACAACATGCCTGTTTCATTATACGCTTTAAATAATGATAATGTTATTTCTAAAACTTGGATTGAAAACATCACCGAAAACAAAACCATAACCATTCCAAGAAACGATGCCAACAAATTGGTACTAAATTACAACAGCATCATTCCTGAAATTAACGAACGTGATAATTGGAAATCCCTAAAAGGCTTCTTCTTTAACAACAAACCATTACAATTTAGGGTTTTTCAAGATATTGAAGACCCGTATTACAACCAAGTGTTTTTCATGCCTATAGCCGAATTTAATAATATTTACGACGGGTTTACACTGGGTTTAAGAATTTATAACAAAACAGTTTTAAGAAAACTATTCAATTACCGTATTGAACCTCAATACTCTTTAAACTCTAAAACCATTACAGGGTCGGCAGTAGCTTCTATGACGCATTACTTAGACAATTCCAACCTTTACGCTATATACTATGGTATAAGTGGTGGTTATGTATCTTATGCTGAGAATTTATTTGTTACACAAGTATCACCTTCACTTACATTTTTGTTTAGAGAGAAAAGTGATTTGCGCTCCAACAAAAAAGAAGCCCTTACATTAAGATATATAGATATTAATAGAGATAAAGACGCGACCAATCCTTTGGCAACTACCGAGCCGAATTACGGTGTATTTAATGCCCGTTATGTTGATTCTAATGATAATTTAATTGAATTTAGTAAATGGTATACGGATGTTCAAATTGCTAAAAACTTTAGTAAATTATCTTTTAATTATGAATACCGCCGTTTGTTTGAAAGTAACCGTCAGTTAAACTTACGCTTTTATGCAGGTACATTTTTAAAAAATAGCACCAACCCTAATTCTAATTACTTCAGTTTCGCATTAGATAGGCCAACTGATTATTTATTTGAATACCCCTATTTAGGGAGGTCTGAGGCATCTGGTTTGTTTAGCCAGCAATACATAGAAGCAGAAGGTGGTTTTAAATCAAAATTAGACACTCCGTTTGCTAACCAATGGATTTCTACCTTGAATGCAAGTACCACACTTTGGAAATATGTTTTAGTTTACGGCGACATCGGTCTAGTAAAAAACAAATTAAACACCCCACATTTTGTATATGATTCTGGTATTCGAATTAATTTAGTTACCGATTATTTTGAAATCTACCTGCCTTTATACTCAAACTTAGGCTGGGAAATTGGTCAACCAAATTACGACGAAAAAATACGTTTTAAGTTTACTGTAGACCCACAAGCTCTTTTGGGTTTATTTAGACGTCGCTGGTACTAAAATCAGAAATATATTATACAATTACTAGTTAAAACACCACTTTAATGTGTTTTTAATAATTTAAACCTCATATAATTAATATTTTTAAGAAATTCATAATTGATTGCTTTGATATTTTAATTGTAAAACCCGCAAACTTTAACTACTTTTGCATAAGTTAAAGCATTATACTTATGCACACTATTCCAGATTTGAAAAACAACATATCATTCGAAGATTTTAAAACGGAAGTTTTAAACGATTATAAAATCGCTGTAAAAAGTCGTGAATGTAGTTTGCTAGGTCGCCGTGAGGTGTTAACTGGTAAAGCTAAATTCGGTATTTTTGGAGACGGTAAAGAAGTTCCTCAATTAGCATTAGCGAAAGCCTTTAAAAAGGGCGATTGGAGATCGGGCTATTACCGTGACCAAACGTTTATGATGGCGATTGAAGAATTAACCATCGAGCAATTCTTTGCTGGTTTATATGCCAACACAAATTTAGAACTGGAACCCATGTCTGCAGGACGTCAAATGGGAGGTCATTTCGTAACACACAGTTTGAATAACGATGGTAGTTGGAAAAACTTAACAAGTCAATACAATTCCAGTGCAGATATATCACCTACTGCGGGGCAAATGCCACGTTTATTAGGACTAGCACAAGCATCAAAAATTTTCCGACAGGTAGAAGGTATCAATACCACTAATTTTTCGGTAAATGGAAATGAAGTCGCTTGGGGTACCATTGGTAATGCCAGTACGAGCGAAGGTTTATTTTTTGAAACTATAAATGCCGCTGGTGTTCTACAAGTCCCTTTAGTAATTAGTGTTTGGGATGATGACTATGGTATTTCAGTACACGCTAAACATCAAACAACAAAAGAAAACATATCTGAAATTTTAAAAGGATTTCAAAGAAACGACGAAGAAAAAGGCTTCGAAATATTACGAGTAAAAGGTTGGGATTATGCCAATTTAGTAGAAACTTACCAAGAAGCTGCTGCCATTGCACGCGATGAACATGTGCCTGTTTTAATACATGTATCCGAATTAACACAACCTCAAGGCCACTCGACATCTGGTTCGCATGAACGCTATAAAAATGCTGAAAGACTTGCTTGGGAAGCGCAACACGATTGTAATGCAAAAATGCGCGAATGGGTCATTGAAAGCGGTATTGCCACCAATGAAGCTCTTATTGAAATAGAAAGAGCTATTAAAAGAGAAGTACGAGAAGCTCGAAAAAATGCTTGGAACACCTTTTTAAAACCTTTATTAAAAGAACAAAGTGAGATAGTTTCTATTTTAAAACAAGTCGCTCCACAAAGTGAGAACGCTGTTTTTATTGAAAAAATAAAAGATAATTTAACGGCTATAGATGAACCTACCCGTAAAGATCTTTTATCTGCAGCTAGAAAAATATTAGTTCTTATTCTTAAAGAATCTTTTCCAGAAAAAGAAATACTTAGTAATTGGATTAATAAAACGTTCGAAAACATTCAGCCAAATTTTAGTTCACATTTATACTCTGAAACCAACAGGTCTAATATTCTTATTAAAGAAGTTAAACCTGCTTATGATGAAGATGCCGAATTAGTTGATGGTCGTATTATACTTCGTGATAATTTCGACAGTATTTTTAGCAACTATCCTGAAACACTTGTTTTTGGTGAAGACACAGGAAATATTGGCGATGTAAATCAAGGTTTAGAAGGTTTACAGGAAAAATATGGTGAATTAAGAGTTGCCGATGTTGGTATTAGAGAAGCAACTATAGTAGGCCAAGGCATTGGCATGTCGCTACGTGGCTTGCGCCCAATTGCCGAAATTCAGTATTTAGATTATATTTTATACGCACTTCAAATTATAAGTGACGATTTAGCAACAACACATTACAGAACCAAAGGCAAACAAAAAGCACCTCTAATTATAAGAACACGTGGCCACCGTTTAGAAGGTATTTGGCATTCAGGTTCTCAAATGGGTGGTATTTTACACTTAGTGAGAGGCGTTCATGTTTTAGTACCAAGAAACATGACGAAAGCCGCTGGCTTTTATAACACACTTTTAAAAGGAGATGACCCTGCTATTGTAGTTGAGTGTCTTAACGGATACCGATTAAAAGAAAGAAAACCGAACAATTTAAGCGCTATGCAAACACCTATTGGTGTGGTAGAAACTCTAAAAGAAGGTGCCGATATTACTATAGTTTCTTATGGATCGACATTACGAATTGTAGAACAAGTCGCTAAAGATTTACTAGCTGTTGGTATTGATGTTGAAGTTATAGATGTTCAATCATTATTACCTTTTGATTTGAACCATGATATCGCTAAAAGCATTCAGAAAACCAACCGTTTAATGATTATTGATGAAGATGTTCCTGGTGGAGCTTCTGCTTATATTTTAAATGAAATATTAAACATTCAAGATGCTTACCAATATTTAGATAGTCAACCAAAAACACTTACAGCGAAAGCCCATAGGCCTGCTTATGGTAATGATGGTGATTATTTTTCAAAACCATCAGCCGAAGATATTTTTGAAGAAATATATGGTGTTATGCATGAAACAAACCCAAATGAATTCCCCAAATTAAGATAGACATATAGATTTTAGAATGAATAAAAACTTCACGAACTTAGGCTTATTAATTCTTAGAATAGGCTTTGCAGGTATGATGCTTACACATGGTGTCCCTAAATTAAATTTATTATTTGAAAGTCCTATAAAATTTGCAGACCCTATAGGTGTTGGCCAAGTAGCTTCCTTAATTTTAGCTTTAATTGGAGAGGTTGTAGCTCCTATTTTAATATTAATTGGTTTTAAAACCAGATTAGCGGCCATTCCAGGAATTATCACCATGTTTGTTGCTGCCTTTATTGTGCACGCAAGCGACCCTATTGGCGTAAAAGAAAAGGCACTATTGTATCTTATCGGTTTTATAGTTATTTTCTTGATGAATGCTGGTAAATACTCTGTGGACGGATTTAAAAATAAACGCATTTGAAAACAGCTTCAATTGTTGAAATAAAAAAAGAATTAAGCCATAAATCTTATGAAGAGCTAGCAGAACTTTGTTTACACCTTTCAAGGTTCAAGAAAGAAAACAAAGAGCTTCTCACCTATTTACTTTTTGAATCTCATAATGAAGACGGCTATATAGAATCTGTTAAAGGTTATATCGACGAGCAATTTGAACTTGTAAATACGAGTAGTTATTTCTACATACGAAAGAGTGCACGTAAAATTTTAACCCATACCAAAAAGTATATTCGTTATTCAAAAACCAAAGAAACAGAAGTGGAACTTCTTTTATATTTCTGCCAAAAGTTAAAAGGCTTTTCACCTAGTATAAAATATAGCACGCAATTGCAAAACATGTACAACCGCCAAATAATACTCATTAAAAAACTGGTTGGCACCTTACATGAAGATTTGCAGTACGATTATAAATTATTACTCGAAGATTTATAGCTTAGCACATCTCTTAATTCCTCGCTAATAACAACAAATAAATAGACTCTCGAACAATATTAGTCTGTTTAAGGTATTTTATAGGATAAAAACCAAGTCTCATCGAAAAAAATGTTTGATAAATAAAATTGTAGTTATTTTCATTCGTTGAATCAATTTAGTATAGAAAAAATGAAATCGCTTACTTCATTTAAAAATGAAATTCCCTTACCAATACGACTTTTTTTAGGAAAGGCTTTGGTGTTTTTTATTGCTTGGAAAATTATTTATGGTGTTTTCTTTTATAATTCAAACTCATTAGACAACGTATTAACTACGCACGTAGCTGACGCATCTACCTTTGTTTTAAATAATTTTAGCTCTATGAGCGGGTTTGAAGCCAAAACCGAGATTTTTACCGAAACTTTTGGCGGTGAACTTGTTGAATACAAGGCTTCTGCTATTTACCACAACAATTATAAAGTTTTAAATATAGCAGATGCTTGTAATGGTTTAGAACTGTTAATGTTATACATAGGTTTCATAGTGTGTATGCCATCAAAAATAACACGTAAAATACTGTATATAATCATTGGAATTATACTTCTTGATATTACCAATATTCTTAGATGTGTTGGGTTAATTTATTTAAGAGAATATTTTCATGCTTATTTTGATTTTGCTCACCATTATTTATTTAAACTTGTTGTTTATACAGCAACCTTTTTAATTTGGGTGGTTTATACCCGAAAAATACATTTAAAAAATGAATCTATACCGGTCTGATAAAGTACGCTTCGTTGCTGGCTTTATACTTATAATCATCATTTATTCTTCGTTTTATATTTTTTTCTTAGAAAACAGAAGTTTAATATTACCCGGTAAAATAAGGCACCTCATAAAATTTGCAGCAACCATTGCAGTGTATTTTGTTGGCACCTATCATTTAGGAAAATTAGAAGATTCTTGGATGTCATTCCTTTGGCACATTATACATATTTCTGGGCTTGCCATTATTACCGCTTTGGGGCTTTTCGATTGGTTTATTACAGAAATCACCTTAAACCTTCGGTTATTTGCTAATTCCATTCAAGAATTGTTAATATCACCCTTGCTTTATCTCGCCATGGGCCTACTAAATAAAACCCTAAAGAGAAGTACTACGTCCAAAATTTAGAGTTATTAAAGAATTTTCTAAGTAAAGTTGTTTTTATACTTTTATTGGATTTTTACAGTCAGATTGCTGTAAAAATTTACCGATCAATTGATTTTCTGATTTTAAAATATTAAATTACATGTAAATTTAACATCCTAAACTCATGTAAATTAATTCATTATAAATTCTAAAATCATGGAAAACACGCAATCTAACCCAGTTGGCTGGTTCGAAATTTATGTAAATCACATGCCGCGAGCCAAAAAATTTTACGAAACCGTATTGCAAACAACTTTAGAAATACTTGTACCACCTGGTGAAGAGTCTGATCTTGAAATGTATACATTTCCTTCTAACATGAATATTTATGGCTCAGGTGGTGCTTTAGTATATATGGAAGGTTTTAAGGCGGGAGGCAATAGTACGGTAATTTATTTTTCTAGTGATGATTGCAGCTTGGAAGAATCCAAAATAGAAATAGCAGGAGGAAGTGTGTTTAAATCTAAAATGTCTATTGGCGAATACGGGTTTATTGTTTTAGCAACCGACACCGAAGGTAATATGTTTGGAGTTCATTCTATGAAATGACTTTTGAAGACTGTACTCCTTGACATCTAATAGGCCATTCTTTTAGGGTTGTGAAAAACAAACTCTTTTATTAGCACTAGATTTCTACTTGTCACAAACTACTTTAACCAAATACTCTAGAACCTAATACCTAGTTCAATTCACAACAGGTAGTTGCGTTAGGGATTGAAACGGCATCCTTTTTTGAGGCACGATAAAAAGATATAGTGAAAAGCCCGACCTTTAGGTAACGCCCAAATTAAAACTATAATTTGGACGCTATTCCGTGTTTTATTTGCTCAAAAATTAGTCTTTGAAGGCATGCTTTATAACGTTTTTTAGAAAGGAAAAATGAAATAAAATATGTACTTTTGCACTCGTTTAAATAGCAAATAATTTATGAAGATTTCATACAACTGGTTAAAACAATTTATTAAGATTGATTGGACACCAGAACAAGCAGGCGAATTACTAACAGATTTAGGATTGGAAGTTGAAGGTATTGAAGCCTACCAATCTGTTAAAGGCGGACTAGAAGGCATTGTTGTGGGCGAAGTTTTAACGTGCATACAACACCCAAATGCCGATAAATTAAAAATTACGACTGTTAATATTGGTGCCGATGCACCGCTACAAATTGTGTGTGGAGCGCCTAATGTTGCTGCTGGACAAAAAGTACCTGTGGCTACTATTGGGACGACCTTATACACCGAAACTGGTGAAGCTTGGACTATTAAAAAAGGAAAAATTCGCGGAGAGGAAAGTCATGGTATGATTTGCGCCGAAGACGAACTTGGTTTAGGTAAATCGCACGATGGTATTTTGGTTTTAGATGCCAACATTGAAGTAGGAACACTGGCTGCTACTATTTTTGATATTGAAAACGATCAAGTTTTTGAGATTGGTTTAACACCAAACCGTGCCGATGCTATGAGTCATTTAGGTACTGCTCGCGATTTAAAAGCTGGGTTGGTACAAAAGGAAATAAATTTAGAGTTTATCACCCCATCTGTAAGTTCGTTTCATGTAGACAACCGCTCTTTAAGAATTGATGTAGATGTACAAAATAAAGAATTATCACCACGTTACTGTGGCCTCACTATTTCTGGTATTAAGGTAAGTGAGTCGCCGGCTTGGTTACAACACCGCTTAAAAGCTATTGGCTTAAGCCCTATTAATAATATTGTAGATGTAACCAATTATGTACTTCATGATTTGGGACAACCGCTACATGCCTTTGATGCTGCAAAAATTTCCGGTAATAAAATAGAGATTAAAACCTTAGATGCAGGTACTAAATTTATAACCTTAGATGGTGTAGAACGCACCTTACATGAAGATGATTTAATGATTTGTGATGCCGAAAAACCGATGTGTATTGCAGGTGTTTTTGGAGGAATTAATTCAGGTGTTTCAGAAGGAACAACTAGTATCTTCTTAGAAAGTGCTTATTTTAACCCTGTGAGTGTTCGGAAATCGGCTAAACGTCATGGTTTAAATACGGATGCCTCTTTTAGATTTGAACGTGGTATTGACCCAAACATTACAGAATATGCTTTAAAACGTGCTGCTTTATTAATTCAAGAAATTGCAGGCGGTGAAATTACAAGCGAAATTGTAGATATTTACTCGAATAAAATTGAAGATTTTCAAGTGCGTTTAAGCTTTGAAAATGCTAAGAAATTAATTGGAGAGGAAATCCCTAAGGAAACTATCAAACGTATTTTAACCTCCTTAGAGATTAAAGTAAATAACGTTACCGAAACAGGATTGGGATTAACTGTTCCTGCGTACAGAAATGATGTAACTCGTGAAGCAGATGTTATTGAAGAAATACTACGTGTTTACGGTTACAACAATATTAAAACGACTGAAAAGTTAAACGCATCTATTTCAAATTCTACGCGTTTTGAAGATCATAAAATTCAGAATTTAGTAGGAAACCAATTAGCTTCTCAAGGTTTCTTCGAAATACTTTCAAATTCCCTTACCACACCTAATTACGTGGCTTTAAGCGAGCAATTAAAAGAAGAACATAACATTAGCATTCTAAACCCTTTAAGTGGTGATTTATCTGTTTTAAGACAGTCGTTGTTGTTTTCTGGATTGGAGGCGGTGTCTTTTAATATAAACCGAAGACGTTCCGATTTAAAACTTTTTGAATTTGGAAAAACATACCATGGTTATACCGAAAAGCGAGAAGAATTTAAACATTTATCACTATTTGTAACAGGCAACCAAACTATTGAAAGTTGGAATGCAGCGAATTCTAAAAGCGATTTCTTTTTCCTTAAAGGAAATATTATTAGTGTTTTAGAGCGCTTAGGTGTGTCTAGGTTTAATGAATCGCCTATTGAAAATGATTTATTTAGCGAAGGCTTAAGCTTTGGCTTAGGTAAAATGAAATTGGTAGATTTTGGATTGGTAAAAAAATCAATTTTAAAACATTTTGATATTTCTCAAGATGTGTTGTATGCTAATTTTTATTGGGATACTATTTTAGATATTGTAAAACGTAATAACATTTCATTTAAGGCAATACCAAAATACCCTGAGGTACGCCGTGATTTTGCTTTGTTATTAGATGATAGTGTTACTTTCGAATCTATCCATAAAATTGCTAAAAAGAGTGAAAAACAATTATTAAAAAATGTAAGCCTTTTTGATGTTTATCAAGGAAGCAACTTACCTGCAGGTAAAAAGAGTTATGCTGTTAGTTTTACATTACAAGATGAAAATAAAACGCTTACCGACAAGCAGATAGATAAAATAATGAAGACTCTACAAACTCAGTTTGAAAACCAATTGGGTGCGGAATTGAGATAACCTCATTTTTATACATTTTTAAAAGTCGGCAATTGCCGACTTTTTTTTACCCAAAAAATATCGTATATTTAATAGCAATCCTAATTCAAAAGCTATGACAGATTCTAATTTTATAAAAATATTCACAGGTAATTTCGCTATTGTTCAGCGTATTGTAATGGAGTTAAATGATTGGGATATTAATCCGGTTATTAAAGAGCAAACTGAATCGGGACTTCTTATACCTGTTTTTGGTGGTTCAAACTCCGATTATCAAGAAGTATTTGTGCATCAAGATGAGTTGGATAAAGCCTTACCCATTGTTGAGAACATAACCAATGAAGTGCTACCCGAGTAAGCTTTATTAAAACAATTCTTTTACTTTTTTTGTATTCTATTAGCAATTTCCCAGCCTATCCATGCCATGGGCATATACGCTACTAATAAGTCTAATACTGAAAACCAAGTAGGTGCTGGCAACATATAATTCACCATAACGCCACCCATTAAAAATAACACACCTATAACTAATGAAAAAGTCATTTTATGACTGCCAGCAATTAAGCCCGCCTTGGTTGCTCCCACCAAAGTTCCCAAGGCATGTGCCATAAAAGGAAATATAAAATGGTGACTTTCTAAATGAGGCATCACTTCTGCTAATGCCTGCATGTCATTTACATCAACACCTTCGATTGGGTATATTTTATTTCCGAGTTGCACTATTGCCATGTTTACAATACTACCTCCCAACCAGCCACCTATAACTGCCAAAATATTTCTTAATAGTGGATTCATCCTCGTTTTATTGAATTAAAATGAAATATTTACAAAAGGAATTACTGGACTTGTATAAATACTTTCTCCTTCTTTATATAACAAATTATATTTTGCACCAATTACATTTTTAGGGGTTATGCTCCAGCTAGTAAAAACACACTTGGCTCTTCTAATATTATTTATACTAAAGATATTAAATTTATCCTTAAACTATAAAATAGCTAAATTTTTAAAATTGGCACAAAAAAAACTCCCGATAAGAATCGAGAGTTTGTATTATAAAAATAAGTTGTTTTTAAGCTGTAACCGAATACATTTTTTTACGCAACTCCTTAATTTTAGAATCTTGCATATACTCATCAAACGTGGTATATCTATCAATAACTCCATTAGGTGTTAATTCTACAACTCTGTTTGCAACTGTTTGTGCAAACTCGTGATCGTGTGTTGTAAACAACATTGTCCCTTTAAAGTTGGTAAGCGAGTTGTTAAATGCTGTAATACTCTCTAAATCTAAATGGTTTGTTGGTTCATCTAGCATCAAAACGTTAGCACGTACCATCATCATTCTACTTAGCATACAACGTACTTTTTCACCTCCAGAAAGTACATTCGATTTTTTTAAGGCTTCTTCACCACTAAAAATCATTTTACCAAGAAACCCACGAATGTTGACTTCTTCGCGTTCTTCTTCAGTAGTTGCCCATTGGCGTAACCAATCTACTAAAGTTAAATCGTTATTAAAAAATTCGCTATTATCTAAAGGTAAATAAGATTGTGTGGTAGTAACCCCCCAATCAAACCTACCAGCATCGGCTTTTTCCTTATTATTTAAAATTTCATAAAAAGCGGTTGTTGCTCTAGAATCTTTTGAAAATACAACAACTTTATCACCTTTTGCTAAGTTTAAATCAATGTCTTTAAAAAGTACATCGCCATCTTCATTACTAGATGCTGCTAAACCTTGAATATTTAAAATTTGATCGCCTGCTTCTCTATCACGTTCAAAAATAATGGCTGGATATCTTCTGCTTGTACGTCTAATATCAGCAATATTCAATTTTTCTATCATCTTCTTTCTACTTGTAGCTTGCTTACTTTTTGCAACGTTAGCAGAAAAACGACGGATAAATTCTTCTAATTCTTTTTTCTTCTCTTCAGCCTTTTTATTTTGTTGTGCATGTTGGCGTGCTGCTAATTGAGACGACTCATACCAAAACGTATAATTTCCCGAATAGTGGTTAATTTTTCCGAAATCGATATCTGAAATATGTGTACAAACCGCATCTAAAAAGTGACGGTCATGCGATACAACAATCACACAGTTTTCATAGTTTGCTAAAAAGTGCTCAAGCCATGAAATGGTTTCGTAATCCAAATCATTGGTAGGCTCATCCATAATTAACACATCAGGGTTTCCAAATAAGGTTTGCGCTAAAAGCACACGCACTTTTTGTTTTCCATCCAAATCGCCCATTAATGTATAATGAAATTCTTCTTTTATACCTAAATTAGATAACATGGCGGCCGCATCACTATCAGCATTCCAACCATTCATTTCCTCAAAAAGCACTTGAAGTTCTCCTATTCTATCTGCATTTTCATCCGAGTAATCTGCATAAAGGGCATCCATTTCAGCCTTAATTTTATACAAAGACTTATTTCCCATTAAAATGGTGTCTAAAACAGTATGTGCATCATATAAGTTATGGTCTTGTTCTAAAACAGACATACGCTTACCGTTTTCTAAATGTACATTTCCAGAAGTTGGGTCTTGTTTACCAGAAATAATCTTTAATAAGGTAGATTTTCCAGCACCATTTGCACCAATAATTCCGTAGCAATTTCCTGTATTAAACGTTGTATTTACATCATCAAAAAGAATGCGTTTTCCAAATTGAACCGAAAGGTTTGATACTGATAACATAGTGGGTGTTTTATTTTACTCAGATATTCTTAAAATTGTTGTTTGAGACTTCAAAAACTTTCTGTTTTTATAAGATATACTCCTTGACATATATCTTTTTTGAAAGTTTGGTGCAAAAGTAGAAAATTCAAACCGTAAGTCGAAACTTAGTTACTTAATTTTTAATTGATTGTTAATCATTGATGATTAACAATTTACAGGATATTCCCCCTACAGCACCACGTCAACTTTTAACTTTCCAAATTTAAAGCCTTCGTTTAACTTGTAACATTTAACAACGCATTAACAGCAGTTTATAAATACAACACATATTTTTGTACCTATTAATTGTGTTTACTTTTGAAACACTTTAATAAGGATTTGTGAAATGATACGAATTCTGAATAAAGACAAATGAATATTTTTCATATGAAATTACACTATTTAAGTCTATTAATTATTTTAACTCTGTTTAATTGCAAAAAGGATGGCAATAATTCAGAAGATAATTATGCTTATTTAGGTGGTGAAATTATGAACCCGAATAGTGATTTTATTATTTTATCTAAAGCTGATGTGGTGATCGATACCATTCATTTAGATAAAAAAAACAGGTTTCTTTATAAAGTGAATAACCTGAAAGATGGCTTATATACCTTTTACCATGGTGGTGAAATACAAATGATTTTATTGGAACCTGAAGATAGTTTGCTTTTAAGGTTGAACACACTAGAGTTTGATGAGTCTTTAGTTTTTACGGGAAAAGGCGATAAAAAAAACAACTATTTAATTAATGAGTTTCTAGAAAATGAAATTCAGGAACAAAAGATTTTTAAATTCTGTCAATTAAAACCTCATGTTTACGAAAACAGAGTAGACTCTTTAAAAGCCTTTAAATTAAACAAGTTAAAAACCTTTCAAACCAAATATAAACAATCGCCACTTTTCGAGAAAATAGCACAAGCCAATATAGATTACAGCTATTATTCTAGTAAAGAAGTCTACCCTTTTGTGCATTTTGGACACAATAAAACTGAAATTCTAAAATCACTTCCTAGTAATTTTTACGATTACAGAAAATCGATTAATTATAACGACGACTTTTATAAGGAACACCATCATTACAATACATTTTTAAGATATACTGTTAATAATTTAGCGCTTAAAAACCATTTAAATCATAGCACAGACGATGATTTTAAGAGAAGTTCTTCTTGTTACAACCTAGATAGACTAAAGCTTATAGATAGCTTAATTACCAATAAAACTATCAAAAATGAACTCCTTTATTATTTTACGACAACCTATCTATCAAAAAGTATAGATACTGAAAATAACAATACCATTATAGAATCTTACTTAAGTAAAAGTACTGATGATGTTGCAAAAGCCGAGATAAAACGTTTGGCAGTATCTATAAATAACTTAAAAGAAGGGTCTAGTTTCCCAAATATTAAAATTGTTGATTACAGTAATGCTGAATTCGACATTAACTCATTAATTAAAACACCAACGGTTATATCCTTCTGGTCTAACACCTATTACAATCACTTTAAGGAAAGCCATTATAAACTTAACGAACTAAAGGTAAAATACCCTGAAGTGCGATTTATTGTTATTAATATTGACGATTTTGGATCGGACAGACCAAAGACTTCTTTAAAAGAAAACAGGTTCAAGTTTAAAGATGAATATCAGTTTAAAAACCCACAAGAATCTAAAGAAACTTTAGCTATTCAACCAATGACGAAAACCATTGTTATAGATAAGCATCAAAAAATAGTGTACAGCAACACTAATATTTTTTCAGGAGGTTTTGAAGAACAACTTTTAGGAGCTATTAATAGAAAGTAACCTATAATTTATAGTGTTTCAATAGCATTTTCTCATAAACCTTATCAGGTAAAATACGCTTTAAAACAATAGAAAATTTCTGCATAAACTCCCCTACTTTATAATGTGCTTTTGGGTTTTTAGTGTTTATAACCTTTAAAACGGCATGCGCCATCATATTAGGGTCGCTACCATTATCAACATGCGTGTTCATTAAATTTAAAGTATCACCGTACGGTTTTTTGTAAGGTGAATTTTCTAAAAGTGGCGCATGGTATCTACCAGCTGCTATATTCGTTGCAAAATCGCCCGGAGCAATGTTGGTCATTTTTATATTAAAATCCTTTAATTCCATTCTAAAAGACTCTGTAAGCAACTCCAAAGCACCCTTACTAGCACTGTAAACACCTCGGTATGGTAACCCCATATACCCAGCAATCGATGTGATATTAATAATCAAACCTGCCTGTTGCTTACGCATTTGTGGCAATACCGCTTTTATTACGCTAATGGGTCCGAAAAAATTAGTATCAAAATTGGCTTTAATCTCCGCATCAGGTATTTCCTCAATCGCACCTGTAATGCCTGCACCGGCATTATTCACAACCACGTCTAACCTACCCTCTTTATCAATAATAGTTTTAACCGTTTGTTGAATGGTTTCCACATTTTTAACATCTAGCTCTAAAATAGGAAATTTGCTTTCTTTATAATTTTCTGGGTTTCTACTCGTACCATATACTATAAATCCGTTTGAAGTAAGATATTCACCAACCGATTTACCTATACCAGAAGAGCCTCCTGTAATTAAAACAACTTTAGACATGTATTATAATTGATTATTGATAATGTAAAATTAACAATGCATTTGACAATTTGGGCAGAAAACTAAAACTTTTGAAGTGAAATTGATACCATTTTTTTCGTACAGTAGAAAAAACAAAAAATGGCAAGCTACCTACATCACACCGCTACGACCATTTACCTTTGCTGCGTTCCCGCCCTGGAGGATTCAACAGGAGCTGGTTGTGTAGGACTTGCCGCTGCAAAGATACAATCTTTTAAAATTTACACAATGATTTTTTAAACTGATTTTAAATAAATATCTTGCTTTAAATTTAAATTTTCAGATGAATACATTTAAACACTTATTAATCATTTCGTTAAGCGCCTTAATTATTTCTTGTGGATCCAATACAGGGCAAAATAAAAGTGATTTCAGTATAAAAACGAATGCTTTAAAAGGCGATATTTCAAATAATGAGACCCTAAACCTCTCTTTAGAAAACAAAAAAAGTCATAAAATAGACTCTGTTAGCTATACCTTAAACGAAAAAAAAATTAATGAAACATCTCCATTAGAAAGTTTCAAATTAGGAAAACATACCATCGAAGCTACAGTTTATTTTAACAATGAAAAACATATAGCAACCTCAACCATTACTATTTTAAATAGTGAAGGCCCTAAAGTGTATACCTATAATATTATAAACGAATATCCTCATGATATCACATCGTACACACAAGGACTTGAGTTTTATAAAGGAAATTTATATGAAAGCACGGGCCAACGTAAAGAATCTAAATTAAGACAGGTTGATTACAAAACAGGTGAAATTGTAAAAAACGTCAATTTAGCCGATGCTTATTTTGGTGAAGGTCTAACTGTACTTAATGATAAAGTGTACCAACTTACATGGCAAGCAGGTACGGGTTTTATATATGATGTGAATACCTTTGAAAAACTAAATAGTTTTAAATACGGAAGTAGTAAAGAAGGCTGGGGCATTTGCAACGATTCTAAAAAACTTTATAAAAGCGATGGTTCCGAAAACATTTGGATTTTAAACCCTGAAACTTTGGTTGAAGAAGACCATATTCAAGTTTATACCAACAAAGGTAAAATTGTTGAGATTAACGAAATGGAATGGATAAACGGCGTCATTTATGCAAACCGTTATCAAAAAGACGGTGTTGCTTTAATTAACCCTAAAAACGGTGCTGTAATTGGTGTGATTGATTTTTCTCCATTAAAAAAATTAGTAACACAACATCCTGGATTAGATGTTTTAAATGGTATTGCTTACAACCCCGATACCAAAACTATTTTTGTTACAGGAAAACGTTGGGACAAATTATTTGAAGTTGAAATTATTGAAAAGCAATAACTATAAATTATTCTTAGATTGAAACTTAAAAAAGGAACGTGATACGGGAATAAACATCAACCCGAGAATTATAAAAATAATAAACGCATTTTTCAAGTTGAATGCCTGTGCTAAATAACCTATTAACGGTGGCCCGATAAGCATACCCACAATACCGTATGTGGTTATTATAGAAATAGCCATGCCTGGTGAATACTTTTTGGAGGTTCCTGCTAACGATATGGTTACAGGAAAAATAGCTGCCGTACCAAAACCTACAAGACAGAAACCGAATAGTGCCGACCAAAAAAATGGAAATGCCACTGCGATTGCAATTCCCGAAGCGATAAAAACAGAACTAAGAATATACATTTTTTGCAAGCCGAAAGTGCCAACTAAACGATCACAAAAAAACCTTGAGAGCGCCATAGTCGTCATAAACATAAGGTAACCATAGGTGAACACTTCTTCGTTTACAACATCTTTAAAGTATACCCCACTCCAATCGAACATGCCACCTTCGCAGATTGCACCAAGAAATATTAAAATACCCAAGTACAAAATAAACGGGTCTGGTTTTCCCATTATAAGTTTGTTTCCTGAGGTTGAGATATCACCTTTAATGGTAAACTGATAAGTTATCAAAGCAACTATTAGCGCACCTATAGAAATGCTTAGTAAATGTATTTGAATAGAAACACCCGTTTTCACCATAAGCGTTGAAATGGCAACACCTAATAATCCGCCAGTACTCCACAAGCCATGAAAAGCACCAACCACCCGTTTTTCAAACTTTTTTTGTAATGTGATAGATTGCGTATTTACCGAAATATTCAAAATTCGCATTGAAAACGAAAACAAACAAACCGATAATACTAATAAAAATGGTGTATTAGCAAAACCAATACAAGTTAAAGCTATGGAGAAAAAAACAAACGAGATGATAAGTGGTACACGACTATCAAATTTTGATACCAACCAACCAGAAATAGGAAGCCCTATTAAAGAACTTATGGGCATTGCTAAAAGGATGGTGCCTAGTTCGGCTTCATTCAAATTAAAAAAATCTTTAATCGTGGGAATACGCGACGCCCATGATGCAAAGCAAATACCCGATAAGAAAAAATAAATACTAAGGGCGATGCGTTGTTTTTTTCTTAATTCCATTATTAATGATCTCTAATTTAACTTAAAAAAAGACGCAACAGGTTTCGTCTTTCAAAATGCAAAAATAGTGTATCACTTTGGTATAATTTATAAAAAACAAATTAATCGTGCACAGGACTTTGTGTACATGGACAGTTACTAATACCCTGCAGAAAATCTAATCCAATAGTAATAACATGGGTACCGGAGTTATAAGCAAACAGTTCATTCATCGTTATTTGATAGGCATAACCAAAATAGAAAATATTCTTCTTAAACCCTGCCATAGGACCTATATTTAATGGCTTTAAAAACTGATCATTTAAATAACGGTACGAGATACCTGCCCAATAATAGTCTTCGTTTCTATCGAATTTTCTAAACTTAAAATTAACATCGGTACTAGAACGTTTATCACTACTAAACATTTGGTAATAGATAGAAGGTTCAAATTCTAGTCCGCTCTTTTTTGGCCCCTTAAATGTGTAGCCTGAATATAATTGATAGTTTAAAAGCATACTCGGTTCTGATACTCTGATGTCATCATCAACCTTCTTTTCAAGAATATTATTGGCGTTGAAACTTGCAAAGAAGCCTTTGTTTCTATACAAAGCACCCACATCAAAATTACTATTGGTGGTCGCTCTATCATCAGTAACAAACGGGTCTATTATAGGTTGCTCATACGTTGCTTCAAAATTATGTATGTCGATTTTAAAATGGTTGATATTATAAGATATTCCGAAGGACAAATACTGCTTTGAATAGTAGTCTAAAATAAGATGGTGAGCAAAAGAAAACTTCGCCCCTGTTTGAATGGTGTTACCATTTCTATCGCCATAAAAAGACATACCAATACCAGAGCGACTTGCTATTCTAAAATCGGCATAAATCGATTGGTTATCCGGTGCATCTTTAATACCCACCCATTGCGTTAAACCGTTTGCTCTAATCTTCAAATTATCTCCAATACCCGCATAGGTTGGCGAGATCACAAAATGATTATCGGCTAAATACTGTGTAAAAACAGGCAAATTAAGCTCTTGACCATAGCTATTTGCTATGATTACAAGAAGAAGATATATGATTGATTTCCGCATATTATTTTTATTATTTAGTGATTAACACCACTAATGATCTTTTATCTGTATAACGTAAAATGTCCAACAAACTCACGATCGTACTTTTTATCATTCAGTTTAACAACATACCAATAATCACCTGTTGGCAATTCGATACCATGGTATTTTCCATCCCATTTATCATTCACACCTAAAGTAGCTACTTTACGTCCGTATCTATCAAAGATATTAAAGGTCATGTCTCTGTATTGCGATGCACATCCAGGTCCCCAAGTATCTAAAACACCATCACTATTTGGTGTGAAGTAGTTAGGAATACATAGATCTACAAACTCAAAATAGCCTGTAGCAGAAGCAAAACAACCAAAACTATCGGTTACTGTTACGGTATAATCACCCGACTCATAAATTAAAAATCTATTAGTCGTGCCATACGATTCGCCATTTAAGGTGTACTCATAATCGCCAGAACCACCTGTAGTTACTGCTACAATTTCATTCAAGTCGCCATTTTCTAAAACTAAAGCTAATTGATTGTATTGTTCGATATCAAAATCTTCTGTTCTTTGAATACATCCATTGGTATGTCTTACATCTATATAGTGTCCTAAACCAGCTGGAACGTTTACAAATTCGTTGCTTGCTTGGTAGGTTCCACCGTCTAATGAATAATCTAAATCTGCAAGATTAGTTATACTGGCATCTACAGTAACGGTAACTAAATTGGTAGATATGTTATTGGTACAACCAAATTCCACGGTAACTTCAGGGTTAATTGTAACCGATTCTGGAAACGTTATATTCCATTCGGTTTCACAACCAAGATCATCACGAACATAAACAATATGATCACCACCCGCTAAATTTGTAAAATCGAATTGGGTTTGTGTTGCTGTTCCTGTTATATAAGTTCCGTTAATATCGTCTAAAACGACACTGTAAGGCATGTTTCCTCCAGAAATATCGATACTAAACTCACCATTCATATCACCTTCACACACTTCTGGAATTAAAGAGTTTGCTACAATACTAAGACTTACAGGTAATGGTTCGTTTATTATGAAATCATAAATAACAAAACAACCCAATTCGTCTTGAGCCATGGCTTGATAATTTCCTGGAGCTAATTTTGTAAATATGGAAGTTTCAAAAAATTGATCTAATCTAGGTGAAATAGCATACTTAATAACACCTGTTCCTCCTGAAGCCGTAATTTCTAAACGTCCATTATTTGTTCCTGGACAAGTAACATCTTCTGCAACAAAATTCGCTGTTAGTGGCGCCGCTGGTTGCGTAATAGTTACTTGAGATGTGGTGGTTAAACAATCACCACTATCTACCCGTACTTGATAGGTTCCTATAGAAAGTTCTGTAAAAACGCCTGGACTGTTTTGAGTAGCTCCCGGAATATTTGTTCCAGAACCATCTTGCAAGGTATACACATAACTACCTAAACCTCCTTGTGCTTTTGCTACAATAACACCCGTTGTATCGCCAGCACAATTAATAGTAGCATTAGTAGCATCTAAATTAACAACTAAAGTTGGTAGCGGATCTATTTTCACTTGATTTGATACGTTCGCAACACAACCATTGGTATCTCGAACATAATACATATAAGTTCCTGGTGTTACAGAAATTGGTACAGACTGTGAAGCAAAAGTTCCAAGAACGGTTGCGAAATTTGCGGTATCACTGTAAGTATAAGGGCCAGTACCTCCTGTGGCACGTAATCTTAATGTTGAATTGGTTAAACACGTTTGAGACGTTTCTTTAGCTAAAGTGGTCTGTACTTGTGTTGGTTCGGTTATTACAATATTTGGGGATGTAAACTGACAGTTATAACCATCGGTAACAACTACATAATAAGTCCCTACTCCTAGCCCACTAAATACGGGGCTACTTTGCGGACCAGACGCTGTTACAGTTGCTGCGACCATATGTAGTGTAAAACTATAATTACTACCTTGACCACCCGTTACGGCACTAGCAGTAATAGTGGCATTTCTATCTCCAAAACAAGATAAAGTTGTGGTACTTGCGGTTACTGTTGCATTTATTGGTGCGGGAACGGTTAGCGTTACCGTATTTGAAACAATACATCCGCCTGCATCTCTAGCATTCACGGTATACGTTCCTGCTGATAAATTTCTAAAAGTACCATTCGAGGAATACGCTACGGTAGCGGCTCCTGTTAATTCATATTCATAAGTTCCATAACCTCCATTTGCCATAGCTGTAATAGTTCCTTTATCATCATCACAAGTTACATTCGAAGTTTCCGAAACCGCTACTGTTAGTGGGTTTATAGGTGACGCAATAGTTATAACATTTGAAGTTGCTGAACAAAACGGGCTCGCAGTTTCTGTAATTACTACGGTATAATTCCCTGCTGCAATTCCTGTTACTACGAATGGATTTGTAGTCGTATTTGTTGAAACAACGCCGTTTACAGAAGTTCCTGAACTATTAAAAACTTCAAAAGAATAAGCACCAGAATAACCGTTTACACTCACTTCAAAAGTTCCATTAGAATCTCCAAAACAAGTAACCTGAGTAGGCGCTCCTAAAGTGACTGTTGGTAAATTTGCTGAAGGTAAAAACACTGAAACATCTGCAGTACACAATGTAGTTACATCTGTTATGGTGACGGTATATGTTCCAGAAGGTAATCCTGAAATCATATTTCCACTAACGGTTCCTGCTGCAGGACTCATGCTATATGTATAAACACCTGTACCACCAGAACCTGTTATGGTTAATTCGCCATCATTATCATTACATGTTGGTAAGGCCGTAACCGCTGGTGCTAAACTTAAAGGAGCAACAACATCTACAGTTACTAAATTACCACATCCATTGGCATCTCTAACCTCAACAGTATGACTTCCAGAGGCTAAATTTGATATACTAAATGGTGCTGTTTTAGTTTGAAAAGCGCCACCATCAATACTATACGCATAAGGTGCAATACCTGCTGTTGTTAATGTCACATCTATAACATAACTACCTTCAATTGCTGTACATTGATTATTTAAGGTTGCTGAAATTACTGGTAAAGGATCTGAAGCCAAAACAACTACGGCTGTCGATTTGATACAACCATATGCATCTATAACATGCACATAATAACTACCTGCATCTCGATTGAAGGTTGTTGCAGATGACCAAGCCAGATCGGTTGCTAAAGGCGGTGTCGCCGATGTGGTTAATTGATATAAATAAGGCGCTGTTCCATCTCTTGCGATGGCACTTATTACACCTGAATTGGTATTACAATTGGCATTTTTATCAACTGATGCACTAATACTTAAATCGATGGCAGATTCTGTAATATTAAAAGTATCTGTTACCACACTACATCCTGCATTAGGCCCTACAGTTTCCGTTACTAAAACAAAATAAGTTCCAAATGGTAAGGCTCCAAAATCGGTTATAGCTAAAGAACCTCCTGCTGGTACCACGCCAGTTCCAATAACTCCCGTTGGTGTTGTAGCTAGAGAATCCCAAACTTCATAACTTACTGTTGTTGGAACACCATATATGCTGTTAATTGAAAAAGACACATTTCCGTCGTCACTTCCAACACAGGTGATATTATTAGAGGTTAATGCACTTGTAGTTAATGTTGAATTTGTTGGGATTGCTGTAGTAGCCGTTTCATAATAACTACAATTTGTAGCATCATCATAAACAATAAATGTATAAGTAACTCCTGGAACCAAGCCTGTAAAAGTTGTTTTTTTGCTACCCAAACCATCTTCTGGAAACCAAGTTCCTGGTGGATTTGGATATACAGAAGTAGTACCATTATAAATACTAAAGAAGAAAGGACCAGCACTCGATAACGCGGTACCTACACTAATTTCTGCTTGCCCGCCAGTAATACAATCTGCAGTAGTATCGATATTGATATCTAAATTATTTGGGGGAGACGCAACTAAAACATCCTGAATTAAAATTGAACAGCCATTAGCATCCACGACGTTTATTTGATACAATCCGAAATCAACGACATCAAAAGTTACAGAAGTTGAACCTGATGAATTAAGTTCTAAATCTGAATACCCATTAGTTCCTGTAACAAAATAATTATAAGGAGCAGTTCCTCCTGAAACAGCATCGACAATAACAGATCCTTTTGAAACTCCAAAAATAGGGTCACAACTAATATCGACTGCATGGTGAACTACATTAATAGGTGTTGGTTCTCCAATAACAATCGTTTCAGTATCTATACACGATTTTGAATCGGTTAAAGTTATAGTATAAGTTCCGGCTGGTAAACTAGATGTTTGTGTACCATAATTTGTTCCTGTGGTATCATTATTTACATTAATGGTAAAGGCTGGCGTACCTACAGTATTATCTATCGTTATATCAATTGCTGCTGAACTATCACCGTTACATAAAATTTGCTGTGTTTGTACTACAGAAATAATATTGGGTAACGAAATCGCATTGACGGTCTGTACACTCGATTCCGCAGTACAACCATTCACATCGGTTACTTGAAACTGGTAAGTACCATTGGTTGGTGTTGTATAGTTAAAAGGTGAAGGTGTTGTTCCTAATGAACTATACGTACCGCCATTTACAGATACTGCATAAGTAAATGGAGCAACTCCTCCTGAGAATGTCCCTGTTATTATAGCATCTGGTGAAGCCGTACAGTCTAAATCTTTAGTTAAAACGGTATTTAATGTGATTGGTACTAAAGGCGCTATTGTATACGATTCTGTATAAACACAGTCGTTTGCATCTCGTACTCTAAAGGTATAAGTATTTGGTGTTAAGCCTGCAAAAGTATTTGACGTTTGGTATGCTGTTGCAGATCCCGTTGGGGTAATAATTTGATATTCTAAAGTTCCAACACCACCAGTCGCGGTAACCGTTACACTAGAAGTGATTGACGGACAACTAATAGGCGTGTTACTAAAACTTAAATCTGTTGGAGGGTTTAACGGGTCTATCGTTACAGGTATTGCTGTAAAGGTACAATCACTCGCATCTCTTATGGTTACCGTATAAGTTCCATTTACAAGACCAGAAAAAGTTAAACCAGTTTGGAAATTCACACCATCAATACTATACGTATATGGTGAAGCACCTCCTGTAACACCCGATACGGTAATAACACCGTTTGTGGTACATGTATATGGTGTGCTTAATGTCGCGGTAGCATCAATAGCCGTTGCCGTAGTAATCGTTATTGGTTGCGGGGTTGATACACAAGCATCGGTTCCTGCAGTATATTGCACAACGACATCATAACTTCCTGCAGCCAATCCTGTAAAGGTCGCTGAATTAAAGAAGGTTACGCCATTATCAATACTATACATTAAACTGTTTCCATTCGTATTTGTAACGTTCACCGTAATAACTCCTGTATCACCAGCATCAGAACATAAAATATCTGTTTTATTAACTGTAAAATCGGGTGCTGGTGTAGCACTCACCGTAATAGATGTTTCAGCAGAACAGTTATTAGAATCTACAACAGTAATATCGTAAACCCCAGCCGTTGGTACTGTAATTACGGGTGTACTTTGAAAAACAGTGGTACTATTTACAAAATAGTAATAAGGCGGTGTCCCTCCTACTGGATACACGGTAATCTCACCATCGGTACATGTTAATGGTTTTGTTAATGCTGAAGTCGCTGTTAATAATGGTGGGTTTATTATTTCAATAGCTACAGTTTCTGTACAACCATCTTCGGTTGATACGGTGGCTATATAGCTTCCTGGGTTTAAGTTTGCAAATGTGTAATCACTATCATTTATAGGACCGACACTATTTATTAAGGTTGCACCGTCATAAATGGCATAGAAATACTGTGGACGCACATTATTAGCGGCCAACTTCACACTGCCTTTTTCACCATTACAATACGGTTGAGTTATGGCAGAAGTTACAGTAAAGTTTCGCAGTCTTATTTGAACATCTGGTACTGTAAAAATACATGGGTTTGGTGATACACCAATTTGTCTAATATATACTGAATAAAGATTTGGTGTCGTTATTGAAAACACATTACTTGTTTGATAGTTTGTACCATCAATACTATATTCATAACCACTAGGTACACCTCCAATTGATATTTCACCTGGTGTTGTACAATAAATATCTCGCGAGCTTACTGTTGGCACCAATAGATTTTCATATACATTGAAATAAAATTGATTAAAACAACCTCCTGTATAATTTAAAGTAAGTCGGTATTGCCCAGAAGTATCAGCCATAAAATTGGGACCTGTAGCCACTTGATTCCAAGTACAAGCGGTATTTTCATTGGCACAATCTTCTTCTGTAACGGCTGCACAACTTGATTCGTCTAATTTTTCCCAAATAATAGACGAGGTATCCGTTATGTTGGTTTCAATAAAACGAGAATCGTTAGCACCACAAAGAAAAATATTAGGTAATTGTTTACCATCATTCGGACAGGTAACAACCTCATCTGCAAAAGGAATAACTGGATTTGTTACTCCAGCTCCAAAAGTAACCACATTAAAAATTTGATCGGTTGATTGACACGGTGCCACTGCGGTATTATGTACATAATAAGTGCCTGGGGTTGTTACTGTAATTGACTGGGTTGTGCCTATTACTGGAGTTCCAGAAGCACTTGTAGACCATGAGTAAGCATCATAACCATTACCCGCTGTTAATACGGTACTAGCACCACAAAGAATCACTTCTTCTTCAAAAGTACAATCATTTAAATCTGCTAAAAAGTTGGTTGCTCCTGGAGTTAATAAACAGCCTGTGTTGGTACTAAAACTAGGATCATCTGAAATCGTAAAATCAGGATTAATAGTTCCCTTATAGGTTGAATAAGCCTGATTATCAATGTTATTAGAACAAGCATCACTTAATAAACTACAAGTTGAAACTACGGTTACTTTAAAACGAATTTCTGAAACGGGATCGTTTTCTTCAACTATAGACGGGTCTATACTGAAAATAAGCTCTCTAGTTGTGGCATTATAACTTTGAACAGTAACACCTAGAGGCAATACTCCCATATCCGAAGGATAATTAAATACAATATTTGTTGGAAGGATATCTCTGATAGTCAAATCGGTCGCATCATCATTCCCTGTATTTTGAAGGCCAATAGTATAATAGAGCTCGTCTCCCAAATCGACAATTTGTCCGCCAATATTGTTTCCTAATACATCTTCAACAATTTTGGTTAATACAATATTTGGTGCAATAATTTCAATAGCAAAAGCACTAAAATAGTAGTAATAAATATCCAGATTACTTCCCAAACTCACGGTTGCTGAAGTTGCACCATTTGCAATTAAAGTGTTTCCTGCATTCGGTATATTTATAATACCAGCATCAAACCCTAAGGTATTTGAACCATCTGGGGTTCGTGTTGTAAAAAGTTCTGGTGCGTTTGTTAGTGGGTCGATATAAGAAACCGTACTATTAAAAAAGTTGTTTGCTGGACGAATTACAGTACCAGCATTATTTGTCGCACTAATTGCTGTTCCATTAAGTTCTAAATAATCACCCGAATACCCACGATCCCCTTCAATAGTACTAAATGCAAATTTAGCACGAACAGGTCCTACAGGTATCGTTTTAAATCCTGAAACCGGAAATGTTTCATTAATACTACTCGTTATTTTTGTAAAACCATCAAAAGAAGTAATGTACTTACTTGGTAAAAGCGGATCTTCATAAACTACAAAAAGTGACCAACCTGCAGAAAGTCCTTCTGAATTTGGTTTAGGCCCTACTAACGATGATATATTAGCGACGCCATAGGTTCCTTCTGGATCTGGTAAAGCTGTAACTAAACTCGTTACATCTTGATAAAAGGCATAAGTATTTGAATTATTATTATTTGAAGCATTTTGAAAATAAATTTGAGTTCCTGTAATATCTACATATGAGGAGCCTGGAACTCTAAATTTAATGGTATTTATGGGAGTAGAACCATTAACAACAGCACTCCAATACAAACCTGCATATACTATTTTATAACAACTAACATCGTTGGGTACATCTAAATCTGCTGTACTGGAGTTAAATGTACTTGGATCGGAATCAATATCAACAAAAACAGCAGCATTTTCTCTATCATTTGTATTGTTGCCATTATAAGGATCTGTAACATGTAAACCAACATTACTGTTCCCAATCAAAAGGACATCCCCTTTTATGGCTCTATCATATCTCGGACTAAAGGGAACAAGGTTTTGCGCCATCATACTACCAAAGCACAATAAAGACACTAAAACGATAAGTAATTTATTAGTAAAAGTAGTTTTTTTCATAGTAGATTCAATTTAGGACTTCTTTTCTTGGGCAAAAAAAGAAACTGTAATCACAATCACATAAAGATAACTATATTCTTACGCTAAAAATATTTAACCTTAAATAATTGTTTTTAAACGGTATAAATATCGGAAATTATTTTGGAAGAATGATAAATTAAAGCTACAAATCAAGTCTTTTATCGATGAAATAATACTTTAGGCTAAATTAATGAAATAATTTGTAGCCTTTTACATCTAAAACATGTTCTGTCAATCCATAGAAATTTGATAAGGCTGTATTATTGAAAAAGTGACGCTTCAAATCCAATCAACAATAACCCACTAATAATTAGTGGGTTGTATTCATTATTATAATTAAAATACGAAGAACTAATTCTCTATCTTAACCATAGACATGTTCCCATTATACGGTGTGCTACCTTTAGATTGCATAGCATTTCTGGCAGACTCAAGACCATCAAATTTCTCATAATAAATATAATAGCTACTTGTAGCTACATCGTAAAAGAAGTTAATGTTTTGTTGCCCAGAAGCTACCGCTTTGGTTAAAAACGCGTCTCTTTTAGCAACATCATTATGTACAGCAATCACTAAATAATAGCCACTTTCTATATTTTTAACATCTTTCATTATTTTAATATTATCGCCCTGGGCTTCACCAAAATCGAAGTCTGATTCCTTAAGCGGAACAGCACTAACTTCTGTAGTTTGTTTTATGCGATTTAAGCTTGCTCTATCTTTGTTATAGGTATCATCCTCATTATCATAAGCAGCACGTTTTATGCGTCGTTTACGCTCGATTTCAGTCGCTATTTTGATGCTTTCTAATTCTGATACTAAAGTTGCTTTAGAGCGTTTTGCTTTTGCTTGTGCTTCTTTCAGTATTAAAATTTCATTTAAATAAATCATATTCACAGCATCTTCAGTATTCGGAACTTTTTTAAGCCTTTCATTATAAAGAGCTTCTAATTCTTTAATTTTTAAATCCTGAGAAGTAATAACCTCATCTATTTGAACTTTTAAAGACTCCAAAGCAGCATTTTCAGCCGATACACTTTTAAATGGCTTAGGTGCCGAATAAATACCTTGTTCGCTTAAATCGTTTTCCTCTTTTAAATCTTTAAGGTCTTTTTCTCTATTAGCTACCGTTTCATTTAATTTGATTATCAAATCTTCTTGTATCGCTTTAGAGTCTGTCGCAGATTTGGTTATAGTTTCCATAGAAATGGTTGTAGCATCTTTTGGAACTTCATTTGCTCTGTTTGCTTCTATTTCTTTAATCCTAGCTTCTTCAGCTAACCTTACTCTTGTAGCTTCAGCTGCTTTTGCTTTAGTTTCTTCTTCTAATTTAATTCTGGCAACTTCATCTGCCTGCGCTTTAGCTTCTTCAGCTAACTTAACTCGGGCCGCTTCTACTTCCCTAACTCTAGCTTCCTCGGCTAATCTCACTCTTGTAGCTTCCGCTTCTTTTGCTTTAGTTTCTTCTGCTAATTTAATTCTAGCAACTTCATCTGCCTGCGCTTTGGTTTCTGCAGCTAACTTAACTCGCGCTGCCTCTACTTCTTGAACTCGCGCTTCCTCGGCTAACCTTACTCTTGTAGCTTCCGCTTCTTTAGCTTTGGTTTCTTCTGCTAATTTAATTCTAGCAACTTCATCTGCCTGCGCTTTGGTTTCTGCTGCTAATTTAACTCGAGCTGCTTCTATTTCTTGAACTCGAGCTTCCTCGGCTAATCTAACTCTTGTGGCTTCCGCTTCTTTAGCTTTGGTTTCTTCTTCTAATTTAATTCTAGCAACTTCATCGGCCTGCGCTTTAACTTCTGCTGCTAACTTAACTCGGGCTGCTTCTATTTCTTGAACTCGCGCTTCCTCGGCTAATCTCACTCTTGTAGCTTCTGCTTCTTTAGCTTTGGTTTCTTCTTCTAATTTAATTCTAGCAACTTCATCGGCTTGCGCTGCTTCTACTTCTCTAACTCTAGCTTCTTCAGCTAAACTCACTCTTGTGGCTTCCGCTTCTTTTGCTTTAGTTTCCTCTTCTAATTTAATTCTAGCAACTTCATCGGCCTGCGCTTTGGTTTCTGCAGCTAACTTAACTCGGGCTGCTTCTACTTCCCTAACTCTAGCTTCCTCGGCTAATCTAACTCTTGTAGCTTCTGCTTCTTTAGCTTTGGTTTCTTCTTCTAATTTAATTCTAGCAACTTCATCTGCTTGCGCTTTGGTTTCTGCAGCTAACTTAACTCGGGCTGCTTCTATTTCTTGAACTCGAGCTTCTTCAGCTAATCTCACTCTTGTGGCTTCCGCTTCTTTTGCTTCAGCGTCTTCTGCTAATTTAATTCTAGCAACTTCATCGGCCTGCGCTTTAACTTCTGCTGCTAACTTAACTCGAGCTGCTTCTATTTCTTGAACTCGAGCTTCCTCAGCTAATCTAACTCTTGTGGCTTCCGCTTCTTTAGCTTTGGTTTCTTCTTCTAATTCAACTTTGGCATTTTCTTCTGCAGTAGCCTCTATGATGGCTGCTTGTTTCGCTTTTGCTTCTTCAATTGTTTTAAGTCGAGCTTCTTTTTTCGCTTCAATTTTAGCTAAAGCTTCTGCTCTAGCTTGTGCTTTTGCTTCTGCAATAGCTGCTCTATCAACTTTCTCTGTAGTTGTTGCCTTTTTTGGTTTCGATGTTGATTTTCTTGATTTATTCGTTGGAGAAATTAACGCCCCCTCATCTTCATCATCACTATAATTATAACGCTGTCTTTTATTAAATTTATAAGCTACGGTTACTTCATGTGAATTTCCAAAAGCAGCCATATCACCCATTTCTTTCTCATAATTATACTCGATAGCAATTTGCTTGGTGATATTAAGTCCTATTCCAGCCGATAAACCATATAACGTATTATAACCGGTTTGTCCCCAAATACCTTTGGTTGTTGTAAACATCATGATACCCGATAAAACTGTTTGATCTTTTTTAAATTCTGAACGCAGCAAACCAGAAAACTTACTTCTATCTAAAAAACCACGACTATCGACAAAACCCGTATACATAATATGAGCTTGTACACTTTGCTCCGGATTTTCTTCAATTATTTGAGACGTATTAAAATTATAAGATACTAGATTATTTAGAGATACACCAAAATCGAAAAAAGTTGTCCCATAATTAATTCCTGGATTTATCGTGGCAACCATGTGAGATGGTATATTTTGCAATGATGGGTCTTGAAAATTAGTAACTACATTGGCTTCATTTATGCCGCTTTTATAAAAACCTAAATTCAAACCAAAGGTTAAATTACTATCTCTATCTAAAACAACATTGTAAGCGTAATTCAATACCCCTCCAAACGTGGTTAATACGCCATAATTTTGCTGAAATAAACCAATACCCATTCCTGTATTTTCAGATAACCTACCCGAATAACCAAACAAATAAGTTTGGGGTGCGTTTTCAAACTGCGCCCATTCTCTTTTATTTGAAAAACTAAGATATTTATTCTGCTCCCTTACAAAACTAAAGGTTGGGTTTATAACATACTTATTGAATTTTAATGAATTTCTAACGGGTATAGATAATGCAACAACGCCATCCTCTTGAGAATGGAGCATCTGTGCAAAACAGAAAAAAATGATAATATGCAGTAGGTATTTATTCATTTATTTCACAACCGTGATGGAGCCTTTTCGAATATTGTTATTTGTAGGCGTAATAATATAATAATAAACAGGATTAACTGATTTAAAATCTAGCTGATTTTCTGGCCAATTATTCTGATACTCGTTTGTTTGAAGCATCACTTTACCTTGAGAACTTAAAATAAGTACTTCTGTATTGGTGCCCACCACATATTCTTGAGGTATTACCCAGGTATCGTTAATTCCATCGCCATTCGGACTTATCAAATTAGGAATATTTGGCACGCTTGGAAAAGGTTCTGTTATTGAAAAACGATATTCGGTACTTGCAGCACAACCTTCTGTTTGTGTAATCACCACTTTATAGTTACCTATTTGAGAAGCCTCATAACTGTTACTCGTTTCATTAGGTATAAGCGTTTCATTAAAATACCATTCAAATGTAGGGTTAGCCGCATCTGTGGTAACGGTCGCTGTTAAGCTATCACCCGTTTCAATTGTATTAAATTCCGAAACATCAATACTGCTTGTAAATCCACTATTTTCAAGATCGATGGTTGCACCTGTAGTGCAACTTCCTAAATCGACGGTTACTGCATACATTCCAGCTTCATTAGTCACATACATTTGGTTTGTAGCTCCATCTATTTCATTTCCATCTTTATACCATTTATAACTATTTCCTTTAATAGCACTTAAAGTAGTTGCACCCTCACTGGAGCAATAGGGATTCCCTAAACTAGAACTTATTGATGAGGTAGAGCTTGAAGTCGCCTCACTTACTGTAACCCGATTTGAGTAGGATTCTGATGTACAGGTACCGTAATTCGTTCTGGCAAAATAAGTCCCTGGAGCATTAACAGCTAAGGTTTCTCCTGCAGCTACAAGTACAGGTGTTGAACCTGTTTCTTTATACCAATTAAAGCTTAATGATGGATATTTTAAAGGAGAGTCGTTATCTCCTGTTCCGGGATTATCGATGGTTAACAAATAACTTCCGCCAGCACAATAAGCACCTGTTGCTATTAAATTATTTATACTGAATGGCGTGTCTTGTAATTTATAATAGGCAGGAAATGCATTTGAAGGTGTACTACTCCCTGCAGGTGATGTTGTTTTAATTCGTATTTTATAAGCTTCACCTCCAGTTGTGGTAGGTAATGAAAAACTTAAAGTTGCGGGAGAAACTGTAACAGCACCTTGAGCAGACGTGAATACAACTGTTGGAGTTGTAAAACTACCTGAAGCATCTGAAAGTTCTATAATGAATTGGTTTGAACCTGTTAGTGACGCTTCCGGAGAAAAAGTAAATGTTGTATTATAACTATTGAATGAAGGATTCGCACAAGCCTGACTAAAACCTAAACTGGGTTTACCAATTACTACTTGTGCACTTATAATTTGAGTAAAAAATGCTACAAAAAAAACAAGGTTAATAAAAGTTAAGTTTCTCATGCGATAGTGTTTTCTTTTGTAAATTAAACTTCTAGAAACCTTTATCGTTATAACAAAACTTGGTGAAAAGAATTCCTAAAACTGCTTAAAAGTATTACAGAAAAGTGTAGGAACCTATTGTTTTATAAACTTCATTAAATTTAATTCATCGGTTAGATTAATCTAATGATCCTAATCCTAAATCTTCGTTTGCATAAACTCCTGCTTTTGAAGCTATTATTTTGTTAATACGTAATCTAAAATCTGGTCTTCTTTCATTTGCAAAGTCAATAAAGGTTTCTGCGTTATTACTTTTAGAATATACATTAAAAAATGAACTATTACCATACCAATTTTCTAAATCTTCATTATTAGAATCATCTTCCACAAAAATATTTCCTTTACAGTTATTGAAATACATGTTTGCAAACTTCACTTTTTCTAAGTTTTCTTGATTAATAACAATCGTGTTTTCTAGCAATACCGCTGGATTGAATCCTGATATAACACTTTTACTCATTTCTAACTTCGCATTCTGTCCTATATATAAAGCTTCTTTAACTAAGCCCATTTCTATATCAGATTTTAAGTTTTCGCTATCATTTAAAAATGTTAAGTTATTAGCACTAACATGTGTTTGTTTTTTAGTAAAGTCTACTTCTTCTCTCTTATTATAAGACGCCACTTGTAAACATCTTGCTGCAGAACTACTTGAAACATAAGGAGATCTAATTGCTAAAGAGTTATCTAATCTACATTGTGCACCATAATTAAACTTAAAGTCGTTACTATTCGATCTATACGATACTACTCTGTTTAAACAAACATCACCACCAAGCATTTCTACAGAATTACCAGCAGAATAACTAACCATTACATTCTCTACAACGGTTTTACTACCAACACAAGCCAATAACAAACCACTAAAATAATCGTCGTTTTTTATTCTTTTTCCTGAGAATTCAATTCTAACATATTTTAAGCTACCTGAATTACTTTCTAAGTTGGTTCCGCCATAGTTTGTGTTTCCGTAGGCAGATTGTGCTAAATCACTATATAAAGAAGCTACAGATCCGTTTCCAAACTTGTTATTAGGCGCATCACCTAATAAAATGATGCCTCCCCAATCTCCAGAACGTTTTACACTTCTGTTTGACGTAAATATAATTGGATCTGTTTCTAAACCGTTAGCAATAATTTTTGCTCCCTTAGTAATAGTTAAAGATGCTTTTGTAGCAAAATCACCTAATATAACCGTTCCTGGTTCTATAGTTAGTGTTGCATTGTTAGTTACAAAAACACTTCCTAATAACATATAGGTTTCTCTTTTAGATAGTTTTGTGTCTTTATCTATTGTACCAGCCAATATCTGAGTAGGTTCATCATATTGTTTTTGGTTTGGCTTAAAGTCTGTCCAGTTATATAACCAATTATTGGCACCTATAATTCCTTTTTCTTGTTGCGCATTAACATTCCCTAAAATAAAAAAGAATATTAACGTGATTTGGGCAAAGTTTTTCATAGTTTTTTTTGTTGTGCATGAAAACCTTAATAAGATTTTCCTACTTATTCATATTCAAATTTACAAAAACACCCCACGAAATACCAAATATTTCGATGAAACGCATAAAATATTCAGCTTTTATGGTCTAACGGCTCGATGAAATACATTTTGACCGTAAATAAAATGTGTTTTCTTACACGGCTTACTAGCACTTATCTCTACTCTTTTATTAAAAATGATGATAGAAACTTTTTGTTTTCATTCTCAATAAACCTAAAAAAAGCCAACCTTAGTTTATAAGATTGACTTTTGTGATATTTAATTTTGATTACATTCTATTTTAATAAAGCAGATAAAAAACCTTTTTAATGATAGACACTGTATTGATGTAGTGATTTCATTATTTCTTCATAAAAGATTATGGCTGAAACTAACTTATTAGTATCTGAATAGGGTAATATTTGTGTATGAAACTCGGTTGTTGCTTCAAAATAATCATCTGTTGCTTCAAACTGATTTTCTAAAATTTTTCTATTATCGTTATCATTAGGAATACCTAAAGTACTCATAGTAACACCAGGTTTTGAAGCAAAAGCAATGTATGGCAATGTTTTAACTAATACTTCTATACGTTCCATATACAAGACTAATAACTCACCTTTTTGCATGCGCTCCAACTCTTCCTTTTTATGGTATTTTTTAATGGTTACTTTTTCACTAATAATACTTTTGGGCTCATTCTTTTTTTGAGCAAAACTTACTCCTGCTATTAAAAATAAGACAACACTAAATAGAATAATTTTGGTTTTCATGTCTGCGATTTAGGGGGTTTAAAAGACAAAGTTATTACAATTAATCGTTAAAAACAAGCGTTTTATCGAGTATTTCAATAAATAAAAGCCTATAACGACATTATTCCTACAATTTAACTTTATTAAATGAATTAATACATTAATTTTTAATCTTTTATATATTAGCCTTTCTTAATCGCAATGCATTCCCAATAACAGACACCGAACTAAAACTCATGGCCAATGCCGCAATCATGGGTGATAATAGTAAACCAAATACAGGATATAACACACCCGCAGCAATAGGCACCCCTATAACGTTATACGCAAATGCGAAAAACAGATTTTGTTTGATATTACGAACAACAGCATGACTTAGCTTTTTAGCCTTAACAATACCCTGTAAATCACCTTTCACCAAAGTGATGGAAGCGCTTTCTATAGCCACATCGGTTCCTGTACCCATAGCCACACCCACGTCTGATTGTGCTAAAGCTGGTGCATCATTAATACCATCACCAGCCATGGCTACAATTTTACCTTGAGCTTGAAGTTGCTTAATTTCATTTAATTTATCCTCTGGGAGACATTCTGCTTTGTAGTGTCTTAAATTTAACTGTTCTGCTACTGCTTTTGCTGTATTCTTATTATCGCCAGTAAGCATGATTACATCTACTCCACTTTCCTGTAACGCTTTAATGGCTTGCACACTTGTTGCTTTGATGGCATCAAAAATACTCACATAACCAACCGCATTATTATTTACAGTGATATACGAAACTGTTTTACCCTGTTCTTGTTCATGAACTACTTGGTTTGCTAAATCACTTGGTATGGCAATCTCTAATTGCTCCAACAATTTAGCATTTCCTAAAGCGACCTTGTGCTCCTTTACAGTTCCCACAACACCTTTTCCGGCGATGGCTTCAAAATCATTTACTTTAACTATTGCGGTTTTCTGTTGTTTTCCATAAGTAACAATGGCTTCTGCTAAAGGATGCTCGCTATATTGATTTAGTGACGCCATATATTCAACTAACACAGCTTCACTAATTTCACTTGTCGAAATCACTTTTTCTACAGATGGCTTCCCTTCTGTAATGGTTCCTGTTTTATCGACAATAAGCGTATCTACTTTATTCATTTTCTCTAAAGCCTCCGCATTTTTTATCAGTACACCAGATTGAGCGCCACGCCCCACGCCTACCATAACAGACATAGGTGTTGCTAAACCCAATGCACATGGGCAAGCTATAATTAATACCGCAATGGCATTTACAAACGCAAAAACATAAGCGGGTTCGGGACCAAAAATAACCCAAGCTATAAATGTTACTATTGAAATAACTAATACAATAGGCACAAAATACTTGGAAATTCTGTCTGCCAATTTTTGAATAGGCGCTTTAGAACGACTGGCATTATTAACCATATGAATTATTTGAGAAAGTAAAGTTTCTGACCCCACTTTTTCCGCATTCATAATAAACGATTTTGTACCGTTAATGGTTCCAGAACTTACAGCATCATCAACATCCTTATCAACTGGAATAGGTTCACCGGTAATCATCGACTCATCAATACTACTACTTCCTTCAACGATACGACCATCTACCGGAATTTTTTCACCGGGCTTCACGCGAAGTAAATCACCCTTATTAATCTTATCAATAGCAATAACTCTATCTGTACCGTTCTCAACAAGTGTTGCCGTTGCAGGTACCAACTTCAATAATGCTTTAATAGCGCCACTAGTTTGACTATGGGCTCTCGCTTCTAGCAGTTGCCCTAACAAAACCAAGGTTAATATAACGGTAGCCGCTTCAAAATACACAAACACATTCCCTTCAGGTGTTTTAAAATCCGCCGGAAACACTTCAGGAAATAGCATCGCAAAAACACTAAATAACCAGGCAATACCAGAACCAATACCAATTAAGGTAAACATATTTAGATTCTGTGTTTTAAGAGAGGTCCATGCGCGTTCAAAAAACATCCAAGTGGCATAAAACACCACAGGAATTGATAATGCAAACTGAACCCAATTCCAATATTTCTGTTCTAAAACAGCGTACAAAGGGTTATTAGGTATCATTTCAGACATGGCTATTAAAAAAATAGGCACCGTAAAACCGACAGCCAACCAAAACTTTTTTAGGAGTTTTTTATATGTTTTATCTTCATCTGAAAGACCTGCTTCCATAGGTACCAAATCCATACCACAAATAGGGCACGCACCTGGCTCCTCTTTTACCACCTCAGGGTGCATTGGGCAAGTAAACTGAGTACTTGATGCCGTAAGTGTTTTTTCTTGCACTAAATCCATTCCGCAAACCGGACAGTCTCCCGCTTCATCAAATACCTTATCGCCTTCACAATGCATAGGACAATAAAATTTCCCTGCGGCATGTTTGTGTGGTGTCGCTGTATGTTTATGTTCTTTATTTTGTGTAGAACAACAAGATGTTTTTTCTTCCTTTTTAGAAGGCTCTGCTCCTGGTATCGAAATTTGATATTTACTACCTGTGCCTCCCAAAGCGTCTTGAAAAACACCCAACGAAACATGCTTATGCATTTCAATAACTGCCTCCTTTTTTTCTTTGGAAACATGTACTTGAAGTACGTTTTCTACTTGGGCCAAATCGCCTTGAACTTTAGCCTCACAGCCAGAACAAGTCATGCCATCTATGTGATATGTATGTTTCATAATTTTATGATTTTATACTACAAAGGTCTGAATCAAAATCCTGAAGTGTTTACACAATTATGGTTTTGATTTGCGAAATTTATAATTGATCTAGTTGTATACGTTTATTCCCTTTCATTTTTTTAAAATAGGAAGGCGAAAAACCAGTTACTTTTTTAAATTGATTGCTTAAGTGCGCAATACTACTGTAGTTTAAATGATTTGCAATTTCTGAAAGTGATAACTCGTTGTAAACAATAAGTTCTTTTACTTTTTCAATTCTTAAATTGATAAAATATTTCTCGATGCTTATGCCTTCAACTTGAGAAAATAGGTTACTTAATTTACTGTAATCTTGGTGTAAATTTTCTTTTAAATAATCGGATACGTTGATAGTAATATCATTGTTTTTATTTTGAACTAAATCGATAAGTACCGATTTAATTTTTTGAATCGTTTTACTGTTTACATCATCTAACAATTCAAAACCCAAAGGTTCTAGGTGTGCTTTTATTAATTCCTTTTCTGTTGAAGACACTATATTTTGAAGCGTAATTTCTCCTAACTCGATGTTTAAAACCTGAAGCCCCAGCTTTTCTAGCTCAGCTTCCACAACCATAATACACCTGTTGCAAACCATGTTTTTGATTGCTAATTTCACCATACTATTCTTTGTTTTCTAAACGTGCAATCATCTCCTTCATTTGTTTAATCTCTTTTTTCTGTGCAATGATAATATCTTCAGCCAATTTTTTAGCTTCGGGATCTTTAAATTCTACTTCGCTACTCGTCATTATAGCAGATGAATGATGCGGAATCATGGCTTTCATATATTGAATATCGCCTACAAACGTTTGTGTTCTTAACAAATATAAGGTTCCCAAAAATGTTATAGCAGAAAATGCCAAAATTCCTAGATTAACTTTAAGCTTGGGGTACATATTCCACATAAATAACAACATGGTTATAGCCATAGCCGCAATCATTAACGTGGTCATGTACACACGGGTTAAACTATTTAAAACGTGATCGGTCTCCGCTAAATTTAAAAACATAACCAAATACATGATTATAAATGAAACTGCCATTATTAAAGCAAATTTCGGATACGGGTTTTTCTTTGAGTTTGAGTGATTTTGTTCCATGTTTATTTAATTTTAAGGTTCATTTCAAAATTAAGTATTACATAAAAAAATGGGTTATATGATTTTTAGAACCATTTATAAAACTTCCATATCAGCCTAAAAATCAAGGTAAAACACTTACATTATTTTAATAAACGAGTGTCTCTATCCAACTAACAACTTCTTTTTTATCTTCTTTAGATAATTTAGCATCGCTATGAATTAATGTGTAAGACTCCAAAGGCATTTCATCATCAGTAATTTGACTCATTATCGATTTTAACTTACTCTTTTGTCTTCGTTTTGAATACTCCCCAAATGTGCTGAAATTAAGTTCAGCTTTTCCTTCGTTGATATGATCTTCCAAAAACCAAGCTACAGGTTGAATTTTATTATACCATGGATAATAGGTGTTATTACTATGGCAATCATAACAGGACACTTTTAATTTAGATTCTATATTTTTTGGCACATCAAAAACAACCATAAAATCGGAATTGGAAACATCCTTACTTAAGTTGCGTGTTGTGGGTATAAATTGAATACCCACAAACACAACTAATAAAATTATACTTATAATTTTAACTAACTTCATTTAGTTAATTTGTTGCTGTACGCTACCACATTTTAACATTTTAGCACCGAAGTATGGATTTTTAATATCTTTTACTTCACTTAACCAAGCACCACCTTTATTGTTATTTGCCATTGGGCAAAAATCTTTATAAAGTGTTTTTTCTGTACCTAATAAAGTTACTAAATCACTAATATCTGTGCTTAGACCTTCAAAATGCTCTCTTTGGTGATCGATAGTGCTTTCTACAATATGTTCTGCATGTTCTTTAGCACTTTCTAAAATTTCCATATATTCATTATGAGTGTCTCCTTTTAATTCAGACATATTAAATGCTGAAAAAGCTTTTAATAAAGCTGTTGCTCCTGCTGCTGCTTTCTCTTTACTATCTGCGACTAAACCATTTTTAATTTGAATGTAAGCATCTAAAATAGGTGTTGTTGCTGCATTTTTTTCAGTAGATGCCTCAACACTTCTTTCATGACTGTCTGAATCTCCATGCATAGTAGCATGGTCATGCCCTTCATTTTCATGGCTACTTGCTTCCATAGCATGGGTATCTTCAGTTTCTGTTTTTTTAGTTTCGCTTTTGCAAGACATCGCTGTTAATGTTAGAAATGCCATTGATAAAATACCTGTTTTTACTGATAAATTTTTCATTTTTACTTGTTTTTTAATTGTTTGAATTGTTGTTATTATAATTATAAATTGATTAAAAACGTATTGATAAGCCCCCACCTGCTCCAAAACGGTTATCATAACTTCCCATTAAGGAAACCGTTCTAGAAAGCATGTATTCTGCGCCTGCACTCCATACGGTATCTGAAGTATAGTCTGTATTTATAGGCAACGTATTTACCCAACCTAGATCTATTTTGTACTCGTAATAACCAAATACCGAAAACTTTGGAAACAACATCACACTTCTTCCTAAAGAAACACGTGGACGTAATTGATTATCGATTCGCGCATCTAACGAAAATAAATACGGCGTTAAATACCGCACCCCAACAACTGCTGTCGTGCTAAATTCATCTAAACTACCATCTATTTCGTTTTCAACATTTACACCACCAAATACACGTAAATAATCATGTAAATACCTTTCATAGGTAACTTCTGCTTCCATATTTTTATTCCAACCGTATTCAAGAGAGAGGTTAAATTGATTTCTAAGGTTAGAGCTCACTACATTAATTGCTGCTACGTTTGAAGCCACATCTACCATTCCCCATGTATATTGGTGGTTTGTTTCATCAATAAGTTTTTGTAACGGGTACGCTTCCAATCGCGCATCACGAGGCGTATCATAACTAAAAACTCGAGCCATTCCTCCCATCATGTGGTATAAAATGTGACAATGGAAAAACCAATCGCCATATTCATCACCATAAAACTCAATAGTTATTTGCTGCATGGGTGGTACGTTTACCGTATGCTTCAAGGGTGAATAATCACCATTTTTATTTAGAACTCTAAAGAAATGACCGTGTAAATGCATGGGATGATGCATCATGGTTAAGTTGTTGAATGTTATCCTAGTAACCTCACCTTTTTTAATTTTTATTTTGTCGGTTTCTGATAATGGCACACCATTCATACTCCAGATATAACGACTCATGTTCCCCGTAAGGTTTAATAACACTTCATTTACAGGTACATTTTTATCATAAGTGGTTTTATTGGGTGATTTTAAATAATCATAGTTATATTCTGAAAACATATCCATACCATCCATTTGCATGCCCGCCATGTTCGTTTCGGTTTTAGGCATGTTCATTTCCTTCATATCCGTTTTTTTATCGGTATCCGTATGGTTCATTTTAGAATGATCCATTTTAGAATGGTCCATAGCCATAGGTGTTTCCTTTGCTTCTGGCTTCATCCCATCCATATTTGAATGATCCATTTTCTTTGAATCAACCGGTTTTTCCATGTCCATTCCTTTCATTTTAGAATGGTCCATCTCCTTAGTATCAGACATTTTCATACCCGCCATATCATCCATCTGCATGCCATACTCGTTTTTCATTTCATGACGTTCATCTTTATTAGGCTGAAATTTTATGGCGTGCGCGCCCATTTTCATTTTCATTTTAGCCATTTTCTGCATCATTGCTATTTTATCTGGCTTCGCAATAACTTCGGCCGGTAAAACTTGACCTGTTCCTAAAAAAGCAGATGCCGTACCAGAACCATCTTGAGCTGTAATTCTAAATTCCATTTTTCCACTATCGGGAATAGTTACAATAAAATCATAAGTTTCCGCAACACCAATAAACGTTTTGTTGTGAGGTACCGGAACCACATCCAATCCGTCCGAGGATATTAATGTAGGTGTTTCACCTCCAAAAGTCATCCAGAAAGAGGTAGACGCTCCACCATCAATAATTCTTAATCGTACTTTTTCTCCTGGTTTAAATTCAGGATACTCGATAGTTTCTTTTCCGTTTATAAGAAAGGCAGGATAGTACACATCGGCAATATCAGCCCCTTCCATACGCTGTCTCCAAAAATCAAGTTGTGCTCCAAAAGCACCACGTGCAATTACTTTATTTAGTGGTGTAGACGTACCCTTTTTTATCCCATACCACTCATTACCACGTTTTAAATTACGCAGTACATTCATTGGCTTTTCATTTGTCCAATCAGAAAGCATTAAAACTAATTCCTTATCATACTTCAATGTTTGTTTTTTAGGTTTGATTACAAAGGAACCATACACGCCACTTTGTTCTTGTAACATGGTGTGTGAATGATACCAATAAGTCCCAGATTGTTTTAAAGCAAACTCATATCTAAAAGTAGCTCCCGCTTCTATAGGTGGCGTAGTTAAATACGGAACGCCATCAAAAAAGTTAGGAAGCAAAAGCCCATGCCAGTGAATAGATGATTCTGTATCCAGATTGTTCTTAACATTAATTACAGCATATTCCCCTTCTGTAAACTCTAAAACGGGTCCGGGAATCGTACCATTAATAGTCATGCCCATAACCTCTTTCCCTGCTTTATTAACCATCGCTTTATCAATAGTTATGCTATATTCTTTAACAGGAAGGTTATCAACATTACCTTCAACATGCGTGTTTGTTTGTGCTTCTAAGTGTATGCTTAGCATAAAGAATGCCAGTAGACACGTAAAGCATTTACTTATGTATTTTATTGTATGTTTCATTTTATTTATGTTTCATTAATTGAGATTTAAAATAGATATATTAAAACTCTAAAATAACCTCAAACGGCTATTCTTTTAACTCTTTTGAAACCTCACCACAGGTAAGCATGGCTTGACCGTAGTATGGGTTTTTAACTTCTTTCGATGTACTTAACCAATCGCCACCTTTATTGCTGTTTGCCATAGGGCAGTGCATCACATAAAGAGTTCCCTTATTTGGTTTGAACGTTATTTCAAGATTAATCACAGCATCAGATATTTGTCCAAGCGACTTTCTAAAATCGTCTAAACTACTAAAGTGATTTACGTGTTCTAGTCCCTTTTTTAAATTACCACTTAAGTCCATCCAAACAGTGTGAGATTCACCTGTAAACAACCCCATATTTACGCCTTCAACCGCTTTAAGCAATTTGTTTCCAGCCTTTTTAGCAGCCGCTAAATCGTCATTAACGAGCGCATCTGATAAAGACATATATTCCGAAATCACTGGTTTTAAAGCATCCTTTGCTTTTTGATTTACCGATATACTTTTCGTTTCCTTTTTCTTAGACGTTTCTGTTTCATTTGAAGAGGACATCGCTTCGCTACCAGGATTCATCATACTTGGTTTACCTGCTAATTGCGATGCTGCATCCACAGTAAAAGTACCTCTAACAACAATTTCATCGTCTTCTAAAAGCCCTTCTTTTATTAGATACGCATCTCCTAAAGAAGCTCCTAGTAACACTTCTCGTAATTTAAAACTCACCTTATTTGCAGTCATACTTTTAACATAAACTACAGAACGCTCACCCGTCCACATCACTGCTGTTTTTGGGATTACAATATCTTTTGAGGTTGATGTCGATAAATTATTACTAACAACCCCAGAAACAAACATTTCTGGTTTTAACTTATTTTCAGAATTTTTAACTTCAACGCGCGCTGATGCCACACGTGTTTGAGGATTGATTAAAGGATCGATAAAAGAAACAGCCCCCTCAAAAGTTTCACCTGGTAACGATTGTACGGTATAGTTTATTTTATTGCCTACTTTCACCCATGACATATCAGTTTCATACACATCAAAAAGCACCCAAAGAGACGATAAATCAGCTATCTCATATATAGGCATTCCTTGACCAACATAGTTACCTAAATCTACCTTTTTAGCAGTAATAATTCCAGAAACATCTGCAGTAATTGGGAATTGCTGAATAGGCTTATTGTTACTAATAATTTTATTTATGGTAGTTGCTCCAATTTTCCAATTACTCAACTTTTGTTTGGCAGCCTCAAATAATTCGGGTTGCGATTCCTTAATACGGTTAGCCTGTAATAACTCTTCTTGAGCAGTCACCAATTCTGGGGAATATACCATGGCCAGAGTTTGACCTCGACTTACTTTCTCACCTGTAAAATTAACGTTAAGCTTCTCTATTCTCCCTGAAATGTGAGACGATTGCGTGTACAACTTACGCTCATCAATCTGCACTTTTCCGTTCAAGGCTAATTTCTTGTTGGCGTCTTTACTTCCCACAACCATGGTTTGGATGTTTGCCAATTTCATAGCATCTTCAGTCATTTGAAATGCATTTGGGTCCATAGCCGATTCATTAGCTTCTAGAGGAATTAAATCCATGCCACATAATGGACATTGCCCAGGTTCCTTCATTTGTATTTGCGGGTGCATAGAGCAAGTCCAGATAGTTTCTGCGCCTTCTACTTCACTATGGTCGTGTTCTTCTTTTGGAGTTTCACTTCCACCAAATACCATCCATCCTAATAGTAGGCCTATAAATAGAATCCCTACCATCTTTAATATATTTTTAATTTTTGTATTCATCTTATTGCTGATTAGCTATTAAATAATCTATTGTTGATTGCGCTACAAACTGATTCTTAGTTTCTAAAACTGTTGCCGTTTGAAGCATTAACAAATCTTGATTCATTCTTAAAATTTCTTCAAAATTGATTCCAGAATTACTGTAAGCCGCTATTAATAAAGAAATGGCTTGTTGTGTACTTTCTGTTTGTTTTTTGTACAAGGCATTTAAGGTATTCGCTTTTGAAAATTTATAATTCGCCATACTGTACATTGTTTGCAGCTTATTTTTTACAGCTTGCTTATCATAGGTTGTTGCCTCTAACATAAAGGCTACTTCATTTTGCTTCGCCTTATATTTTTTTCTGAAAATGGGCAATGTTACCGAAAGCATAGGCATGATAGCATCTTGCCCATTCATTTCTAAGCCAGGAACATCGCGCTTGGAAATAATTGAATAATCTAATCCCAAACCTATCATTGGCAATCCTTCGTTTTTAACTATCTTTTTCTGAGCTTCATAAGATGCTATCATTTTATCTAAACCCAATAATTTAGGATTAGAAACAAATAAACTATCAGACTCAAGAAGCGAAGTAACATCAACCAAAGGCAAAGCGTCTGGTATATTTATTAAAGCGTTTAAATCTCTATTTAGCAAACTATTAAACTCAATTTGAAGCGGTTCATTTTGCTCGTTTAATAACTGAATTTTGGTTTCGCTATCGTTTCTTTTAATATCAATTCGAACCACATCGACCATAGCGCCTTTACCACTTTTAAATTTGCTTAAAGCGAGCTCTCTATAGTTGTCTAGAATCTCAAGATTTCTTTCTTCAATTTGTACCATCCTATTTAGTTCATAAATTTCTGCATAGGACTTCTTAATCATTAAAAAGACTTCATTTTTAGAATCTAAATACTTCTGAAACGTAGCCTCTGCCATTAAATTGGCAGCACTCTTTTTAGCTTCCAAAGTTCCAAACCACGGAAACATTTGCATGAAGCTGAAACGTGCTTCTTGCGTACCTAATCGCGTTTCAATCATCCGCCCAAAGGCACTCATGGTTAAACTAGGATCGGGTAACGAACTTACTTGAGGTGCTTTTTCTAAAGCAGCTTCAAAGGTTTTATATGCCGATTGTATTTCGGGGTTATTTTGAGTAGCCATACTTAAATAATCATTTAAAGTCTGACTTTGAACGCCCGTTGAACACAATACCGCCACAAGAATTAAATATCTTATATGTAATATCTTATATATATTTATTACTCTCATTTTCGATTTCTTTTAATTACTGTTTCTCTCCAAAAGGCTTGTAATACGGGCACAACAAACATGGTCATCAATTGAATAATCATACCACCAAATGTTGGTATCGCCATGGGAATCATAATATCGGAACCTTTACCTCGCGATGTTAATACAGGGAGCAAGGCGATAATAGCAACTGCAGCAGTCATCATTGCTGGTCTCACACGTTTTTTACCGGCTACCAAAACAGCTTCTCGTACTGCTTCTACTGTTTTTGGTTGACGCTCTTCAAACACTTGGTGAATGTAGGTTCCCATAATCACACCATCATCGGTCGCAATACCAAACAAGGCTATAAACCCAACCCATACGGCAACACTTAAATTAATGGGGTGTATTTGAAACAAATCGCGCATATTCACGTTGGCTATTGAAAAATTCAAGAACCAATCTTGTCCATATAACCACAACATGATAAAACCACCCGCAAAAGCCACAAAAACACCTGAAAAATGTATAGATGATGCAATCACTGTTTTAAACTGGAAGAATAATAACAAGAATATCACGACTAAACTTATCGGGATTACAATCGCCAATTTTTTAACTGCTCGAATTTGATTCTCATAACTTCCTGAGAATTTATAACTCACTCCTTTTGGCACCACTAATTCGCCAGAATCAATCTTTTCTTGTATCAGGTCTTGGGCATCATTAACAACATCTACTTCTGCGAATGTTTCGTTTTTATCAAACAACACATAACCTACCAAAAAGGTTTCTTCACTTTTAATTACTTGTGGCCCTCTTACAAACTCCAAGCTAATAAGCTCACCCAACGGCACTTGAACACCTGTAGGCGTTGGTACTAGTATTTTTTTTATTTTTCCCGGATCGTCTCGCAACTCTCTAGGGTAGCGAACACGAACAGGATAACGTTCCCGACCTTCAACGGTTGATGTAATTTTCATGCCACCTACAGCAGCTTCCACAACCTGTTGAACACTTTCTACACTTAGCCCGTAACGCGCTATCGCAGATCTATCAATGTTCATTTGTAAATAAGGTTTCCCAACAATTCTATCGGCAAAAACAGCATCTGCTTTTACAGAAGGAACTTGCTTCAAGATCCCTTCCAACTCCATTCCAAAATCTTGAATGGTTTTTAAATCGGGACCATATACTTTAATTCCCATAGGAGCTCGCATTCCTGTTTGCAGCATTACCAATCGGGTTTCAATAGGCTGCAATTTTGGTGCAGAGGTCACGCCTGGAAGTTTAGAAACTTTAATGATTTCTTTCCAAATATCATCAGAACTTTTAATATGAGAACGCCAGTTTCTATAAAACTCGCCATCTTCATCGGGTACTAAATCGCTTTCTTTTATACTTTGATTTAAAGCATCATTATTTGAAACAACCTTTCCGTTTTTAAGTACAAAATTTTCATCTTTATCAACCTTAAATCGAATGGGTTTCCCTTCTTCTGAAGCTATAAACTCCGGTTTATAATTGATGATATTTTCAAACATCGAAATGGGTGCAGGGTCGATTGCACTTTCTACACGACCTAATTTACCAACAGCAATGTCTACTTCTGGAATATTCGCGAGAAGCATATCTAATTTCTGAACCGTATTTTTACTTTCTTCCAAACCAGCATGTGGCATGGCAGTAGGCATTAATAAAAAGGAACCTTCATTTAAAGTTGGCATAAACTCAGACCCTATTCCTGGAAATGTTTTAGCCATGGAAGTCCAGCCTTTGCTTTCCTTAACATTCCAACCCATTTTATCGAATCCTTTAGCGACAAATCCAAAAGTGCCATTAAATCCTATCCAGATAAAAATACCAAATAGCAATGTAAAAAGTGGCACTAAGAAAAACTTCGCTTTATTATTCAAACACCATTTAAGAACGGGTTCGTAGAAATGTACAATCGCTAATAAAGCGCCTAAAATAACCCCGATTAAAACCAGTACAAATATGTAATTTACAATTAGAAGGTTTTGTGGACCCAATGGCATCCACTCTTCAGCTAAGAAAAAGGTGGCTATAAATAAGGTTAAACCAACATTAATATAGTTTGAATACTTATTGAATTTAAGCGGTAATTTGTGTTCAAATAAAGAATTTAAACCTAAAACACATAACACTAGTGGCAACCACATGTGCATATAAAAGGCCAAAAGCAAACCAGCTACAATAAGGATGATTCCCCAAGTTCTTTTTACTTTCTTTTTATCATAATTTATTCCAAAAACAAAATGTGCTAAGGCAGGCAATACAATAATACCTAAAAGGAAGGTACCTAATAAGGCAAATGTTTTTGTAAATGCTAGCGGTCTAAATAATTTTCCTTCGGCACCCACCATAGCGAAAACCGGTATAAAACTAACCACGGTTGTAGCCAAGGCTGTAGTTACTGCCGATGCCACTTCTTTGGTCGCTTCATAAATAACATTCATTAACACCTTCCCTTTTACTCCATGGTTTTCGGGCATTTCTAAATGTCGGATGATGTTTTCAACAAACACAATACCAATATCGACCATGACACCAATGGCAATAGCAATACCAGATAATGCCACTACATTGGCATCTACCCCAGCATAACGCATGATTATGAAAGTCATTAAAACACCAACCGGTAATAAACTAGATATTATGATGGACGCCCTTAAATTCATCATAAGCACAAGTACCACAATGATACTAATTAGAATTTCGTGAGAGAGCGCTGTTTCTAATGTGCTAATAGTTTCTTCAATAAGGTGCGTCCGATCATAAAAAGGCACGATAGTTAACTGACTAACCGTGCCATCTGCTAATGTTTTTTTAGGTAAACCAGATGAAAACTCTTTTATTTTTGTCTTTACATTATTAATAACTTCTAACGGGTTCGAGCCATAACGTGCCACAACAACACCACCAACAACTTCGGCACCGCCTTTATCTAAAACACCTCTTCGAGTGGCTGGTCCTAAATTTACATGAGCCACATCTTTAACTAGAATAGGCTTATTATCTTTAACACTTACCACCGTATTTTCTATATCTTCGGTAGATTTGATATAACCCAATCCGCGAATAAAATATTCGGCTTTATTAATTTCGATTGTTTTGGCACCTATGTCACGATTGGAATTTTTCACAGCCATCATGACCATGTCAATACCTACGTTATATGCTTTTAAGGCATCCGGATTCACATCAATTTGGTACTCTTTAACATACCCACCTACCGAGGCCACTTCAGAAACGCCAGACACTCCATTTAGAGCGTATTTTACATAGTAATCTTGTACCGAGCGTAATTCATCTAAATCCCAACCACCGGTTACATTACCTTCTGGATCGCGTCCTTCAATAGTGTACCAATACACTTGACCTAATGCTGTGGCATCTGGACCCAAGGCGGGTTTTACTTGATCGGGTAATAAATTGTTAGGTAGCGAATTTAATTTTTCTAAAACACGAGAGCGCGACCAATAGAAATCTACTTTTTCTTCAAAAATGATATAAATACTTGAAAAACCGAACATAGACGAACTTCGTATCGACTTGACATTTGGTATTCCTAAAAGAGAGGTTGTTAGCGGGTAAGTAATTTGATCTTCAATATCTTGAGGAGACCTGCCTCCCCATTCTGTAAAAACTATTTGTTGGTTTTCACCTAAATCTGGGATCGCATCCACAGGAACGGGATCTTTAGGCAGAAAACCGGTATTCCAGTTGAATGGTGATGTAGACACACCCCACACAATGAAAGTAATTAAGATAAGAACAGTTATTAACTTATTCTCAAGAAAATATTTTATAATTTTATTTAACATATAACTTGATTATTAAATCATTAGAAATTGGTGTTAGAAAAACACCGAATACAACAAAACATCCTAACAACATTTCGTTATTGGATGGCCGTGTCTAAAGTTTAAAATCAAATTAAATAAGTCTCGTCAAGCTTGTAGATTTGCCTTATGACGAGTGGTGAGTAGTAATCTCCAAAAGAAGAAACTTTATCTTGTGTTCCTTCAAAAAGATTAATATAAGCGTAAAAGAATGATGCAATGAATACGTGTTGATCAAAAGTAACTGTATCAAAAGAAATTTTAAGCTCATCTTGACCTTTTACAAGAACTTGCTCATCTTTACAACAATCATTTTTTACAACAGGACATCCTGAATTCGATACTGCTGGTTGCATTTCCATGCCACAAGTTTCAACCTTGTGAAAAACTGCCGTATCCATCAAAGTATCACCACAATAATGCATATCAATAGTAAATGACATTGTAGAGACAAGCACTACAAAAGCCATGAACATGGATATTATTTTATGGGACACTTCTTTCATATTAATTGCAAACTTACGAAATTTTAACAAATTATGTATAATTTAACAGAAGTTTAAATGGATTACAGTAGCTAAATTCACATTATTAAAGCAACGAATCAATTATAACATGGCTTGTAATTATTTTCTTTTAAACCAACAATAAACAAAATTCCGACTTGTTTCAAAAGGTGTTCTATGATCTTTTTCTACACATTGTATTTTATTGAAATTCGCTTTAAACAAGGTATTCATTGTAATCTCAGAATATTGTTTTATATTCAAACCACTGCATTTTTTGGGACCATTTTTAGAAAAAGTACCAACAACTAAATGTTCGCCGATATTAATATACTTTTGAACCGTATCTATGTAATTGCTTATACTTTTTTCTTCTTTTCAAAAAATGAAATGCAGCTCTGTCATGCCAAAAATCATAATTTTCAGTTGGAACAAAATTAGTGATATCGGCAACAATCCATTTCACTTGTTTTGCTTGTTCCTTTAAACGCAACTTTGCGCGTTCTAAGGCTGCCTCAGAGATGTCGAGCACAGTAATATCCTTATACCCTAAGCGCTAATAAATTATCTACTAAAAAACTATCTCCACCTCCTACATCCATAATTTTTGCAGATTTAGAAATATTCGATTCTTTAATAAATGATAATGAGGTTTCTGGTTCCATTTCATACTAACTTACTTCATCCAACGCTTTTGTTTTAAATACGTTATCCCAATGTAATTTCTTACTCATGTTATCTTATTTTAATTCCAATGCATTCGTTGTAACCTAACAGCATTCAATATAGCCAATAAAGCGACACCTACATCTGCAAAAACGGCTTCCCACATGGTTGCCAAACCACCTGCCCCCAAAATAAGCACGATAACTTTAACTCCGAATGCCAAACCTATATTTTGCCATACAATTGTTCGAGTAGAACGACCTATTTTTATAGCTTTTACCACTTTTGAAGGTTGATCTGTTTGAATAATTACATCGGCAGTTTCAATGGCCACATCACTTCCTAATCCACCCATAGCAATTCCCACATCGCTTGCTGCAAGAACGGGGGCGTCATTAATACCATCTCCAATAAAAGCTATTTTGTTATTCGAGTTTTGCTTTAATTTTTCAACTTCATTTAATTTATCTTCTGGTAGCAAACCACCTTTAGCTATTTTAATCTTCAATTCTAAAGCCACTTTTTGTGTGATAGAATTTTTATCTCCAGAAAGCATTATTATGTTCTTAATGCCAACTTTATGCAATCCTGAAATAGTTTCCATTGCATCTTCCTTTAGTTCATCTGCAATAACAACATAACCAGCAAACTCATTATCTATAGCCACCAAAACAATAGATTCTACAATAGATTCGGTTTCTTCTGAAACTGATATATTATTAGCAGTCATTAAAGCTTTATTACCAACTAATACCGTTTTTCCGTTTACAACACCCTTTAGACCTTTACCTGCTATTTCTGATACTTCAGTCGCTTTAAAACCTACATCTTGCATTTTATACTCCAAAATAGCTTTGGCTACAGGATGCGTAGATTGTGTTTCCATGGCCATTAGATAGTTCATGAATTCTTTCTCTTCGCTATGAATCACTTTTATTTTAGTGATTTTGAAAATGCCTTTTGTAACCGTACCTGTTTTATCCAGGACTAAGGTGTTAATTTTAGTCATCGCATCTAAAAACGAAGCGCCCTTAAATAAAATACCATTTTTTGAAGCAGCACCTAAGCCTCCAAAATAACCCAGTGGTATAGAAATAACCAAAGCACACGGACAGGAAATCACTAAGAAAATCAATGCGCGATATAACCAATCTCTAAACACATAATCAGGCACAAAAAAATAGGGTAATAGAGTAACACCAATAGCCAAAAAGACCACAATAGGCGTGTAAATACGCGCGAACTGCCTAATAAATAATTCAGTTTTTGATTTTCTGGCAGTAGCATTTTGAACCAAATCTAATATTCTAGCAATAGAACTGTCTTTAAATTCTTTGGTCACTTCTACTTCAATAACACTTTCTAAATTAATGCTACCTGCAAAAACGGGGGTTCCTTTAGTTATAGTTTCTGGTTTACTTTCACCAGTTAAAGCGGCTGTATTTAAAGATGCTTTTTCGGAAATTAGAACACCATCTAATGGGATTTTTTCACCTACTCTAATTTGAATTTTCTCGCCAACTTCTACTGTTTCTGGACTCACGTTAACTACCGTTTGCTTTCTAAAAACATTTGCTTCTTTAGGACGCACATCTAACAAGGCTTTAATATTTCTCTTAGCCTTAGTTACTGCTGCATTTTGAAACAATTCACCTACCGCATAAAATAACATTACCGCCACTGCTTCTGGAAATTCTCCTATTGAAAAAGCACCAATAGTTGCAATTGACATTAAAAGGAATTCCGTAAAAACGTCGCCTTTTTTAATACTTTCCCATCCTTCTTTTACAACAGGAAGACCAACAGGTAAATACGTTATGATATACCAAATTAAGCGCAGCCAATCTTTAAAAAAAGGTGTTTTAAAATAATCTAAAGCAATCCCAATCAAAAGCATAAACATACTTATAATTGCAGGTATATACATCTTTAGCCCACTTTGGTGTTGCCCATGGTTATGATGATGTCCCGATTCGGATGATGGTCTAATATCTCTTAAATTGAGTTTCTTTTTTTTCATAATTAAAAATGATTGGTTCTAAAAACGATTTTATAATACAAAGAATAGAAAACTTAATAGTCTCAATCTGTTAGCAACAACCCTTATTTTCTTGAATTGGAGGACATGCCACAGACCCATATGAGCAATAAACACAACAGTCTCCTTCTTTTGGTTTAAGCACCGTTTGGCAATTATCACATTCATAAAAAAACTGACAAGCATTTGTTGGCATCTCCTCTACTTTTTTATAGTTGCAATTTGGACAGGTAATTTCTGATTTTAATTGAATTTCCATTCGTGCTCTTTTTTAGTTGTTACTGAATAACCAGTTGAATTAATGGCTTTCTCTATGGCTGCTTCATTTGTTTGTGTTTTATCAAATGCAATGATGGCATTTCCATTTTGATAAGATGTTTTGGATTGAACAACTCCATTTATAGTATTTACGGCATGATTTACGTGTGCTTCACAACTTGCGCAAGTCATTCCACTAATTTTAAATTCGGTTGTTGTTAAATCCGATGTATTGACTACTACTTTTTCCTTTTCATTTGTGGGATAAAAAAAACCTGAATAATATGGGAAAGCCAGCATTACAACGGCAAATACCGTTACAATAGCTAAAAAGGTTTTCGACTGTATGAATTTTGGTTTTTCATCCGTTTCACAAGCACAATCCACGCTTTCTACAAATTTTAATTTTTGATACCAGGCATAACCAAGAATCAGAACAGTTAACCCCATAAGATAGGGTCTAAACGGTTCTATCCAAGAAAAAGTAGAAGCAATACCAGTAGTTCCAGCTATGAGTGCTAAAACGGGTGTAACGCAACACAGTGATGCTGTAATTGCTGTGATTACACCCGTAGCTATTAATTTAATATTCATTAGTATTTTATTTTATGCATACAAAGATGCTCTAAAATACCATGCAATGGAAGTGCATTAATACCCGCTACATTTATCGCAGATACCTTTAACAACCAAATTCACATTTTCTGAGACAAAACCCTCTGGCACTTTAATTTGAGGTATTTTATGATCTGTTAAACAAATGGTTTCATTACAATTATTACAATGAAAATGGAGGTGTAAGTCTGTCTCAATGTCACAATTACAACCTTTTTCACATAAAGCATATTTAGTAATTCCTGTACCATCATCTATTTGATGCACAATAACTTTCTCTTCGAACGTTTTAATAGTTCGATACAAGGTTGTTCTATCCGCTTTATCAAAAGCGTTTTCAATATCACTTAATGTAACCGCAATTTGTTTCTCTGCTAGAAATTTATAAATAAGCAAACGCATAGCCGTAACACGAATGTTTTTTGATGCAAATAATTTTTCTATGTTATCCATATTCCATTTTTAATGTCCGTGACCACCTTCTTCTTCACTGTTTTTTGCTTTCGCTAATACTGTAAAGGCTTCTTTTAAAACAATATCTAATTTTGAAATATCTTGAGTTTTATCTACTAAAGAAACAGCTACAAAACCTTCTTCTTCGTTTCCTTTAATCACTTCAAGCATTTCAAAGTGATGCATCATCTGGTCATCCTCTTTACTTTTTCCTTCAGATTTAAAAATATAATGTTTCCCTTCAAACCTCACAACAGCTTCTTCTGGAACTGCATATAGTTCCAAAGTCTCCACTTCAATATTGGCATTTATAAACATACCTGGTAGCAAGGCCTCATTTTCTTCTTTTAAATGCCCATGAATGGTAATAGACCTATCTGTACGCACATTATTTCCCACTAAAAACACTTCTGCTTCCATCCACGCATCGGGAGCGTTTGCGAGTCTAAAACGGATGCGTTGTCCTATCCGAATAAGCGGAATATCATTTTCATAGACTTTCAATTCTACATGCAAATCAGATGCATCTGTAATATCCATTAACACATCTTGTGGAGTGAAATATTTCCCTGTATTGATATACACTTCCCGCACAATGCCATTTATGGACGAATGTATACTAACAACGGAAGATATCTTACCGTTTTTCACGCTTGAAGGGTTAATACCAATCAACCGTAATTTACTTTCCAAAGCTTGAATATTGGCCTTATTTGTTAAATAACTACTTTTTGCTTTTTGGAATACTTTAGTCGAAGTCACTTCTTCTTTATTCAGCGTTTCTTGTCTTTCAAAATCTGATTTAAGATACTCATTGTGCGCTAATGCTTCCAAATAATCTCTTTGAAATTCAATAAATTCAGGATTTTCAACGGTGGCAATCACTTGTCCTTTTTTCAGTTTGGTTCCAGGAAGCATTGTTGTTTGTTTTAAAAACCCTCCGTACGGCACTGTTACCGAAATATTACCCTGTGGCGGCACATCTATCATCCCATTTACAGTAATTTCATGGCCAATGTTACGCTTTTCAATTTTACCAACACGTATATCTGTTTGTGCAAATTGTGCCTCGGTAAACTCTACCACGTTTTCATGTTCAGCTTCATGCATATCTTCCGCCTTGTTAGCCTGTTTATCTTTGCAGCCTGTTGCTAAAACGAGCGTCGTTAATAGCACTAATTTATATAGTATATTTTTCATCTTTTTAATTATTTGATGTCAGTTTTTCAATGGTTATAAGGGTTTGATTATATTGATTGATATAATCTAAATATTTAATTTGTATGGCTAAAGCTCTATTAATGCCTTGCACATATTCAACGTATTGAATCTCTCCCTCTTGGAAACCACGTTGCGAACTTTTTAATAATAAGTCTGATTGGGGTAAGGCGTTCAAACTATAAAAATCTAAATTTTCTTTATCCTTTCTTAAGGATTCCATAGCCGTTTGAAATTGCGATTGCGTATACTTAGTAACCGCTTCTAATTGTGCTTCTATTTCCTTTTCATGAATTTTTGCCGCTTTTATTTTTGATGTATGCGACTTAAAAAATAAAGGTATACTTAACCCTAATTGCACACCCGTAAAACGATCGCCAGAATCGAATACGGTTGGGGTTCCACTTGCAGTTACCCCATTCCCAATAAAAGATTGATTGAAATACCCTAAAGTTATATCGGGTAACATTTTTGCCGTTTCCACGGAACGTTCCTTATTTGAAATGTCTAATTTTGATTTATAGAAGTACACTAATGGGTTATTTGAAACAGCTGAACTATCTACAGATGTTTCTGAAAACATAACGGTTTTCACTTCTAAATCACCCACATAAATATCTACCAAACTATCAGAATTCAGAAGGTTTTGCAACTGTAGTTGATACCCCTTTATACTAGACCTATTGTTTTGCATTGCAATTTCAATATCGGCTAATTCTGCCGTGGCTGTTGCTTTTTCCAAGGCATTGCTTTCACCAGTTTTAAAACGAAGATTTGCCGCATACTGAAATTTTTGATAAATACTATCTTGCTGCACTAACACACGTTCTTTGCTTTTAAGATACCAAAGCCCATAATAAACCGACTTTACCTGTGCTTCCAACTCATTTTCTACAACTTTTTGATTCCATTCCGTAGATGCGATTTTCGCCTTTGAAAGCTTATTTTGGTTGCTATATACTGTTGGAAATGCAAAAGTTTGATTCACACTAAACCGGGTATCATCAGTTACAGCGCTGTTGGTTTGACCATATTCTAAACCAAAATCTGTTTTAGGAAGATTAAAACTCGCTCCTTTTAAAGCCCGTTCTTGGTCTGTTTGTAATTTTGATATTTCGATATTGGGGTTATTCCTCAACGCCGTCTCTACAACAGTTTCTAGATTATTGAATACTTTTACCTTTGGTGCCGTTTGTGCGTTTACAGCGAAAACAGATCCGAAAAAGATTAAAAACACAGGTAAACCCATTTTATTCCCTTTCATTTTCATGTTTTTTTCTGAATAATAATAAATAATAGGCAAGACTATAAGCGTTAAAAAAGTAGCGGTAATTAAACCTCCAATAACAACAGTTGCTAAAGGACGTTGTACTTCTGCCCCGGAGGTTTGAGAAATTGCCATAGGTAAGAACCCTAAAGAAGCTACCGCAGCGGTCATTATTACAGGGCGCAAACGAGTCTTAGTACCTTGGTAAATACGTTCAAAAACATCTGAAACGCCTTCTTTTTTTAGTCGGTTGAATTCTGCAATTAACACAATTCCATTTAATACGGCGACTCCAAAAAGTGCAATAAAACCAACACCCGCAGAAATACTAAAAGGTAAATCGCGAAGCCAAAGCGCAAACACACCTCCAATAGCAGATAATGGTATGGCTGTAAATATTAAAACACCTTGCTTTATAGATCCAAAAGTGAAATACAGTAAAATGAAAATAAGCAACAATGCCATAGGCACCGCAATGGATAAACGCTGCCTAGCTTCTACCAAATTTTCAAATTGCCCACCGTAACTAATGCTATAACCGGGTGCTAAATTTACTTGACTGTCAATTTTTTGGCTTATTTCTTCCACGACACTTTCCACATCCCGATTACGCACATTAAACGCTGTAATAATACGTCTTTGAGTATCATCGCGTTGTATTTGATAGGGGCCATCTATGATGGAAACTTTAGCTACTTGCTGCAATGGTATTTGCTGCCCATTCACACCATTAATATATAGATTTTGAACATCTGAAAGACTGGTTCTATGGTCTCCTTCCAAACGCACTACCAAATCAAATTGTTTTTCTCCTTCATAAACCAACCCCGAAGATGCCCCAGCAAAAGCAGCTTGAATGGTGGTGTTTACAGATTGAATATCCAAACCATATTTTGCTAATTGTGCTCGGTTATAATCAATTACAATTTGGGGAATACCGGTCACTTCCTCCACATAAACATCTACAGCACCATCAACAGTTCCTGCAATTTGTCCAATTTGATTGGCGTACTTGGATAGTTGTTCTAAATCTTCACCATAAATTTTTACGGCTACATCTTGGCGCACACCCGTCATCAGTTCATTAAAACGCATCTGAATAGGTTGTTGAAAACCAAAAGTTACACCCGGAATCACCTCTAAAGCCTCAGCCATTTTATTTGCTAATTCTTCTCTGTTGGAAGCCGAAACCCATTCCGATTTATCTTTGAGAATAATCATTAAATCGGCCGCTTCCACAGGCATCGGGTCTGTAGGTATTTCACCAGAACCAATTTTGGAAACGACTTGTTCCACTTCCGGAAAGTTATCTAAAAGTATTTTTTCTGCTTTGGTTGTAGCCTTAATGGTATTGGAAAGTGAACTTCCCGTCATCACCCGTGTTTCAACTGCAAAATCACCTTCTTCTAGTGTTGGAATAAACTCACCTCCTAATTTTGTAAACACCATAAAAGCCAACACAAATAATAGAATGGTTACTGAAACAACGAGCATACGTGCTTGCATGGCTCTTTTCAAAATAGGTTCATAAATTTTATAGAAGAAATGCATTATCCTATCGGAAATATTCTTTTTATGATTGGTATTTTTACTTAAAACAAGCGCAGACATCATAGGAATATAGGTTAGGGACAGTATAAAAGCACCCAAAATGGCGAAACTAACTGTTTGAGCCATAGGTCCGAACATTTTTCCTTCTGTTCCCACCAAAGCCAATATAGGTAAATACACAATAAGGATGATAATTTCTCCAAAGGCTGCCGAGTTTCTAATTTTGCTGGCAGATTGATAGACTTCTTCATCCATTTCTTCTTGTGTAAGCCTCCTCTTTAATTTTAATGCACCTAAATGGAATAAAGTCGCTTCTACTATAATAACAGCACCATCAACTATAAGTCCGAAATCAATTGCACCCAAACTCATTAAATTGGCTGAAACCCCAAAAATATGCATCATAGAAAATGCAAACAATAAGGCTAATGGAATTACAGAAGCCGTAATTAATCCTGCCCTCCAATTACCTAATAGTAATAGTAAAATAAAAATAACAATTAGTGCCCCTTCCACCAAGTTTGTCGTAACGGTTCCAATCGCATTATTTACTAATTTCGTTCTATCCAAAAAAGGTTCAATAACGACACCTTCTGGTAATGTTTTACTAATCGTTTCAATTTTATCTTTAACATCTGTAATCACTTGGGCTGAATTTGCGCCTTTTAGCATCATCACAATAGCACTAACAACTTCACCTTCACCATTACGTGTCGTGGCACCATAACGAATCGCTGTTCCTATTTGTACTTTTGCCACATCGCTTATTAAAATGGGGTTTCTTCCGCTAGTTTGTTTAACAAGAATATTTTCAATGTCCTCTATGGAAGCAACAAAGCCCTCACTTCTAATAAATAAAGCTTTATCATTTTTTTCGATGTAGGCACCACCCGTATTTTGATTGTTCGTTTCTAAAGCTTTAAAAATTTCAGAAATTGAAACATTCATAGCGTTTAAGCGTTCCGGACGTATGGCGATTTCATATTGTTTTAAATAACCACCAAAACTACTCACATCTGCAACCCCTTTTGTGCCTAAAAGTTGTCTTTTAATAACCCAATCTTGAATGGTTCGCAATTCTATGGCGTCATAACGATCTTCATAACCAGGCTTGGTTGTAACCACATATTGATAAATTTCTCCAAGCCCCGTAGTTAATGGTGCGATTCCAGGTTTCCCTATACCTTCTGGTATTTGAGATTGCGCATCTGCAAGACGCTCGTTCACTTGTTGACGTGCCCAATAAACATCGACATCTTCTTCAAAAACAATAGTAACCACAGATAAACCAAAACGTGAAAACGAACGAATTTCTTCTATTTTCGGAATGGTTGCCATGGTGATTTCAATAGGAAAAGTAATGAGGCGCTCCACCTCTTGCGCCGCTAATGTGGGTGAATTGGTAATAACCTGTACTTGGTTATTGGTAATATCGGGCACAGCATCTACAGGAAGCTGACGTAACGAATAAACGCCCGTAATAATTAAAGCCAAAGTGAGTAGCCCTATAACCAATTTGTGCGTTACAGAGTACCTAATAATGTTATTAAGCATATAATTTGTTTAAAAATGTTTGTAAAATAATTTAGCCTTCTAGAATAGTAAGACCATAAAATATACAGCTTCTATTTTATAGAAACGAGCATTTTTAAACCCGAGGCGGTTGAAATAAAGTATCTAAATAGGTGGAAGAAAGTGATGTATTGTAATAATCAAATTTTAAAATTTCCTTATAATTAAAAGCTTCTAAAATGAATTGAGCTTCTTGAGAAAAAAAGAAAGTAACATGGCCACATTGGTGCGAACTATGAAGTGGTGTTTCGTGATGGTTGGAATTTTCATGGTGCTCTGCCCCACTTCCATCATCAAGAATGTAATCTTCTAAAACAAAATCTAGAAACGTGTCGCCATCAAATGTTTTGTGTTCTAGATAATGTGAATATACTGCAGCAATTTTTTGAAACTCACACCCCATGTCTATGTTTGGCATGGCTGCCTGAAACATAAATAGTATGGACATGGATATGGATGTAATTACTTTCATTGCATACAAATATATAAATTATTTAGTGCACTGGTGTTGCAAAAATGGCTTCCTCTGCGCAAATTCACTTTCGATACCTTACTTTTGAAGCATATTATGGATTCACTCACACAAATTGTTTTAGGAGCTGCCATTGGCGAAGCTGTTTTAGGAAAAAAAACAGGCAATAAAGCCATGTTATATGGCGCCATCGCTGGTACTATTCCAGATTTAGATGTTTTTGCTTCTTATTTTACAGATACTGTTTCTGCTTTATCCATGCACCGCGGGTTTACCCATTCCATATTATTCTCAATACTTTTCGCTCCAATTTTCGGGTGGCTAGTATCACGGTATGAAGCTTATAAAAATTTTAAAGACTGGTCTTGGCTATTTTTCTGGGCATTGCTAACCCACCCCATTTTAGATGCGCACACTACTTGGGGCACACAACTTTTTTGGCCTATAGATTTAAGACTCGCGTTTAAAACCATCTTTGTTATAGACCCACTTTATACCTTGCCTTTTTTAGTGTTTTTGATTTTAACGATGTTTCAAAATAAAATCTCAAAAAAACGTCGCTTTTATAATGATATCGGACTCACAATTAGCACTGCATATTTAGCACTCACATTTCTTTTAAAATGGTTTGCATTCCAAAAGTTTGAAACAGCATTACAAAATAAAAATATTGCATATAAACAAATTGACACCAGACCGTCACCATTAAACACCATTTTATGGAGTGCAAACATTGAAACCGAAGATGCCTATTTATTAGGAAACTATTCGTTTTTTGACACTCAAGCTATTCGCTTTGAAACGTACCCCAAAAATCATGACTTATTGGGCGATCTTGTCAAAAATGAAAAAGTAAAACAAATGATTGCTATTTCAGAAGGTTGGTACACCATTAATAAAACAGATGGTGAGTTATACTACAATGACTTACGTTTTGGGTTATTAAGCTTAGAACCTCAATCGCAAGATTTCGTTTTTAAATACAGAATTGATGTTAACAATAACGGAGAAATCAATTTTATTGAACAAGAAAAAACACCTCGTGATGGTAAAAAACTGATGCTTCATTTATGGCAACGGGTGAAGGGGAATTAATCGCAATTATCTATTCAATTACTCCATTAAATTAGACATAGAGATCAGAGTCACTAATAACTTCAACTACAGTAACATACACCACCATTTGTGCATGATAATCTCTTTACATCATAAGTCATGAGTCGATTACATTAAATAATTGGACAAAACACTTAAAATGATAAGCCTATTAACAAAACTAATCGGCTCTTTACCGTTTCTTTTAATATTCCCCCTTCTATCTATCTAACAAATTTACAGCTTTATAATAGTATGCCTCATGCTAATTTTTCAATCTAATTTATTAAACTAACTTCTCCTACTCTTCATATTACTTCAATTATAAATGAGAAATCTCTTTTTTAAATAGGTATGATATTTATCATTTTTTAAACTCCCATTGTGTCTGAAATTTGCATCATAATTAAAACCAAAGATTATGAATCCAAATAAAAAAATGTACAAAATAGTTTTAAGCTTTATGGCTTTTTTTATTTTAGCATCTCACTTAATTCAAGCACAACAATTCAATTTAATAAACTATGAATCCACACTTTCTGTTTTAGGAACTTCAAGTTTACACGATTGGCATATTACTGCCGAACAACAACGTGGAAAAATAGTTTTTAAAAACATGGAAGCTGGCGAGATTGATAAATGCAACATTGATATAGTAGCCGAAAGCTTAAAAAGTGGTAAATCCAGCATGGATAAGAATACTTATAAAGCTTTAAACACGAGCAGCTATAAAACCATTTCTTTTCAATTAACCCAAGTTAACGAAATTATAAACAAGGGAAACGGCAAATTTTCATTAAAAGCTGAAGGTGATTTAAGTATTTCTGGGGTAAAAAAACAGATTCCCTTGGAACTTTCATTAAGTATTCTAGATAATAAAATAACGCTTATTGGCGAACAGAAAATTAAAATGACAGACTTCAAAATAGAACCTCCAAAGGCCTTGTTAGGCACTATTACTACAGGCGATGTTATTACAATTAAATTTTCAACCATATTCAAATAGCCAAACAACAAAAATTTAAAAACAAAAATTATGAAAGCAATATTAAAAAAAGTAATACTGTTAGGAATCGTACTCATTGGATTCAGTATTTATGGACAAAACAGAAATTTAGATCATTTTAAACCACAAGATAAAGATGGTATTGGCATTTTTGAAGAGCCTAAAGATTCTATTTCAACCTTTAACGGTGTAAAAGTGAGAGTTGGGGGTGCTTCTACACTTCAGTTTCAATCTTTAGATAATGGGAACTCTGGAGTTATTCCTTTAGGAGAAATTGGAAGCAACTTTAACTTAGCTACTGCTAATTTAGATTTAGACGTAGCACTTTATGATGGTGTGCGAATGCATTTAAGAACATATCTATCTTCTAGACATCATCCAGAACCTTATGTTAAGGGAGGATACTTTCAAATTGATAAATTAAATTTTATTAGTGAAGGCTTTTTAGAAGAGCTTATGAAACATACCACTATTAAAATTGGACATATGGAAAACAACTATGGTGATGCGCATTTTAGAAGAAGTGACAATGCACAAACACTTTTCAACCCGTTTGTAGGCAACTTAATTATGGATTCTTTTACAACTGAAGTGGGTGCAGAAGTTCTGTACCAATGCGATAGTGGTTTATTAGCTATGATAGGGTTTTCTAATGGAAAATTAAACCAAAATGTTAAGATAGCTAATGGTACTACTGGAGGTGCAGCTTTCTTAGCAAAAGTTGGTTATGACAAGCAAATTTCAGATGATTTTAGATTTAGATTAACAGGCTCTTTATATAATACAGGGTACGCACAGTCTGTTTATTTATACACAGCAGATAGAGCAGGGTCTAGATATTACAGTGTTATGCAAGATGCCACTTCAACTAGCGATAATTTTAGATCTGGACGTTTCGACCCAGGATTCAAAAATAAAATCACAGCAGTTATGATTAATCCTTTCCTAAAATACAACGGGTTGGAAGTTTTTGGAACCGTTGAATTGACATCAGGAAAAGCCTTAACTGAAATAGACAGAAGAAAAGCAACCCAATATGCAGGTGAAATAATATATAGATTTGGAACTTCTGAGAGCTTTTATTTAGGAACGCGATACAATACTGTAAGTGCTGAATTAACAACTGGCGATGATGTAAATGTAGACAGGTTCCAACTAGGTGCTGGCTGGTTCATGACTAAAAACATTTTACTAAAAGCCGAATATGTAAACCAAAAATTTAACGATTACCCTAGTGGGAATTTATTAGAGGACGGTAAGTTTAACGGGCTTGTGCTAGAAGCCGCTATTAGTTTCTAAGTTCATAAAAAAAAGCCAACCTCATTCCATAAAAAAAATGAGATTGGCTTTTTTTTAATTTTCATAATCAAATAATTAAACTACTATGTCATGAAAAGATTCAGTTTCATCTTATCATTTCTTTTAATGGTTTCTTTTTCTTCAACAAAAGTACTAAAACACAGGAAATCTATACTCATTACGCCTAAAAGCACATTGTATATTACAGGCATAAGTAATGTTACCGACTTTAAATGTATATACAACATAAAAAATATAGATGCACCTATTCCTATCCTTTATGAAAGTGTAAATGATGTTATAAAATTTGAAAAATCGACGTTAATTCTAGAAAACAATGGTTTTGATTGTGGTGGAAAAGGAATCAACAGAGATTTTCATGGATTGTTGAAATCTGATATTTACCCTAAAATCAAACTTAAATTAAAAGAAATCAAACTATATCCAAACAAAAAGAATACTGCTGATGCTTTATTAGAAATAGAACTAGCAGGAAAATCTAAATCCTATCATATGAAAATAGCATACGATAAAGATCAAAATTGGATAATTAAAGGAGACCTTAAATTGAATATTAAAGATTTCAACCTAGAAGCACCAAAAAAAATATTAGGTCTAATTGTAGTGTCTGAAAACATTGTAATTAACTTTAAATTAGTGCTTCAGGAATACGAATAAAGTTTTTAGAGCGTACACTCTTCAACAAGTTTGGTAGTTATAAAATAAGAATTAAGTATTCCTCTTTTTCCCTGTCATTTCCTCTATCTCAATTAAAAAAACGACGGCATGACCTTCATCACTCACCTTGCTCGAAAATTCGTGAATAAAATCTAGTACGGCCTTTTCTTTTTCCATGATAAGATCTTTAACTCCCAATGAAAATTGATGCAAGCAAGCTTTGGCATTACTTCCAAATTGTTGTTCAAATTTTCCATGTACCAATACAGATTTCCAATCGTTTACCGTGTTTATGTCACTTATTTGAAGGCAAACGTCTTTATTTTTCCTCATGGCTTTCATTTTATGGCCATCGCCAGAGTAGCAAATAACAGCATTTCTCTCTTTATCAAAATAATATGTAATGGGTACTACAAAAGGTCTGTTTTGATAAACATAACCTAATTGACCAACATAATTGTTCTCCAAAATAAATCTCATTTCTTTCTCTTCAATGTTCTGTATCATTTGTTTGATATTTTAGTTTATAATTTTCACGATTGATTTCCCGAATAAGCTGTCGTTAAAAATCATTTTCCTTATTTTTGTTATAAAATTACTAGTAAACTAAAACCTGTTCAATGATATTTGTCACATTTGCAGCATTTATTATAATAGGTCTCTTTACAAAAAACCTTAAAACATTGTTTCATTTTATCACATTTCATACCTAAGTCTATGTTTACCAAAGAGCACGATGTTTTTAATGTTTTATTAGGTTCGGTTTCAGAAGGTGTTGTAGTGGTTGATGCGCTTCAAACCATTACCGAAACCAATGCGTCGGCAGACAAGATGTTTGGTTACAACCGTCATGAGCTTATTGGTCAACATCTTAATGTATTAATACCGAATAACTACCACCCTTCTCACGCTGCACATTTTAAAGGTTTTATGAAAGACCAAGAACGCCGCCAAATGGGACATGGCAGGGATATTTTTGGCAAACGTAAAGATGGAAGCATATTTCCAGTAGAAGCTGGACTAAATCCTTTTCAGTTAGAAAACAAAGACTACGTTATGGCTTTGGTTATTGATATTTCTGTTAGAAAGGAACACGAACGAAAAATAACGGAATTAAATACTGAACTAGAATTAAAAATTGAGAAACGCACTAAGGAACTTAATGATTCTGTTTTACTATTAAAAACACTAAACGAAGAACTCCAAATAGAAAACAATAGACGGATAGACGCTGAAAATAAAACAAAAAAAGCGCTCCAAAAAGAAATTGAATTAAACGAACTTAAAACAAAATTTCTGTCATTGGTTTCACATGAGTTTAAAACGCCTTTAAGTGGTATTTTAACCTCTGCCATGTTATTGGGTAAATACCAATTATCAGAACAGCAAGAAAAGCGCGATAAGCATATTAAGACTATTACAGAGAAAGTACATTACCTTAACAACATACTTAACGATTTTCTTTCTTTGGAAAAACTGGAACTGGGGAAAGTAGACTATAAATATTCAAATTTTAAAATCAGTAAAATTGTTAATGAGGTTGTTTATAATGCCAATATGCTTTTAAAAGAAGGCCAGCAAATAAAATACCCCGAGCATATTGATGATTTATCGTTAATACAAGACGAAAAGATAATGGAACTGGCCTTATCTAATTTAATTCACAACGCCATAAAATACTCGCCAGAGCATTCCATTATCTACCTAGAAATTAAACAAAACAACACCGAAACTACTTTTAAAGTGATTGACAATGGTATGGGCGTTCCTGAAAAGGACCAAAAAAATATTTTCAATCGTTATTTTAGGGCTGAAAACGCGTTGTTAACACATGGCACTGGTATTGGCTTAAACATTGTACAAACCCATTTAGAAAATTTAGGTGGCCATATTTCATTTGAAAGTGAAGAAAACAAAGGCTCAAATTTCATTATAACCATCCCAAACCAATTTACCCCATGAAACGTTTACTACTTATAGAAGACGATGTTATTTTAAGAGAGAACACCGCAGAATTGTTAGAGCTTTCAAATTTTGAAGTTATAACAGCTCCTAATGGTAAAATTGGTATTGAAGTTGCAAAAAAACAACTTCCAGACATTATAGTTTGCGATATTATGATGCCTGAAATTGATGGCTATGGCGTTTTAGAAGCCTTGTCTAAAGACAGTGCAACGCGTTTTATTCCTTTTATTTTTCTTTCAGCCAAAACCGAACGTAAAGATGTTCGAAAAGGTATGGATATGGGGGCAGATGATTATATTACCAAACCCTTTACTGAAGACGAACTTGTAAGTGCTATAGACAGCCGTTTGGCAAAAGTTGCTATTTTAAACGAGGAAAATGAGCTTCTAAAAAATAGTAACACCAACGTTGAAGATGAGTTACGCACCCTAAACGATCTTAAAAATTTCTTTGAAGATAACGGTCAGCAGTTTTCAATCGAAAAAGGCGATACTGTTTATGAAGAAGGCCAAAACAGTAACTATATTTATTTAATTAGCAAAGGTGCTGCAAAATGCTACAAGTTTGATGAACAAGGCAAAGAATTAACTACCGCATTACATACTGAGGATGATTTGTTTGGATATACGTCTTTTATCCAAAATATACCTTATCAAGAAACCGCCATCGCTATAAAATCGTTAGAGTTAGTTGGTATTTCAAAAGACCAGCTTAAAGATGTTCTAAATAACAACCATAAAGTAACTTTGGAATTGATTCAATTATTAACGGATGATTTAACCAGCATTAAAGATCAGCTCTTACAAATGGCATATAGTTCTGTTAATAAAAAAACCGCAAATACCATTCTAAAATTTGCCGATAAACTGAATCGTCAACCAAATGACTCCATTAAAATTTCAAGAAACGATTTGGCTAGTACCGCTGGTATTGCTACCGAATCTTTAATAAGAACGCTTTCAAATTTTAAAAAATCAGGATTGATTGATATTGAAGGGCGTACCATTAAAATTTTAGATATTCAAAAATTAAAGGATATTCACTAAACCTATTTACCTTAAATTGGTAAACATGACACTTATCATATTTTAAAATTTACTGTAATTATAGCTTTGTATCGTTATAAGGCCCAATTACAATGAAACATATTTTATTGCCAACAGATTTTTCTGAAAATTCATGGAATGCCATAGTGTATGCCATTCATTTTTATGAGAAAATGGATTGTCATTTTTATTTGTTACATGTAGATAAAGCAAGCGCTAATAACACAACACCTTCCGTTTACGGGGTTTCTACGGGTGTTTTAAATGATACTTATATAACTAACGCTAAAGAACACTTAAAGCAGTTTATTAAACGTATTAGCCAACAATTCCCAAGAAACAATTCACATAAATTTTTCACACTTTCAGATACTGGCTCCTTCATTGAAACCATTAGAAGACACATTTATGAAAGAAAAATTGATACCATTGTTATGGGGACTAAAGGTGCCACAGGATTAAAAAAATTATTAATTGGGAGTAACGCTGGTGATGTAATTACGAAAGTAAAATGTACCACATTAATAATTCCAGAGAATGCCATATACACGCCTATTAAAGAAATTGCATTTCCTACTGATTATTCATTATCCTATGAACTTGGGCATTTACAACCAATTGCCGAAATTTTAGAACGCTACCAATCGGCTTTAAGTGTGGTTCACATTAGTAAAAAAAACGACTTATTAAGCATAACCCAGCAACGTAACAAAGACCTGTTGGAAGAGTATTTTACTCCGTATACTAAAAGCTTTCATCAGTTAACCAATTCTAAAATTGAAGAAGCCATTCAAAGCTTTATTGCAAGCCGAAACACTACTATAATTGCCATGGTAGCAAAAAACTTAAACTACTTTCAACAAATTCTTTTTCATTCAAAAATTAAAAACATTAGCTACCACACCGACATTCCTTTTTTGGTAATGCACGATACATAGAAAGTAAAAAGAACTAACTGATTTTTATCATAGTTTGAGTTCTAATAGTACGCTAATTTTGAATATTAAAAACGCTTACTATGCACACTTCTTTAGTTAATAAATATAATATTGCTGGCCCAAGATACACCAGCTATCCCACTGTACCTTATTGGAACAATGAAACGTTTTCATTAAAAAATTGGAAAAATTCACTCATTAAATCCTTTAATGAAAGTAATACCGAAGAAGGTCTTAGTCTATACATTCATTTACCATTTTGCGAAAGTTTATGTACTTTTTGTGGTTGCAACAAACGCATCACCAAACGCCATGAAGTGGAATTGCCATACATAAATGCGGTATTAAAAGAATGGGAATTATACTGTGATTTGTTCGATACCAAGCCACTAATAAAAGAGTTGCATTTAGGCGGTGGAACACCCACTTTTTTTTCTTCAAACAATCTAGAAATACTGATTAATGGTCTATTGAATAAAGCAATTCTTGCTGAGAATTATGATTTCAGTTTTGAAGGCCATCCAAATAACACAACAAAATCACACCTACAAACCCTATTTAATTTAGGTTTTAGACGTGTTAGTTTTGGGGTTCAAGATTATAATGAAACCGTACAAAAGGCCATTCATCGCATACAGCCTTTTGAAAATGTAAAACGTGTAACCGAGGAAGCGAGACAAATTGGATACACCTCTATTGGCCATGACCTTATTTTTGGATTGCCCTTTCAAACTATGACACATATAGAGGAAACCATTAACAGAACTAACCAATTAAAACCAGACCGTATTGCTTTTTACAGCTACGCCCATGTACCTTGGATAAAAGGCAACGGACAACGCGGATTTAATGATAACGATTTACCATCGCCTGAAACCAAACACCAACAATACGAATTAGGAAAATCACTACTAGCGAAAGCAGGCTATAAAGATATTGGCATGGACCATTTCGCTTTAGAAACCGATTCATTATACAAATCCATGAAAAACAAAACATTACACAGGAACTTCATGGGGTATACGGCATCTAAAACCAAAGTTATGATTGGACTTGGAGTATCTTCCATAAGTGATAGTTGGTATGGATTTTCACAAAATGTAAAAGGACTTGAAGCATATTACGATTTAATAATGCACAATATCATTCCAGTATATCGAGGTCATATTTTAAATAATGAAGATCTCACAATTAGAAAACACATCCTGAATTTGATGTGCCAATTTGAAACATCCTGGACACACGATGCGTTATATTTTAATAAGCTTCCAGAAGTTTTAATTCGATTAAAAGAAATGGAAGCAGATGGGTTACTGCATATACTTTCAAATTCTATTAAAGTAACCACCAAAGGCCAACCATTTGTTCGAAATATTTGTATGGCTTTCGATTTATTATTGCAACGAAAACAACCCGACACACAACTGTTTTCAATGACTATTTAATTTAAAACATAAACAGATGAAAAAAATTATTGTACCTGTCGATTTTTCCGAACATTCAGAAAATGCCTTGCACGTGGCAGCAAAACTTGCAACAAAATACAACGCAGAGGTACTGGCTTTGCATATGTTAGAAATGTCCGATACCATGCTAACAACATCCGATGGCCTTCAATATGAAAAGGCAGCTTATTTCTACAAATTATCTGAACAAAAGTTTGAAACTTTTTTAAAGAAAGATTATTTAAAGGATGTGAAAGTAACACCAATTATTAAACATTTTAAAGTTTTTAGTGAAGTTAATGATGTGGCTCAAAAAAACGATGCCGACCTTATTATAATGGGTTCTCATGGTTCTAGTGGTTTTAAAGAGTTTTTTGTTGGTTCCAATACCGAACGTGTGGTTAGAAATGCTGATATTCCGGTTTTGGTTATAAAAAACAAATTAAAGGATATTAATTTTGAATCGGTAGTATTTGCTTGCGATTTTACAGAAGAATCTATCAATCCGTATAAAAATGCCATTAAAATGTTCGAGAAAATGAATTCTAAAATATATATGGTTTATGTGAATTTACCCAACGAGCGTTTTAAAACTTCTGTAGAAATTGAAAAAAGTGTCGTTAATTTTTTCACCAAAGCCGGTACAAACCTGGATAGAATGAACGACGTACATTACGTATCTGATTATACTGTTGAAGAAGGCGTTATAAACTTTGCTTTAAAAGTAGGTGCCGATATTATTGCCATACCTACACATGGCAAAAAAGGCTTAGCACACTTTTTAGAAGGAAGTATTGGCGAAGACGTTGCAAACCACGCCAACTTACCGGTAATAACATTTAAAATTTAATAAAATAAAAGGGAGACTAATCTTGGAAAAGGGACTGTTTATAAAAAATAATCCCTTTTTTCATGCTTTAATGACAGTTCAAGGCTCCTGAAACCATTTCTTGCACAGGAGCAGGAGAAATATAAGGAATACCTAAGCCTAAACCTCGAAGAATAAACAAAACACCCATAAGAACCACAAATACAGGTACCGCTTTTTGAATGCGCTGTTTCACTTTAGCATTCAGAAATTTACCCAGATAAATAGCTGAAGTCATTAACGGTATGGTTCCTAAACCAAAAAGTGCCATATACAAACTACCTTCAATAGCATTTTGCATGGTTAAAGATGCGAATACCGCCATATAAACCAACCCGCATGGGAGAAACCCATTAAGAAAACCTATTGTTAAAAAAGTATCGACGGTTTTCTTTTTTAACGCTTTACCTAAAGCCGATTTTATTTTAGAAATAAATGTATAAAGTGGTTTTGAGAAATTGTAGTTGTTGAATATTTTTGTTGGCATGAGCACTACAACAATCATTAAGACTCCAATGATGATAGAGAGTTGTTGTTGCATTCCAAAAATGTAAAGACTCTTACCTACCAAGCCAAAAAACAACCCTATCAAACTGTAAGCTAACAAGCGCCCTAAATGATAAGTCCCTATTTGGATTACTTTTCGAAAAGAATGACTTCTGTCTACAGGCAACATAAAGGCAATTGGCCCACACATTCCCACGCAGTGAAAGCTTCCTAATATTCCAAATATGAATGACGACCACAACATTTTAATAAATAATTTCTTTTTTGTATAAATAAGCTTCACCATGCACTTTCCAATCAACCTTTAAATTCCAGCGTCCGTTCAACAAACGTTTATCTGTTATTAAAATAGTATGATTTGATAATGCTATGACAATTTCAAAATCAAACAGTTTATTCGATGGTCTGTATAAAGCTATTGTTCCTGAAATATCTTCGGGTTTGAAGTTTTCCGGAAACTCAATAAGCAAACCTTCAGAGGTGCGTTTCCAAATAATATCCTGCTTTAATGTTTGGGAATGAACTTCTTTATTGATAGCATTTTGAAACTCCAATTCTTGTCCGTAATAATTTTCTATAACCAAGTCGTGTTCATACTTTTTATTGGTACTCATTGTAATAACAAAATACAATATAAAGCTTATGAAGCCCACAAATGCCACTACAATACCTGTTCCCCAATTGAATTTCATATGCTATTATTTTTAGTGTTATTTATTAAAATTTACTTGTAACTACGTGGTCCTAAAAAGTTTACCGTGGTGGTTTCTAACAAATCTTTACCACTATAAACCTCTATCATCAGTTTGTTTTTATCGCCATCCAATTCACTTTGCGGCAATTCTATAAATAGGGTTCCTTCTGCAAGACCTTGTGATGGAACTACAAATGTTTTTTCTGTTGAAACAATTTTAATAGTGCCTTTATATTTTCGTAATTTAAAACTGATATCGTTAACATCTTTGGTTGTTTTATTAATCAGTTTATAAGTGAATACGTTACTAATAATGTTATACTCCTTATGCTCGTATAACTGACCAGGTAAACGCAGCACTCTAGCTTCTACATCATTTCTTAAAAGAAGCATCCCTATTAAAACACCAGTAAGAATGAGTAAAACAGCACTATACCCTTTTAATCGAGGTGTAAATTCAAACTTCTTTTTCTCTTCTATATCTTCTTCACTGGTATAACGTATTAACCCTTTTGGAAGGTTGACACTTTCCATAATATAATCGCACTCATCAATACATGCGGTACAGTTCACACACTCCAACTGCGTACCATTTCTAATATCAATTCTTGTAGGGCACACATTAACACATTGAAAACAATCTATGCAATCTCCAAAACCAAGAGCTTCCCTATCTTCATTTTTCCTGAATTTCTTCCTGCCGTTTTCAGCTTCACCACGTTTATAATCATAAGCTACTACAATTGATTTAGTATCGAGTAGTACGCCTTGCAGCCTTCCGTAAGGACATGCTATGATGCAAACCTGCTCACGAAACCAGGCAAAAACAAAATAGAAAACAGCTGTAAAAATCAATAATGAAACTAAAGTGCTTAAGTGATTCAAAGGACCTTCTAAAACATATTTAAGAACTTTGTCACTTCCGATTAAGTAAGCTAAAAACACGTTGGCGATAATAAATGAAATAACCAAAAACAGAAACCATTTGATGCCTCTCTTTTTTATTTTATCCGTATTCCAAACTTGTTTATCCAAACGCATTTGCGCACCTCTATCCCCTTCTATCCAATATTCAATACGTCTAAACACCATTTCCATAAAAATGGTTTGTGGGCAAATCCAGCCACAAAAAATACGCCCAAAAGCAACCGTAAATAAGGCTATAAAAATAACTCCAACAAGCATTGAAAGCACAAACAAATGAAAGTCTTGTGGCCAAAACGGGAATCCTAAAATATTAAATCGACGTTCCAAAATGTTGAACATCAAAAATTGATTACCATTGATTTTCACAAATGGTGCTGCCATCAAAAAAACCAATAACACATAACTTACTGTTTTCCGATAACTATAAAACTTACCGTTTGGTTTTTTTGGAAATACCCACGCACGCTTCCCGTCATTGGTCATGGTGCCAAGAGAATCTCTAAAACTTTCGTTATCTGGTGTATTCATGCGTTTTTATTGTTCTTCCTTTTAAGAATCTAATTAAGGCGATTATTAATTTAAATCTTTGGCTTGATCAGATGTCCAAATATCACCTTCTGGAGCTTTTGGATTTGCAGGAACTGTACCTTGCAAAGACAATATATAATTTGCCACTTGTGCAATTTCGGAAGGTTTTAAGCTTTGTTTCCAAGCAATCATCCCTTTTCCTGAACGTCCTCCTTCTGATATGGTATGGAATACATTTTTAATACCTCCACCCAAAATCCAATGCGTATCTGTAAGATTTGGACCTATACCACCTCCACCATCAGCCATATGACAAGCGACACAATTAGATTGAAAAATCTTTTGTCCATTGGACAAATCACTAACATCAAGAGATACTACAACCGTATTATAATCTACCAGATCTTTGGCCGTTTTCTTGTATTCTTCAAGGTCTACTTTTGCCTGCTCTAAAGTAACTTGTAATTCATCATATTGATTATCGCCATTAAAGACATGGTATCGCAACATATATATAAATGCAAACACAATAGATGCGTAAAAACCGTATAACCACCAAGGTGGTAGATCGTTATCTAATTCTCTAATACCATCATAATTATGGTCGAGAATAATTTCACCTTCAGCTTCCATAGGTTTGGAACCTAACATTTTAATATAAGTTCTTTTTACCCATGAAACCATTTTAGGGGTTTTAGTTTGTACTGATAAGTAACGTGCTTTTGCCGCTTCATCCAAACTTTCAAACATCACTTTTTCCAACGCTTCCACAACGGCTTCTATAGCGATCAAAATAAGTACTACTAATAATAGAAACAGCATAATAATTGGATATCTTAAAAAAGCTGGTTGGTTACCAGAATCTACAAAATATTCAATGCTGCCAAAAATGATAAAGAACACTAATGGAACTCTTATATATGAAGGAAGTGAGTGTTTCATAATTTACTATCGTTTTGATTATCTAATGGGATATGACTCATTTTACTTACATAGTCTTTTTTGGCTGTAAAAACCCACCAAAATAACCCTACAAAAAAGGTAAAGAAAATCAATAATGAGATGATAGGATAGATTTCTATACCTTCAATACTATCCATATAGTTTTTGACAAATTTTAACATGATTTATTCGTTTTGTGTCGTTTTAACTTCTACATTTTTCACTTTAATATCAGTACCCAAACGTTGCAAATATGCAATAACCGCAACCACTTCACGATTGCGCATTTCTATAAAATTGGCACCACCATTTTTCTTATCGTTTTCATAGTTTTTCTCAAAATCTGGGTCAGAATAAAGGTTGCTTTCAATAGTTGCACCTTGTTCTGTCATACTTTTTTGTGCATTCGCAATATCAAAATCGGTATAAGGCACACCTAAAGACACCATGGCTTCCATCTTTTTTTCTGTATCAGATTTATCCAATGCATCGGTTACCAACCATTTATATGCTGGCATAATGGAACCACTGGAAGTACTTTGTGGATCATAAAGATGATTCAAATGCCAATTGTCTGAATATTTAGCGCCAATTCGATGTAAATCGGGGCCTGTTCGCTTACTTCCCCAAAGAAATGGATGATCATAAACATATTCTCCGGCTTTTGAATATTCACCATAACGTTCTACTTCATCTCTAAAAGGGCGTATCATTTGTGAATGACAACCAACACAACCTTCTCGAATGTAAATATCACGGCCTTCAAGTTCTAGTGGCGTATATGGTTTTACACTAGAGATTGTTGGAATATTAGATTTCACCATAATGGTTGGTACAATTTGGATAACCCCACCAATAAGAATGGCGATTGTAGCACCAATTGTCAATTGAATTGGTTTTCGCTCTAAAACCTCATGCCATCCCTCTCCTATAGCACGTTTTTTGGATACTCGTTGTAATGCAGCAGCTTCAGCCAATTCATCGGTTACTTCGCTACCGCGTTTCATGGTTACTACAACATTATAAATCATGACAAACACACCAATAATATATAATGAACCTCCTATGGCACGCATCCAATACATGGGCATAATTTCAGTAACAGTTTCTAAGAAATTACCATAAACTAAGGTGCCATCTGGATTAAATTGTTTCCACATACTGGCTTGTGTAAAGCCTGCAACATACATGGGCAGTGCGTACATAATGATACCCAATGTGCCTATCCAGAAATGTAAATTAGCTAAACTGTTTGAATATAATTTTGTTTTGAATAAACGAGGTACTAAGAAGTAGATCATTCCAAAAGTTAAGAATCCGTTCCATGCCAAGGCACCTACGTGAACGTGAGCAATAATCCAATCGGTATAATGCGCAATAGCATTTACATTTTTTAAAGACAGTAAAGGGCCTTCAAAAGTTGCCATACCGTAACCTGTTATCGCTACCACCATGAATTTCAACACAGGATCAACACGTACTTTATCCCACGCACCACGAAGTGTTAGTAAACCATTAATCATTCCTCCCCATGAAGGCATTAAAAGCATAATGGAAAAAGCAACACCTAAATTTTGAGCCCACTCTGGTAAAGCTGTATACAATAAGTGATGAGGGCCTGCCCATATGTAGATAAAAATTAAGGACCAAAAGTGGATGATAGATAAGCGATATGAATAAATAGGTCTATCCGCAGCTTTAGGTACAAAATAATACATAAGACCTAAAAAAGGAGTTGTCAAGAAAAATGCCACAGCATTATGCCCATACCACCATTGCACCAACGCATCTTGCACACCTGCATATACGGAGTAACTTTTCATACCACTAACTGGCAACTCCAAACTATTAAAAATATGTAAGACTGCAACCGTTACAAACGTGGCGATATAAAACCATATAGCCACATATAAATGGCGTTGGCGGCGTTTAAGAATAGTGGCTATCAAATTCCAACCAAAAACGACCCAAACTAGAGTAATAGCAATATCAATAGGCCATTCCAATTCGGCATATTCTTTTGATGATGTGTAGCCTAATGGTAAAGAAATCGCTGCGGCGACAATAATTAATTGCCAACCCCAAAAGTTTATATTACTCAAAACATCGCTTGCCATTCTAGCTTTTAGTAAACGTTGTGTTGAATAGTATACCCCTGCAAAAATAGCATTACCTACAAAGGCAAAAATAACAGCATTGGTATGTAAAGGCCGTAATCGCCCAAAACTCAACCAAGGAATACCATCTGTAAGGTTAGGAAACAAAAATAGAAACGCCAGTAATAAGCCTACCAACATACCCACAACGCCCCATAACATGGTGGCTATTAGGAATTTTTTGACAATCTTATTGTCGTAATAGAATTGTTGTACTTCCATAATAATTAATTGGTCTTTTTAGGTTTTACGGTTAATTTTGTTTGGTCTTTAACAAGTTCATCTTCAAAAAGCATACGAACGGAAGGTGTATAGCTATCATCATATTGTCCTTTTTTTACAGCAATTATAAAAACGGTAAAAAAGAGGACTGCAACAACAACACTAATGGTTAATAAAATATAAATAGCACTCATTTTACATCTGTTTATAATGCAAAACTACCATGGAACACATTTTTAAAATATGATATATGTCATGTTTGACTTATTTGGAATTATTTTAATTTTCTGCAGTACCAATTGGTGGATATCGTTGTAAAAACAACAACACTAATAGAACTTAAAGGCATTAAAATGGCCGCAATAACTGGTGCCAATTGACCAGTAACGGCATAATACAACCCAATACTATTGTATAGTAGCGACAACAAAAAACTCCATTTTATAATTTTGATGGCGGCTTTTGAGGCTTTGATATAATCATATAACTTATTGAATTTTGAAGCTTCCAGAATAGCATCACAAGCAGGTGAAAATACATTAACATTTTCAGAAAGCGCAATACCAACATCACTCTGTGCCAAGGCTCCAGCATCATTCAACCCATCCCCCATCATTAATACTTTAGCACCTTCCGATTGATGGTATTTGATGTATTCCAACTTATCATTAGGTTTTTGATTAAAAATCAGTTTTGTTTTTGATGGTAATAGCCTCTTTAAGTTATCGCGTTCCCCTTCATTATCTCCTGAAAGAATTACCAAATCAAAATGTTTTTTCAGCTTGTTAAACAGTTTAGATAAGCCTTTTCTATAACTTGAATGAAATACAAACTTTCCCTTGTACTGATTATTAGCGCTAATAAAAACTGAAGTATCTAAAACAGTAGATGTTTCCATTTTACCTACAAATTTTGAAGACCCCACTTTTATGCTATTATTAAGATATCTTGCTTCTATACCATAGCCCAAATGCTCCTCAAAATGATTAAGCGTTACTATATTATGTGTATCCAATAAATTATAAAGCGACCTACTGAGCGGATGGTTAGAACCTCGTAAGGTGTTTTTAAGAAGGATTTCTTCAGAATTTGAAAGTGTTTCACCTTCATAAACTACCTTATTTTTTAGGCTAGATGTAATAGTTCCTGTTTTATCAAAAATAAGGGTATCGATACTTGCCAATTGTTCTATAACGGTAGCGTTTTTTAAATAGAATTTAAGTTTCCCGAAAATACTCAACACATTCCCTAAGGTAAAGGGTGCTGCCAATGCAATGGCGCAAGGACATGCAATAATTAATACAGAAGTAAACACGTTTAATGCTTTAGAAGCATCTACGAGTAACCAATATGCAGTAGAAATAATTGCTATTGAAAGAACCCCAATAGTGAAACGCTTACTAATTACATTGGTTAATGTTGTGAAACTTTTAGCTTCGGTTTGGTTGAAAACATCATTACTCCAAAGCTGGGTAAGGTAACTTTGCTCTACTGTATGAAGCACCTCCACCTCAATAACACCTGTGGTTTGCTTCCCTCCCGCAAAAAGTTTATCACCCGAATTTTTGATGACGGTTTCTGATTCTCCAGTAACAAAACTATAATCTATTGATGCATTTCCATACATCAAAATACCATCTACAGGAATAAGCTCTTCGTTACGTATTAATAACCGATCTCCTTTTTGAATATCATAAACCTGAATGGGACTTTCCTTTCCTTCAGCATCAATTTTAGTTACCGCAATAGGGAAATACGATTTATAATCTCTTTCAAAAGATAAAAATTGGTAGGTTTTTTGCTGAAAAAATTTTCCGAGGAGCAGAAAAAATACTAACCCTGTAAGGCTGTCAAAAAAACCTGAACCAATATTAAGTATAATTTCAACAGAACTTCTAATAAACAAAACTGCAATACCCAACGCAATGGGGACATCTATGTTAAGAATTTTAGAACGCAACCCTTTATATGCCGAAATAAAATAATCCCAACCAGCATAAAACACAACTGGCAATGAAAAGAAAAACATCAACCATCTAAAAAGATGCTTGTATTGTTCCAACCAAAATTCACCCACTTCAAAATACTCAGGAAACGATAAAAACATCACATTTCCAAAAGCAAACCCCGCAATGGCAACTTTATAAACTAAGGAACGATTTATGGTTGTTTTTCCTGTTTTATAATCTTCTAATGAAATATAGGGTTCATAACCAATACTACTTAAAAGTAAAACAACATCTTTAAGTGAACAGTTTGAAGTTTTGTAGGTAACTCGCACCTGTTTTTTTCCAAAATTTACTTGAGATGCGTTAATATTAGGATTGAGTTTGCTAAGGTTTTCCAAAATCCAAATACAAGAACTGCAATGAATGTGCGGAATGTACAACGTTACTATTTGAATGGAACCATCATTAAATTCAGTAAGTTTCTCGATGATATTTGGTTGTTCTAAAAACTCGTACTTCCCTACTATGTCTTTCGGTGTTGCTCCTGGAGTGGATTGTAAATCGTAATAAGAGCCCAAATCATTCTCATAAAAAATCTCATATACCGTTTTGCAACCATGGCAGCAAAATAATTTATCGTCAAAATTCACAATTTCATTTTGACATGAATCTCCGCAATGAAAACAGTTTTTTTCTGTCATAGTAATTTAATATTCAAAAGTATTGTACAGGTTGATAAGATATATCACTGAGAAAATGATAATTCTCAGGTTTGATAATTATCATTTTCTAGTCACTCTTTAGTTTCAGTTTTAAGAAACCTTATTTTTAAAACCGAAAATTTATTTTTAGTTAAACGTTAGTTGATTTTTTGATTTAGCTTCAATTTTTAAATGAATTTGCTGTAGTGTTAGTGTACATTTATCTAACTCATTTAAAACATCTTCTTTGGCACTTTTGAATACATCAGTCAATTCATTAAAAAGACTTTGATAATATTGAACACCTTCCTTCATGTTCATAGTAAAAGTCAATAAATACTTTTCTTCCTTTTTGTTCATGGAATCTTTAAGCTCGTCTAGTTTCGTGTTTAGATAATCGATATAAATGTTTAATTCTTTAATGAACAAATTTGGGCGATCAGTTCTGGTTACCATATTATCTCTGCCATAAATATGATCGGTCATGTTTTTCAAACTCATAATTTTAGAATAGTATGCCATGTTGGGTCCTGGGCATATGGAAACACCCGTTCCTTCAACCTTAGTATCTAAATTATATGCTAATAAAGCCGAAGTACCAAGTCCCACACAGGTACACGATTTCTCAACGATTTTATTAAACTTACTGCTATACTCACTCGAGGTTAAATTTTGGACATCTAACTCTTTTATTTTATGATGCTGATACTCTCTAGATGCTGTGCAAACGCCCGTTGCTTTAAACTCTTTATTTAACGCAACAAACTTTTTAGGGCATGAACTCCCTGGTCTTCCCTTGTTAATTAATCGCTCTTTTTCAGCATCTTTAGTATTATCTCGAAGGTTATTGAATGGCACGCCTAAAGGAGAAATATCACTTAAATACAAATCTGCTTCTTTTGCTTGCACCAGTTTACTTAAAGTTAAATTATCTACCGTGGTAGCCTCTGGTACTAACAGAAAAGGAGTTCCCCAACCAATAGCATCTAGTTGGTAATAGTCAAGTAAAAATTCATGCTCTTCACTTGTTCCCACGCCTCCTTGTGCCGTAATTTTTATAGGTAAAGAATCTTTCACGACCATACGATTTTGATGCTCTAATTCCTGATTTAAAATTACTTGGATAGACGCTCTTAGCTCTTCACGTTTTTCTTTAAATTCTTGTAAAACCGGACCTAGAAGATACCCATCAGTAGCAAAAGCATGGCCTCCACAATTAAGTCCAGATTCAATTCTATATTCTGAAACCCACAACCCTTTTTTTGCTAGAAACTTACCTTGAATTAATGCTGATCTAAAATCGCTAACCTTTAAAATAATTTTCTTGTTAAAATTACCATCTGCATCTGGATAAAAATCTTCAAACTGACTCATGTAAGCATACAAACGAGGATTCATACCTGCGGAAAGTATTACTGACGATTTTAGTTTACTTTGAGCAAAACCTCTTAATGCCGCGTGAGCATCATTATATTCTACTGGTAGTTTAACATCTTTTTTATAATTATCCTTATCAACCTTGGTCATAATGTTGACATCAATATGCCCCATGCTTAAATTTTTGTTTGCCCAACTTTTAAGTTCTAATATATCAGAATTACTTCCCGTGAGTTTATTGAACTCGGCTTTTAAAGTAGAGCCATCTGGAAGCATGGCTATATACTTTTTAATTTCGGCGCTTTTTTCAATGGAAACATTTTTTAAATTTTGGATTTTTTTTTCGACCAAATCACTTATTAAATTCAAATAAGATGTAATTCTTTTGGCTCTAAAATCTTCCATTTTATCAGTGATTTCATTATAGGGTAGTTCAAATTTATCACTATACATTTTTCTAAGTTTCTCTAATAGAATATCGTCAACTAAAGAAATAACCGAATCTATACCATATTGCGCAATCTTTAATGGGGTGTCTATAGTAAATCCAATTCCCATAACAGGAACATGGAAGGAATGTGTGTTTTTCATAAACTTAAATAACTAATTATTAAATCTCTATATAATTTATTGCCAAATGTACTGACATCAATTATTTGAAAATATGATAATTATCATGTAGCATTTACATGCATTCATTCCTTTGTATAATACTCTAATAAAAAACACAAACACTACAATTTCACACATTCATTTAGTTTTAGCTTTATTGAAACATTTTATGAAATCTGATAAATATCATATTATAATTTATATATAGGTTTTACTTTTGAATCTACAATTAAGACAAAATCATCTTAATTAAGTATTCCAGAATAAACCAATTAATATCACTTAAACCATTAAAAAATGAAAAAGCCACATTTAATACTTGGGTTTTCAATAGCTACCATGCTACTTTTAACATCTTGCTTCGACAAAAAAGAAACAGGTTACGCTAACGCTGTAGACATTCCTGTAAACAGAGAAATGCTTGCAGAATTAACATCACCTCCTAATGTACCAACACCGGTGGGAAAGAGAAAAGCTAAAAAGCTTGTGGTTAAGATGGAAATTCTAGAAAAAGAAGGTGAAATAACCGATGGTGTAAAATACATGTATTGGACATTTGGAGGCACCGTTCCGGGTAGTTTTATTAGAACTCGTGTGGGAGATGAAGTTGAATTTCATTTACAAAACCATCCAAATAACAAATTGCCGCATAATATCGATTTACACGCAGTAACTGGCCCTGGTGGAGGCGCAGAATCATCGTTTGTAGCGCCTGGTCACGAAAAAGTATTTTCATTTAAAACCTTAAACCCTGGATTGTATGTATATCACTGCGCTACCGCTCCAGTAGGGATGCATATTGCTAATGGTATGTATGGTTTAATTTTAGTAGAACCAGAAGGCGGACTACCAGTAGTTGATAAAGAATATTATATTATGCAAGGTGATTTTTATACCAAAGGTGCAAACGGCGAACGTGGTTTACAACCTTTTGATATGCAAAAAGCAGTGGATGAAAAAGCCGACTACGTTGTATTTAACGGAAAAGTAGGCGCACTTACGGGCGATAATGCCATGACCGCTAAAGTAGGAGAAACCGTTAGACTTTTTGTTGGTAATGGTGGGCCAGGATTAGTATCATCTTTCCACGTTATTGGTGAAATATTTGATAGAGTACATATTGAAGGTGGCCATTTGATAAACGAGAATGTACAAACAACATTAATCCCAGCTGGTGGCGCTGCCATGATAGAGTTTCGTGTCGATGTACCTGGCACCTTTATTTTAGTAGACCACTCTATTTTTAGAGCTTTTAATAAAGGGGCTTTAGGTATGTTGAAAGTAGAAGGTGAAAAAGATAAGAAAATTTACTCTGGTGAAATTCGTGATGACATTTATTTACCTGAAGGTCCTGGTATACAATCCATGCCAACAACTGGTGAAATTATTGCTTCAGAAATCCCTGCTAAATCGTTCGAAGAACAAATGGAATTCGGAAAACAAGCTTACATGCAAACCTGTTTTGCATGCCACCAAGCCGAAGGTCAAGGCATACCTAACGCATTTCCTCCACTAGCTAAATCAGATTATTTAAATGCGGATGTGGATAGGGCAATTGGTGTTGTGCTTCACGGGTTAACTGGTGAAATTACAGTGAATGGGCAAAAATATAATAGTGTAATGACACGCCAAATGTTATCTCCAGATGAAATTGCCAACGTATTAACCTATGTATACAATAGTTGGGGCAATTCCAAAAAAGTTATTACTAAAGCCATGGTAGAAAAAGTGAAAAACAGAAAATAATTATAATGAAAAATAAAGCCTTTATTCTGTTGTTGACATTAATAATTCAACCCTTACTTTTTGCACAGACTAAAGGCATGGTTTCTATTAAAGGAAGCCGTTACATTCCACTTTACGGGCGCGATTCTTCCGTTGTTGAAGTTAAAAATTTTGAAATGGACGTCTTTCCTGTTACCAATGCCGACTATGCGAATTTTATAAAGCAATATCCTAAATGGCAAAAATCTAAAGTCATCAAATTATTTGTTGATAAGAGCTATCTCACTAATTGGGAAAACGATCTAGAACTAAAGGATTCAGAAAAACCAGATAGCCCAGTAACTTATATATCTTGGTTTGCGGCCAAAGACTATTGTGAATGCCAAGGAAAACGTTTACCAACCATTGATGAATGGGAATATGTAGCCATGGCTGATGAAACCACAAAAGATGCCCGAGTTAAATCTTCATACAACAAACAAATTTTAGCTTGGTATGAAGCGCCACGATCTAACGAAAATAAGATTGGAGAAAATCAAAAAAACATTTGGGGCGTACATGATTTACATGGTTTGGTTTGGGAATGGACTTTAGATTTTAATTCGGTTTTAATAACAGGAGAATCGAGAAAAGATGTAGATAAAGACAGTAATTTATTCTGTGCAAGTGCCGCCGTTAACGCTACCGATTTAATGAATTATGCCGCCTTTATGCGATACGCCATTCGTGGCAGTTTAAAAGCAAAATACTCAATGAAAAATTTAGGGTTTCGATGTGTAAAAGACATTCCAACAAAATAAAAATTATGAAAATTTCAAGATATATAGTAATCATATTAATAACAATCACTAATGTTTTAAGTTGTAGATCTGATAAAAAAACAACAAGTGATTTAGCCCAAGCATATCAATGCCCCATGAAGTGTGAAGGTGAAAAAACATATAATGAAACAGGCAGTTGCAAAATTTGTAACATGGACTTGGTACTTGTTGCCAATAGTCCGAAAACTTTAGAATCAGGAGTTATTTCTGAAGAATCTATATTCAATTTAACATCAAAATGGAATACTGAAGAAGGTAAAACTATTCAGCTAAAAGATTTAAAAGGTAAAACATTAGTGATGGTTATGATATATACTTCGTGTAAAGCAGCATGTCCTCGTTTGGCAGCAGATATGCGCTATATTGAATCCACAATTCCTGATGAAAAAATAAAAAATATTCAGTTTGTATTAGTGAGTATAGATCCTGAAACCGATACTCCAGAAAAACTAAAAGCTTTTGCAAAAGAAAATGGTATGCAGAACAACCAATGGACATTCTTACAAGGTTCTGTGAGTGGTGTTAGGGAGTTTGCTAATGTATTATCGGTAAAATATAAAGAAATTTCACCTATAGATTTTTCACATTCCAACATCATATCGGTATTTAATACCCAAGGCGAGTTAATACACCAACAAGAAGGTTTGGGAGTTGATAATAAAGAAACCATTGAAACGATTATAAAAATCACACCATAAAAAGAGTAATTATTTCCAAAATTCATCATCAAGATTATCTACAAAACCAGATTCTTGATGAATTTTTTCTATGGCTAGTAATTCTACTTCGGTAGCTACTTGTTGTATTTCAGGAAATAGTACCCGTTCTTCAAAACGAATGTGTTTAACCAATGCTTCTTCAATTTTACTTAATGCCAGTGGTAAATCATCATTAGCAAATAAACGTTCTAAAAGCCTATGTTCTGCCAGTGCTTTTTTAACCAACTCATTATCGGGTTCTAAAACAGAAAAAACATAACGTTCTTCCAATTCAAAGTGTGGTATTAAATGAGTTTTAAAAAACCAATCGGCATACTTTTTTATTCGTTCTGGCTCTATATTTTTACTAAAACCTGCTCTAATTTTCCAAGACAATAATAATCCGTGGTGATGCTCTCTACTTAAAGGTTGTAATGCCTTGTGGCGTTTAAGTGGTTTATGTGACATATTTTTTAGTGTTTAAAATGGTGAAAATAAAGCTAGAAATACCCAAAGGCAAGAATATACTGCATAGAAATAATATAAAATAGAAGTTTGGTAACAGCCCTTTCCCCAAGTAAAACAAAATACCATAAATAAACAAAATAAGTTCTGTTAATATAAAACCTAAAACAAATATGTAGCTCCCAAAAACCAAAGTTTTTGTATGTTTTATTGAATTGTTCTGTAGTATTAGGGCAAATAAAAATCCGGAAAACACAAAAGCAATCTTCCGGAATTTATTCAATAACTAACAGAGATATGTTCTGTGCTATTAATTAAATTGCTGTTCTAGTTTAATAGCTTCAGGGAATAAAATATTATTCTCTAAGTGAATGTGTAAATGCAAATCCTTTTCAAATTCATTTAACATAGCGAAAGTTACTTTATAAGTATTACATGCATCAGCAGGCGGATTGTAATTGTTTGTTAACTCGGCTATGTGTCTGAAGCGTTCTCCTTCCGTATCATGTTCATGCATCATCATGGCAATGGGGTTTTCAACCGTTCCAAATTGTGGTGATTGAATAGCACCTGCCTCTAATTTTGCTTTCACCATTCTTTTTACAAATGGAAAAAGGATCAATTCTTCCTTTTTCATATGGCTCGCTAATTCTCCAGCAGAAGTAGAAAAAAGTTCATTGATTTTAAATAATTCTGGATGTCGATCACCATGAACTTTACATAACTTATCTAAAAACTGACGTAGCACAGGAATTTTTTCTTCCACATATCGGTGATGTTTTTTTTCAATATACTCTGCCAATAAATCTAATGGCCAGGATTTATAGTCAATGGTTTCGCCTGTTTTAGAGCTTAAAATGGCTTGAAGTTTATCTAATAAATCATTGGCATCAATTCCTTTTTTCTCGCAAACCTCTTCAACTGTTCTATGGCCTTTGCAGCAAAAATCAATCCCGAAATTACTAAATACCGCTGCCGTTCTAAAATCGTCTGTTACAAACTGCCCTATTTGTTTTTGTGATTCTTTTTGTACTGTTTCCATAACGTTTTTTTTTAATTCGGATAAACTTATCCTATTTATATTCAAATTTTTTTTAGAGTTTCAAAAATGCTGATCCCGATTTTATATTTAGAGCAAGTTCTTCTAAACTCGTGTTTTCCAGCATTTGTTTTAGTTCATCCCGCACACCTTTAAACTTATCGTGCACAGGACATGGGTGTTTTTCATCACATTTTTCTAGCCCCAAACCACAACCGTTATAAATACGATCACCATCAATAGCTTTTACAATTTGAGCAAGTTTAATATGTTGAATTTCATTTTTACTAACTTCGAAACCTCCATATGCCCCTTTAACAGAATCAATCACACGTTGCCTCACCAAGGCTTGCAAAATTTTAGCTGTAAATGCATGTGGAGAATTAATTTCTTCTGCTATTTCTTTAGGACTCACCCGCTTCCCTTCATACGAATTTATCGCAATGAAAATACACGCTTTAATACCATACTCACAAGCTTTTGAAAACATAATAATCACTTAATTTAAAACAAATGTATAAATTTTTTTTTAATTAGGACAAATTTATCTTAATTAAATGTATTGATAATTTTAAGTTATTTTATTTTTATCTTTTTTACACATCAAACGCTTAGATTCTTTATTAATAAATTGTTTTGCAAAGCAACATATTATAATTATTTACCAAGGTAATCTTAAAAATATTTTTCTTATATTTATATTCCATTATTCAAAGAACCCAATTCTTCCCTAAAGAATTTTTATCATTGTAATTTAAGATACTCTCTTTCTTATTTTTTTCTATGATTGAATTAATATCATTCAAATTTTTAATTAAACTTAAGGCTAGACTTACCTCTATTTTTAAATATTAAGATCAAACTATTGGAGTCTTACAAATCTAGAATTCTTTTAAAATAGGAATATACGCCATTGTGGATATCGAATAATTATCAGTCATTATGAATGAAGAACAATACATATCAGAAAGAGTTGACGACCAAATCAATTGGTATGGTCATAAATCAAAAATAAACAAAAATTATTATTTACAGACTCAAATACTAGTAATCGTATTTTCAGCTTCTATTCCTTTTTTAGTTGGACAAATTCAATCAGACTCTGAATTAATATCTATAATTACAGGTCTTCTTGGAATTTTCATTACCATACTAACAAGTATTAATACACTCTTTTTATTTAAAGAGGCAGTATCTCATAAACTGTGTAAGTTTTAAAATCTCAGGTTAAATTTTAATCTGAGATTTTTTTATTTATTAATTT
>NZ_JAUPED010000019.1 GCF_030552475.1 Mariniflexile sp. AS56 | reverse complement strand
ATATTTGAAAACAGGATTAAACTATAAATAATCTAACCCTGAAATTTTGAACTTACACAGATTTTAGGATAGTGTCGTAATAAGCTTTTGACTTATCAATTTCGGCCTTCTTTTCCTGTTTTTTCTTAGTCACATGTAATCTAAAAAAATTAATAGATAATATAATTAGGATTACGGTACATATTTTTGAATCAGGAGAATGTAGCTTGAATTTTTCATCAGTAAACTAGACAAGTAAGCTCCTAATTTTCGTGAAAAAATAATACCGTGTCAAAACCTCCAATTAAATTATATCGATTTTCTACCACTTTTCAAACAAAATTTAACAAACTAGGTGTTAGACTGCCCAAAGTAGCAATAATGAATCCTTAAAAAAAACCACTAATCATGAAATTGATAATTAGTGTCTTCGATTATAACTTAATCGAATCTTTGAGTTTATTAACTCTCTCTTTCTGTCGACTTATTCTTATATTAGCAGTAGCCTTTTGTTCTTTTTTATAATGCTCAGTTGGAATACTGCCGAAACTTTCAGCAAGGTATCTTAATGCTATAGCTTCGCTATATGTAGGTAACGATGATTTAAATGATTCAAATCCTACATTACTGATGATTGCCATTTCATCTTTTGTCAATTCCATAAGACGTTTTAGGAATCCCATAGAACCCTCTTATTTATATTTGTCAACTTCCAAAAGCTTACCGTATTGCTCCTTTTTTGGCCAACTGATTGCATTCCATATTATAAATCTAATTATTAGCTCGGTGGCATTACCATGTTTATGTTTTCCAACCACAATCAACTCTTTAGTTTCACACATAGTTTCAATGATGAGTTTATGTACTTTTTCATCTTCTAGTTCCAACATTCGTTTTACTCTCAATTTAATTTTATCCTAATAAATTATGAGCAAACAAATCTTCATAAATTCAACACATATGTTCTTTTGAATAAAAATAACCTAACATCTAATCATAAATATTTTCCGTCTTGTAGTTTTAACAACCTGATTACGAATTGCGGCATACTATATACAAGATTTTACGGCTAACTAGCCTTTAAATATAAACGTCTTAAACTTGGACTACCAAACTTGACAACTGTCATTTTTGATACAAACCAATTACCCAAAAAAGTCTCACATCTGTAGTCCCATTATGTTTTTTTCGACAATATAATAAAGTTAGATTGTTTAGAAATTAAATCCATAGGCACTAAAAATATTATCATATTCAACCTTAATTTACCATGCAACGAAAGCCTTTCTTAAATAATTGTCATCAATTCTTTATTATGCGATACGATGCAGACCCCTTATCGGTCTGGAGGTTTAGGATATATATTCCAGATTGCAGGTTCGAAAGTTCATAGACCTCCCTGTTTTCTAAAGATGAAAATACCTTGCGGCCGAGATTGTCATAAAGAATAAGCTTATCAATTTTAAAACCGCTGGATTTGATATTCAAATGGTTTTTAAATGGATTTGGGAATATGGAAACTTGCTTCAGAATACTTTCTTCAAGCCCCAACGCACCCTCCACATTAAACGCTTGGGTATCATAGATAGACCACACGCCCTGACTGTTTTGTACCCTTATATAGAAAATGTGCTCACCATCGGCCAAGTTGAAGGATTCAATTGGGGCATTGACCATTTGGGTATCTCCCGATTCGGTAAAATTTAAGGGCAACCCATTACCCACACCTGGGTCGCTATCCACAAAGTATTCGGCGGCGACTATATCCGGCCTTGCCGCAAAATTATTCAAGTAAAAGGTGCGCCGTTCATAAAGACTCCATTGCCCACCGCCATCCTTCGTGCGTATGTGGATGCTGTGAAATCCTGTGTCCAGGCTCGTAATGGGAATCATGAACTGCTGGACCAGGCTAGCAGTATTGGTGTTCACTGCTAGTAGTGTGGCACTACCTACCCCAGGATCTATGGTATCAAAATAATATTCTGCCGCGGCAATGGTGTTGCTGGTATCAAAAATCCCTTTATAAAAGATGGCGCGGTCATATAATCCCCACTGGTTTTGGGCGTCCCGACTCCTGATATGCAGGCTGTGGAAACCCGCAGACAATGTTGTTGTAGGGATTGTGAGCTTTTGATTCAGGCTGCCCGTGTTTGCATTGAGCGTTATGGCATTGCCATTCCCCACTCCAGGATCTGAGTCATAAAAATACTCTGCGGTCTTCACTTCGTTCTGCGCCTGTGCCAAAAGAAAGCAGAGCAGGACGCTTATTGTTATCAGCTTTTTCATAAGGGTTTAGTATGACGTGGTTGATATATTGACCTCCAATTCGCCATTAGTGGGAACGATGGGCGTTAGAGAAGTGATATTGACCGTGGGGATACCATTAGCATAGCCGTTATTGTTGAATGTAAAGGGACCGGCATTAAAGATGCCAATGTCATTTCCATCCTTACCTGCACCAATTGCCGGAGAGCTTGTATTCAAATGGAAATTTCTCGTTGATGACCATATGTCATCACCGTTGACGAACTGTGGATTAATATTATTGATATTGTCGTTTCCTGATAGATTGTTAATACCACGACTACCATAAAAATTGAAGCTTAAACAATTTTCATATAACATTCCTGAATTATTGTAACTGTAGGAGCCCGAACCATTCCAATGTACAATAAACATAGAATTCTGAATTCTGAGCATACCATTAGCTGTATCCATATTATATACGGTTCTTCCATTAGTATGAAGGTTGTTTGCTGAAGTGACAGATTGATGATTCTTTACATAATAATGCCCAAAAAAGACATTATTCATAATTATGGCATCTGAGAAATTGTTATAATCCTGTGATGAAGATCCAAAAGTAGGTAATACATTACCCTGTACTAGCAAGTCTTCAACCCCTGAACCGGCAAAATATAATTGACCAAGGATATAGCAGTTTAGAATTGTAAGATTAGTAATTTGGGTGCTATTACTTGGAGGGGTGCTTATTGTCTTATTTACTTTAAAACCATTAATATTCACATTTGATGCCCCAGAGCGAAGTAAAATTTCTTCAACCACTGTTCGAATAATTGGATCACTATGTGAAAAACCAATTAAAGTTACTGGTTTGGTTATGACAATTTCTCCATAACTTGTCGCAGAGGGTTGTACATAGAGACTATCACCTGGCATGGCGGCATCGAGGGCTTCAGTCAAACTTTTGTACTGTGCATTGCTTTCTGGCGCATTGTCAACGGTGATGATATTCTGTGCATTGCCAGTAAGCAAGCACATAAGGAACAAGGACGAGAATAAGGTAATTTTTTTCATGAAATTTAGTTTAAATTAATGTATTGTAATTTTAGATTTTTTTTACGATGTGTTTATTTTGGTGTTATTGTAACCGTCAGCGCTTCGTCTGAGACCGATTCAATTTTAAAGCCAGATTTACTTAGGTGAGTGACGATAAGATCCGCTATATCATACGAAGAGTCGTTATGGGCAATAAAAAAAATTCCAGTCCCATCCTGTATTTTTTTTTCAGAAATAGGCCCTCTGGATTCAACTAAATTGATAAGAGACTTAAAACTGGTATAATCTGTTTTGAAAAGGGTAACATATGTCCCCTTTTTATCTTTCTTTAAGCCCTCATTGCCACTATCTTCATTAACCAACAGAATATTTGAAGATTCATTTACAATAGGATTCATTAAAGTTCCAGTAGTATCTTGTGGAATTGAGGGGGACGCCCCGTTCAAAGCCAATAAAATGTTAGTGGCCTCGGCCAATGAATGATCAAGCGCTTTGGTTGCCCTGCCTACTTGTAGAAGTGATTTTGCTTGTTGCAGCAAAGACATTTTATCGGCATGTTCTATTAATTCTGCGGCCTGAGCGATTAATTGCTCCCCATTTTCCGAAAGATACTGAATGATATCTGTTTGATCCACTGTCAGAGTTTGTCCGTTATCCAAGGCCATTCTTATGGTTCGCATATTATCGTAAAGATCAAAGCTTTGGCCAACGAAATTATCAACTAGGGGAACTTTTACAGGATTTTTTGGTCTTTTAATTTCATCTTGAGACATTAAAGTCCCCGTAACAAGTAAGCATATGGTAAGGGCTGTTATTTTAATTTTTAAATAGAGGCATGGGAAATTGAGCGGCGTTTTCCCAAATAATTTGATGGTTGTATTTGTCTTCATAATAATCGTAGTTTAGAGATTACAAATTGTTTCTTAAAACTACTCAACCTTAACCCTTTAAAATTGCGGAAATCCGCATATATGAAATTTTTATGGAATTTTCGAAATTTCGTGTATGCCGAATTAAATTTTAAAAGAATTTTTGGAAATGATTATGGGATGTGTGCCTAGAATTATTTTCAGATCAAGCCTAAATCTTTCACTTTAGCAATGAGGTGAACCGTGGTTTTAACTTCAAAAATTTCTCTCAGCTCATTAAAGTGGTATTCTATACTCCTTAGACCAGAAGGTTTAATATTTTTATTGCTTAAATAGGTGGATATTTCAGAATTTGTATAGCCGTCTGCCAATAACCTTAATAAATGTATTTGATATGCGTCAATCTCTATAAGATTTTGATTCTGTTTGAGTTGAGAAACAATACTAATAGACTTGTAGATTGTCCCATTGTGTATTGTTTTAATTGCACTAAGTAAATCGTTAATCTCATTGGGCCCTTTTTCTACAAATCCATCAATTCCATAAACATCATAAAGATTTTTGATAAATGCGATGCGGGGCTCTATTGAAAAGACCACAATCTTTATTTCAATGTCCAATTTGCGCACAGCGGCAATCAGTTCTGAGCCAGACTTTAATGTTTGGTAAACTCCATTGGTTTTAAAGGAAAGATCAGATATCAATAAATCATAGTTACTGCCTTTGGTATTTTCAGCTTTTATCTTAAAAAGGGCATCGTCGCAGTAATTGGTAGTGAATACGTCACCAATCAATTGATTTTGGGGAAGGATGGTATTTAGGCTTCTTCCTATACTGGATTGATCATCAACTATTAAAACTTTTTTGAACATCACATCACGTTTTAAGATGGAGATTTATACGGGCTTTAAAACCTTCTCCAACATTGGATCTAAAGTTAATGTTACCCTGTATATTCTCAATGCGGTTTTCCGCACTAATGAGACCATTGCGCCTTACACTCCCCAAATCACACCCTACGCCGTTATCTGTATAGGTCACTTCCACATCTTTTGTAGAGGTGTTTCGGAAGATGGTTATGGTGCTGGCATTCGCATGGTTGTTCGTGTTAGAAAGCAACTCCTGCAAAACCCGATACAGGGCTATTAGTTTATAATCTGGAATACCTGCCCAATTGCACGCCGTAAGGTTAGTCTGCAACGTCGTTTCCGTAGATCGATAATGTTGGAAAAGGTATTCTAGGGTTTGGTTAAAGTTGGTTGTATCTATTGGAGCAATATCCCTCGACATGATCCTTGCCCTCTGATAAGCCTTATTTAAGCCTTGCATTATTATGGACTTGTTTTCAGGCCTGTTAATATCTTTGGAAATGGAAATATAGCTCAATATTCCGGATAGGTCATTGCCTACAGTATCATGAATTTTCTTTGAGATTTCAGACTCTGTTTCATAACGGCTGAGAGCACTTTTTACCTTTATTTTATTTTTTAAGTATAAGGCAGTGAATATGACAAGTATTAGGAGCAGTGCAGCGAGGGATAAATAGGTAATATTCTGGTTCTCCTTAACCACAAGCGCATTCTTTTGTGCCAGATTTTCAATAGTGATGGCATCCAGTTCGTTTTGTTTGCGGGTAAAATCGTATTTTATTTTTGCAAAGCGTGTACTTACTTTGAGTTCTTCATTCAAAATGCTATCCTGAAGTTCAATATAACGGTCTCTCACGTCCACGTCATGGGGTATATTCTTCAGCTTTATTTTAAGGGCTTCAAGTTCTTCTTTGGGATTGTTTAGAAGCTTGGATAACTCTATTTTTTTATCGAACCAAGTATTTGAAAGTGTCTTATTATTGTCCTGATAATACTCGCCTAAATGCATGTAGCTGGCCTGTAATCCATTTTCATCGCCTTGCTTTTCCCTGAGATGCATGGCGCGAATAAAAAATTGCTCAATGGAATCCGTTATCCCCGATTTCCATCTTGCATATGCCCAATTGTCTAGAATTCTAGCCTTTTCAATTTCAGAATTGATGGTTAAGGAGTCTTTTAACAAGGTTTCAAGAATTGATTCCGCTTTAGAAAACTCCCCCATTTCTTTATATGCAACGGCTATGTTATTTTGGTATAATATTTTGTGCTGTTTATTTGGAGTTATTTTTTGCGCGTATTGATAATTTTTAATTGCATCCTCAAAATTTAGTAGAAATTTGTTGGCAATGCCAAGGTTATTATAAGTAGAGGCCAGATAAATGGAGTCAGTATTTTTAGTTTCCAAAAAAACAATCCCTTCCGTAAGTGTTTCTATGCCCTGATGAAATTGTCCTGTATCTATCTCTAACTGTCCTATTAATAAAATTTTCTTTCCAATTTCAGTACTATCTTTTGCTTGAATAAAATAGTCTTTAGATAAATGATAGTGATAAAAGGCACTATCAACTTGATGTTTGTCAATTTCTTGAACATATCCTTCCAGATAATGGAATTTTCCCAAGTAATATGGGTTATTTAAAGTGGAAAATGCAACTCTATTATATTGTTTAACACTATCTATTTGACCTTTTACATAGTGGATAGCACTTTTTTGGTATAATATTTTATCATATAGAGTATCATCAATGTCTTTCACAATAGAATAGGCTCTATTTATAGCAAGGTATCTTTCTTCTATAGGATTGGTTTTGTCCTGAGCGATACTAAAAAGACTTGTAGTTTTATGGTAAATATTTTCAAACGGTATCGTATCATTATTCTCTTTACAGCCCCATATAAAAATATTTGCAAGTATTAAAATCAAAAAATAAATATTTCGCATTTCTAAAAATTAAGATGGCGTTTTCACTACACTCATAGCCTTTGAGCTAATTTAACTTTAATATTGTTATGATTTCTTTCAAACGAAAATTATTTAAGTATTAGACTATATTTAAGTACAATAGTTCTTGTACCGTCTAAAGTTTCACATAATGCTACTTTGTAATAAAATCTATAAAAAGAATTTTTCGATGTTTTAAATTTTTGAAGACATAAGATTGTTTTTTGTCAATATGTTTAATCTATCAGCACTGTTGACCTGTCGTTATTTATAGATTTGAAAAAGACCCTTTATAACTTATAAGGTCTCCAATGATTGTACCTTAAAAATTTCATATTATTTGTAATTTAATTCTATAATTATATATACACATGACTTTTATATTCTCTATAGATATTTAACTGGAGGATAATATTTGTTTTCAGTGCCTCCTAGTTTAAATGGATAAGGCGTATCTGGGTTTTGTTTAATTCCCGATTTTTTTGAAGAATTAGTTGCGAATTTTATTTTCCTCTGAAACTTGCGCAGCTTGTATGCTAAAACAAATATAAGTTTAAAAGGGATTTTTGTTGATTGCTGAAACATTTTTCTATGTTGGTATGTATCTGGATAATTATAAAAATGATAGATTGGCGGAAACTCTGCTAAATTTTCTTCCAAATTCATAGCTATTTCCTGTAGATACGAATCGAAATGAGTTTTTACACTTGGAAATTTACACCCTTGGACAGCTAAAATTATTTCATCTTCGTGATAGGTACTTCTTTGAATTCTTTTGTCTTTTGGGCACATCTCGAAAGTCCATATTTCATCCTCCCTATTTTTCATTAAGGATATTTGGCAATCATTGTAAAAACTATAGTCAAATGATTTTTCTGTATTCAGCCAATATTGAAAATATTTTTCCTGTACCCAAGCATCTTTAAATGTTTCAATCTTATTTATTGATCTTTGGCCATTCCATTCGTAAACCTCTCTAATAGTGGGACTTTTATGATCATCTCCATATATTGTATTAATAAGCCCATATCTTGGCTCGTTATTTGTTGTAATAAAGCGTTCTATTTTATCAAATTGAGGAAGTCCCTCTCCCTTCATACAGGTAAAATTTACGGAATCTTCGTCAAAGTCAATCATGTAAAAATCACCTTGCTTCAATCTTATTAAAAAATGTAGGAGTTTATAATCTTTATTCAAATATTCCAGCTCATTTAAAAAATGCAATCCATTTATTCCTTCAAATGGTAACTCTCTAATTGATTTATTTCCATCTAAATCATAAATTATAATTGATTTCTTACTCTTGTTCCAGGATATAAAATATTTGTTATTCGACGATAGGTATATATTCTGTGTGTCGATAGTTTCATTTATATCATAATTTTTGATGTTTTTGTTTGAATCGATATCGAAAATTTTCAATGTAAACTTTGAAACGTGACTTTGTGGATTTCTAACACAAACATAAAGCCTATCGAGACAAGGGGTAATTTTAAAACAAGAAAACTCAGAATTTTCAATTATTGAAAATTTAGTACCTCTGCGACGGAATAGATTTAAATCCCAGACCTCACATTCTCCATTTCTAATATCACTCACTATGACTAGCTTAGGCCCAAAGAATTCAATATAGCTTGGATGCTGTATAGAACCTTTTGATACCGCTTTGCATGAATGGGCTCCAAGAGTAAACAATTTTAAGAGTCCACCGTCATAGGCTACCATAAAAGTATTATCAAATGGTCTCGCTTTAATTACATTGGGAATGAGTTTTTTACTTGCCAATGAAAACGTGTACACGTTCTCTAAAGTTTCATAATCCCACAATTTAATACTACCATGTTGTCCGCCAGTTACAAAATATTTAATATCATGGTCTGTTTCTTCAAGTTCTTTATTAAGAAAAATAACTTTTCTTATCAATTCGTCATCGTTGGTTACCAATTCTCTCGATAATTTTTTATCTTCCATACTCCAAAACCGGAGGTTCCCATAAGATATGCCCTTGTAGTTAGACAAGTTCTCAATTTCGTGAACGGTTGAGAATTCAGAGACATAGTCCATTTCACAGTTGGAAGTAACCAAATATTTTGAGTCATTGGTATAACCGAGAACGAAATCCTTATCTGCGTGGATATTTTCGAAGTTTCGGACTTTTTCACCTGTCAAATAATTCCATTCTATGATTTTATTATCGTAGGATGCCGTAATGAGTGTTGGGCTATTTTCATTGGGATTTATGGCAACACATTTAATAAGTCCAGAATATTCAATTTTAGACAATAGGCCAACATCTTCAATTAAATACCATATACCGCGAGTATTCCCATTCACTTTTGCAATCTCATCCCAAGATTTTTTTCTTCTTTGATCGTCAAAAATACTGAGGGATTTCCCATCGGGATTCGTAATAGCTAAAATTTGAAGTTTTTTAGAATGATCATACCATCCTCCCTCGAATATATAATAAATCCTATTTCTATCTGCCGTTGTTAAATCCCAAACACATAATAAACCAAAATTATTATCATCATAGTTAGAATATCCATGGTGTAGAAGATTTTCATTGGCTTTGATAAAATACTTGAAAAGGGTTTTATTAACATTAGATCTTGTGACGGTAATTGCTTCATGGGTATTAAAGTAGACGTCAATTGGGCAATTAGCGATTTCCTTGTTTTGAATATTACCACCTAAAATGCTATGAAGAGCTTCATCAAATAAGTAAGGGACACTTAACTTCTCTATATAACTGCCATCATCTATATTCCATTTAATTAATTCAGATTTAGTTCCACTTGTAAGAATTCCGTCTTTCGCCTCTAACCTCAATATTTTGTTATCATAGCTGTCCAGATATATATAGGAGTTTATACGTGCTGGTCTATGACCTCTTGGGAAAAAAGAGCTCAAATCAATTTTACTGTCTTCAAAACTGCAACTGTAAAATTCCTTAACATAGTTTTCATCCCTCCTCGAAAAAATCACATTACTAAAGTCAATCCCTTTCAAATTAAGATTATTTAAATTATCGCCACTTAAATCATTTTTTACAGTTAATAAGGTATTTACCATATTCTTAGGGGCGTTACCTAAAAGTTTAGTATCGAAAATACCTCGTAAATTTTCTAGTGTTTCAGCTATAATATATTTTCTATAGTGACCATAAGTCCAAGAATTATTTTCGATAACAGCTACATTTCGGTGCTGGCTGTCTATTTCCCCCATATATCGTAAAATTGTTTTAGGAAGAATTGTTTCTTTAATAGTTATTGGGAGATGTTGTGATTTCCATTTCTTTGATTTCTGACCATAACACCAAAAATTTAGTTGGGATAAGATATTGCAGGCTACAAAAAAATCACGGATTTCCTGATGATAAAATTCATAATACGAATTTATGGGGTTTCTTTTTAGGAGCGTTAATTTTTCCTCACATAAATCAACCGTTTCAGTAATATATTTTTTAGTAATATCAGGTGCAATAACGGCATTTACAAGCTCGACAATCTCCTGCAAATCGATACTAAATTTAACTTCAGCATAACAACGATAAGCAATGGCGGGTAAAAGCTCTTCTATTGCAAACTTGAATTTAGCGATTATTTCATTTGAAAATTCATCTTCTTTTACTTTTAATATTTCCTTTATCGAAATACTTTGGATATAATTGAAAATAAGTTCTCCACCTGAATAAAATTCGTCCTCTAAATAAAAATATTTATCGTCTTTTTTAAATGTATACGATGTATTTTCTTTAATCAATCTGACTGTTTTAGACTCTAGCCTATCACTTAAAGTGCGTTTCTGTTGTTCTATCACACCAGTAGTTTTTGCAAACATGGTTAGCCGAAATGGGTTTGATAGCAATTTTAGCATGCTCTTGTTAAAAGCTACGTTTTTGGTTTCAAGGAATTTTTCGATTGTATTTATATCCAATGAGGACAAATTACTGTAATTATAATATTCAAGCACCTCATTATAATATTGGTTTTTGGATGTAATAATAATTTGGACAGATCGCCATAATTTTGTTCCCCTAAGAAAATTGTCAATAAACTTGGGGTCTGCAACTTCATTTAGCGCATCCAACAAAATCAAAAATCTGTATCCACTTTTATCGGGAGCTTTGGAAAAAATTTTGTTAATGCTATTCGCCCTTTCACCTTCATCTTCGGTTAAAGCTAAATGACTGAGAGCGAAATTGGCAATTTCTACCGATAAACGACTGGATTCATCAATTAACACGTCTTTTAAAGTCAAATAAACAGGAACGACACTCTGCGGACCATTTATATAATCCTGCCAAATCTTATAAAGAGAAAAGGTTTTACCGCCTCCTCCTTCCGCAACCAAGAAAAGGTTTGGGTTTACAGGGTTTTCCTTCCACAGTTTTTCTAAATATGAGCTGATATCTTGATAACCTTGACCAATAGACTCAATGAAAGGTAAAATTTCAGGCTCTATTTTTGAATCGGCAAGTTGTTGTATTTTATCCAATCTTGCGCTACTTTCCTTAGAAAGCGCATCTACAATAAAAGCGATATACCTTGAATACACTTTTTCACTATGCTCTGGGCTTAAGGAAATAATTTCTGTTTCAATACTAGTTTTATGCTTGCTTTCTTTTCCCTGCCAATATTTTTGATTGTAATCTTTAAAATCCTCATACTCCATATACCTAGCTAAAGTGTCAAGTGTAATTGGGTAAGGATTTGGTTTGTTTTCATCATTAAGCAGGTAACGTTTTCTTGCACGGTTAATGGTTTTCCATCCACAAACTTCAAAACCCAATCTTTCTACCTTAAAAACAATCTCCATAGCTCTGGCTTGATCCGTATTGCGAGCTTTGGGAGTGACTATTTCATAGACCATTTTAAGAAGCTCTCTTATACATTCAAATTGAGGATCTTCATTGTTCGCTATCATAAGTACTATTTTTTTCGGCTGTCATCCCCCGTGGTTACTGTGTCTTCTATATGTCCAGAACAAGTCCACAACTTGTACACAAATCCTATTGGAGTTAAACTATTTTTACTTTGAAAACTTTTTATTCTGCAGAACTAAATATAAAAAAAGTTTTTGATTGATCACTAATCAAAAGTGGTGAAAAGCATCAGAATGTAATTGGTGAAGATAGCTTTTTGATGCCCACTGTCTTTTGACCTCACCTGTTAACCATTAACAGCAATGAGTTGCTTGCCCATAAACGGTTGGCCTCTTTATGGGCGGTAACTCATCGCATAATAATTTTAATAGGATGAGAAATTTTTTCAGATTAATGGCAATTATTGCCATAGGGCTTTGCACGTTAAACTCCTGTACACCAGAAGATTTGCATAAGCAATCGGTTGACCCCGTGAGCACAAATGGGGAAGATGCTAGACATAAAGAAACTCCAGAATGAGATTTAAGTTATCTCATATTTGAGATAGATTGACAGTGTATAATTTCCCTAACTTCAATTTTTGAAGTTAGGGAAATCTTTTATATAGTAACCTATTTCTTTATAGACAATATCTTCAAAATCTCAAATCTTTTGCTTTTTTCTCCCAAAATGGAAGATAATTTAGCAAAAACTTCTTACTGTCATTATCGAAAGGAAATAACAATGTTACGGCTGAGTTTACGGTTTTATTTTATGAAAATCTTATCGACAAGAAATCACCCTTACAAATGGTCTACTTAAAAACGCAAAGGGAAATAGCCAAGAAGCATCCCGATCCTTATTTCTGGGCATCATTTGTTTTGATTCAATAGTTATTTATCTAATGGTTTTCATATAATTCAAGCAATTTCACTTCTGAGGTTGCTATATCATCTACGTTGCTTAAAGTCGACCCATTAAACAAATTGGACATTTTAGAATCCCCATCTTTATTAAGTTTCATTTTTTTTTAATCAAGCCTTACAAGTATGCCAAATATATCCGTTTTCTTTACTCGTTTTTACCTGGTTTATAATGGCTTAGGTAGCAAAATATTGATACGGGCGCAACACCATCATATTTTTATAGGTTTCATTCATTACCACGTAGTGGGCAATCATGGTTCCTAAGTGGTTGGGGTTTAAAAATTGAGCAGTAAAATCGGTAAGTTCTGTAATGTTTTTATTGTTTTTATCTGCCCAAAAGAAAGTTTGTTTCACCGATTGCAATCTGTTATTTGCTAAATACTTGGTGTTTATCCCATTGCTTACTACGAACAGTTGCACATATTGAAACAACCCATGATTAGACCAAAACGAATGCAGTTGATACCTGTTAATTTGATTAAACGCCTCCTTAATTTCAAGACCACGACGCTTTAATTCTATTTGTACCAGCGGCAAGCCATTTACCAACAAGGTAACATCATAACGGTTTTTATAGCGTCCCTCCTGTTCTATTTGGTTTGTGACTTGAAACAGATTGTTGTTATTATTTTCAGAATCATAAAAGCGCACATAGCACACCTCATCATTTTCTCTGGTAAAACTAAAACGGTCTCTTAGGGTTTTGGCTTTTTCAAACACATTACCTTTGGCTAAATGGTTTAAAATGGCATCAAACTCTTTAGCTGCATAAACTTCGCCATTAAAGGCTTCCAATTGGCTTTTTAAATTTGAAATAAATGCAGTACCATCTGGTATTTTTACAGATGCATACCCCGAACCAACTAATTGTTTAATCAGGTTGTTTTCTAATATCGCTTCAGATTGATGACTCATTTAATTTTCTAGAAAAATATGTTTATAATTTGCTTCTATCTCTTTAATTTCTGGTTCATTTAATCCCGAAAATTCCCTTTTTAACGCCCTTTTTGATAATACCCCATTATTTTGTTCTAAAAAACGAACCAAATTAGCAACCATTTTATCTGGCATTTCGAAGTTGTTATCTATATGTTTTTTAAAGGCATCATAGTACTGAAGATAGCTTACTTCTTGAGGAATAACGCGCTCTAAAGTATCTTGTACGCAGTCGTATAAAAACTCTGCTAGTTTTGTAGCGTCGAAATAACGATAAAAATCGATGGTATTATTGGTAACCTCCACATTATGGTCGTCGGTTTCTTTCCAAACCATATGGTCCAACAAGGGGTGTGAATACGATTCTAAAACGGTTTTATAATCATCGATGTGGTCCAGTATGGATGAGGACACAGGGAAAATAACACCTTGTTGTGTAAATTCTTTTTTTGCTAAAATATGATGAATAATATAGCGATGTAAGCGTCCATTTCCATCAACAAAAGGATGTATAAATACAAACCCGAATGCTATGGTTGCTGCTGCCAACACCGCATCATAGGTTTGGTCTTGCAACGCTTCATTTGTTGCTATTAATCCTTTTAATAGTGGTTCAACATCATCTGCTTTCGCCGATATATGGTCTGGAATAGGTTCTCCTGTGGTGCGATCATGTTCGCCAACAAATCCACCTTTTTTTCGCATACCCATCTCTAAAAACCGACTGTTTTCTATGACTATTTGTTGTAAGCGAATTAACTCTTCTATGCTTAATGGTTTTTGCCCCGCTTGCCCAATAGCTTTTCCCCAACGCATGGCTCTATTGTTTCCAGGGTTTTCTCCTTCTATAGTAAATGAGGCTTTAGAATCTTTTAGCAATAAAAAAGAAGATGCGCGTTGTAATACATCTTTATGGATACCATTAAGGAATGTGTTTTTCTTAGCAGCTATATTGCCATTAATATAGGTTTCTAGCTTTTTGGTTTTAAAAATTAACGGACAAAAAGCGATGGTTCCTGGAAGGTTGTTAATAATGCGGTGTCTTGATGAGCGACTGCCTTTAATGGCATACTGCATTTTGTCGTCAATTAAAGGCACAAAATTTTTAATGGTTAAATCTTTAATATCAAGTTGCTTTTGCAAAAGACATTCGTAAAGAAACCATATTTTCCGACTGTATTGTCCTGTGGGTTCTAATTGTAATAATGTAGTAATGTCTTTTTCAGATAGTTTATCAAATAGCTTTTTAAAGAACAAAAGGTTAACACCTTCATATTTTAATGCGAAAACTAAATGTTTGTACAAAGTATCATCAAACGCATTTCTTGAAGAAAACACGTTCCAGTTTTCTGTGCTATAGCTGCGTCTTTTGGCGCTTATAATTGTTAATTGTTCGGGGAAAGGCATTTGTAATTGCAAGCCTTCTATAATAGCACTATAACCCACTAACACACCTTCTTCTGGTGCTTTTATACCGTGAAAAACGGTTATTTTATGTGAAAAACGATTCGTATTCATGGGTTTAGGTGAAAAACAGTTATTTCAAATATAATGGAAAAACGGGTTTGTTTTTGGAAAAATGGGTTTTATTTTTATTATTTATGGAAAAATGGGTTTTTTTGTGTTTTTGGATTATTAGGTTTTAAAATGACATTTAAGGTTTTATTTTAATTATTAATGGAAAAATAGGTGTAAAAACGTGCGCCATCCTCTCATAATTTTTGAATAACTAGTTATTTCCATTGCTTTTTTACAATTGTTTTTGTAGTGTTCTGGTTGTGTTGTGTGTATGCTGGTTATTCTTTAAATCATCCTATGTTTGTAAATTTAAAGAATTTACAATTATGACTTCAGATTGACTGCTCCACAATTTTATAAATTACGATTTTTGAATTGCTGTAAAATCCTGAAGCGGTACATCACAAAGTCTGCACACTTCAATTAATTTATGGGCAACCTGTACTTCTAATTCCTTTCGTTGGTTGTCATCAAATAATTTTGAACGCACTTCTATGTCTCCAAAATTCACATCATAACTGTATAAAACCCAATACTGGTCATTTTTCCAATCTGTTTCAACATATCCTGCTTTTGTTAACTTTTCAATAATTGCTTGTCTATCAAAATGCTCTTTATATGCAATCAAATGATAACATAATTACTAAAAACTCTTAAGCTTTTGTTAAAAAGGGGCTAATTCGGGGTCAGTAAATTTTAATAGTAGTTTTAGTCCCTGTAAACGCTACAAAAATGAAATTTTGGATAGTTCCTCTTTCTCCGCTTAAAAAAACCGTAATTATATTGAAAATCAATATGTTACGGTTTTTTGTTTTTATGAATTGTACGATTCCTGTACGGTTCAAAGTTTATTTGGGTCAAACATAAAAGTTGGGGAGAATGTTATCTTTGAATAAAAAGTGTTTAGATTTTGAATATAGAATTAGCCCGTTATTTATTACCAGAATGTAAAAAACGGCAAGACAATACCACCCTCGACGGAAAAAAGTAAGCATAGTTAAATTATCAATAACTCATTGAATTGTATTAGTTTAAGGCCGTAAATGATCTGGTTCAAATTATCCGATTTTAATGGTTCTCATCATCCGCCCCATCCAATTATGCAGATTAATCTCATTAAGTTAATCTACCAATACTTTTTTATAGTTTAAGAATCTCTATCAATATCCTTAAACAATTCATCTTCTTTTTCAATAAGTGGATCATTGGACTTGCAACAACAAATCCCAGAAATAAGCAAACAAAAAAAATCACAATTTATTTAAAGGCATAAATAAACACATAATACAGCTAATATATTACTAATTCTAAGTATAAGATTGACTCAAATAATTTTAAACGTTTTCATGTTTATAAATTAATTAATGATTAAAAATAACCCCTAATCATCAAATTGAAAATTGATGTATGTATTTGATTATATGGAAAATTTTCAGCTATAAGTATTAGGTAACGGTTATCAATATTAGAATCGTCGTTTTATCATAGGGTTAGTTTTAGAGACAAAAGTTAAAGTTATTGAGTTAAGCTAAGTTTTACAAGAAGTATAAATTCGTAAAAAACAAAATATTATGAATGTACAAGCATATCTTGCCTTTCGAGGTAACTGTCAAGAAGCACTTAAATTTTATAGTGAGATTTTCAACGCTGAAATAAAAAACCTTCAAACCTATGAAGATAGAGAAATAGATGTACCATCTAACTACCGCCAAAAATGGCAGCATGCCGAATTAAAAGGAAAAGGCATTCATTTCATGGCCTATGATGCATCACCCGATACGCCTATTAACCATGGGAACCAAATTCATATGAGTGTCGATCTAAGCTCGGTTGAGGAGGCAGAACAACTATTTAATCAACTATCAGAAGGTGGTCAAATACATCACAATTTCCGAGAAAGAGAATGGGGGCATTTTGGAAGATGCTCTGATAAATTCGGTATTGGTTGGATGGTTAATTGTAATAAATAATATAAAAAAAATAACAGTATGCAAATAATATTTGAATATCACGATGTATCTAGCAGTGAGCATTTAGAAAACATGGCCACGGAAAAATTAGAAAAATTAGGGGTAAAATATAATATGGTAATTAGAGCCGATGTGTTTTTTAAAGAAGAAAATACAAGTTCTGACGAGACAGGAAAAATTTGTAATATCAGATTGAGTTTACCTGGTCCTCGATTATTCGCCGAGGCAAGCCATGACAACTTTCCTGATTCCATTTCAGAATCTATTAATGAGCTAGAACGCCAATTGAGCAAGCGTAAAGACCAGATGAAAAGTTATTAAAATAAACGGGTAAATTTATAGAGCATATAAATTTACCCATTTTTTATAACGCACATCAAATAAAACGAAATGCGATACTTAGAATGTTCTTTAGGTCATTTACCGTAATTAAAATCCATGGTTTTAGTGATATGACAATCATAAAATAAATTCAAAAAACAATACATTATGAAATTAAATATCCTATTTATCAACGATGTACACGGTTATTTGGAAGCACACCCCGAACTATTTTATGATGAAACAGGTGAAGTTGTGGAAACTGCTGGAGGCTATGCACATATTGCCGGCATTGTAGATGCGATTAGAAAGGACAACCCCAACACCCTGCTGTTTGATGGTGGCGACACGCTCCATGGCACAAAACCGCTAGTAGCATCTAAGGGGGAAGCGGTAGTCCCTATTTTAAATGCTTTAAAAATAAATGCTTTGGTAGGCCATTGGGATTTTGCCTTTAGCCCTAACCATCTAAAACATCTTGAGAAATACCTTGAGTTTCCCATATTGGGTTGCAATGTTTATAATAAAGAAGGTATGCATTTTTTAAAACCTTCTTTAATGTTGGAACAAGGAGGAATAAAAATTGGCGTTATTGGTATTTGTGCGATGATTGTGGATAAGGTGATGCCAGAAAAGATGTCTGAAGGTTTGAAATTCACTACTGGTAAAGAGGAAGTGCAAATGTATATTAAGGAATTGAAAGCCGAAGGTGCTGATATTATTGTACTCCTTTCCCATAATGGATTTCCTCAGGATTTTCAACTTCTAAAAGAAATTAATGGTGTGGATATTTGTTTAAGTGCACACACCCACAACCGCATATACAAACCCATTGAAGTGAATGGCGCACAAATGATACAATGTGGTTGCCATGGTGCTTTTGTAGGAAACCTCAAACTAGAACTGGAAAACAAACAAATCAAACATATCAATTACGAATTGATAAAAGTGGATGCCTCTACTCCCAAAAACGAGAAAGTGTTGCAACTGGTGAACGAAGCCCTAAAACCATTTAAAGATATTAAGGAACATATAGTGGGAAGCAGTAACCAAACGTTGCATAGATATACTACTTTAAATTCCACTATGGATGAGCTGCTTTTAGAGGCTATTGCACATAGTACAAATACCAACATAGCGTTCTCTAATGGATGGCGCTATGGTGCACCCATACCAAAAGGTCCTATTACTGAAAATGATTTGTATAATATAACGCCTATGAATCCACCCATCTCAACGGTGGAGCTAACAGGAAGTGAGATAAGGGATATGCTCGAAGAAAACCTTGAACGCACTTTTTGCAGCGACCCTTTTGGACAAATGGGAGGCTATGTAAAACGCTGTGTGGGAATTCAGGTAAATATGCGTATTGAAAATCCAACAGGGCATCGTATACAGGAATTATTTTTTAAAGGAAAACATATAGACCCCAAAAGCACCTATTTAGTAAGTTTTGTTACCATGCAAGGAGTGCCAAAAAAATATGGCAAAAACCGAAAAGAACATGATAAAAAAGCTATAGAAGCTATGAAGGAGTATTTACAGGAACGTCCAGATTTTAAACCGAGCAACAGCGCCGTATTTAGGTTGGTTTAATATATCCAACAAACGGAAACAATTTAATCCACTTCTAAAAATGCTGACACTTTTAGAGTAGATTAATGAGGTAATTTCTTTTTTAAAACGCCATAAATAAGTGTTCCAATTAACGCACCAACTATAACAACCGCTATTGAAATATAACCTGCCCCTGCCAGCACGTACATAGGCCCAGGACAGACACCTGCTAGCGCCCAACCCAATCCAAATACAGTACCGCCCACTAAATAGCGTGTCACACTTTTCTTTTTGGGCTTTAAATGCATTTTATCTCCGTCAAGTGGTTTAATATTATTTTTTTTGATGACTTGTATCCCAATGATACCAAGTAACACCGCAGACCCCATGAGTCCATACATGTGAAAAGAGCCAAAGTGAAACATTTCATAAATGCGAAACCACGACGCAGCTTCGGACTTATACATTGTAATTCCGAATAAAATACCGATAAGTAAATACGTTATATATCTCATACTATGCAAAAATTAGAGGGTACAATAAATGAACCATGATAATACCACCTATAAAAAAGCCAATCACAGCAATTAACGATGGTAATTGTAAATTACTCAAGCCAGATATCCCGTGCCCTGATGTACAACCACCTCCATATCGAGCACCAAACCCTACCAATATGCCTCCCAATAATAGAACGGCAATGTTAAATGGATCGCCTAAATTCTCAATTGAAAAAATCTCTGGAGGCATATAATATTCACCAGCACTTGTAATTTTATAATCTTTTGCAAGCTGTTCTGCCACATCTGGATTAATTTCCACATTGGAATTACCCATATAATTTGAAGCTATAAAACCACCAATGGCGGCCCCTAATACCACCATTAAATTCCAGCGTTTCGACTTCCAGTCATAATTAAAATAATCTGCCACTTTCTCCGCACCCATGGCTGCGCAAGTCGTACGTAAATTTGAGGACATTCCAAATTTTTTGCCTGCAAACAATAATAGAAATAGGATTAAGGCTATTAATGGGCCTCCTACATACCATGGCCAAGGTTCATAAATAACATTCATAATAGAAATTTATTAAGTTTATAACTACTTAAAATCTTTTACTTTTTCGCCCAAATCATAAACTTTGGCGTTATTTAAGTGCTTTTCAATAATACTGCTACCTGCCGCACTTCTGTAACCTCCGGCACAATGAACTACAATAGGTTTGTCTGCCGGAAGCTTATTGACATTATCTCGCAACGTATTTAAGGGCATTGAAAGGGCACTTTCAAATATTTTGCCTTTTTCCACCTCGCTGGTGTTGCGGACATCTATAATGGTATAATCTTTTTGATTTTTTTTAAAGTTCTCAATATCCAACTTACTGGTTTCTTTTAGCTTAACACTTGGCAGCGTTACAACTTTTTGAAGTTGATTTTCATAACCAATTTTAGCAACACGTTCTAAAACTGTTTCCAAATCTTTTGGATGGTCAATAACAATATTGAATCTTTCTTTAGGTTTAATTATGGCACCTAACCATGTTTCGAACTTGGCTGTTTCTGATGCTCCTTGAATATTGATACTCCCCTTGATATGGCCTTTTTTAAATTCGCTTTCCTCACGCATATCTACAATTAGTCCGCGTAAATTGCTACTCATTTTAAAAGCCACCTTCGCCGTGGCTTTACGCATGGTTTCGGCTCCTTTTTTATTAACATCCACATTGTATCCAAAATATGAAGGAACGAAAGGCTGCCTATCCAATAATTCTTTCACAAATTCTTTTTTAGAAGTAGTTTTAAAGGCCCAATTTTGCTTGCGTTCATCTCCCAAAGTACTACTACTGGCATCACCCATGCTTTTACCGCAAAGTGAGCCAGCCCCATGCGCAGGATACACGATGGCATCATCGGGAAGGTGATTGAATTTTGTTTGGATGCTCTCGAACATGGCTTCGGCAAGTTCTTGTTGCTTCTCCTTTTTATTACTACCGTCTTCTCTCAAATCTGGTCTGCCAACATCCCCCACAAAAAGTGTATCTCCCGTAAAAAGTACCGTTTTATTACCCTCTTTAGCCACAACAGTAATACTGTCTGGAGAGTGCCCTGGAGTATTTAAGGTTGAAAGATTAATAGTTCCCAATGGTATAACATCACCTTCGTCGAAGTTAGTATGCGGATACATAGCACCTAATTTCTTACTGTTATAAATGGTCGCTCCAGTTTCTTTGTGTATTTGCAAATGTGAACTTATAAAATCAGCATGTGAATGTGTTTCAATTACTGCTATTATGTTTGCATTGTTTGCTTTTGCAAATTCATAATAGGCCTTAGGATTGCGTTGAGGATCAATAATAGCCATTTGCCCCTTGCTGATGATGGCATAAGAGTAATGAGATAAAGGCTGATATTCAAATTGTTTAATCTTCATATTGGTTTTAAGAAATTTATGGTTTCATCAATCCAATATAATAAGCTGTTTTAGGTAAAATTATCTCATTTAAATGTAATATTATCTCATTTGATTTATTTAATTTCCTCTATTACCCTTTCATAGATCAACAAATTGTAAAAAACAGCAAGACAATACCACCCTCGGCGGAAAAAAGTAAGCATAGTTAAATTATCAATAACTCATTGTATTGTATTAGTTTAAAGCCGTAAATGATCTGGTTCAAATTATCTGATTTTAATGGTTCTCATCATCCGCCCCATCTAGACACACACTTATATTCTCAAACTAGCGTGAATACGTTTTACTTTTAGAACTACGCTTTAACAAATAACCAATTCCGAAAATGATAAGTGCACACATTGCAAAGATGAACCGGCCCCAAAGCGGGTTGGGAATTAAAGCCATCAGCAAAATACCAACGCTCATTGTAATTACCATATTACCCAATTTATTTCTTTGCTGACTGTCGACTCCGTCTTGTTGGTCATCTGCACTAAAGGGAGATTCTAAATCTTCGAAAAAACGATCAGTTTCGAGTTTATTTTTATCCTTAGCTTCATTATAAAATATAGACGTTGCCCAGAAAAAACTAGACGTGATAAATACATGTCCACCAACTATCATAATTATATTCAAGTCTATAATTTCTCTATCAGTAAGTAATCCTATACCAAATAATGAAGCAAAAACGTCTGCAGTAAATACATTCATTACAAACCAAGACACAAAAAAACCAATAACAATTGTAGCCCACGGTGCCCACTGTGGCGTCTTTTTTACTATTACTCCAACTACTAACGGCACCATCATTGGGACTTGAACCATTGTTGAAACTGACATCATCAGTTCAAATAAACTGAGTTCTTTAAGCGATGCGAAATATAGCGCAGCTGTAATAACACCTACACCTGTTACGAAGCTAACTAATCGACTTATTTTCAATAACTTATCATCACATTTATGCCTATTTCTTTTAGCCAGAAAAGGTTGATAAATACTTCGAACAAAGATCCCTGCATTTTTATTAAGTGCCGAGTCCATAGAAGACATAGTTGCTGCAAAAAGACCAGCCATAAGTAATCCAACGGTACCTATAGGCATGGCATTTCTAGCGAACACAAGGTATACGGCATCTGCCGCCTTGTTGCCTAGTTGTAAATAATCTGCTGCTGCATCAGGGTATAACGTAGCAGCTGCCCATGGTGGGATAAACCAAATAATAGACCCCACTCCCATTAGAATCATTGCCAATAAGGCCGCTTTACGAGCGTTGAAAGAATCTTTTGCATTAAGCCATCGAAATGAATCATGAAGATTCATCATAGTTATAATCTGCTTCGGTAAAAAGAAGATGAAAGTTCCAAATAAAATCAAAGGGTAATTCATGTTTGGACCTATAAGAAAACCACCTGGGAAATTTTCAATCATTTTTACAGGTCCACCAACTTTCACCAATGCGACCACAGCACAGGCCACTGAAACAACAGCCACGACCAAAGTTTGAACAAAGTCTGACGCAACCACTCCCCAGGCTCCTGAAAGTACCGATACAAAAAGTACCGTCAAACCAATTGCAATAATGGTAATTGAAATATCTGCATCGAAAACAGCACTAGTAAAAACACCTAATGCATTTAACCAAACACCTGCATTTAGAAATGAAAACATAATTAATGCCCAAGCGAAGAAAAGCTCATTTTGTGAACCAAATCGTCGTTTTATTGCTTCTGTGGGTGTATCCACTCGCATCTGTCTAAATCGATGCGCGAAGAATGCCCATGCACAAAAGAATGCAAAAGTATTACCAATATACACGGCAACAATGGCGAAACCATCTGTAAAAGCCTTACCTGCCGCCCCAGTGAAAGTTACGGCTGAAAACTGAGCCATAAAAGCACTTGAACCAACCATCCACCATAACATTCGACCACCACCACGAAAATAATCGCTAGTAGATTTACTTGCCATTCGTGAAAATATAATACCAATTGCTAGTATTAATATAAAATAGAGACCAATAACAATATAGTCATAAAACATAGTATTGCCTTTTTTTATTGAAGATGACGAACATCTGTCCAGTTATTGTTTTTCCTAATTAAGTCAATAAGTTTTTGGTATAAACTACCTTCCTTAAAAGTTTGGTAGGGTTCTACTTTTTCACCTTTAATGTCCTTTACAAATTCTCTAACTAGATAATGCCAATTTCGTTCAGTATCACCCTCTATATTAGGCTGATTATCGACAATATTTTGAGGAAGTGGCAATTCTTGCCATGTTTTGTTTTGATCCCACAAATATAATGGCCCCATGCCATAGTGACCTTCAATATACACGGCTCCCTTTGTGCCATAAAACACAATATGGTTTTCTTGAAATTTAGGATTAAGTCCACCATGTTTGAACATTACGGAAACTGGTTTAGTGGCTATTGGACTTTCTAGCTGTGCTAGCACGGTATACGACCACTCCACATTACTTTCTCCCCATTTAAGAGATGGGTCATTAAGATCTTTAGGAATAAAATCTCTTCTCGTTTTGAAATTATGCACGCCTTCAACTATAGGTGCTTTTCCCAAATCATCACGTACTTCACCTATTATTGATAAAATCTTTTCACCTATTACAGATGTTACAATAGACATCATGTGGGTGAAATTGTTATTAAGTCGACCACCACCATCTTCTTTTCGGTGCGACCATCCAAATGGAATATCGCGTTCTAGATTGAAGTGCGATATACATTCCACTTCAGTTGGTTCACCAATAACACCTTCTGCTACAAGTTGTTTCGCATGTTGAATACATGGCATATAACGAAAACTAGACGCAAACGCTGTTTTAATTTTTCTTTGTTCTGAAAGTTCATACAATTCTGATGCTGAATTTCCACTATCAGTCAATGGTTTATCGCTAAATACATGACAGCCAAAATGGATTGCTTGTTTTATAGGCTCATAATGTGCACCACCAGGTGTTGCGATAGAAACGATATCAGGTTGACAATCTATTAATGCTTGTTCCCAATCTGTACCAGAGTAAGGAATACCCATTTTATTTGCTACTTCATTAACAACGCTAGCTGTTCTGCCTACAATGCCAACAACTTCAACTCCTGCTGCTCGAAACGCAACCGCATGACCTTGTCCTGCAAAGCCAGATCCAGAAATTAATACTTTTAACTTATCATTCATTTTTTCACTATTTGACTGACTGTTTCAACTATTGGCCTAATCAGGGTTAACTACAAATTTTTTCATAATTTGCAACCGTTGAGAACTATTATCGATTAATTTGATACAAATAAATTAATTCATCATGCCTATATATTTTTCATATAAAGCATATTAGAACAATATCATAATGTTTGTGTGAAATTGAATTAATTCAACCTTTTAGGATATAAAACCTACACCTCAACTTTCATAAAATGAACTTCAATATTTTAAAAACCACTTTCTTCTGCCATTTTTACTACACCGACAGTTAGTATTAAATTAGCGAAACGACGCTGTTCACCTGTTTGAATAATTAATGTGGTGGCCGGTTCTCTTATTTTGTCGTAAAAAGCCCAGCGCTCCATCTCGTCCCAGGTTACATCCCCAAGTAATTTTTTATAAGCATCGTGTATGTCTGCATTTGCTTCAGCAGGCTTTTCCATAACGATTGCACCTTGAATAGGGCAAACTTCCAGTATGCCTTCAAGCACTGTTAGCGCATCTAAAAGTCCTGGACGAAAGTTAAGGTGCACGGTTTTGGAATTAGGTCCTGTCATAGCACCAACGGGTAAGTTACCGTCTGCAATGACAACTTGAGCAAAATGGCCTGAACGAGCAAGCGCTTCCATAATTGTTGGGTGTATTACCGGAGTCTTTAACATAAATTTATATTTAGTAAATGCAAAACACTAGAAGCTTAATAGCTTCTAGTGTTTTTATATTTTTTAACAATTAACATATTACACCCTGTTAATCAAGACTATAAAACTTAACAAGGGACTACATATTGTAAACACCGCCATTGATATCTAGTGTTGCACCAGTAATAAAACCATCATATTCTGAAGCCAGATATAAAACGGCTCGTGCTACATCATCTGCGTTACCTGCTCGTTGGATTGGAATACCAGCCGTTGTTGCAGCTGCGGATTCTTTTGTGGTATGTGTGTTGTGAAATGAAGTGCCTAAGATAAGACCTGGAGCCACCGCGTTTACCCTGGTGCCTTGAGGCCCCAATTCTGCAGAAAGTGCTCGTGTTAGTGTTAAAATAGCGCCTTTGCTTGTAGAATAAGCTAGAGAACCTGGATGGCCTCCTTTGCGCCCAGCTAGTGATGCTAAATTAACAATACTGCTATTTTCATTTTTTGCTAGATAAGGAGATGCAGCCCGCGTTACAAACATCATCGATGTTAGATTAATGTCCATTACCTTGTGCCAGAACTCAGTCTCCATTTCACTAAGCATTTTACGAGCAACGAGTGAACCTGCATTGTTGATTAGGATATCCAGACCTCCAAAAGCTTCTACCGTCTTTTCAACCAATGTATTTGCATCGGCTTCTTTTGTTAAATCACCACTTATAGTAATCGCTTTTTGACCTTTACTAATTGCGTATTCTTGTAATTGGTTAGAGGTATCAGCACTAGAAAAATAGTGAATTGCAACATTGGCTCCACTATCAATAAAGTGTTTCGTTATTGACTCTCCAATTCCTTGAGCACCAGCGGTAATTAGCACATTTTTCCCAGTTAATTTAGTATTATTATTCATGAGTTCGTATCTATTATTTCTTAACAACACCTGTAAACAACACCTAATCAAAAACACTAAGTTTTGACATTGCTCTACAGAAGCTTAAATTTATTCTTGTGTGAATTACGTTGATAATCTTTAGTTTTAAAAATCAACAGTTCCCTTTATTCTTTTATTCTAGTTATTCAATGCCCTTTTAGAAACCATAGCAATCAAAGTTTAACTAAATTCAAATAGGTGTTTTTTTACTCACCAATTTAATACTAGCAAACACCACAATATTCGTACAATAACTTAAAATGCACTTTCATTCTTTTTTTTGCTAATTTTGGATTTTGACTTTTAATTGCTTCGTAAATTTCGGTATGCTCACTTATCCGTAAATTATCTAAAGAATTATAGTCCTTATGATATTTTTTAAAATCTACAATTATTTGAGGTGTAATACCTATCATAATTTGATTCATCGTGACATTACCACTCGCTTTCGCTATTGCCAAATGAAACAATAAATCTTCCTGCACAGCATCTTCTCCTAACAATAATTTAGTTTCATGAGCGTCTAATGCTTCTTTAATCCGTTCTAAATCTAATTCAGTACGTCTTTTAGCTGCTAATCTAACAGCTTTTAGTTCTAGTAAAATTCTGGTTTCAACCAACGATTTAAAATCAGGCAGTCCCAGACTTATAATATCTTTAACCATACCATTCATGGCAACTGGACCTATATTTGCAATAAATGTTCCGCTTTGAGGCATTGATATTAATATGCCATATGATTCTAATTTTAGAATAGCCGTTCGAATACTTCTTCTACTTACAACAAACTTTTCTGCCAATATGCGTTCTGAAGGTAATTTATCTCCTGGTTCTAGATGCTTTTCACTGATTAAATTACTTATTTGAGAAATTAATTTTTTAACTCGACTATTAATTTCCTGATTTTCATTTTTTGAAAGGACTTCTAAGTTCATATAAATAATTTAAATTGGCACACCAGATTGGTTCGGTAAACATATTAAATTTATTTCATTTCCAAGAACAAACATTTTTATTACCTATCAGATTTTTAAATGGTTAACCGACCTACTTTACTTGGGGTCGGTTAACCTATAAAAAACTAAACTAACTCAAACTATATTTAATTAGTAACCAGGGTTTTGAGTGATTACTCCATTGGTTGCAAGGATTTCTGAGTTTGGAATTGGAAACACGTAATAATTACTATTAACCGTTAAGCCCATTTCAGCATCAACTGTACCTGTTCTTACCAAATCAAACCACCTATGTCCTTCTAAAGCCAACTCTACTCTTCTTTCTTTAGCAATTGCAGTTCTAACTGCAGCTTGTGTTGATGCAGTACCACTTAAGCTATTTAATCCTGCTCTAGTTCTAATAGCATTTAATCCATTTAAGATCGTTGCAGATTCTGCTCCTGTTGCATTTGTAGTTTCATTTAACGCTTCTGCATACAACAGAATAACATCAGACAATCTTATTTCTATAAAGTCCTGATCGGCACCTCCAGAATATTTCGCGCCTTTTCCACCAGCAGCATCAATAGTCAATGCTTTTCTTAAATCTGTACCACCACCAGCAGCACCACTAGCATCAAAAGCATCGGTTAAGCGAGGATCTAAAGGTGTACTCGATTTGGTGTCACCTCCAGAAAACCAGCCTGAAAAAGTAGATGAAGACGTAGAACCATCGGCAACAGAAATAGAACCAGACATTTTAGTTGCAAAAATAATTTCTGAACTAATATCGGTTACAACATCAGCAAAGTTAGGCTCTAAAGTTATACCTGCAGCAGTAGCACCGCTTACAACAGTTCCAAGCGTAGTTGCAGCCAATCCAAAATCACCTCTGTGCATATACACTTTTCCCAGTAATGCACGTGCAGCAATTTGAGACGCACGTCCTGTTGCTAATCCAGAATTAGTTAATCCTGAAATGGCATCTAGTAAGTCTGGAATAATTACATCAGTATACACGTTTGCCACCGGTTGTTTCACGAAAATAGATAAATCGGAAGTACTTGGCGCAGCCGATAAGTTAACAGGAACATCACCAAAAATCAATACTAATTTAAAGTAAGACAAACCTCTTAAAAATTTCGCCTCAGCAACTTCGTTTGCATCTGATGAATTTTCAATAACGTTATTAGTACTTAATATCGCCTTATACAAATTACGATAAACTGGGGTAAAAAATGCCCCTGTCATATCTCCACCCGCTAAATCTGCGTTATATGTATCTATTGATGTAAACGGATCTTCTAACATCAACATATTGTCTGCTCTAAAATCTCCCAAAACCGCTTGTGGCATTGCAACTCCTGTTTGATAATAGTATGCTGCATTTAAAACCGGCCCAAATTCCACCAAATTAATGGATTCTAATTCTAAAACAGGCGATTGTTCCAAATCATTATCACATGCTGTCATCAACAACATAGAGACAAATGCTATATATATATATTTCATTTTTTTCATTATTTCTTATTTAAAAATTAACATTTACACCGAAAGTAAAACTTCTAACAATAGGGCTCGCACCTTCTTGATACCCGTATGTGGTAGGACCTCCATAATTACTATTTTCAATCTCAACACCTTCTGGGTTAAATGACGTATAATCTTTCCCCATTACATATAGTAAATTAGTAGCTGCAGCATATACTCTCAAAGAACCTATACCCATTTTGCTAATAAAATCTGGTTTAAGTGTATAACCTAAAGTTATATTTCTTAAAGCAATGTATGATGCATCTTGAACCATTGAACCATGTACATCTCGGGTTAATTGATAATGCAGCCCATTATTATCGGCAATACCATCATCGTTAAGGTCAAAAGCATCTGTTGTAGAGTCGCGAAATTGCGATTGCCAGTAAATAGGATCAATATTATAAACTTCAGCACCTTGAGATCCTTGGAACTGGAATGATAAATCAAATTCCTTATAGTTCATATTACTTGATAATCCCCAATAAAAATCTGGAGTAGCGGATCCTAATTTAACATAATCATCTTCATAAGTAATGTTACCATCATTATTTTGATCTACTATATAAGCTAAACCACTATTATTTCCAACATTTCTAGTTGGATCTGCCATATATATGTTTTCAACTATACCAGCGCTTTCATAACCCCACATTTCACCAAGTTCACCACCTACATAATTTCTAAACTCAGCACCTCTACCTGACGGTCCGCCGTAAATTTGTCGAGGCAGTTCGTCAAGAGAACCTAGACTTGTAATTTCTGATTTAACTGTAGATAAGTTGGCATTCATACTCCAAGAAAAATCCTCCTTTTGAATTATATTTCCATTTAGTTCAAACTCTAAACCAGAACTCGTTATGTCTCCACGATTAAGTCTAATTTGAGCTGTCCCAAGAACTTCAGAAACGCTTTGATTAATTAACATATCATTTACGTCTGATGTATAATAATCTACACTTAATCTGAAACGATTATTTAAAAACCCAGTATCCAAACCAAAGTTGGTTTCTTTATTTGTTTGCCAAGTTAAATCTGCATTTGCCACATCTTCAGGAATTAAAAATCCTGTTCCAAAAGCGGTTGGAGAAGTCCCCAAAATACTCAATGAACTATAAGATCCTAAATCTGAGGACGTCCCTAAAGAACCTGTACTAAATCTAAGTTTCAATAAACTTAACACTTCATTATCTTGAAGAAAAGCTTCTTTATGCATATTCCAACCTAAAGATAATGCTGGAAATACTGCAAATCTTTCATTTGCCCCAAAACGTGAATCACCATCTCTTCTAATTGATGCTGATAATAAATATTTATTGTCGTACGCATAGGCAACTCTACCAAAAACACCTCTTCTTGACTGCTTCTCATCAATTCTGTTTGAAATAACATCTTCAGCGTTGAATAAAGAATAATTTAAAGGTAAACCAAAAGGTACATTTGTTCCATCTGATTCAAGCCCTTGGAATTTAGTATTTACAAACTCCATACCAACCACAGCATTAATATCATGCTTATCATTAATAACAGTTGAATAATCCACTGTAGTTGTACTTAACACGGTAGATTTTTTTATGTTTGATATATCCAATTCAGATGCGGTAGAACGTTGTTGACCATCCGATAACACTCCATGATATTCGTACTCATTAACATCACGTAAATCTGCTCCAAAAATGGTTTTTAGGTTTAACCCGTCTATCAATTCGTATTGTAAATAAGAGCTTACGTTTCCATAATACGTTTTCTTATACCTTTGTGAATTGTCAAATTTAGCGGCTACACCAGCATCTCCAGTTCCTCCAATACCATTTTGATTTCTTCCGTATTGCCAATCGTGAGCAATATCACCTGGTTGTAAATCATAGATACTTGTAGGATCTAACCCCTCACCTCTATAATCTTGATCAAATGTACGACCAATATTATTTCCTGTAAATCCTGAATTGAACAACGCTTGCCTATTAGCATCCAATTGCTGAACGAAATCGATAGACGCTTGTGTATGATAAATAGGGCTTATGCTATAAGCTCTTAAAAGATCTCGCATTTCCCAAGGCACAATATCTTGATTACCATAGAATCCATTCATACTTAAACCTGCCGTGAACTTGTCATTCAAAGTAGCATCGATATTCATACGTCCGTTATATCTTTCATATCCTTGTCCTCTTACAACACCATCAGTATTTAAATAGCCAAGTGAAGCAAATGCTTTAATATTTTCAGACCCTCCGCTCACACTAAAGTCATGGCTGTTAGAATTACCACTTTGAAAAAGCCAATCTTCAATACTCACTACATCTGGAGCATTTGTGTATGCATCTAGTCTGTATTTTAATAATCCTGGATCAGTATTAGAAAGATCATAATCTCCTGATTGTAAATCTTCTGCCCACTCTCCTGCAGTTTTAAGCATTTCAATATCTTTTACATACTTTCTTGAAGTACTTGTATAGGCGTTATAACTGAAATTTAATTTTCCAGATTTTCCTTTTTTGGTAGTAACCAGAATAACACCATTTGCTCCCAAAGAGCCATAAATTGCAGCAGAAGCAGCATCTTTCAACACCTCCATGCTTTCAATATCATTTGGATTAACCGTTGCTAAATTTCCTGAAATTGGAAATCCATCAACAACAATCAAGGGATCTGAGTTACTTGAAAGAGAAGACCCCGTTCTAATTTGAACTTTTAAATCAGCACCAGGTTCACCACTTTGATTTTGAATATTAACACCTGCTAATTTACCTGCTAAGGCTTCATCTACACGCGCTGCTTGTACGGCTGCAACATCATCACCACCAATTTTTGCTATGGCTCCTGTAAGATGTGATTTTTTACGAGTACCATAACCCACTACAACTACTTCATCTAATTTAGCAGCATCTTCCGCCAAAATAACTTCAAGCGTTTTTTGATTTGTTATCGTAATAGATTGTGAAATATAACCTAAGTATGAAAAGTTGATAACATCTCCTTTTTTAACTTGCAATTGAAATTTTCCATCGAAGTCTGTGGCCGTACCTCTTGTGGTTTTGGCTACAATAACATTAACACCTGGTATAGGCATGTTTGTACCATCTGTTACTGTTCCGGACAATTGATATCCGTCTTGTGCAAATAATGATATATTAAATATCAATACTAGCATTAAAATTAGTTTAGTTTTTAAATTCATTTGTGAATTTTTTTGTTAATTAATATTATATAATTAGTATTAGAAACAATGTCTTAACATACATTGTTTTAGAAAAGAAAATCTCTTCCATTACCTTACATAAATAACATCCTTCTTTAAAGAACAACTTATTTAGTGTTTTTATAGAAGCATGATTATGCATAGTATAACATATTTTGTATTTACTTCGTTTTCACAGGAAGTATTTAAGCGATAAGATAGGTTCACACCTTTTTTTTACTTTGGTTTTAGTCTCATATATAGTTTAGTTTGTATTAATTAGAGTTGTAAAAATGTTTTATTGGCTTTTTGTTCTGGCGCACCAAACTGGTTTTCCAAACTGGTTTTCCAAACTGGTTTTCCAAATATATGTTAATTAAATGTTATAGCAAAATATTTCTTGCCATAAATCTAAAACCCTTTGAATTTGTAAATCATGTAACTAACTAAAGTTCAATTAGTATATAAATATTATAATCTATTTTGAAAGAAAACTTTAGTTCTCTATTTTTTATAATTACATTAAGTTACAAGAAAAAAAATCTTTTAAATAAAGTTATGCTCAAATACTAAATCCCATTTACCAACTCCATAAAGTACCATCTTCCAATCTAGAAACCGGGAGGTAGGACCTTTTATATGGATATTTTCTTGAAACTTCTTCATTAAAATCAACCCCCAAACCGGGTTTGTCTTCTATATATATTTCTCCATCTTTTAATTTCGCATTAAAACTGAAAACCTCATTTAATTCTGGTGTTCCGAAGCCAATAAATTCTTGAACCCCGAAGTTGGGTGCCCATAAATCTAAATGCATATGTGCCATAAAACAAATAGGAGAAAGATCAGGTGCACCGTGAGGAGCCATTCTTACATGATAAAGCGAGGCGAAATCGGCCAATTTCTTTAATGGCGTCAAACCACCACCATGGGTTACGGCCGTTCTCACATAATCGATATATTGATTTTCAATTAAGGGTTTTGCATCCCAGATAGTATTAAATTTTTCACCTAAAGCCAATGGTGTGGTGGTGTGATCTCTTATTATTTTATAACCTTCAGCATTATCATAAGTTACGGCGTCTTCTAGAAACATTAACCGGTAAGGCTCTAACATTTTACCTAACTGCGCAGCTTCAATAGGTGTTAATCTGCTATGGACATCATGGCACAGTTCAATATCAAAACCAAATTTCTCCCTTGCCTTTTTAAATAATCCTGGAATAAAGTTTAGATATTTTGTTGTAGACCAACTATGCTCTGGTGGTAATGGTCTATTGCCTTGTAACTCATAATAATTTTTTTTATCTCCTAAAGTTCCATAAGTACCTTTAGTTCCAGGAATAGTGCATTGTAACCTAACAACCTTATACCCTTCCTTAATAGCGACTTCTAAATTACTAAGCACTTCTTCAATAGTTTCACCATTAACATGTGCATAAACAGTAACAGCGCTTCTACTCTTACCTCCTAGTAATTGGTAAACAGGTAAACCAGCAACTTTTCCTTTAATATCCCAAAGGGCTACATCAATGGCTCCAATTGCCGCCATACTAACAGCACCATTTTGCCAATAGGCTCCTTTAAATAAATACTGCCAAATATCTTCTATTTGATGTGCATCTTTACCTATTAAACATGGAATAACGTGCTCTTCCAAATAAGCAACAACAGCTAACTCTCTGCCGTTTAAAGTAGCATCTCCTACTCCATAGACACCCGCGTCAGTTAATACTTTAACGGTAACAAAATTTCGACCAGGACAACAAACGAAGACTTTTATTTCTGTTATTTTCATTTTATTCTTAATTTAAATTTCCTAAATCCGAAGTATCGGTTCCATTACCTAATAATGGCGAATTGTTTACTCGTTCAAATGATTCCTTGATAAACGCTGTATAAAATGGCTAAAGATTTTTTACATTATATTTTAGACTCTAGCAACATTACGCTTATCTGATTTATATAAATTATTATTAAAAATATTTAACAAAAGGTTCTCCAATAAATATATATTAATTCCTTTTAAATTATTTACCTAACCACCATTAAAAGATATAGCAGGTTTGTATTTATTTTTATTCCTATACACAAGATTATCAATTACGGCATGGTCTAGTTAAAAGAATGGACCAATCGTGCTTACTTCTTTACCTCTTCTATATAAACGCAATACAGCGCCTTTATAGTGGGAAAATACGGTATTTTTAATTATCTAACACTATAATGTGACCAAATATATTTTTCAAAGTTATATTTTGAATCCTAGACGAAATCTAAAAAATCATTTTAGGCACAGACTATTACCTATAAACAATTTATAGGTTTCAATCATGGAGTTTTCACTTGTGCTAATCAGATAATCACAAGTATAATCTGGTGATTTATTCTTCAATTCCTTGAAACCTGAAATTATTATAATATCTACCTCTTAATTGTTTATTGGCTACAATTAGTTTCCATATTGCCATTTGCATGAGAATCGAAACTTGGCTATATCATTTATTAATTATGAGGTTTAATCATTTTTAGAAAAATAGCCCTCATTGGATACAGCAGCCTCACTAACAAATATGCTTCCTGTTTTAAACCAAACTTCAGCATAATTTCCATCTGCATACTGTTTTTTAATGTCGCCACCATGAGTTTCTGCACCAGAGCACCAGTTTTTATTTACTTCAGGTGATTTTCCGTTAGTTTGGTTATAAGCACCTAGTTTAAAAAAACAACCTTCACCAGAATAAGCATCTTTACGTTCAACGCCATCTTGACCAATTGGTACAAATAATTTTTGTGTTTGTTCTGGTATATCTGCATACGTTGTGTATTCTGATTCTATTAAGTTTTTTGTAAACGTTTTAGTTTCGTGTCCTTTACTAGTAAATTTTAAGTTCATGATACCATTCTTGACTTCGATTTCATAACTAAACTCTTCACCTAACTCTATACCATCATTAGGTTCTTCTGGATACGTGTTTGCTGAATCACCAACTACAGAAAAGTCATTTCCCCAAACTGCTGAAGAATAATCCCATCTTCCTGAATTATCGTCACCTGCAGTATTAATTTCATAATGCCAGAAAACAGAGCCTTTTGTATGACCAGGAAATTTTTTGTAAAATATTTTAAGTGGTTCGTTTTCATGTTTATCTGCACTATGAATTTGACCCACCACTACTGCATACGAAGCTGCTACTCGTGCATCTCCAGTAGAAGAAACATTCATAACTTTAAGTGTTGCCGTTAATTTATCATTAGCCGTTTTTGGATACCATTTTTTCACTTGCGCCAATTCCGTTCTTGTATTGTTTGACGTTCCATGTGTGTCTCCTCCATTTGGAGCCTTAAAAACAACCCAATCACTATTGTCATCATTCGCAGTATAAAAGAAATTTTTATTTTCAAAATTATTTGCAAAACCAGCATTTGAACCATCACCTAAAATCAATTTCCAATCATCAAAAAACGGAATAACGTCACTTGCGAAAACGGTTTTTTGGACTTCCTCTTTATCCCTTTTTTTATCCGTATTCTTACAGCTATTAAATGTTAAGAATACAACTAAGATTAAGAGCTTTGATACTGATTTGATTATTAATTTATTCATTTTTTTATTATTTAGTTTCATTTATTTTGATATGAATTAATTATTAGAAATAATTCAAAAGGGCTATTATACCATTGTATGAAATCACTAAAGAAAAGAACAACGCCGCATACATTCCAATATAAACACCTAGACTAGTCTTAGTGCCTTTCATTACTTTTTTACTACTTAACATAAGAATAATACCCAGTATAACAATTGGCAACACAAATACATTAAATACTTGTGATAGAATTTGAATCTCAATAGGGTTTGCACCAAATGCAGGACCAATTAAAGCCACTAAACAAGCTATAGCTGTAATAATTCTAAACTGACGCGAATTAGTATCTAACTCACCAGATTGGAAATCGGCAACCAAAAGTGGAGCTATTAATAAACAAGGAAAAATAGATGATAATCCAGCACTTAATGCTCCAAAAAAGAAAATAGAAACTGCCCATTTACCAGCAACAGGCTCTAAAGTATTTGCCATATCTAGCACCTGAGTAACTTCTTTACCTTGATAAAATAAAGCGCCAGCAGCTACTGCCATTATAGTACCACTAATTACAAATATTAAAATGGCAGCTGTTATCGAATCCTTTCTTTGTTGATCTAAGTTTTTAATGGTCCATCCTTTGCCTTTTACAAATAATGGACGTGATAAAAAAGTAGCTGAGGCCATAGTAGTACCAACAAATGCCGCAACCAACATTTTACCACCAACTACATCAGGTATGGTTGGTATTAATCCCTTAACTACATCTATAGGGAGTGGCTGTACAAAACATAATGACAATACAAACGAGAAGCCCATTAAGGTTACGAATATGACTAGTATTTTTTCAAAAAAAGTATATTTACCAACTAACATTAATAAGTAAAAAGTAACAATTATTACAATTGCAGTTATTAAAACAGTTTCATATTTAAACGCACTTAATCCCTCAAAATTCACAACTAATATCTCAAAAATAATATTGGATGAAATCCCCAAAATACCCATTAGCGAATTCCATTGACCAAACGTAATACCAACAATAATTAATATGGCTAAAATTTTACCATATTTTAAATGTTTTTTAAATCCATATAGTGCAGTTTCACCAGTAATCAAAGCATAATTACCATATGCAAACATTAAAATTCCCGAAAAAAGACAACTCAATAAAAGTACCCAGAGTAATTGCATATTAAATTTACTTCCTGCAACAATCATAGAGGTTACACTACCAGTACCAATGGTATACCCAATAGCAAAAATTCCAGGTCCAAAACCTAAAACTATAGCAATAATTTTCTTTAGTATGGATTTCTTATTTATTGATTCTGACATTATTTCGGTGCTTAGTTAGTTAATGTTGGTTCGTTGGTTCTTTATTTATTCCTGCCAGTTTGTGTGGTGGTATTTCCCTGAAGCATCATCGGTGCGTTGATACGTGTGGGCGCCAAAATAATCGCGTTGGGCTTGTAATATGTTTGCTGAAGAATTCGCTGTGCTATAAGTGTTTAGAAAATTAACAGATTCACTTAAGCAAGGAACTGCTAATTCCTTCAAAACACATTCAGAAACAACTTGGTTTATGGATGGCTTCAAGAACTGGACTTGATCAATAATACTTTTATGATTTAAAATATTGTCATCTTCCTTTAAGACAGGAATTAAATCAATCATGAAATCAGATTTAATAATACACCCATTCGTCCAAATTCTAGCTATTTCACTAAGGTTTAAATGCCACCCATAAGCTTTTCCTGCCTGAGAAATTAATTTAAGTCCTTGATAATGATTTATAATTCTTGCAAACTGATACGCATTTAAAACAGCGTCTACTTCTAGGTTTAAAGCTGATGGTTTTATATTAAAATTTCCACTTGCTAGAAGTCGTTCTTCCTTATAAAAAGATGTATAACGTGCAAATAATGCTGATGCAATTAAGGTACTTGGAATTCCTAATTCTGCCGTAGCAATAGTTGTCCAATTCCCCGTTCCTTTATTGCCTGCTTTATCTACTATTTTATTTACCAACCAATCTTCTCCATCTTTTTTTCTAAGAATATCAATAGTAATTCCCAATAAGTAGCTATTTACTTTGGTTTTATACGATTTTAATATGTCTGCAATGTTATCTGGGTTGTTTCCTAAAAGTTTAAGAATGGTGTAAACTTCTGCCAATAATTGCATTTCTACATATTCAATACCATTATGAACCATCTTTACAAAATGCCCACTACCCTCTTCACCTATATAAGTACAGCATGGTAAATTGTTAGCGTCTTTGGCTGCAATACTTTCTAAATAAGGTTTTACTAAGTTATAAATTTCTTTATTTCCCCCTGGCATAATGGAAGGACCTTTAAGCGCGCCTTCTTCTCCTCCAGAAACCCCAACTCCAATAAAATGGACTTGTTTTGTTTTCAAATAATCGTAGCGCTCTTTTGTTTTTAAATAATTAGAATTACCACCATCAATCAAAATATCACCATCTGATAAATGTGGAATTAAATCCTCTATAACCATGTCTGTAATCTTACCTGCATTTACCATAAGCATAATTCTTCGAGGTGTTTGTAATGAATTTACAAATGCTTTGATATCTGAAAATGGTTGCGCCGATTCAAGTTCTTTATGAGCACCCTTGAATTTGATGGCCACATCCTCCTCTGTTCCTTTTTCTTCTCTATTAAATATGGAAATATTAAACCCTTTTTGAGCCAAGTTTCGACTTAAACTCTTCCCCATTACTCCTAAACCAAATAATCCAAATTCTGATTTCATTTCTAAAAATTCTTCTGTTTTTATTACAATATCTTCTGGTGTCATACTAATATTCACTTCGAATGCATCCTCCGGTAACTCTAAAGTATCAAACTGAGATTGCAATAAATTGGAAGACATAAAATGATTTTCTCTTTTATTTACACGCTCTAAAATTTGATTAAAACTTCCTGCCAGATGAATCCATTTAACTTGATTTTTAATATCCGTACTTAAAAGTTCTCTGTACGAATTCTTTAAGGCTGAACACGCAATAATGCAACTATTATTTAGCAACTGTTGCTTAGCTAATTTATTAAGTGTTACCAACCAACCATAGCGGTCTTGGTCATTCAGAGGCTCTCCAAGACTCATTTTATCAATATTAGACTGCGGATGAAAATCATCACCATCAAAAAATGGAATTTTTAAGCGTTGAGATAATAGTTCACCAATAGCGCTCTTTCCGCAACCTGAAACTCCCATTAAAAAGATTACATTATTAAAATTCATATAAATTTTATTATTATTAATCAAAATTGTGAGCCGTATTCATTATTATTCTATGATTGCACTAACCGTATTATGTTTGAATAGTAGTACTATTTATCCATTAACTTTTTAGTTAAGAATTTACCTTTCATTTTGATTATGCTTTCAATCTAATATAAGCTTTGTGGAATTTAATCATTATTTGGCAATGTACCAGCACCTAAAGTAACTTCTTTAAACCACACTTCTGCATAGCTGCCATTAGCATATTGTTTCGCTATATCACCTCCATAAGTTTCTGATCCCGTACTCCAAACTATATTTTCTTCTGGGGATTTCCCATTGGTTTGGTTATAGGCTCCAAGCTTAAAATACTGTATTTCACCAGCATAAGCATTTTTACGTTCTACACCATCACGACCTATGGACGCGTATAATGTTAATATTTGTTGAGGAATCTTTGAATATGTTTCAAATTCTGATTCCAATAAGTTTTTTGTAAACTTTAATGTCTCGTGACCTTCACTTGTAAAAGTAAGATACATGATACCTTTATGAACATTTACTTCATAGCTAAATTCTTCCCCTAATTCAATACCATCTTTAGGCTCTTCAGGAAATGAAGTTGAACTAGACCCTATAACAGACATATCATGACCCCAAACGGCTGTTGAATAATCCCATCTTTTAGAATTATCACCTTCAGTATTAATTTCATAATTCCAAAAAACGGACCCTTTTGTGTGCCCAGGGAATTTTTTATAAAATATTTTTAAAGGTTCATTTTCATGTCCTTCATCACTATGAATTTGTCCTACGACTACCGAATATGATGCAGCGACTCTAGCATCACCAGAGGTTGAAACATGCATTACTTTTAATTTACCTGTTAACTTACCTCCTGTTTCTGGTACCCAATGTTGCAATTGCCCTAATTCGGTTCGTGTATTGCTAGAAGTTCGTGAAGTAACACCAGAATTAGGTGTTTTATATACTACCCAATCCGTTTTCCCATCGTTTGAAACATAAAAAAAATATTTTTTCTCATAGTTTATCAATTCTTTAGTACTTGTTCCATCACCTAAAAGAATACTCCATGAATCAATAAATGGAATAACATCACTTGGGTATGTGGCAATAATAGCATCATTATCCTTAGATTTTTTATTCGTATTAAAACAACTATTTAAGAATAAAACAAGTATCATCATGATAACAGGCCGTAATAGTAATTTAATATTTTTCGCATTCATTTCAATCATAATCATCTGGTTAACCAAATTGGTGCACCAAATATAACTTTATTTCTTTACTATTAAAATTTATTTCGCTTATAATAGTAAAAACTTCTGAAGTAAAGAAGAACTTCTAATTATTGAACTGTACAATTTTTAGAAAAAGAGTATTAGAATTATTCACAAATACTCTTATACATTTAACATCGATTTAAAATGTGAACCGTTTCATTCCATAATTTAAAGAAAGACTAGATGCATAAACGGTTACTCCTCATCTTATTCACTATTAATTTAACATATTACCCCTATAATTCACACTTTTTAACTATCTTAGTATCAATACTAAAGATTCATAAACATATAATTTGGATTTTACGGTTTTCTTTAATTTTTACTCCCTAAAATTAATTGGTAACTATAGTTATAAAAAAAAAATCATTATTCATAATGAAACAACTACTATAATTACTGTTTAAAATTTAATTGGTTTAGAATGAAAACTTACAAACTATTAATGGCCTATTGTTTTTTTTTAATTGGTTCATCTCAATTAAATGCGCAAGAATCTCCGCAAGTATTCCCGAATGATTCTATGACTCTTGCTCAAGCTTTTATAAACTTATCTTTAACCAAAGATTATTTTGATAAATTAAGTGATGAACGACTTTCTAAAATACTCCCTTTTGAAACAAGTGAATTGGAAACGATAATAGACTCGCTTTTTACCAGAAAAAACGCCACACTCTATAATTTCACCTATTCATTATTATACTTTAATGAGGTGAAATTACTTTTTAGAAATTCACCAAATACTATCCAAAGAAGTATTTTAATAGAGTGGCATGATACTTTAAAAAAAGCTATAGAGCACTATAAATCCACCAATTATGATATTTGGGAAGAAAATGTATTTTATGACCTCATCAAATTCGACGGAAACACCTATAGCCAATTAGGCAGGAATATTCAGGATTTAAAAAATGAATTCACTCCACGCTTTAACAATGATGTTTATCCAGATTTTAAAAAAATATTTTATGCCTCAAAGCGTTCTAAAAAATACGATTTTAGAAGACTTTTACATTATGCATCGCTTTATGATTTGTCATTAAACCTATCAATTATCGGAAATCGTACTCATAGTGTATTGAAACCCTATTCATCAATCGATCAAACTTATGAACTGGATATGAAACTGGATTTAATTGCTAGATATATTCAACTTAAATATATGGCCTCAGACCAGTACACCAAAGATTTAACACCCTTTGATGTAGAACAGTTGTATGATTCATATGATAGTTTTTATAATGATATTATTGATAGCAATGCAAAAGTTAGAGAAGATGCTTTTATTAAGGAAGAATTGAATCCTAAAGTATGTAAAGTCTTGTATAACGAACTGCAAACAAAATTCCCATTTAGGAAAATAGGACGTGGTCCCAGTGGTGTTCTCTCTCGCATTGAGTCCGGAGCGGTGCCTATTGAAATCAAACAATATTTTTTCCCCAATCCCGCTCCCTTACCTTCTACTAACGAGACATTTAATAAATTCAAGCCAGAATTGACAACCTTAGGGAAGCTAGACACATATATAAGCAACCTATTTATCAGTGCAGGCTATAAGAATAAATTACACTATTATTATGACTTGGACGGATATGCCATGACAACAAGTTTAGAGAAATATAACATAAATGGCTCTCCTATTGAAGGTGATAAACGTTGGGTGAAAAACTTGGGAGGAGACGGCAAATTTTCATATTATGAAATATTTAAATCTCTTTTCTTCGAAACAGAGTCTGAATTTAGAATGTTTGCACTCGTAATTGCTTCAAAAGAAGTTACGCTAAGTCATGTTGGACTATCACCAGGTGGCGCACAAGATTTGATAAAAAACAGCCATCCATCACTTCCAAATGACCTAAAAAACAAAACTCTGCCTGATAAAAACCTTACTGTATTGGTTTATCATTTTCATCAAAACGATATTGGTGAAGTACCTATGCTTGATTTAAGCAGAAAATTAACAGTGAAAGATTATTTAAAAAATGCAGGGTTAAGTAACCTTATTAAGAACTAAGTGTATAATAAAATTTAACACAGATTGTATTATTAGTGCAATGGGTTTTTATTTAAAAAATCTTCAAATGAAAACGATTTTCTAATGGTATCTCCTGTTTTAAGAACAACATCAATATCTACGGTGGGACAATAGCCATAACCAAGATACCCTATGGAAAAAGAAGACGATGGTTCATTTGAAACTCTTAAACGATCCACAAACCCTTTACAAAGCTTGTAATTAACTTCTTTAATTTCATACTTTCTGAATGACGGCACATCAATCCAAAGCATGAAATTCCGGTTATTACTACCTTTATTAGAAGCACTTACAGATGCTCTTGGAACAATCAAACTATCTATCGGGTAAGTTTGCTCAATCCGTAGCCTTTCAACAATTAAACTATCGTTTTGATTTTTATATTGTTCCCCTCTACCCTGCAACACTAATTTTAATAACTCCTTTGTTCTATCTTCAGCAATTTTGGATTTAACTTTTTCTTGCTCTGCAATAATCCCTTTTTTTCTTGCTAGCATTCCTAAAGAAACAGTGGAAGCTATTAAAATTAAAAGTCCCAAAATAGTAAAAGAAAGTATGTTTATTCGTCTCTTTTTCTGCAATTCTGCATATTGCTGGTCTATATTTTTAAGCTTCTCTTTAGTAACATGAGACTTACTTTTAGAAATCCATTCCTTTTCTTCTTCACTTATAGAATACTTCTCTAGGTAAGGTTCAATGAACAATAATTGCTTTTCGGTAAAGTATTCCCGCCCCTGCTCTTTTACAGCTACCTGACTTTTTATAAGTCGTTTTATTTCCAATTGGGCTGTTTCTTCAACACTACGTTTCTCCGCAATGGGTTTAGCAAGGGCATCATGTGCAATTTCGAACCTATCACTACTTTCGTTATATCGAAGTATTCGGCTATTAATGAAAGCCCCTACTACATAATCAATTAAAGCTATGTCTGTATTAGGCAACCGTTCATACAAATCTTGTTTACTAATAGGATCCTTAGTGCCTTCCAATGTTGAAAATGGTGATAAGATTTTCCAAATCATATCCGGTGTTAAAACAGGATGTTTTACTTTAAGTTTATTCGAAATTCCAGAAACTTGCTCTTCCAAGAAATCGATTAAGACATCGCCAATTTCTCCCATTTCGTTAAGGGATTGCATATTAAACTTGGCGTCGGCTGTCCGACTTTCATCGCCTGTAATTTTGAGATAAAATTTGTCCAAAAAAACCTGAAGAAATGGTAATTGAATGGTTAATGATTTTTCTTCTCCTTTTATTTTGTCAAAAATCCCCTCGGCAACCAAATCTGATTCTCCCAATTGCAAACTAACATTAGAATCTTTATACGCTGCAGCACCTATAATAACCTGTTTTACTTTTTCAAGATTCATAGGTTCTATACGTAACTTCTTCCGTAGTAGTTGAGGTACAGCCCGTTCGAACCCTGATAAATGCCCAAGGTATTCTTCCCTTATAGAAAAAATTAGTTTTACTGGTTGTTGAGATTGTAGAATATCTTGAACTGTTTTGATAAACAATTCTTGTTCTGAAATGGAACCAAGTATAAAAAGTTCTTCAAACTGATCAAAAATTAAATAAATAGGTTTAAACGACTTTTCATAAACCGCATTAATAGATTTCCCTATGGGACTTAAGCGAGTTGTATTTTTTTCAGATTCATCAGTCCAGTTATCAAACCAATCCATTCCAACAGCTGAATCTTTTACTTTTCCTCCGGCTTCATTTAGTGCTTTTTCTAGAGATTCATTAATGTTACTCCCTCTACGAATCATCAAAGCTAGCCAATCGTGAGGTTGGAACTTACCAGCTAACCCACAATTAATTAAGCTTGTTTTACCAGTACCAGACGCTCCATAGATAAGAATAATTGACGACTGAAAAACCATTTCGTAAAGCGCGTTAATCTCTTCGTCGCGCCCAAAAAACACACCCCTATCTTCCCTTTTATAAGAGTCTAAAAATTTAAAGGGATATTTTTTCATAACAATCAATTATTAATAAAAACCAACTTAAAATTCATCTATTGTGGTATCTTCTTCAATACCTACTAGAGCTTTTTTTGCTTTGTAGAACAAGTCAAACATATTATCAAAATTCATATCCTTCCTATTTTCTTTATTTGACAACCAACCATTAATGGCACGAACATCATTATCATCAGGCTTTAAATTACCCGATTTTTTGATGGTTACTTTACTATTGTCCTCAATAAAATTATAATTAAGGTTCATATCATCAAACGTATTGCAAAAGGAATAAAAACAAATTTTTGATCCACCAGAATCTGCCAATCCATTATAATCAATAATGAAAGGCACCATATTTATGTTTTGCTGGTAGTTTTCTTTAAATAATAAAACCGCATATGAAGATACTGGCGTGGTGTCCTTTCTAATTTTCCCGCTGTTATTATTGTTGGCTTGCGTATCACCTTCCAATAAAGTATAGTGATGCAGATATAAACCTACTGCATCATTCCTTTGAAAATTATAATCAATGTCCTTTATAGAAATCATTTTATATTCTGCCAAGAAATTTAGGTTCTCCAACAAAATCGCTAGGTTTTTTTCGGCATCAGTACAATCTTTTGCGGTATAAGAAGCTCCATGCAGCAATTCTGTTATTGATGTTAAATAATCACAAGATTTTAACAAATCACTACCAGATTGCAATTTGGGCAAAAGCTCCATCAATTGGGCAATAGGGAGTTCTAATTTATTATCAAGAAAAGTTTCTATTAGCGCTCTTAACAAGTTCGAAAAACCATTTATACTTTCATCTGTTGCATTTTTAAAAAATTTAATTAAAACAGTACTTTGCTCATTTGAAAGTTTGACTTTATTATTTAACTGATTATCCCATAAAGTTGAGATGAGCGCATAACAAATAAGTTGAAAAGCTCTTACCGCTGTTAATTGACAATTCTCCAAATACCGTTTCATTTTATTATCTAAAAAGTCTTCCTCGCCAATCGACATCAATTTACGCAGTTGAATTCCCACAACTCCCACATAACCAGCAATAATAATACGCTTTACTGTTGGTTTTAAATCGATATTTGTTTCCCAATCCCCATAAGTTTCTAAAAAATCGTTAGCTTTTCTATCGTAAGGTTTGATAGCTTGAATTAATTTTTTAGTGAGTAAATCGTTAAAGGTATTTTCTATGGGTTCTTCGGGAGGTGTTTTGGGGGGATTAACTACAATCGTTTCAAATGGAGGAAGATATTTATCTAATTGTGATCTGTATTGATTTATAAGGTTATCAATATTAGTGTATTCCGTATAAAAATGTCCAAGGCCTCCAATCTTTTTCTTAAAAGTTAAGAGCGTATTTATTTCATCGGTAATGGAACCTGTATTTATCTGTGCATTTTTAAAATAGGTCCATATTTTTGGTTTCCCTTTGTCTTTAAAAACCTGATAGGCCGTATCAAATTCTTCAGAGGAATACTTACCTACTTTTGTAAAGAATAGACAGAGAACAATATCGCAAGTACTAATAGCATTATTATATTCATCCTGAAGTCTAGTATCGGATATGGCATCAAGAAAACTTTCCCATTGTACAATTTCCAAATAGATACCTTTGGTATGTAACCTATCATTTTCCTTACTAATAAACATTCGAAACTGATCTCGGTCCTCTTTCAATTCAGATGAAGAAGCTATAAAAATTCGGATTGTTTTCATACAATAATTCTATTTACTAAATATAAACTTTTTTATCGGCTTTATAATCGTATTTCTTTTCTTCTTTTCTATAAACTAAATAGAAATACACCTACACATCGTTAATCATTAACCTAAACCTCAATGATTTATATTTAAAGCACTCATGAAATTTAAACTTACAAAACTATTTAATAATGGGAAATTTCGTTATCTTTAAGCGGCCATCAAAAAAAACAACTAAAAACAAAACTTATGGTAACAACAGAGCAAATGCAGACAATTATTCCCGACATGAACTGGGAAAAAGCAGTAACCTATCTACCACATGTAGATACAGTGTTACCTAACTTTGGTATAGATACCCCGCTCAGAAAAGCTCACTTTCTATCTCAACTTGCACATGAAAGTGGTGGTCTTAAGTATACTCAAGAAAATCTAAATTATTCCGCTGAAGGCCTAAGAAATGTTTTTGGGAAGTATTTTAAAACAAATGAAATAGCTCGAGACTATGCACGTAAACCTGAAAAGATTGCGAATAGGGTTTATGCTAACAGAATGGGAAATGGCAGTGAAGAAAGTGGTGACGGTTGGAAATTTAGAGGTCGAGGTTTAATACAGCTTACTGGTAAAGAGAATTATCAAAAATTTGGTCACGATCATGGTGTTGACTGTGTGAACAACCCAGATTCGATTCTTGATCCAGAATTAGCACTTACTTCTGCCTGCTGGTTTTGGAAAAAGAACAACATTAACGTTTACGCTGATGCTGATGATATTCATATGGTAACCAAAAGAATAAACGGTGGCACTAATGGCCTACTTCATCGTCAACATTACCTTGATTCATTTAAACGACTTTATGAGGTTTTGGGTGCCTGAGAAATAAAAAGAATTAAACAAGTAATGATGAAAATTCAAACAGTTGGATCTGAATATTAAGCAGAAAATGTCTGATAAAATAATTTCACAAGTAAAAGATTATCTACATGACGAGAAGAACTACAAATGGACTACCTCCAAAACTTTATTAGACAAACTAAACATTCAACATTTAAATCATTTAGAATTAGATGATGTTCTACTTAAGTATTTTCAAAAAAAAATAAATTGTGACATTAGATTCTCTTCACTACCATCACAAAATAACCTTGATGTTTTATGGGGAAGTGTAAATCGAATCAAACAAAAGGCGATTTTGGATATTTATAGACAAGATGAACAGATTTTAATTGAAGAACTGGATCGGGTGCAAAATAAAAACATGTTTTTATCTCATAGTTTTAAGGATTCTAAATTAGCAATTGAAATATCAAAAAAACTTATTGACCAAAATATATTTACTTGGTTAGCAGAGATTGAAATTTTAAAACATAGCCACATTAATCAATCAGTAAAGAATGCGATAGAAAAGCTACCTTTTTTTTGTGTTCTTATTTCCAAAAATTTAATCAATTCTGTATGGTCTGCAAAAGAAATTGATTTTGCTTTAAGAAGCGATAAAGAAGTAATAGGAATTATTGATACTAAAAATTTAGATTCAATAGACATTATTGAAAACTCTTCTACTTCAGCAGGTACTAAAATAAGCCAAGAAATTTTTAAGAGATTTTTTGATAATCATCCTCAAGTTAAGTTTCTATTTCATCCTAAATCTGCAAATGATGTAAATTCAAATTTAGTAAATCAAGATTTCATAGTAAATTGGGATTATTTCAAAAGACAAAACAAATTGGTAACAAAAATTAAACTAAACATATGAAAATTCTAGTAGCAGGAGGGTTCTACGATAGTAAAGAAGATCCAAAATTATATTCGAAAACAGTTGATTTTACTAAAACTTTGGGTGAAGAAATAATAAAACAAGGACATACTCTTATTAATGCATGTGTATCGGAATTTGATGCAGTGTTGGCAGAAAGTGCTTTTAATGCTTTAAAATATACTAATGACGATTCTAAAGACAGGATAATTGGGTACGTTGCCGATGGAAAAAAACCATCCCATAATTTTGGTAAAATAAGAAGTTCCGAACTAAAGGATTGGGAGTTAGGAGGTTCCAACCTTAGAATTCCAGAACCAATAGATATAGCAGACGTTGTAATAATCGTTTGCGGTTTTAATGGTGTTCAAAGGGCTGCTAATTGGGCGAGAATCGCAAAAAAACCAATTTTACCTCTTGTTAAATTTGGAGGATCATCAAAAGAAATTTATAGAGAAGAGAAAATTAATTTAAAAAAATCAATGTCTAGTAACATTAGTATTGGTGACTTCGAGGATCTATCTCAAACTACTATTGAAGACATTGACTTGGCGAAAACTGTTTTAAGTCTTGCTGAAAGAATTAACCTTTCAAAAAATGCTTTTGTTATTATGTCTTTTAACGATGACCCAAATTTAGAAGATGCTTTTGATTCGTTTAAAACTGTCTGTAATCGCTTTTCTCCAAAATATAACTGCCAGAGAATGGACGAAATAACAGATATTAAAAAAATCACACCTGAAATGTTGAATAATATAAGGAACAGCGCTTTCGTTATTGTAGATTTAACTTTTGAAAGACCAAATGTCTATTATGAATTAGGTTATGCTGATGCCCTTGAAAAACCTATCATAGTCACGGCTAGAAAAGAAACAATAATTCATTTCGACGCAAAAGATTTTCCTATTCTATTTTGGGAATCTCAAAAAGTATTAAAACAAGAATTACTAAAAAGAGTTCAACAAATAGCTACCAATCAAGGAAGAGTATTAAAAATACAATAAGTTCACTTATAATCAAATTTCATATTATAAAATTGAAATAAATAGATAATTCATTTTAAAAAATTCAGGTTTTCAATATAAACCGTAAACCTTTTTTTACTAAATTAGTAAAATCAAATAATTTCTCCCCCTACAACAGAGCTAACATCAGCATTAAAAATGAATTGGATAGCCGTTTATTTTACAATGCTTTAGCATACATATCATTAATAAAGGATAAGTAATACCACAAAACCAATAAACATGGAAGATTTAACTTGTTTTGTAATAATCGGGTTTGGTAAAAAGCCAAGTCATGCCAACGGAAAACTTCGTATTTTAGATTTAGATGAAACTTATTCCGTCTTAATAAAACCAGTGTTTGAAAGTTTAGGCATTTCATGTTACAGAGCCATCGATAAAAACCTTTCTGGAAGCATAGATAAGCTCATGCTTCAGGAAATTAAAAACGCAGATATTGCCTTGGTTGATATTTCTACACTAAACGCCAATGTCATGTGGGAACTTGGTGTTAGACATGCTTTAAAACCACATCATACCATCATGATTTGTGAAAAAGAACAAATGGGAAGTATTCCTTTTGATGTTGGACATTTTGTGATACACCAATATGCACATTCGGAAGAAGGTATCCCATATAAAGAAGTAGAGCGATTTAGAGCCCATCTTACCAAAATTATAGATGGTGTATTAAACCAGACTCCTAGAATAAATGACAGCCCCGTTTTCACCTTTCTACAAGAAGAACTTAATAACAGCTTAAAAATGAATGCAGTTTCAAATATTGAAGCGTCCGAATCTAATAAAATGTCTTTTTCTGAATTAATCGAAAGTGCTGAAGAAGCAAAAAACAAAAAAGACTTTATAACAGCTCTCAAATTATTTAGTAAATCTAAAGAATACGCTTTGGAAAATATGACTTTGAAAGACAGCTTACCCTATATTATTTCACGACAGGCGTTGTGTACTTACAAATCTAAAAATCCGAATGAACTAGAAGCCCTGGTTAATGCGAAAATTATCATGGAAGAACTAGACCCACAACAAAGTCAAGACACTGAGGTTCTAGGCTTAACGGGTGCAATAAACAAAAGACTTTATGAATTAACAGACAACATCAGCTATTTAGATGCTGCTATTAATTCATATGAAAAAGGGTTTCTCCTCAAACAAGATTACTACAATGGCATCAACGCGGCCTTTATGCTCTACAAAAAAACAGAGTTACTTAAAACACAACATAAAGATTGGGAAGACATTAAGTTGAAAGCAGACTACATTCGAAATAATGTGTTAGAAATTGCACTGAAATTGGAACTTGAACCTGATTTTAATGAAAAACAAGATGCCATTTGGATTCTGCTTACCATTGCTGAAGCCTACAATTACAAAGCAAATAATGAAAAAATGAGCACGTATGAGAACAAAGCACAAGACATGGCTAAAGCCGCAAATGACACCTTCGCTATGAGCTCATACCAAGAACAAAAACAAAAAATTGAAGCTATTAATGTATTGCAAACCCGTTAATGAAAACTTAAATGAAAAAAACATTCCAAGAACACCTAGATCCTAATTTTGGCTCTAAAAACATACTTTCCTTAGATGGTGGGGGAATTAGAGGCGCATTAACCTTAGGCTATTTAAAAAAAATTGAAACCATTTTACGCGAAAAACATGGTAAGGACTATTTGCTTTGTGACCATTTTGACTTAATTGGGGGCACATCCACAGGTTCTATTATTGCCGCTGCTTTAGCTGTAGGAAAATCGGTTGATGAGATTGTAGATCTCTATATGGACTTAGGTGGCAAAATTTTTGGTAAAAAAAGAAGTTTCTGGAATCCTTTGGAAACATGGAAATTTTTAAAAGCAGGATACGATTACAAAGCATTGGAGCAAAGTTTAAAGGGTGCTTTTGGAGACATAACATTAGAAAGTGATGAAATAAAAACAGGCCTTTGTATTGTTGCAAAAAGAGCCGACACCAATAGTGTTTGGCCCATTATTAATCATCCAAAAGGGAAATTTTATGATACCAATATGGGTAAGAATAAAAACATAGCCCTTTGGCAAGCCGTAAGAGCTAGCAGTGCCGCCCCTACTTATTTTGCGCCACAAATGATTGATGTTGGTGATGGACAAAGGGCAGCCTTTGTAGATGGAGGCGTTAGTATGGCCAACAACCCTGCCCTTACCTTATTGATGGTGGCTACCTTAAAAGGTTTCCCATTTAGATGGGATATGGGTGAAGATAATTTAACCATAGTTTCTGTAGGTACAGGTTACAGTGTATTTAAAAAACAAACAAGTGAAATTGAGGAAGCTTGGTTAAAAACTTGGGCAACAAATGTTCCCGATATGTTGATGCAAGATGCCAGTTGGCAAAACCAAATTCTTTTACAATGGCTTTCTAACTCACCAACAGCGCAATATATTGACATGGAAATCGAATCTTTAAAGGATGATTTTATAGGAGGTAAGGCACTACTTAAATATTTACGATATAACTTTCCTATTACCGAAAATGATTTAAATGGATTAGGCTTAGGAAAAACATTCAATAGTAAAGATGTAGAAAGTCTAATTGAAATGAGTAATGCTGAAAACAGACAAGAACTTTATGACATAGGAGTTGCAGCTTCCAACAGTGTTTTAAAATCACATTTTGATTAGTTTTTAGAATAAACGTTAAAATGATTGCGATATTAAATGAGGTTAATTCAATGACTTATTTTCAAGATATGTCTACAAGTAATTCAACTGCTGGAAATTCAATAAAATTGGTTTCTTCGTTGATTTCAAGATGAGCATAACCCTGATAAATTAAAGGAACGGCATCTTTCAACTAGAAAAATAATGCATAATTAGTTTAGTCTTAAAATAATAAAATCTCATCATACGTAAGTATTACTTTTCATAATAACACTGCATAAATTTTTTCAGTATAATAACTTTTTGAAAAAAAATATGTATCTTTAATACACTTAGTATCTCTCTAAGTATTCTTTTTAATAGCAAATTACATAGACTTCTTAATCCTTTGAAATCTATAAATGGCGACTTCCTTTTGAAGTTATTAATAATTTATGCTAAAACCATACAAACATGCCTCTATTAAAAACGACCGAAATCCCATTAAACGATGATGTTCTTGCCCAACAAATGTATCAAGAACTTACCCAAAGTGATAAGATTTTAATGGTCATCTTAGGTGATTCTGAATCTATAAAAAAAGGTGTTAATCTAGCTGATGAACTCACAGACACCTCACCTACTAACGAGAATCGTTGGGTTATGTGGATAAAAAACCATACGGTTCTTAAACCCCAGCTGCAATCTATATTAATAGAAGCTCAAATTATTCAAGACGGTACCCCTTACGAAGAAATTAAAACATTTTGCTTGACACGACCAAACCGAAAGGCACTTTCAAGAATCCATAAAAACGGCGAAATGGACTTTACACGACTTGAAAGTCTTTTCGTTGAAGCTGAAAAAGCGAGCATTTGATAACCGATAACCACAAAACTAATTGACCATGAGAAAACGTTATTTACTTAGTTTTTTAGTTCTTTTTTGTAGCCTCTTTTTAGGGTATGGACAAGTATTGACCATTATTGAAAAAGAAAGTAAAAGGGTAGATACTGTAAAAATTAATAGTGCTCAAATTATTGATATTAACAGTTCTCTTGAAATTAAGATTTCTAAGTCCGAACTTATAAAAAAGTTACGTTCAAACCATTCCGATTTTAATGACCAATTGGATTTTCAAGAACGTATCGACGCCTTAGAAAAAGTCCTAACAAATCAAGAAACTTTATTAAAACGGCTTCAACTTCAAACCTTAAATGCGGACGATAAGAAGTCATTTTACGAAGACTTAGACGCCTTTTACAAATCATTATTAGACCCTAACAATGAAGGTCTCCGTTATCAGGCCAATGCCCTATTTGAAGAATGGAGAGTAAATTACGGACCACGAAGTAGCAACCCAAATTCAGGATTAAAAAAAGAAGTCTATATTCTAAGTAATTTCAACAAAGATTTAAGTCTCATCAAGCAGAATCTTGCCAATGCAACTGGTAAATCTTTTAAAGTTAGCATGATTGCTTATGTTTATAACGACTTAGGAAAAAATCGGGTGCATATTGAGAATTTTGATATCATAAATGAAAGAGAAATTTATAGTATACCTCGCTGGGTAACTACTTTGTCACAAAAACAATCGAAACAACTTCAAGAACTTCAAAAAAGAGCAGAGGCTTATAATAAAGAGGCCCCAAAATATTTCGCTAGTTTTAAAGCTGCTCTGTTATCAAAATTACCAGATCTTTCCTGTATAGTGAACCTAAAATCAGAGATTCAAAATTTCAATAATAGCACAAATTTAAGAAGTACTATAAAAACCGCATTAAAAGAAGATGTAGAGGCTTTGATAACTGAAATTAATGATTTAACATCCCTAGTAAGTATAGTTTCTAAGGACATTGCAGACTGGAAGATAGACACTCCCTTTGAAATTATTACCCAAACCAATACATTAGCGAAAAGTGTAGATAATATAGACATTATTTTTGCTAAGTTTAAAAAAACAACAACTGCATTTGTTACTATAAAATCCCAGGTTTCTATGTTAAGCGAAACTTACTCTGATTGTTACAATACAGTCTCAAAAGAAATTAATGGCTTCACACAAGCCTTAAGCATTCTAAAAAATCAACACGATAGATTTAACGATAATGATGAGATTGGTACCGAAATCGATAAATTCACCCTAAATGATCTGCCAAGTACGGGTTATATTAAATTATTACGATCAGGACCAAGACAGAAAGGTGATGAACTAGAAGTTGTTTTAGTTTTAAGACTGCCGCAAAAAGAAACCGCTATTGATCCCACTATTCAGGCATCGGCTGTAAAAAATGAGACCATCGAATCACGTCAAATGACCATGCAATTAATAGGCTTGCGTTCTGAAACCGTAGTTGGTATTATTATGGCTGATTCTTTTAATGAAAAAGGCTTCACACCTGTAACCGACAAACGCTTTTTATATGCACCTACAGCTGCTTTATTATTAAAAATTGGTTCGCGTAACTCTAAATTATACAATGACTTTATTGATTTGGGATTTGGCTTAGCCGTGTCTACTCCCGATTTTAATACAGATGGTACACCAGAATTTGGTGCAGGCTTTATGCTAACTGCCTTTAAAGATATTTTAAGTCTTGGCATTAATTATAATGTAACCCTAGATACGCCGTATTGGTCATTTGGAATTAACTTACCATTTAATTTACCAGGTATCCCGATAAATAACCCGCAGTAATATTATAAACAAAACTGCCACGTACTAAATAAAGGCTATATAAATTAAGAATGAATATTGACAAAGGCGATATTTAATATGTCAGAAATATTACTGTAATCATAGCAGTTATTTTTTAATAAGGTCGCAAAACATGACAACAAAAATATAAACGAAATAATATGAAAGTATTTGTCGGCTTTGGATATAATGACAATGATAATTGGATAAGTGAGATCATCATTCCATTTATTGAAGAATTAGGCTGTGAGGTATCAACAGGAGAAGACATGCAGGGAGAGCAGTTATCAGTTGGAGTTAAAGACAGAATATCAAATAGTGATGCCTGCATAGGTTTTTTGACTAGGAGAGGGCCTGTTGACGCCAATGGACATTATTCGACACATAGATGGGTAATAGAAGAACTAACTTTAGCACTAGGACTAGATAAAGCTGTATTTGAAATTAGAGAAAACGGAGTAAATACACAAAATGGAATTCTTGGTCATTTGCAAAGATTAGATTTTGATGACAGAACGAAGGTAATGCTAGAAATTGCTAAATTTATCAGTAAGGAAAAATCAAAATTAACCCATAAAGCCTTTATACTTTTACCTTCCGACTTTACAGATGAAATTAAACCACACCTTAATAGTAGAGATACCAAGTGCTTATATCGATTTCTTTATAAAGGGAAGTTTTATGAAGAAGAAGAAACCAAACTTGAGAAGCTTAGACAACGAGAACTTGGTATTATAGTTAGAAAAATTCCTAGCGAAGAGGCTCAAATAGATATTAAGATAACTGGACCAAATGGTATTACTTGGAGTTCTGGTTTTTTCTCTATTGGATTAATGGATGTACAGCTTCAAAAAGAAAACTAATATGCAAATTAAAACTGTCAAAATACACCGGTCTAAAGAGGAATATAGGGTAAAACAGGATTATCACTATAAGGACGATGATTATTGGGATTGGAGCATTTGGATTGACTCCAGTGAAAGTGGTCTTAACAAAATTGAGAATGTAATTTATAATTTACATTACACCTTCCCTAACCCAGTACGAATAATAAATACAAGAGAAAATAAATTCAAACTTAAAGCTTCAGGCTGGGGTACTTTTATTATATACGTTAGAATTAATTTTAAAGATGAAACTGTCACTGAACTCGAACATGAACTTGAACTTTATTATCCTAGTGGAGACAAAAATGAAGAATAAACCAACATAACGCGACCATTTTGATACCCCTACTTGATGCAACTTAATTCCTAAATATGTAAGAGATTATTTTCCTAGTTTCTATTTGCTAAATTAGTTACTTAACACAATCTCATACATAAACATGTCCTGCTCAATTTTGACTTCTAATTAAAAAAGACTACATGATTCCTCTTATAAAATTAAAATCTATGGGAGATATTTTTTGAATTCATATTGTAAGCTTCCCCTATAACCGAACTGTTTAAAAGTGTAAAATAATTATTAATTTTAAACAGTATTATGAGAAAAAG
>NZ_JAUPED010000018.1 GCF_030552475.1 Mariniflexile sp. AS56 | reverse complement strand
AATTAATAAATAAAAAAATCTCAGATTAAAATTTAACCTGAGATTTTAAAACTTACACAGTTTATGAGATACTGCCTATAGTTTCATTATTTGCATTACTCAATTCTGCTAAAAACCAATAATCGGAATTCGGTAATAATACGCCCCTAAAAGTACCATCCCAACTATCTGATGTAGCCCCCAACTGTTTAACCAATTTTCCATATCGGTCAAACACACTAATTTTCGAGGTGTTTGAATACTCAGTCCCTAAACCTGTTATTTGCCAGGTATCATTCTGTCCATCATTATTCGGTGTAAAAAATTTAGGAAAACCTAATATAAAAACTTCCAAAGACGATATTCCACAATTATTTTTATCCTTAACATACACCGTATGTACACCTGCGGGAACATTCTGAAAAAAAGGAAGATCTTGGTAAGAACTATTTTTATCATCTAATGCAAATTCGTACTCTCCTTTACCTAGATTAGAATTAATAGAAATACTATTATTTTCAGAATTTTCAATAATCGTAATATCTTTATTCGTTATAACAGCTGCGTGCGACTCTTCAACTAACACAGATAAAGAAAGTTCACAACCTTCGTTTGACGTCGCAACCACAGTAAACATACCTCCCGAATTCACTTCCGCATAAGGTAATTCACTTATAACTTCACCTGCTTCATTTGTCCAATTATAAATATAATTTCCTTCAGCATTAAAAGTGGTTAAGGTTATCGGTATTCCTGTACAATAAATTAATGGAGACTCTACAATTTCGAATGCAGGTTCAGGATACACTTCCATGGTTACTGCAGCTCTTTCACTTTTACATTCGTTTAATGAAACTTCAACATAATAGGTGGTCGTTTTATTCAATCCTGAAATAGTATAGGCTGCTCCCGTTTGTATCAAAGTCCCACCAATTGACTCATCAAACCAGTTTATAACACCTTCTGATGCAGATGCTAATAGCGTACCGCTACCAAAGCCACATATATAACCATCTGTTACCGAATTTATAACAGGGGATTGTGTCACGGTAGCTACAACAGGAGTTCGAATCCCTGAAATACAATTATTTATAGACGCTAGCACGTAATAAGCCGTTGTTGTATTTATATTTACAGAATAAGTCTCTCCTTTATGTAATAGCGTTCCACCCGAAGGCATGTCAAACCACAATACATCTGCATTTTGTGTTGCTTTAGCTTCTAAAGAAACGGTACCACCATCGCAAATAGATGCCGATTTGGTACTTTCAATATAAGACGAATAAATATTGGTGCTTGCCGCTATATTCAAAATAGGGTCACCAGGCATTCCTCCATATTCTACAATATACCCTTTAGGATGGTACTTACCAGGAGGGTCTCCTGTAACCCGTAAATCATTCCAAGCCCCTTTTACACCTATAGTAGGGTCGGTAATATGGGCATAATCTTCAGATCCGTTAAAGTTATTAGGCTCATTATTATTCCAATTGGCGTAATTAGGTGTTGATCCGTTAGCGCCTCCATTCCAAAAAACAGTTCCAGCTTCTGGCCCGGTTACCCATTTCCAAATTCCTTCAGTTTCTTCATCCGTACCTCCTATCCACCCAGCACCTGATGCTTGTTCGCCTACTAATTGAGCTTCTTCTGCTGAAGTAACAGTCGCTAAATAGCCTTGTAAACCATAATATGACCGACTAGCCGCCGTTGTTTTAGCATCTGACCACGTTATTCCATAAGCCGAAACGTATTCATAATAATGTCCTGTAGATGGCAAATAATTAGCATTACCTATTGTTATTGAAAAACTTTTATCGGTTGGATTGCTACTTGTGCTTCGAAAAGTCACTTCTTTAATGGCAGCAATTAATTCTGTATAACTAACAGGTGTAGATGCCGCCCCTTTGATGGTTAATTTACCTTCGGTGGTATTCCATAAAGTAACAATGCTTGGGTGGCTCCCTTGGAGAATTAATGAATCTTCTCCATTTACATAACCCGTTGAAATTTGCACATAAAGTTCTTGTGCCTCCGTGTCATCAGGGTCGACTATATTAAAATCTGTAACGATATTAATTTCACTACTAGGACAATAATATTGATTTCCCGTTGCCGTTAATGTAGGTGCGATATTTTGAGAAGTTACTATACTATTTGTTAACAAAGCAAAACCAATACAAATTAAACGCGTAGCTTTTCTAAAAAACATTATTAACAAGTAAATATTCATATAAATAAAATAAATATTTATCGATTAATTAACAATTTTCTTATGTTTAGGATAAATATGCCTTTTAATACGATTAAAGGTTTTTCGCTTCCTCCCAAAATACATCCATTTCAGCTAATGTCATATCTTTTAGTGGTTTATTGATGCCTTTTGCTTTTTCTTCTAAATACTGAAAGCGTTTCGTGAATTTTTTATTGGTACGTTCTAAAGCATTTTCAGGGTTGATATTCAAAAAGCGTGCATAATTTACCATCGAAAATAAAACATCGCCAAATTCGCTTTCCATAGCGTCCTTATCTCCCTTTTCTGCTTCGACTTTAAACTCGGCAAGTTCTTCCTCTACCTTCTCCCAGACTTGGTTAGGGTGCTCCCAATCGAAACCAACACCTGCTACTTTTTCTTGAATTCTATTCGCTTTCACTAAGGCTGGTAAGCTGTTTGGCACCCCCTCCAAAACACTATTTTTACCTTCTTTGAGTTTTAAATTTTCCCAATTTCGCTTCACATCCTCTTCGTTCTCAACTTTTACATCACCATAAATATGAGGATGTCTGTTAATGAGTTTCTCGCAAATACTATTACAAACATCTGCAATATCAAAATCGTTTGTTTCACTCCCTATTTTAGAATAAAACACAATATGAAGTAAAACATCTCCTAATTCCTTTTTAACCTCCTCTAAATCCTTGTCCAAAATAGCATCTCCAAGTTCATATGTCTCTTCAATGGTTAAATGCCGTAAACTTTCCATGGTTTGTTTTTTATCCCAAGGACATTGGGCTCTTAATTCATCCATGATGGTTAATAATCTATCAAAAGCCTTTAGCTGATGTGCTCTAGTATTCATAATTAGGTGTTTTGGTAAAAGTACAATTATAAATAATTTTCATTAAGACTATAAAACAAAAAATCCAGCATAAATGCTGGATTTTTAAATTTAGATATCTTAAACTAAGATACGTTTTGTCTTTTAATTAAGTTTAACGCAGACCCCGCATTATACCAATCTATTTGAGACTGATTGTATGTATGGTTTAAAGAGATAAGGTCTTTACTTCCATCTGCATGTACAGCCTCTAGGGTTAAAGGTTTACCTGGTGCAAACGCATTTAAATCTGTAAAGTTAAAAACATCATCTTCTTGAATTAAATCATAATCGGCTTCATTAACAAACGTTAACCCTAACATTCCTTGTTTTTTAAGGTTTGTTTCGTGAATACGTGCAAACGATTTTACAATTACTGCAGCAACACCTAAAAATCGAGGCTCCATAGCCGCATGCTCACGAGAAGATCCTTCTCCATAGTTATGGTCACCCACAACAATTGTTTTGATTTCTGCTTTTTTGTATTCTCGTTGTACATCTGGTACACCGCCATACTCACCAGTTAATTGATTTTTAACAAAGTTTGTTTTTTGGTTGAATGCATTTACAGCACCGATTAAACAGTTGTTCGAAATATTATCTAAATGCCCACGGAAACGCAACCAAGGTCCAGCCATACTAATATGATCTGTCGTACATTTTCCAAATGCTTTTATTAATAATTTAGCACCATTGATGGTATTTCCTAATGGTTCGAAAGGCACTAATAATTGTAAACGCTCTGACGTTGGAGACACATTAACTTGTACATGACTTCCATCAGCCTCAGGTGCTAAATAACCATTTTCTAGAACAGCAAAGCCTTTTGGAGGCAATTCCCAGCCTGTTGGCTCATCAAACATCACTTCTTCTCCATTTTCATTGATAAGCTTATCAGTCATTGGGTTGAAATCTAAACGACCTGCAATAGCAATCGCTGCTGTAATTTCTGGTGATGCTACAAAGGCATGTGTATTTGGGTTTCCATCGGCACGTTTTGCAAAGTTTCTGTTGAATGAGTGCACAATGCTGTTTTTTGGTGCATTTTTAGGATCACTATAACGTGCCCATTGACCAATACATGGTCCACAAGCATTTGTAAATATTTTAGCGTCTAATTTTTCAAAAACTTGAAGAATACCATCACGCTCAGCCGTATAACGGACTTGTTCTGAACCTGGATTAATTCCTAATTCTGATTTCATTTTAAGACCTTTATCCAAGGCTTGTTGCGCTATTGAAGACGCACGCGATAAATCTTCATAAGAAGAATTGGTACACGACCCAATTAATCCCCATTCCACAGCAATTGGCCAATCGTTAGCAGATGCCTTCTCTTTCATATCTTTACCTACTGAAGTAGATAAATCTGGTGTGAATGGACCGTTTAATAAAGGACCTAATTCAGATAAATTAATTTCTATAACTTGATCAAAATATTGTTCTGGATTTGCGTATACTTCAGCATCAGCAGTTAAATAAGCTCTCACTTCATTAGCAGCATCAGCAACATCTGCCCTATCGGTAGAACGTAAATAACGCTCCATAGAGTCATCATAACCAAAAGTAGATGTCGTCGCACCTATTTCAGCTCCCATATTACAAATAGTACCTTTTCCTGTACAAGACATAGAAATAGCACCTGGTCCAAAATACTCAACAATAGCTCCGGTTCCACCTTTCACAGTTAAAATTTCGGCTACTTTTAAAATCACATCTTTTGGCGCCGTCCATCCAGATAATTTACCTGTAAGCCTTACACCAATTAATTTAGGGAATTTAAGTTCCCAAGCCATACCTGCCATCACATCAACCGCATCGGCACCACCAACACCTATAGCCACCATACCTAATCCACCTGCATTTACAGTGTGAGAATCGGTACCAATCATCATGCCTCCCGGGAATGCATAATTTTCTAATACTACCTGGTGAATAATACCTGCTCCTGGTTTCCAGAAACCAATACCGTATTTATTAGAAACAGATTCTAAGAAGTTAAACACTTCACTGCTTACACTGTTTGCATGTTTTAAATCGATTGTAGCTCCTTCCTTCGCTTGAATTAAGTGATCACAATGAACCGTAGTTGGTACCGCTACTTTCGTTTTACCCGCTTGCATAAATTGTAACAAAGCCATTTGAGCTGTTGCATCTTGACAGGCAATTCTATCTGGAGCAAAATCCACATAGTCTTTACCTCTTTCAAACGCTTTGGTTGGGGTTCCATCCCACAGGTGATTGTATAATATTTTTTCAGAAAGGGTTAATGGTTTCCCAACCACTTCTCTAGCAACGTCTATCCGTTCTTTCATTCGGGAATAAACCCCTTTAATCATTTCGATGTCAAAAGCCATAATGTCTATATAATTAATTTAATATTCTATTTTTAAATAGTAAATATACGAAATTATAGAGAGGCAATAAAGCATATTTAATTATTAAGATTGAAAAGTAAAAGTCGAGTTTAAACCATAAAAAAAGCTCAAGTTTAGAACTTGAGCTTTTATATATTAGAATGAATTGATTGATTAATTAACCAACAACTTATGAGATGGTTTAAACTTTGTTAAGTTAATTCCATCTACAGCTGCTTCATATTCTGCTAAATTTGGAGTTCTACCCAAAATTGTAGAAAGAACTACCACTGGGGTTGAAGAAAGTAATGATTCTCCCTTTTTCTCGCCAGAATCTTTAACAACTCTTCCTTGGAATAAACGGGTTGACGTAGCCATCACCGTATCTCCTGGTGCTGCTTTCTCCTGGTTCCCCATACATAGGTTACAACCTGGACGCTCTAAATACAACATGTTTTCATATTTAGTACGCGCTAATCCTTTAGGTTCACTATCATCAAATTCAAAACCTGAATATTTTTGTAAAACTTCCCAATCACCTTCAGCTTTCAATTCATCAACAATATTATATGTTGGTGGCGCAACAACAAGTGGCGCATTAAATTCAACCTTTCCGTGTTGAGATTCAATATTTTTAAGCATTTGAGCAAGGATTTTCATATCTCCTTTATGAACCATACAAGATCCAATAAAGCCTAAATCTACTTTTTTATTTCCTCCATAGAATGAAAGAGGTCTGATAGTATCGTGTGTATAACGTTTAGAAACATCCTCATTGTAAACATCTGGATCTGCGATCATTGGTTCTACAATAACGTCCAAATCAACAACAACCTCTGCAAAATATTTAGCATTTGCATCAGGAGTTAAAGCTGGTTTTTCGCCAGATTGAATCTCTGCTATTCTCTTATTTGCTATATCAATTAGACCTTTAAGAACTTGCTTCGCGTTATCCATTCCTTTATCGATCATGATCTGGATTCTACCTTTAGAAATCTCTAGAGATTCAATTAAAGTAGCATCTTCAGAAATACAGATAGACGCTTTCGCTTTCATCTCTGCAGTCCAATCTGTAAATGTAAATGCTTGATCTGCAGTAAGTGTTCCAATGTGTACTTCAATAATTCTACCTTGGAATACGTTATCACCTCCAAATTGCTGAAGCATTTGAGATTGAGTAGCATGAACAACATCACGGAAATCCATGTATTCTCTCATCGCTCCTTTAAAGGTAACTTTTACAGATTGCGGAATTGGCATAGAAGCTTCTCCTGTAGCTAGTGCCAAAGCAACAGTACCTGAATCTGCTCCAAAAGCAACACCTTTAGACATTCTTGTATGTGAATCACCACCTATAATAATGGCCCAATCATCAATAGTAATATCATTCAACACCTTATGAATTACATCGGTCATCGCATGATATTCCCCTTTAGGATCGCGTGCAGTAATCAATCCAAAATCGTTCATAAACTTCATTAATCTAGGAATATTAGCCTTAGACTTATTATCCCAAACTGAAGCCGTGTGACATCCTGATTGATAAGCACCATCAACAATTGGTGAAATAATTGTGGCAGCCATAGATTCCAATTCTTGAGAAGTCATTAATCCTGTAGTATCTTGAGACCCTACGATATTTACTTCTACACGAACATCTGATCCTGCGTGTAATACTTTGCCTGGTGTGCTACCAACGGCGTTTTTATTGAATATTTTTTCAACTGCTGTAAGTCCTTGTCCTTCAATAGAAATTTCTTTTGACGGCGCATATACCAACGGCACTTCAACACCTAAAGTCTTAGCTGCAAAAGTTTGTAACTTTTTACCAAATACAATAGCGTATGATCCGCCTGCTTTGATAAATTCAACTTTTTGAGGCGTTAAAGCCGATGAAATATCGATTAATTCTTGATCTCCTTTATAAAGTTTTTTCTCTTTAGTATTCACTGTAAGCACAGTACCTGTTGCAACAGAATACACTTCTTCTAGGACAGGCTCTCCATCTGCATCTACAACAACATGACCTTGACTATCTGTCTTTTTAACCCAGTTTTTAAGATCTATACCAATACCTCCTGTAACACCTACTGTTGTTAAGAAAATAGGAGAAATTCCATTTGTTCCTGCAATAATTGGAGCTATGTTAATAAATGGAACATACGGACTTGCTTTTTTCCCAGTCCACAAAGCCACGTTGTTTACACCAGACATTCTTGATGATCCAACACCCATCGTACCTTTCTCTGCAATCAACATAACATTCTTATCAGGATGTTGCTTTTGAAGTGCTAAAAGTTGGTCTTGTTGTTCTTTATTATGTTCAAATAAACACTTACCATGTAGTTCTCTATCTGATCTTGAGTGCGCATCGCCACCAGGAGAAAGTAAATCTGTAGAAATATCTCCTACACCAGCAATAAAAGTAACTACTTCTATCTTTTCTACAACTTCTGGAAGTTTTGTAAAGAACTCCGCTTTCACGTAGCTCTCTAAAATATCTGTAGCAATGGCGCTACCGTTTTTATAAGCTTCCTCTAAACGATACATATCTGCTTCATAAAGGTAAACTTGAGTTTTTAAAACTTCAGCTGCTGGCGTCGCATTAGCAGCGTCATCACCTAAAGCGATATCAAGTAACACTTCTATAGAAGGGCCTCCTTTCATGTGTGATAGTAACTCTAAAGCGAAAGCAGGTGTAATTTCTTTGACTTCAGATTCACCAAGAATGATCTCTTTTAAAAACTTAGCTTTCACACCAGCAGCACTCGTGGTACCTGGTACAACATTGTAAATGAAAAAGTTAAGAGAATCTTCTCTATACTTATTATCTAAATCTTTAATTTGCCCAATAATTGCGCTTAACAATTCGGCACCATCAATTGGCTTTGGATTCAGCCCCTGATCTTTTCGTTCTTCGATCTCCTTGATGTAATCTTCATAAATGTTCATAGGAAAAATTTTTTCAATGTTAAATTTCAATTAAATCAAATGGATTTGCATGAATTATGTTAGTAGCTCTTGCGCGGAAGCATGCTGACTTAAAATGTTTATTTTTTTTAAGTTCGGCAAATTACAAAATTAATCGTTAGAAGTAAAAACAAACATTACATTAGAATTCATCTGGATTGCAATTTATTATTGTCACATTTTAAATTAATCTGATTATATTATTTTCAATATTTTCAGAATATTAATGACGATTTAATAATAATTAGTTAATTAATTCTTGTTTTAAAGAAGTTTTTGTCTCTTAAATTAGTCATTGGACATTCAAAATACACGAATAACAAGTAACTAAGCAAATAAGTTAATAACCAATAAGTAAACAAAATCATTATTTTAAGGAATAAAGACACCTGTGAAACATCAATAAAATACTGAATACTCAGTAATACAATAGAATAATTAACCAAATAGGTAGCGTATGATAAAACACTAATTTGAGTAATTTGAGTTTTAAAAAAAGTTTTTCCTTGTGAAGTAGTTGCCAAAGGAAAAAACAAAAGCAAACTTATTGACACCATAGGAAGGTAAAATATATTATAAAACAAAGGCGTATTTTCTGGAAGCCAACCAAAAATAAAAATACCTGCATGCACGCCAAAAAACAGCAAAGCCCCACTGCAAAAACTAATAATTTTATACCGCTCCCAAACGCTTTTAAAATACATGGCGCCATAAGCGGCTATAAAACCATAGTAAATACTATCTATTCTATAAATAACCACCTTGCGCAACTGGTGACTCCATTCTTGACCTGAAGTTATAACATGTTCTGTATGAAAATGATATCGAAATACCGTCACGCAACCAATTATAAAAACCGTTACAACTAGATATAAATACTGCGTTGAAATCTTTTTTAAAACAGAAATTAGTAGAAACAATAAAAACGGCCCCCATATGTAGGCGTATTCTTCTATGGATAAACTCCACGACTCCGAAAAAAAGTTTGGTTGACCATCTTGAAAATTTTGTAAAAACACAAAGTAATAACCAACACCTTCAACCACTTCGTTATAAAAACAAAGAACTAAAAGGATATTTAAACCAAGAATTAAAAAATAATTTGGCAAGGTACGGAACCAACGTCGTATCCAGAAATAGACAAAATCTTTAAACCTAAGTTTCCCTGCTTCCAATTGTTTCAAAATAAGCGTTCCTATTAAAAAACCACTTAAAACGAAAAACAAATCGACACCTATGGTGCCAAAAAACTGGATAATAGTTAGTAGTATGTTATCCTTATCAGGAAAAAGTAATAATGTAGAATGTGAAACTAATACGAGAAGAATAGCAAGTGCCCTTACAACATCCAAGCCAAAAATTCTATGTTTATAATCTATATACATAGAGATACTCCTAGTTTTTAGAAATTAAAATAAGCTGCGAATAATTTCAGCTTCTGAAACGCCTTCTGCTTCAGCTTTATAGTTTTTAATGATTCTATGTCTTAAAATACTATGCGCCACCGCTTGTACATTCTCAATATCTGGTGAAAATTTACCGTGAATAGCAGCATGTGTTTTAGCTGCTAATATTAAGTTTTGTGAAGCTCTTGGGCCAGCACCCCAATCGATATAATTTTTAACTAAATCGTTTGCTGTATCTCCATGAGGTCTTGTTTTACCAACCATGGTTACAGCGTACTCAATAACATTGTCTGCTACCGGTATTCTTCTAATTAACTGTTGAAAGTCTATAATTTCTTTAGCCGAAAAAAGCGCATTTACCTTAGCTTGCTTATCTGAAGTGGTTGCTTTTACCACCTCCACTTCTTCTTGAAAAGAAGGGTAGTCTAAATTAATAGCAAACATAAAACGGTCTAACTGTGCTTCTGGTAACGGGTAGGTTCCTTCTTGCTCAATAGGGTTTTGTGTTGCTAAAACGAAATAGGGTAACTCCAACTTGTAATTATTACCTGCTACTGTTACCGAGCGTTCTTGCATGGCTTCCAATAAAGCGGCTTGTGTTTTTGGAGGTGTTCTGTTAATTTCATCTGCCAAAATAATATTAGAAAAAATAGGTCCTTTTATGAATTTAAAGTGACGGTCTTCATCTAATATTTCACTACCAAGAATATCACTCGGCATTAAATCTGGTGTGAATTGAATGCGTTTAAAATCAAGTCCTAAAGCCTGAGCAATGGTATTCACCATTAATGTTTTTGCTAAACCCGGAACACCAATAAGTAAAGAGTGTCCGCCCGAAAAAATAGAAATTAATATTTGATTTACAACTTCATCTTGCCCTATAATAACTTTGGCAATTTCAGTTCTTAAATCTTTATACCTTTTTACAAATTGTTCAATAGCAGCTACATCAGACATATTATTACTTTTTTAACCAGTTGCTTGAAAACTCACAGTTTCTATGGTCACCGCTAATTTTAATATACGTATCTAAAATTTTATCTTCCTGCCATTTAGAGATTGCTTTAATCTTTTTCTCGTCTAAAGCCAACTGCTTAATTTTTAAATAATCACGTGCATAATCTGCTTCGTGCTCATTAATTCTATCAGTAACCATTAAAATTTTAAACTTCACTTTACTTGTTCTGTCTTCTTCTTTTAAAACAACACTTACTTCACCATCTTTCAAATTCTGAATTTGAGAATATAATTCTGGCTCCATTCTAGTTAATTCAAAATTATAATCTTGTGTTGTTGGGTTTATTAATTGACCACCATCGCCACGAGTTTCTTTTTCATCACTCGCTTCTCTTGCTGCATCTGCAAAAGATATTTTACCTTCAACAATACGTGCTCTAATTTTATCTAAACGCTCTTTAGCTTCCTTAACTGCTTCTGTAGATACTTTTGGTGATAATAAAATATGTGCAACATCGTACTCTTGACCTCTAATTTTATCACATTGAATAATATGATAACCAAAATCAGATTCAAAAGGTTCAGATATTTCGCCTTCTTGAAGTGAAAAAGCAACTTGTCTAAATTCTTTAACCATTCGCGGCTGTTTTCTATTTAAGGTGTATTTCCCACCTTTACTAGCAGACCCCGGATCTTCGGAATACAACACCGCTTTAGAACGGAAACTTGCGCCGTTTTCAATAATATCAGCTTTAAACTCCTTCAGTCTGTTAATAACGCGTTGTTTTTCTTCTTCAGATATTTTAGGCTCGGCAATTATTTGAGCTACTTTTAATTCTGTACCAAATGTTGGACGTTCTTCCTTTGGGATTTTCTCAAAAAATGTACGTACTTCTTCTGGTGTTATTTCAATTTCCTCAACAATTTTAGCTTGCATTTTTGAAGCTAATTGGTTGGTTTTATTGATTTCGAACATATCATCTCTAAAAGATTTTTCATCATCCTTCTTATAGAATTCCAAGAGTTCTTTCATAGACTTACCAGACTGCGTTAAAAATTGCTCTACTTGGTAATCAACGTTTCTTCTAATTTCAGCGTCAGATACTTGAATACTATCTTGTACCGCTTGGTGTGCGTATAATTTATCTTCTAATAATTTACCAAATAACTCGCATGGTTTTATATCGGTAGTATTTACGCCTTGCGCTTGAAGTTGCAAATAGGCTTTATCTACGTCTGAATCTAAAATAATATAATCGCCCACAACAGCAGCAACACCATCTACTTTCTTTGCGTTTAAGGTTCTTGTGCTGTCTACTTTTTTTGGTGCTTCTTCGACTTTCTCGTCGTTTATTACCTCTTGTGCAGATACATTATTTACTAGTAGTAGGGTTATGAATAAAAATCCAAGGTGTTTCAAATTATTTGTAAATTTCAAATTGTTTATTTTTAATAGCATCTTTAGTAATATCTTTTTCTAATTCTCTAATAAGTTCAAGCTTTCTTTTATTAATGACAATTTGATCGATCGTTGGCCTTACATACTCTAAAGGCGCTGTATCATTTCGCAGTAAAACGTCATTAATTTGCATCAAATATACTCCTAATGAGTCTTTGAGTTGTACAAAATTAGATTTTTTTAACAGTTGATTTTTATTTTCGGGTGATATGGTTGATATTTTATTGATGACTTGGTTCACTTTAATCCAAATAGTATCATTTAATGAATAGGATTTAAACTGAATAGACATGGCGTTCAAATCTTTTTTATCTTTGGTATTGAAGCGTTTAAACTTCTCGACAACCTCATTATAGTTAAGAATATTTTCATCTAAATGCACATACCGAAACTTTAACAACTCCTCATTCAACCTAAACACATCTTTATTTTGATTGTAATAGGCATCCGCTTCTTGTTTAGTTACCACGGTATCCATATCTCTTTTTACAAGAGCTTCTATATAGGCCTTGGTATATAAATCGTTTTTATACTGCTGTATTAATTTATTAAACTCCTCTTGTTTAAGCTCGCTCAAGTTCACTTTAGCACCATCAACAAATAACTGTTGTGTTGCCCAACGGTTTATAAAATTTTGAACCAGCAACATACTATCTTCTTTAGGCGTGCCTTCAGATACTAAATCTTTTATATCATCATAAAACAAATACGTATCATTAACCCTGGCAACAGGAATTCTGTCGTCTGTTTTTTTAAAAAAGTCGCACGAGCTAACTAATATTAAAAGACATACTATGCTGATTTTATTTCGCACTTATTGATTTTTTATTTGAGACTTTACGCTTTTTAAAGCCGCTTCATTTACAACTACGTGATATTTAGCAGCTAGCTCTTTTAGCCATTTTGCTTCTTTATAATTTTGATAATCACTTATTACCAAACCTTTAGCTTCTTCTAACGATTTCTCAGTTTCAGGTAACACCTCTTTTACTTGAACTAATACATAGCCATTGGTGTGCTTGTATACTTTAGATATTCCTTCTTCAAACACAAAACCTTTTGGAAGTGCTTGATGGTTGGCTTCCATCACGTCTACCGTAAATATAACATCTATTTTATCATTACTATTGATAAGCATTTTTATTTGTGGTAATGCCATCCCCTTCTTAAGTAACTTCGCTACTTTTTTAAGTGTTTTTTGATCTTTAGAAGATGCTACTACGGCATCTACACGTTTCGGTGTGATGTAGTCGTTTTTATGAGCGCTGTAATAATCTTGTATTTCTAAAGAATCTGATTTTGCCGTATTCCAAATTGTTGTTTCCATTAAATCGAACAGCAATAAACCATCTCTATATTCAGCCACCACATGAGCGTACTCTTCGTTTTCAGTCTCTAAATTATCTTCTTGGTACGTTACTAAATTCGTATTTAAAAAAGCTTCGTAATGTTTTGATGCCAAGGTTTTAAAATCTGTTTTCGCAGCAGTATTACGCTGTACCGATACTAAATACGCACCAAAATCTTTATATGTAAATTGTTTGTCTCCAATTTTAACCAATGCTTTATCTCCTTTAAACCCAACAGGTAATTTCCACGTGCTTTTAAAATAATTTTCATTCAAAATGGAAGCGAAATACGTTAAGGCAGGTTGATTGCTGGCAACCTGGTATTTAGTTTTAAGCTTCGTATATAAAGCCTCGTCAATTAACTTAGAACGATCATCACGTTTTACTTTTTGTTCCAACTCAGGTTTCATATCTTCAAAAGAAGCTATTGGCTTTTTAGCTAATAATTTAACGATATGCCATCCATAAGCCGATTTAAATGGTTCGGACACCTCGCCTATTTCTTTCAAACCAAAAGCGGTCCCCTCAAACTCTTCAGAGTTTATTTGACCGCCAACCATAGGCGCTAATTTACCACCATTTGGTGCCGAATTTCCATCATCAGAAAATTGCTGCGCTAAAGCTTCAAATTCTTCACCTTGCTTTAGCTTTTTATAAATATCTTGAATTCTACTTTCTGTTTTTTCAGCTAAAGTATCACCTGGCTTTTCAACCACCATAATATGTGCTACCGTACGTTCACCTCGCGATGCACGCTTATCTTGCACAAATACCATGTGATACCCAAATTGGGTTCTAAACGGTTGAGATATCTCACCTATTTTTGTATTATATGCCGCATTTTCAAACGTATAAACCATTCTAAAACCAGAGAAATAACCTAAATCTTCTCCATATACGGTTTGCCCGTTGTGTACTTCTTGACGTACTTTTTCAAAACCTTCTTTTAAAGCTCTTTCACGTAATTTTAAAATAGAATTATATGCCGCTAAGGTATCTGTTGGGTTCGCGTTTTCTGGAATTTTAATTAAAATATGAGAAGCCTTCACATCGTTAGAAATACGTTGGTACGCCTCTTCTACCAAAGCTTCTGTTACTTTAGAATCTGAAATAAAACTTTTCGCCAACTGTTTTTTATACGTATCTAACTCACGCACATAGGTTGGTTTATCCTGAAGCTCTAATGCTTTTGCTTCTTTTAACTTTAATTTATAATTGGTGAAGAGTGTTAAATACTCATCCACATCTTTTTGCGATTCATCTTGAACCAAATCTAAATTCTTATTGTAAACCCTTAAAAATTCTGAAACATAAACAGGTTCATCATCAACACTAAACAACACGTCTTTGGTTGTGGTTTGTCCACTAACTTGTGCAATAGACACAGAAAAAAATAAAATGAAAAAATACTTAAAGTTCATTTGAATAAAAATTTATATGATGTCACAAAAATAGTAATATATAGCTATAAAGCAAGTTGCTTTTAAAAACGATTAAAAACATAAAATATTACCATTCTAAATGATATATTTTTTACCTTTCAATAATTATTTTTTACTATAAAGCATGCGAAAATTAAAGTTAATATGGGATTTTCATGGACCAGATGCGTTGAAAATTGCGGAACACCATGAAATTCATTTAAAAGAATATATTCAATTAGAGAAATTAGACATTTCGATTACTGGTTTTGAAGCGATGCACGATGCACACGCTATCGCTTTTTTGGTAGTAGATGAATCTGCCATGAAACCGATTCGTGATGCTTTGAAACCGCACCGTGGGCAGGTGTACACGGCGGAGTAAGTTTTTCTTATGTTTAAAACATAAAAAAAGGTTAGAATTTTTGAATTCTAACCTTTTTTTAATTTTATAAGTATTTACTAAAACCTATCTAGAATAATTAGGAGATTCTTTAGTAATCGTAACATCGTGTGGGTGACTTTCGTTAATACCACTTGCAGTAATTTTAACAAATTGACCAGTTTCTTTTAAAGTGGCAATATCTTTAGCACCACAGTAACCCATACCTGCACGTAAACCACCGATAAACTGGTGAATACTTTCGTATAAATCGCCTTTATAAGGTACACGCCCTACAATACCTTCTGGTACTAATTTCTTAATATCGTCTTCAACATCCTGAAAGTAACGGTCTTTACTACCTTCTTTCATGGCTTCCACAGACCCCATACCACGATATGATTTGAATTTTCGTCCTTCATAAATAATGGTTTCTCCTGGAGATTCTTTAGTTCCTGCTAAAAGAGAACCTAACATAACAGTATCTGCCCCTGCTGCAATCGCTTTTGGAATATCGCCTGTATAACGAATACCACCATCTGCAATTACCGGAACACCTGAACCTTTAATAGCTGCAGCGACTTCTAAAACTGCAGAAAACTGAGGAAAACCAACACCTGCAACAACACGTGTGGTACAAATAGAACCTGGACCAATACCTACTTTTACAGCATCGGCACCTGCTTCTACTAAATATTTAGCGGCTGCTCCTGTAGCAATATTACCAACGATAACATCTAAATTCGGAAATTTTGCTTTTATTAGTTTTAAAACATCTACCACACCTTTGGTATGCCCATGTGCTGTATCAATTACAACGGCATCAACACCTGCGTTTACTAAAGCTTCAGCTCTATCCACAGCATCTCCTGTAACACCAATAGCAGCAGCAACACGCAAACGACCATACTGGTCTTTATTTGCCATCGGTTTCTGACTTAATTTGGTGATATCTCTAAAGGTTATTAAACCAGATAATTTATAAGTATCATCAACAATAAGTAATTTTTCAATTTTATGTTGTTGAAGAATAATTTCAGCATCTTTTAAAGAGGTTCCTACAGCTGCAGTTACTAGATTTTCGCTAGTCATCACTTCAACAATAGGGCGTTTTTTATCGTGCTCGAAACGTAAATCACGGTTGGTTACAATTCCTTTTAGCATGCCTTCATCATCTACGATAGGAATACCGCCAATGCCATACTCGGCCATTGCTTTTTTAGCATCACTAACGATGGCTGTAAGCGGCAAAGTTACGGGATCTATAATCATACCACTTTCGGCACGTTTCACTTTTCTAACTTTTAAAGCTTGAGCTTCAATAGTCATATTTTTGTGTAACACTCCAATACCGCCTTCTTGCGCCATAGCAATAGCCATTTTGCTTTCGGTAACGGTATCCATAGCAGCCGATATAATAGGCACATTAATGGTAATGTTACGTGTAAATTTTGTTTGAATGTTTACTTCTCTTGGAAGTACTTCGGAATATGCTGGAACTAGTAGAACGTCGTCGTAGGTTAACCCTTCTCCTAGAATTTTATTTTGATGTGCAGTCATGATGCAATTATGATTATAATTGCGTGCAAATATACACATTTTTTTCTGTTTGAATCACGTAAACTTTCAGTAATAAAAAATAGTGTAAAAAAAACGTTTTACTTGTTAACTATTTGAAACACTATTACACTAAATACCTACAAAAAAAGCATTACTTGGTATTTTGGAAGTACAACCTAAGTTTGTTTAAAGCATATTCATAGCGCATTTCTTTATTATCCAAATCGCCAGTAAACCTAATTTCTTTGGGCACAAACACACCGTACAAACACTTACCTTCTAAAATGGTTTCAATCTTGTTTAAACTACGCGTATCGATACTATTTATAAAACCATCAACCCAAACATACTGTTCCTTATATAAAATACGTTTATCCCATTCTAAACCTGTTACTTCATTTAAAACAGAGGTCAATTTAAAAAGATTACTAATTTCAATAAATGAATTCTTAAAAATAGTCTCACTACAGCTTTGTGCGTAAGTCATGATCTTTTTATTCACAAAAATCACATTCGGGAAGGTTTCCATAACACGCAATTTACTAGAAATAAATTGAACCATTTTAAACCAAACCACTTGGTGCCCCCTTTTCTCGACCTCGGTTTGCACCCATTTATAAAAATCTCTACGGGATGCCAAACTCGAATATTCTTGGGGCTGGTTTTTTTCTAAGTTATAGGCATTCGCCATTTCCCAAACACCGGTGTTATGCGTTCTGTCAGATTTTAACCAATCTGAAGGTAATAGCATTTCCTGTTTTGTGGCTTCTTGATAAGCTTTTAAACTCCTCCATTCTTTAGCATAAATAGACAGGTTCGAAATAAACAGAAATAAAAAAAAACACCAATTTCTCATAGCCTATAAAAGTACGAGAAATTGGTATTGCTTTTACTTGTGTACAACGTATATATTGAAATGAGAGAAATTCTATCTTCTTCTCATGCCGCCTCCAGAACCACCGCCACGTCTAGAACCACGATCTCCACCTACATTCATTTTTTGTCCCGCAAAACTTCCGAATTTATAAGTAAAGTTTAGCATAAAATACTGCTCTAAAATTCTATTTTCAACATCTTGAATAGAGGTTTCAGACACTGTACGTCTATAACCATTATTTTTCCCGAGGATGTCATAGCCAACCAATGTTAAAGTAGCTTTATTATCCCATAATTCAATACCAAGTCCTGCGTTCCAAAAAATGGCATCACCATCAAAATCGTCACCAACGCGACTGTTATAACGGTAAGAGACTTTGTTAGATAAGAACACATTTTTTATGAAGAACACAGACGATTCAAAATCTATATTTTGCACAAAGTATTCATTATCATTAAACGCATCGGTATCATACACACTTTTATTGGTTGAATAACTGTAAGTACCACTAAAATCTAATTTATTATCATAGGAATATTTGAAAGATAATGATGGTCTTATGGTTGTTGTTTTGGCGGCAAACTCAATGGCATTTTGAATAGACAAGGTGTTTTTATACGAACCATTTAAACGGGCATTAATATTAATATTTGTTTTTTTACTGAAATATGATTTTGAAATAGCCGCATTTCCAGAATATGAATAATCCCCATTTATATTGGCATAGGTTGTGAACTTATTAAAATCTTCATCTGTAATGGTAGAACTGATGATTTTATCTTGAATAAATTGTGCTCTCACATTCCCAGTAATATTGATGTTATTGAAAGCCAAATTATTTTGGTATTCAAAACTTACATTATGGTTGATTTCTGGTTCTAAAAATGGGTTACCAACACGAATATGGGTTATATTACTCACATCTTCCACCGGTTGCAATTGGTTTGCAGATGGCAAATCGACATTTTGGTTGTAATTTAAATTGATGTTTTTATAGCCATTTTTATCACGATAGCGTAATCTTCCTGAATAAGTTAAAAACTCAAAGTCTTTTCTAAAGTTTCGAGCTTCAACCAATAAATCCTTATAATTTCTAAAGGTATTTGTAAACGCTCCTTCTACCTCAAAACGAAACTCTTTATACTCGTATCGTAATCTTAAAGCGGGTTTAATAGTGGTTGTTATGTATTTACTATCAGAACTTAGTACTTCATTAAAATCATCATAATCATTTGTAACCTCATCATAATCAAAAATATATTTTTCATTATTTTGAGAACGAATGCTCACGTTATACTTTGGCATTATTCTAAAATTAGTGAATAATTCTTTACTCCACATGGCACTAAGGCTGATGTCGCTACTATTTGAATTCGAAATATTTATTTGGTCTTGAACAATCGTAGTGCCTTTATTGTAAAGTATGTTTTCGGAATAGTTTTTACTATCGGAAGTACCTTTACTAAAATCGGTGCCTAATTCCACATTTAGATAATCTCTACCTTTACCTGTAATAGGGATAACACTAAACTTATTTTTTAATTGATAATTTGAAGACTCCGACTGGTTTGCCGAATTATACTCACTTACCAAATCACCATTGGTGTATTCTGAAATTTTATTAGTTAACGACCCAGATGTAGAATTCTCCGCATTAAAATCGGTTTCATTAGAAAGTTGAACTTTATTATTAGATTGCTTGTTTTTCGGCTTTAAGATAAATTTTAAATCGGCACCTCCTTTATGGTTATCAGAATCGTCAAAACTACTACTTTCAGAGTCTGTGATGTAATTTAAATTGGGTAAAAAATTCTCTGAATGGCTTTTTTGTGCCTTATCTGTACTTTGAGCGCTGTATCTGTAATTTCCGTTAACACGTGTTTCATTCCATTTTCCTTTGGTAAAATTGGCTCCAACAAAATCTGATTCCATATAACCATTACTCGTATCGGCATCTGGTAGCGCGTTAAACCCTTTAGACATGTTAATGTTATTTGTACCCGCTATAAGTCCCAGTTGTTTGCCGTCTACCAACTGGAATACATTGGCATTGGCTTGGTATTTATCATCGGTACCATAGCCCAATTTCACATCTCCAAAAGTGGCTCGATTTTTCCCTTTCTTAATAGTTAAGTTTATTTCCTTAGTTCCAGAATCAGACTCTTCACCTGTAAACTTTTGCATGTTACTTTTATAATCGGTAACCTGAACCTTGCTAATCACGTTACTTGGTAAGTTTTTTAGTGCGATATCTCCTTTCTTTTCTCCAAAAAATCGCATACCGTCTACATTAATAGCCTCTACTTCTATCCCGTTTACGGTAATGTTTCCTTCTAAATCGATCTCAACACCTGGTAATTTTTTAAGTAAGTCCTCCGCTTTATCATTAGGTAAGGTTTTAAAACTATCGGCATTATACTCAATGGTATCTTTCTTAATTAAAATGGGCGGTGCTTTACCTATAATAGAAACCACATTAAGTTCTTCAACTTGATCATCTAAAGTAATAAACCCCATGTCAAGCTGTTTTCCGGCAGGCACATTAATATCCTGTCTATAAGGTTTGTAACCCAAATAAGCGATGTTAAAAATAGCTTTGGAATCGTTTTCTGTATTAACCTGTAATGAAAACTCACCGTTTTTGTTTGTAATACCGTAAGCAATAGGAATACTATCTTTTATACTTTGAAGATACACGGTGGCACCTTCTAAAACATGAGTGCCTTGATCTTTAACGACACCTTCTAAGGTGAATTTTTGTGCAAATAAGGATGCAGAGATGCATAAGGATAGTAATAGTACAAGTGTTCTCAATGTAAGTATTTTATCTAGGTTTATGGCTTAGACCTTACAAACATTAAAAAGTTTAATGGAAATATGTTAAATTATCACTTTTGAAAAATGAATAGTAGAAAATGGGCAGAAAAAAGAACCGTAACGCACAAAATTAATGACTTTTCTGAAGCAATTGTTTAAGAATTACAAGCACCGAAACAGTAAAGGTAAGCGTCATTAAAATACCTGAAAACATCACAATATATTTCATCCAAAGGATGTCGCACCAAAGTAAATAAAGCCCACCAAAGGTTAATACCACCGATACAAAAGGCTCTACTATTAAAAACATTTTAAGCTTAGATCCCAATTGCGTTATAGAAACCAAAAGCCCTATTAAAAAGAAAATAATAGACATGGAAAGAATGTGATTATGCACCAAAGTAAGCATTTCTTTAGCACTTTTTTTAAAGTGCATAACTTCTGCGTTTTCATCAAATTCATTTCCTAAATACTGCTCTTCAATACCATTGGGATTTGCGGAAGAGGTTTCGCCCACAAATAATAAACCGGTATAAAACCCAATACTTAACACGATAACAAATGCACCGATTAATAATTTTAATTCTTTTGGAAGCGTTAATATTAATCCGTTTAGTTGCATTAAAGTAATTTTTTAGATTGAAGCATTTTTAATGACTTCAATAAGTTATTCATAGCATTCGTCATGGAACGCACCGAAATTGTTGCGCCAGATATAGCCACAATATTATCGCCATACCTCAAATTATCTGATGCTTTTTTACCAATGAATTGTTGCAGCCAGCGTTTGCTCCCTATTTCGCCACCGTAATCTTCACGATAAGCCGTCACCTTTGTTTTTAACACGATATGGTCTGTATCTAGCAATACTAAATAATCAAACTCGTCCGTTTTGCTTGGGGCTTTCCCCATATAAGCATAGCCCACTACTTTTTTATTAGCATGGATGCTTATAAAGTTTTTAGCATCAAATTGTGATGGTAATTCTTTATTTATTTCGGTTGAAAATGAAATAGGCGTATATGCATAGCTAGATAACTTAAAAGTATCTTTAATCTCTTTATCTATTTTCTTACTTAAATCTTTTTGTATAGAAAAAGACAGTAATGAAAAAGCTAATAATAAAATGGTAACCTTTTTAAAAATCATGCGGCAAAAATAAACTTTTAATTTTAAAATTTGAATGTCATTAAAAAATGGTTTAGAACAAATCCACGGTATTGCAATGTGCTTTTCTTTCAAACCTGTTATAATACATTCTTATTCGTTGTTAACGGAACAAATAATATACCAAAAAGCTAAAGTAAATATAAGATCTACTTTAGCTTTCTGGTTTTGTTTCTATGCATTAGCTATTACATGTCAATTCTATTTTAATAAATAGGAAATTGTAATACGCCGTAATTACAGTAAAAATTGTTTTAGAACCAAACACCTAAACCAAAGTTTAATTGGTTTGTAGCACTGTCATCTGCGTTATTTTTAAACTGATAATCGGCTTTAACAACGGCTCCTGGTGCTATTTTATAACTTAAACCTAAAGTCCAGTCATCTCTATTATAACTATCCTTTCTAATTAAACTTCCAGCTACTGATGCATGCGTATCATAATCTTCATAACGTGCAAAAGCATATAACTGTTGTTGTTTTGTTTGTGGTAATAAGTTATAAGCAGCTTCTAAATACCAACCTTGTAAAGAACTACCTAAATCTGCAGTATTTAAAGTATTATAATCTTCACTACCAGAAACACTTGTGTGGATAAATTGACCTCTTGCAGCAAAACGTTGGTAAGCATAACGTGCATCTAAACCAATCATAGAAAGACCAACATCAGACCCATCAATCATATCGACACCATCTTCAGCTTGTGTGCGTCCAAAATACCCAGATAAACCTAAACGTAAACCTAATATCCCGTAATAATCTAATTTTCCAGATAAATTAGGCGTGTTAATAGTTGATTCTGCGCCTTTTTGACGTCCATTACGTAAACCGTTAGAACCTCCTAAAACCTTTCCGTCGTTCACAGATTTAAATCCGTTAAACACATACGCTTGGTAACCTAAAGAAATTTCGTTAAATCGACCTTGAACACCTACACCTATTTCTCTCCATGTAGTTGGAACAATACTTTTATCAACACTTGGTCTGTTTACACCATTAAAGGTTGTTGGTTCGTGAAACTCATTAATAATACCCATTGGTACTAGCATTAAACCACCACGTAAGTTTACATTATCTGCAACCGTGTATTGAATAAATGCTTGTTCTACATATACTTCTTTTACATGTTCAAATTCTACTTCGGTAACAAATTGTACTTTATCGTTAAATTTGTAACCAAATAATAATACCAAACGTTGTACATCTAACGTTCCATTACCACCTTCTGGCTGGTTGTATGTTATTTCACCATAACCTCCAACAGTAACACCTGTATTAATGTTCCCTGTTAAAATACGTTGTGCCGCATTTAATTGAGTTTGTGGGTTTGTTGAAAGGGAATCTGGTACCGTTTGTGCAAATGTAAAAGCTGCTGTAAAAGTGGCTAATAGTAAAGATATTCTTTTCATTTTTAGTGATTGTTTTGTTTTTATTTAGACTTGATATAAATAATATGTTAAAATATCGTGCAAAAATAAAATACAAAATGAGAATCACAAAGTTTATTTAGATTAAATTTAAATAAACTTTTTACACCCCTAATTATTAACCTTTTAGATAGGCTAAATTTAATGATATACGCTAAAAATTTTAGTTGCCTCATTATGCGCACTCTCAAAACTAAGCGCATTTAGGTTGTTATTTTTCTGTGAAGTAAAGTAAGATAACAACTTTTCGGTTGGCATATTACCTGTTAATTCGTCTTTCGCCATTGGGCAACCTCCATAACCTTGTATGGCACCATCGAAACGTTTACAGCCCGCCTTATAAGCTGCATCGACCTTTTCGAACCAAGTAGATGGTGTGGTATGTAAATGGGCTCCAAACTCTATATTTTGATACTGCGGAATTAAATTTGAAAATAAATAGTGAATATTCTCTGAATTAGAACTTCCAATAGTATCACTTAAAGATAATATTTTAACGCCCATATTGCTTAAACGCTCGGTCCACTCCCCCACAATATCCACATTCCATGGGTCTCCATATGGGTTTCCAAACCCCATAGAAATATAAACCACCACTTCTTTATTGGATTTGTTCGCAATTTCTAATATTTCAGAAAGTGTAACTATAGATTGCGCAATCGTTTTGTGCGTATTACGCATTTGAAAATTCTCAGATATAGAAAACGGATACCCCAAATAACCTATTTCAGGATGATTACTAGCATCTTCCGCCCCTCTTCTATTTGCTATTATAGATAATAGTTTGCTGCTTGTTTTACTTAAATCCAATCGCGACAGCACTTCTGCGGTATCTACCATTTGTGGAATGGCTTTGGGTGAAACAAAACTTCCAAAATCAATCGTATCAAAACCAACTCGTAATAACGACTGAATGTATTGCACCTTTTTCTCTGTTGGAATAAACTGCTTAATGCCTTGCATGGCATCTCGTGGGCATTCTATAATCTTTATTTCGCTTGACATTACTTGGTTTAAAATACGATGCTAAAAATACTATTATTTTTATAAAGAGCTTATTTAAAAAATAAGTAAAACGTTTCTTTTTGTTAGTATTCGTGAAAATAGTAGACCTATAATACAAATAACTCGATGCCTTATGAAAAATTCTACGTTTACTTTAATTATCGGACTTTTATTTTCAATTGGCAGTTACTGCCAGAGTACGGCAACCTATAACATATCACTCACCACTATTTGGAATGAAACCGATCACACTTCAGTTCCTGGAGGCGCGCATTGGTCTGCCTTAGTGGGTGCCACTCATAACACGACGAATCAATTTTATGAAATAGGCGCTATATCTCCAAACACCAATGGTATTAAAGATGTTGCTGAATTAGGTAACAATACCAATTTCATGAATGAAGTGAATACAGCTATTTCTGCCAACAAAGCAGACCAATGGCTAAATGCAGGAGGTATTGGCAGCGCCGTTGGCACTTTTACCCTTAACAATTTACAAGTAAGTGAAACATACCCTTTAATCAGTCTGGTTTCTATGGTGGCTCCAAGCCCCGACTGGTTTATTGCCGTAAACAGTATTAATTTAAGATCTGGAAACAACACCATTAACAATGGTTGGAAAGAGACTTTTACTTTAGACGTTTTCGCATATGATGCGGGTACCGATGATGGTGTAAATTATACATCTGAAAATATGGTAAGTAGCCCACGCTTAGGTATTTCTAAAATTACAGGTGTTCCAATAAATAGTAATAAAATGGGGACTATTACTTTTACTTATAATGCTTCAACTTTAAGTACTCTGAGCCAAAATGCTATTGAAAACATTACAATATACCCCAACCCAGCACAGAGTAAAGTAACGGTTTCAAATAGCCGAAATATGGACTTAAAATCAATTCAACTTTATAACATATTGGGACGCTTAGTAACAGACGTTACACTTAACGCGCAGACTTCAAAAATCGATTTTAATGTATCTCATTTAAGTAAAGGTATGTATCTATTAAAACTGAATGGTGTTGACGGAAAGAGCAAAACTAGCAAACTACTTGTCAACTAGTCGTTTATTCTCACGGTTCAACGTTTTAATTATTATAAAAAGGTGTTATGCTATACATTTGAAAAAAATGTTTTCCCCAAATGCATCTTTTAAAACCTACATTAGCCTACCTTTTCCTATTGATATCTTTATCATGGAGTGCCAACTTGTTTGCACAAAATGAAACAGCATCGTGTGGAACAACAGTCTCACAACAATCTTTAGAATTTTACAACAGTATAAAACCCCAGCTTAAAAAGTATGAGCAGGCCTTTATGCAAAAACAGTTGGCTAAAAACCCATCTCATACCATCTTGAATAATTCCATACCCATCAAAGCACACGTTATTCGTAGCTCGAAGGGTACCGGAGGTATTTGTGAAGCAGACCTTAATACAGCTATTAATAATTTGAATAGTATGTATGCTGATGCCTACATGGAGTTCTTTTTATGTGACGGTATTAATTATATTGATGAAGATAGCCTATGCCACTTGAAAAAAGGAGATGAAAAAACATTGGTAGAATCTAACAATGTGGCGGGTCTAATAAATATTTATTTTGCAGATTCTATTGAAAATGAAAAGGATGAAAGCATTTGTGGTTATGCTGATAATGAAGGTAGAAATGATGTGATTGTAGTCAAAAATAGTTGTGTTACTAACGATTCTACTTTGGCTCATGAAATAGGTCATTTTTTCTCTTTAGCCCATACACATGGTGCCGATGATGCACTAACAACAGAATTAGTAGACGGTAGCAACTGTGATACTAATGGCGATGGCATTTGCGACACGCCAGCCGACCCAAAATTAACCACCAAAAACGTTAATAATTTCTGTCAATACACAGGAACTGAAACTGATGCTAACGGAGATGCTTACACACCGGACACATCAAACATCATGTCCTATTCCAGAAAAGGCTGTCGCTCTCATTTTTCGCAACAGCAACTCGCCCGCATGTATGCCTATTACCTTACCGTTAAAAACTATTTGGCTTGCCCTACTTTTAATGCTAATTTCACGGCAGACGTTGTTCAAACCTGTGATGAATCGTTAACCGTAAATTTTCAAAGCAGTTGTAAAAACATTTCAAAATGGGCTTGGGATGTAGATAGTGACGGCGTGATTGATTACACCACACAAAACCCAACGCATACCTTTACAACAGGTATTTATGATGTAACGCTAACCGTTTCAACAAAATCTAAACACATAAAAAAGACCTATTCAAAACTTATAAAAGTGGGTGACGCCGTAACTCTTTTTAATGATGATTTTGAATCGTATCATTTACAAAGTGATGTCAATTGGACGGCTAAAGATGTGACCGAGCATGGCTATAATTGGCTTCTAAATAAAGGTGAAACAACCTCGGTTAACACAGGTCCTATTTTAACAAAAACAACGCAAAACCAAACAAACACCTATATGTACGCAGAAGCTTCTGGTGCGCAGGCAGGTGATATTGCCGAGTTAATATCGCCATGTATGGATATTGTTAACCCGAATTCTGAATTGGAGTTTTCATACCACATGTTTGGAAAAAATATTGGTGAATTACATGTTGATATAAAAACGGATGCTGGCTATATAAATGATGTGATTCCCGCTATTATTGGTAGTCAACAAAAACATCAAGACGATGCTTTTATTATTAAAAATATCGACTTAGCGGCCTACACGAACCAAACAATTAATCTGCGTTTTAGGGCTATAAGAGGTAGTGGTTGGGATGGAGATATGGCTATTGATAATATTTTTATTAAAACAATAGACATTCCTATTACAAACGATACGGTTAAAATATACCCAAACCCCGTTAATGGCAAAACCATTCATGTGGCCTTTTCGAACCCACACGACGCTGTAAATTATCAATTAAGTGATTTAACTGGAAATGTTGTATTAACTGGAAATTTAACCGATAAGCAAATACATATAGGCAACCTTACTTCTGGTATGTACTTACTAACCATTAGAAGTAACGGCAATACAGTAACCAAAAAGGTTATAAAGTAATAACCTTTTACTGCATTAAATAGCCATTCTATTTACTTAAATGATTTCAACAAGTACCCTACCAGAAACTAAAAATTCGTAACTTATACTTACTACAATAAATTCAGTTTAATTTCTAAATTAAGCTTCTTTAAGAATCGCTTTGTTTATAGATTTCACAAGACTAGGCCCTTCGTAAATAAAACCGGTATAAACCTGTACTAAATCGGCACCTGCACGCATTTTTTCTAAAGCATCTTCTGCGGAATGAATACCACCAACCCCAATTATAGGGAACGCCTTATTACTTTTATCAGCTAGATACTTAATAACTTGTGTGCTTTTATTCTTAACGGGTTGTCCGCTTAAACCGCCGTTTCCAATAGCTTCTAATTGAGTTTCAGAGGCTATTAATCCTGTTCTATCAGTAGATGTATTACTAGCAATAACCCCATCTAACTTGGTGGTTGCAACCAATTCTATAATTTCATCTAACTGCGCATTATTTAAATCGGGCGCAATTTTTAAAAGAATGGGTTTTTGCTTTTCGAAGGTTTTGTTGGCTTTTTGTACAGCACCAATTAACTCTTCTAAATATTCTTTATCATTTAATTTCGCATGGCTTCCCACATTCGGACAACTTACGTTGAGCACAAAATAATCTACAAACGGGTGCAGCGCATTAAAACATTCTAAATAATCTTTTGTATAATCTTCGGGCTTGGTATTTGTGTTTTTACCAATGTTTCCACCAATAATAAGTTTACCCTTATTATTTTTTAATTGCGAGATAGCTGCTTCAAGACCTTCATTATTAAAACCCATACGGTTAATAATACCTTGATCGTCTTTCAAACGGAACAAACGTTTTTTCGGGTTTCCTGCTTGTGCTTTTGGGGTAACGGTTCCTATTTCGATAAAACCAAATCCGAAATTGGCAAGTTCATTATATAAAACCGCATTTTTATCGAATCCTGCGGCTAAACCTACAGGGTTTTTGAAGGTAATACCGAAAAGGTTTCGTTCCAATCGTTTATCATTCACCACATATAAACTTCTAAAAATAGCAGCAAAACCTGGAATTTTAGAGGTGTTTTTAATTAATGAAAATGTGAAATAATGAATCTTTTCTGGATCGAACGAGAAAAATAACGGGCGAAGTAATAGTTTGTACATCTGTATTATTTCTGCAAAAGTACTCCTAAATATTCAAAATAAAAAATCATCCTTTTCAAAAGCAAAAAAAATTAATAATTGTACTTTTGAAGCACAAAAGGCTATGTGATTATCTCTCAGAACCTCTAAAATTTCTTACCTTAACACTTTAATAATTCATCTCAAAATGATTTCAAAAGAACACATCATAAAACGCTTTATAAGTTACGTTACAATCGATACCGAATCGGATCCCACATCAAACACCACACCTAGTACGGCTAAGCAATGGGATTTAGCAAACAAACTTGCCGAAGAGTTAAAAGCGATTGGTATGCATGATGTGAGCATTGACGAGCATGCTTATATTATGGCCACTCTGCCAAGTAACGTGAGCCATGAAACGCCCACCATTGGTTTTATCTCCCACTTTGATACCTCACCAGATTTTACTGGAGCCAACGTAAACCCACAAATTATTGAGCATTACGATGGAAAAGATATTGTTTTAAATGAAGCTGAAAACATTATCCTATCTCCCGATTATTTTGATGATTTACTGCAATATAAAGGGCAAACCTTAATTACAACCGATGGCACCACACTATTGGGGGCCGATGATAAAGCGGGTATTACTGAAATTGTTTCGGCCATGGAATATTTAATTAACCATCCAGAAATAAAACACGGCACCATTAAAGTAGGCTTCACACCCGATGAAGAAATAGGTAGAGGTGCTCATAAATTTGATGTTGCCAAATTTGGAGCCGATTGGGCTTACACTATGGATGGTAGCCAAATTGGCGAACTTGAATACGAAAACTTTAATGCCGCTGGTGCTGTTGTAAAAGTAAAAGGTAAAATTGTACACCCAGGTTATGCCAAGGGTAAAATGATAAACTCCATGTACATTGCCCAAGAATTTATAAATTCATTACCGCGCATGGAAACTCCTGAACATACGGAGGATTACCAAGGTTTTTTCCATTTGTCTTCTATGACAGGTGAAGTTGAAGAAACGGTTTTGGAATACATTATCCGTGATCACGATTTAGGACATTTTGAAGCACGTAAAGCCGTTATGGAAAATTTAGCAACCGAGCTAAACGAACAATATGATAGAGAAGTGATAAGCGTTGAAATAAAAGACCAGTATTTTAATATGCGCGAAAAGATTGAACCTGTTATGCATATTGTAGATATTGCGGAAGAAGCCATGAAACAACTACATATTGCACCTCTTATAAAGGCAATTCGTGGCGGTACCGATGGCTCACAATTAAGTTACATGGGCTTACCATGCCCAAATATATTTGCTGGCGGACATAATTTTCATGGGCGTTACGAGTATGTACCCGTTGAAAGTATGATTAAAGCAACTGAAGTTATTTGTAAAATCGCGGAATTAGCGGCTATAAAAAAATAAAGCATCTCATACCACCATCAAGGAACTCCAAAAAAGAAAAAGTAAATGGCAGGTGAATTTCCCATTCTAAAATCTGAGAACGTTATTTTAAGGCAATTTACAAATGCAGATTTAGAACATGTTTTTAAAGGACTTTCGCACCCCGATATTATAAAGTATTACGGCATTAGCTTCAACAGTTTGGAAGCCACAAAAGAACAAATGATCTGGTTTGAAGACCTTGAAAAGAATGGAACTGGTATTTGGTGGGCGATTTGTTCCCAATTTGATGGCACTTTTCTGGGTGCTGGAGGTCTCAATGCATTAAGCAAAATCCATAAAAAAGCAGAAATAGGTTTTTGGTTATTACCAGAAAACTGGGGAAAAGGACTTATGACGCAAACAATGCCTCTTATTTTTAATTACGCCTTTAAAAATCTAGATTTACATAGAATTGAAGGTTTTGTAGAAACTGAAAATATAGCTTGTAAAAAGGCACTAGCAAAACTTAAATTCAATTTGGAAGGCACTATGAAAGACTGTGAAATTAAAAATAACAAGTTTATTAGTGTTGATATTTACTCCAAATTTGCTGATGAATAAAGGCAAAGCATAACTTTACCTTCTTATATAAAAACAAAAAACCAGCTATTTAGCTGGTTTTTTGTTTTTATATATTTTCTAAATTGAATTAATCTTCAATAGTAATTTCTGTTTTTTTCTTTCCGTTTTTAGTTGAAAAATCAACACCATCACTACCAATACTTAGTGAGGTACCATCACTTTCTTTCTCTTTTGGCGCTTGCACTTCTTTTTCAATTATAATTGTATCCGATTTTGATTTCTCTTCTCTACAACTTGTAAAACTTAATAATATTACAGAGGCAAAAATGGCAAAACTTATAGAGTTTCCGAGTATTAATGTTCTTTTTTTCATCTTAATTGTTTTATTGATTAATATAGGTGCAAGGTACAACCAACAAGAACTAAAAGAATTACATCAATTTTAACAAGTGTTATAGAATTACCATTTCTCACTATATAAACAAACCCTAAGCTGTTAATATATAAGTTTTTAACCTTCTAATTTCAATAATACATTAGGGTCTGGGCAATTATCTAAATAAAAATCTAAATCGGTTTTACTACAAACCCCAGGATAATCACCATTAAAATTTTGTAAGTCTCTAATAATTTGGAAATGTAAATGCGGTGGGTAATCGCCATTCACTTTAGCATCACCCAAAGTACCTAACAAATCACCTTGCTTAAAAACTTGATTCACCTTAACATTTTCAATAGACGCCAAACTTAAATGACCATAAAGTGTATAAAACTCCACATCCTTTATTTGGTGTTTCAAAATAATAGTCGGGCCATAATCACCAAAATTCATATTGTTTTTAAAACTGTGCACCGTAGCATCTAGCGGCACATAAATAGGTGTATTTACAGCATGCCACAAATCGACACCTAAATGGATGTTTCGTTCCTTTTCTGGCGAATCATTAAAATACGTACTGCGTTTATAAATGCCTCGGGCTTCATTATAGCCACCAAAGGCCACCGAAGCAGCGTGTTTTTGAATGTGACTTGTAATATAAGTTTCTAACTTCTTAGATGAAGATACATCAACATGGCGTAATCCTTCATTTTCTTCCGATAAATCTAACTTAATATAAGCCGAATTTTTAATGGAAGCGTCTAAAATACGAAGCGGTTTATTACTTATACCAATAAGGAAATCTTTAAAGTTTAATCGAGTCGCCATAAAAAGTATTTATTCAAAAGTATTAAAAAAACACACTTTTTGGGTTTAAATATTTTTAACTAGAAGTCCGATTATAGAAAAAATCAAATTAAGAATTTTACGGTTTAGTGAGAATTTCGAAAAAATTTATTTCCCGCTGCCAATTCCATAACTAAAGGCTTTAAAATCATTACATTCATGCTTTTTTAAAAATAAACCTGAATATTTCTTCAAAACTCTCTAAGGAAATAGGCCTGATTTTTAACAACTAAAACTAATTAACTAAAAAATTTATGGAATTATTAGCACTTATTGCTCAACAACCAACCGAGCTCATTGATCAAAAAGAAATTATACACGGTATAGATAGTGTATGGGTAGCACTTTGTGGTGCTATTATATTTTTAATGGAAGGTGGTTTTGCATTGCTTGAAGCTGGTTTTGTGCGTGCAAAAAATGCGATGAGTATAATAGCTAAAGTCATGATCGATATTATTTTTGGAGGTATTGCCTTCTATATTATTGGTTTTGGTATTGCCTACGGAAAATCGAATGGCTGGTTTGCACTAGACTTTGGTATAACGACGGACGATTTAGGTCTGGGACTTACCGTTTCCAACAAACTCTTCTGGTTTATACAACTTGGTTTTGCTATAGCATCCATTTCCATCGTATCTGGTGCCGTTGCAGAACGCATGAAATTATGGTCTTACGCCCTATTTGTATTTATATTTTGCGCCGTTATGTACCCTGTAGCAGCACATTGGGTTTGGAATCCAGATGGTTGGTTAGCACTTCGAGGCTTTAACGACTTTGCAGGGTCGTCGGCAGTTCACGCTATGGGTGGTTTTGCAGCTTTAGCCGCTGCCATTGTATTAGGGCCACGTCTTGGAAAATATACTAAAACAGGAAAATCAAATCCAATACCGGGTCACAACTTACCATTAGCAGCCGTTGGCGCCTTTATTTTATGGTTTGGTTGGTTTGGGTTCAACCCAGGTTCTACCCTATCAGCTGTTGGAAATTGGGAACTTATAGGAACCGTTGTTGTTAACACCTTTTTAGCATCGGCAGCTGGCGGACTTTCCACTATGGTTTACACCTATTTCAAATACGGTCAAATAGATATCACCATGGCTATAAATGGTGTATTAGCTGGTTTAGTAGCTATTACTGCAGGTTGTAATGTAGTCGATTCCAATTCGGCCATCATTATTGGTTTAATCGCAGGGGTGTTAGTAGATCTTGCCGTTATATTCTTCGATAAAATTAAAATTGACGATCCCGTTGGTGCGATTGCAGTACACGGTATAAACGGTTTGTTTGGTACCATTGCTGTGGGTTTCTTTGCAACCGAAAACGGTTTGTTTTTCGGTGGTGGCACCTCGCTATTAGTAACACAAACTATAGGTGTGATTGCTATTGGTTCCCTATCTTTCATAGTGACTTATTTATTAATGGTTATTTTGAAAAAAACCATTGGTATTCGAGTATCACGTCGCGAAGAAAACGCAGGTATCGATGCTGTATCATTTGGAGTTGAAGCCTACACCACATTCGAATAATTTAAGAAAACACTAAACAAACACAGCGTACTTTTATAAACGTTTACACCGCAAGGCGTCCTTTTATGAAAGTACGATGTAACCATAAAATAATAATGACATGAAAAAAGTAGAAGCCATTATAAGACCCTCTAAACTTAAAGACGTACAACAAGGCCTTAGAGAAGCCGATATACCATGTTTAACCATTGTTCCTGTAAAAGGGTCGGGCTTGCAAAAAAGCTATACCGAGCGTTACCGTGGTACCGAACAATCTATGATTTTACAAACGCGTATCATGATTATGTGTATTGTAAGCGACTCAAATTTAGACAAATGCATCGATATTATACTCGATAATGCCTCTGAAGGACAAGTAGGCGACGGTAAAATTTTCGTGTACCCCGTAGAAGACGCTATTAGAATTCGTACCAGAACCCGAGGCATCGAAGCTATTAAATAATAGTATTTGGGCGTTACCACAAGGGTCGGGCTTTTCGTTGCAATCTTTTTAAACCTCATGGCGAGCACAAAGGCCGAAGCCATCTGCCACTATTTAGTTTCCAAATAAAGTTTAGATTCTTTTTAGTTTAAAAAGGATTTCCTCTGCAATCCCTAACGCGCAGTACAACATAAAAACATACTTTGTAATTAAAAATCCTGATAGAAAACTATCAGGATTTTTTTTTGCTTAAAAAGGAAAATTCAACTTCATTTTGTGAGAAAAAATTTTAACTTCGTTTAAGAGTATATATAGCCAATTGAAACTGGTTAAGTCTTATAGTTATATACAATATGAAAAAACAAAAACTGAATGACAAAATTTGAACTAATAACACTAATAATAGCATCATTTTCAATTGCAGTAAGTTTAATTGCCGTTTATCTATCTGGCAAAGCTAATAATACAAATAAAAATATGTTCAGACGCCAAGGTGTAATTGATTTACATATGGCTTGGCAGAATATAAATGAAATTGATGAAAAAAATCTAATTGGACCTGATGTCGTTAAAGCTGTAAACGCCTTATCCCTCACAGCTTCATTATGGAATCACGATGTTATTGAAAAAAGTATTCTATACCAAACTTATTGGACTTCATATAAAGACCTTTATGACACTTTAAACAACATTAATGAACTAGTTCCTGGACACAAAAAGACTTGTCGTAGCTTAATGACAAATGAAATAACTAAGGCTTACGAAGGAATGAAAAATGTGAATTTAAGCACTGTAACACAAACAATAATATAAGATATGGACGAGTATAAAGTTTATCAAAAAGTAAAAGAAGCTATCGAGGCTGTTGAGCAATATCAAAACACGGTAAATGAAGGGAAAACTGGATTGTGGAAATCTGACATTGAGAAAGGACTAGAAACTCTGACTGAAAAAAGACATATGTTAGCCTCTTCTGGACAAGCTTGTTCTTGTTGTAATGGAAGTGGAAGAGGATAAAATACTGTTTATAAAAAATTGTTAATTTAGACTTAAATCTATGTTAGTAGCTCCTTTACAAGCTTCTGATTTTCCGCCGGAACATCCTCGCACACAAACGCGCAACTTTCCATATTCATAAACTTTGTAGAGCATTAAAACCAAACTTAAAAATATAGAGAATATTGAGCGCCAAAAAATACACCAACATAAGGCCTTCACTTTCATGGATGGTATATGAAGAACATGCTTTAAGTTTAAAACTTGCAGCTGACGATTCGTTCGAAAAAGGAAAGGAGGTTATGAGAATTAGGAGTCAAAATGAAAGAATTCATGCACTCGGTTTGTTCAGAGGAAGTATGCTTATGTATGCGGTAAGCTTGGAATTAATCCTAAAAGCTAGAGCTTTATTTGAGGAAAAAAATAATATTTTGAGTGGTCAAATTTCTTCTTTCAAGGAATTCATGAAACAATGGAAATCAAATAACACTAATGGGCATAGCTATATGGAAATAGTTAACCATTACAAAATAGAATTATCTGAAAAAGAAATTGAACTCTTAAACAATTTCCAAAATTATACTAGTTGGGATGGTCGCTTTCCCTTTCCAAAAAAGGAAGACGAAATAACAGATATGGAAAAAAATGGAAGAACTAGTGGAACTGCTAAAACTAGGCACAAACAAGAAATTAAAGAGTTCTTAGATAAACAAATGGCAGCAATGACAATATAAACCTTAAACTATTAAAAATCAACACGATAAGTGTTACTATTCTATTTTCACTTGTACGCTATCCATCAATTCCCAAACTATTATAATAAAATAGGACTACGTAAAATTAAAATTTATTAGTTCTAGTTATACCTCTATTGGTTACTTTGTTTGTTAGCTAATGATTTTCATTCGGAAGCTATTATACAAACACATGACATTTGAACGAAAACTAAAACATTCAACTCTCTGTACGTATTTCGAATTAAATCATACAAAACAAAATAAGTAAAATTGGACTTAGTAACACCATCAGTTTACAAATAGCTTTTTCTTCCATCATAAATTAAATTTCCAAATTTCAACCAACACCCCGTAAAAGTTTCCATTCAAAAGCATTAAAATATTACTTTTGCAGCCATGGAGACTATGCAACAGATTACAAAAAAATTAATTCGTGCTACGGGTGAAGCCTTAGAACAATTTTCAATGATAGAAGCCGGCGATCGTATTATGGTTTGCCTATCTGGTGGAAAAGACAGTTATACCATGCTCGATATGATGCTACACTTTCAAAAAGTAGCGCCTATTTCTTTTGAAATTATTGCGGTAAATCTAGACCAAAAACAACCAGGGTTCCCTGTAGAGGTGTTGCCTACTTACTTAAGTAATTTAGGTGTAGACTATAAAATTATAGAGAAAAACACCTACAAGGTGGTCATGGAAAAAACACCCGAAGGCAAAACAACCTGTAGTTTGTGTTCTAGGTTGCGACGTGGCACTTTATACGAAGCTGCCAAGAATTTAAATTGCAATAAACTAGCCCTAGGCCACCATAGAAACGATATTATAGAAACGTTTTTATTGAACTTCTTTTTCGCTGGTAAATTAGAAGCGATGCCTCCTAAGTTTAAAAACGATGCGGGCGATTTGGTGATTTTAAGACCGCTTGCTTTGTGTAAAGAAGAGGATATTGAAGTGTATTCAGAATACATGAATTTCCCTATAATACCCTGCAATTTATGTGGGTCTCAAGAGAATTTACAACGCAAAAAAGTAAAACAAATGATAGCCGACTGGGAAACGGATTTCCCAGATCGAACTTCTGTTATGATGAATGCTTTGCAAAATGTATCGCCGTCGCATTTACTAGATCGTAAAATTTACGACTTTTCGTTGCTTCAAGATATGGTTTCTAACGACGATGCTTTGGTATAGGTCGTTTTAATTACGCGGTAACAACTTCGGCAAATAAATCAAAATCTGCTGCTTCTGTAATTTTAACAGTTGCAAACTCACCTGTTTTCATATAGGTTTTGCTGGCATCAATTAAAACTTCGTTATCAACATCTGGCGAATCAAATTCGGTACGTCCCACAAAATAATTACCTTCTTTTCTGTCGATAACTACTTTAAAGGTCTCCCCTATTTTCGCTTGGTTCAATTCCCATGAAATTTGAGATTGAATTTCCATGATTTCGTTAGCACGTTCTTGCTTAACGTCTTCTGGCACATCATCCTCTAAATTATAAGCATGTGTGTTCTCTTCATGAGAATAAGTAAAACAACCCAAACGCTCAAAACGCATCTCTTTAACCCACTCTTTTAGTATTTGGTAATCTTCTTCCGTTTCACCAGGATAACCTACAATTAAGGTGGTTCTAATGGTCATATTCGGTACCGCTACTCTAAAATCTTTAAGTAATTGGGTGGTTTTCTCTTTGGTAGTACCACGACGCATGCTTTTCAAAATAGAATCTGAAATATGCTGTAATGGAATATCTATATAATTACAAATTTTTGGTTCGCGGTTCATCACCTCCAACACATCCATAGGGAATCCTGTTGGGAAGGCGTAATGCAAACGAATCCATTCGATTCCATCCACTTTTACTAGGGCTTCTAATAATTCGGCAAGGTTTCGTTTTTTGTATAAATCTAACCCGTAGTAGGTTAAATCTTGGGCAATTAAAATCAATTCTTTAACACCTTTAGCAGCTAGCTTTTCAGCTTCAATAACCACTTCTTCAATAGGCGTACTTTTGTGTTTTCCACGCATTAACGGGATGGCACAAAAACTACACGGGCGGTCGCAACCTTCGGCAATTTTTAAATAGGCATAATTTTTTGGTGTGGTTGTTAAACGCTCACCAATTAATTCGTGCTTATAGTCGGCACCCAAAGCTTTTAATAAACCGGGTAATTCTGTTGTACCAAAATAGGCATCTACATTCGGGATTTCCTTTTGCAAATCTGGCTTATAACGCTCACTTAAACAACCGGTTACAAAAACCTTATCAACTTCACCATCTTCTTTCTTCTGCATAAATTCTAAAATAGTATTTATGCTCTCTTCTTTGGCGTTATTAATGAATCCGCAGGTATTAATGACAACAATATTACCTTCTTCTTCATGAACCACGTCTTTACCACTGGCTTTTAACTGTCCCATTAGCACTTCGCTGTCGTAAACATTTTTACTACACCCTAGTGTTACTACGTTGATTTTATTCTTTTTAAGCGATTTCGTTCTCATACCAAAATTTAAGTGTGCAAAGATACGGAATGATTTAAGATTAATGATTTAAGATGGACGATATTTAAGCTTTCAACCTAATTCATTAAACCTTTACTATATTTGAACGTCCTATTATTAAAATCTGCCTTATGAATCGCCTCTATTTTTTAGCCTTTTTGGTAACTATGTCTTTTCTAAACTGTTCAAAAGACACCGCTATTGAAGATGTTGCACTATACTTTCCGCCAATAAACACGGAAACTTGGGAAACTAAATCGATCACAGAATTGGGTTGGAACGCGAACGCACTGCAACCTTTACTATCTTTTTTAGAAGACACAAACACCAAAAGTTTCATTATACTCTATAACGGACGCATTGTTAGCGAAAATTATTTTAACGGACATGACAAAAGCGCTTCGTGGTACTGGGCAAGTGCCGGCAAAACATTAACCACAGTCGTATCTGGAATTGCACAGCACCAAGGCTTGATAAATATCAACAATAAAGTCTCTGATTATTTGGGAACAGGTTGGACCAGCGCTCCACTTCAAAAAGAAAACCTCATTACTTGTAAAAGCCTACTGGCGATGAATTCGGGTTTGGATGATACTTTAGGAGATGATGTATCGCCTGAAAATTTGCAATACACCGCAGATGCTGGCTCCCGATGGGCTTACCACAATGTGTATGTGAAAATGCAAGATGTGGTAGCTGCAGCGAGTAATCAAACTTGGAATACTTATTTCAATACCCAATTAAGAAATAAAATAGGCATGACGGGGCAGTGGTTTAATGTGGGTGGTTTAAGTGTTTATGGAAGTAATACCAGAAGTATGGCGCGTTTTGGTTTGATGATGTATGCAAATGGTACATGGGAAAATACCCAAATTGTGCCGGAATCTTTTTTAAATGAAGCCACAAACACCTCACAAACTATTAATGAAGCTTATGGCTATTTATGGTGGTTGAATGGCAAATCGAGCTACCATTTACCACAAAGTCAGTTAGAATTTAGCGGAAGCCTTATACCAAATGCACCAGATGACATGTATGCTGCTTTGGGTAAAAACGATCAGAAAATTTATGTGGTACCAAGTAAAAAATTAGTGGTTATTAGAATGGGGGAACAGGCGGAAGACTCTAATTTTGCGCTATCTAATTTCGATAACGACTTGTGGGAAAAACTTAATGCGCTAATGGATTAAATCGCATTAGATTCTTTAAACTTCATTTTACAAAGCAATCTATATATGAAACCTGGCGTGAAAAAAACACTAATTTTTATGTCTTAGTTTTTCTCTTCTCCCGGTTTAGGAAATTGATATCTAAAACTAAATGCAACTTCGGAAGGTCCGTTTTTCTGAATGTATTCTAACTTTTCTGCAGCTTCTTGAATCGTTGGTACGTCTCCTTTCGGAATCCACCACATGGCAGTAGCTACTTTTCCGTAGGCATAAAACCATTCCTTCCTTCTTTTTAAAAAATCAGAATGAAAGGTCTTGTACATAAACGTTTCTAAAGACGCGATAGTTTCCCAAACTGAAATATTTATAATCACTTGCTCATCTGTAAATGGGCTGAAGTTAGCAGCCTCTTTATCTTCATCGAGTAACCGCCATACAAAACCGTTACTTTTTTCAGCGATTTCATTTACTGCATTGACATTATCGACAAACTCTTTCATAATTGGATCATCCATACTCACCCCTTTCATTCGGGCAATATTGATTTCAGCAATTTGATACTCTTTAGTCATTATATAAAAATTGGCAGCCTCTTGTTTTTAATTTCAATTATAGGACAAGCATCCTCTAGAAAACAAAAAAAAAACGACTTCTGAACAGGAATTTTACTTAAAAAAAGAATCGACAAACTCGAATTTATTGAACACTTGCAAGTCTTCTATACCCTCGCCTACTCCAATATATTTAACAGGAATTTTAAATTGATCTGAAATTCCAATCACAACACCACCTTTTGCAGTACCATCTAGTTTGGTTACGGCTAATGAAGTGACCTCTGTGGCTGCTGTAAACTGTTTTGCTTGCTCAAATGCATTTTGACCTGTAGAACCATCTAAAACCAATAAAACATCGTGAGGCGCATCGGCAACCACCTTTTGCATCACACGTTTTACTTTGGTAAGCTCATTCATTAGGTTAACTTTGTTGTGTAAACGCCCAGCGGTATCTATAATAACCACATCGGCATTTTGAGTTACTGCACTTTTTAAGGTATCGAACGCCACAGAAGCAGGATCGGACCCCATAGATTGCTTTACTAATGGCACATCAACACGATCTGCCCAAACTTGAAGTTGGTCTATCGCAGCTGCTCTAAAGGTATCAGCAGCTCCTAAAACAACATTAAGTCCTTGTTTTTTAAATTGAAACGCTAATTTACCAATGGTCGTTGTTTTACCTACACCATTTACGCCAACCACCATAATAACGTGTGGTTTTTTATCTTGAGGTACTGTGAATTCCGAGTCGTTACCCGAATTCGTTTCACTTAATAAGCTTGCTATTTCTTCGCGAAGAATGCTATTTAACTCGTCGGTTCCTAAGTATTTATCTTTAGCAACACGCTCTTCAATGCGCCCTATTATTTTTAGCGTCGTATTGACGCCCACATCGCTAGAAACCAAAACTTCTTCCAGATTATCTAAAACATCATCATCTACTTTAGATTTTCCAGCAACCGCTTTACTTAATTTATCAAAAAAAGTGGTTTTTGTTCTTTCTAAGCCTTTATCTAAGGTTTCTTTTTTTTCTGAGGAAAATATTTTTTTAAAAAAACTCATGTTTCTAGGTTAATTAGTTGGTTTATTTATGTGTTTAGGCATCTGTGTTAAGGATTACTCATGTGTTCTATTTTAACAAATAGTAAATCATGAATACTCTGTATTTCAAGTGATACCATTTTAATCCATTTTAAATGAAATATTGTAATGATTAGAAACTGACAAATAGCCTAGTTCTTCGTCCTTACAACAACGTTTTAAAAAGATACAGCACTTCAACAACACTCAGAGTAAACTCCAATCTAGTTCCTTATGGTAATGCCTTAATTGTATTGTCAAAAGTCTTACCACTTATTTCAACTGCTATTATGGCAGTAATCGACTCCCAAATATAAACATAAAAAAGCTGCTTCCTATAAAGAAAGCAGCTTTGTATATTTTAAAAAGCTTGTTTTTTACTTTTTGTTGAAAAAGTCGTCTGCAAATTCAGGAGACATGATTGATTCAACAAACATGTAAGCACCTGTTTTAGGTGACTTTACCATTTTAATCGCTTTAGTTAATCTTTTAGAAGATGTTTGTAACGATGCTACTGTTTTCTTTGCCATGACTTATTATTTTATCTCTTTATGAACTGTCATACGCTTAAGGATAGGATTAAATTTCTTAATCTCCATTCTATCTGGCGTATTCTTTTTATTTTTAGTAGTAATGTACCTTGAAGTTCCTGCTTGACCAGACTCTTTATGCTCTGTACATTCTAATATTACTTGTATTCTATTACCTCTCTTTGCCATTTTTTTAACTTATTATATACAGCTATTATTTTAAAAATCCTTTAGATTTTGCATCCTTAATTGCTGCAGAAATACCTATTTTGTTGATAGTTTTTAAAGCAGATGTAGAAACTTTTAAAGTTATCCAGCTGTCTTCTTCTGGAATGTAAAAACGTTTCTTTACTAAATTCGCATTAAATCTGCGTTTAGTTTTATTCATTGCATGAGACACGTTGTTTCCAACCATTGCCTTCTTACCTGTAAGTTCACAAACTCTTGACATTATTTATAACTTTAAATTTCTTTTGTTGCTTAAAATCGAGGTGCAAATATACAAATTCTTTACATTACAACAACCTAATTTATATCAATTTTTAAAAATTTCTTTTAGAAGCATTTCTAAGGCCTTATTTACAGCCTTATTTATCACCTTTATTCGGTGATTTCCTAACATGAATTTTTCTGAATAAACACCGTTTTTTGTAGCAATAGCAATATAAACGGTACCAACCTCAGCTTCTGAATCGCCTTTTGTTGGCCCTGCATTTCCCGTTGTTGCCACGACAAAATCTGACTGGAAAATTTTTAATGCATTGCTCGCCATAGACTCTACAACCTGCTTACTTACCACCGAAAACGCGTCAATATCTTTTTTTGAAACGCCTAAAACGTTAACTTTTGACTCTGTTGAATAGGTTACAACGCCTCCTTTAAAGTAAGCTGAAGCTCCAGGATGTGCCGTAAATTGTTCGGCAATCATACCGCCCGTACAACTTTCTGCGATGGCTAATGTTTTTCCTAATTTATTTAATTGTTTTGCAATAACTACTTCCACCGAGCCATCTTCTTCCTCAAAACCTGCAAACTCGTTTTTTATTAATGGAAGTACTTTATCAAGTTCCTTTTGAACACCGTCTATAACTTCTTGAACATTGAAACCTTTGGATGATAAACGCAACCTCATCTTACCTAAACTTGGCAAATAAGCCAGTTTAATGGTTTTAGGCAAGGCATCTTCCCAAGCTTCAATACGTTCAGCTAACGCGCTCTCACCGATGCCGTACACCAATAAGGTTTTGTGTAAAATATATGGGCAATTGTATTTTTCTTTTAGCTTTGGAATAACAGACTCTTCAATTAAAGCATTCATTTCAAAAGGCACACCCGGAAGTGAAATAAAAACTTTAGAATCTTTTTCCATCCACATACCTGGCGCTGTACCCAATTTATTCATGAGTACGGTTGCTTTGGAAGGTACGAGTGCTTGATCGCGATTTACTTGAAGCAGTAAACCTCCTGAATAATGTTTCCAGAGTTCTTCGATATTTTCTATAACGGAAGGATCGTTAACAAGCGTATCATTAAAATATTCAGCGATGGTTTTTTTGGTAATATCGTCTTTTGTTGGCCCTAAACCACCTGTAAGAATAACGATATCCACATTATTTTCAGCATCTTTAATGGCCTTAAGTATATGTGTTTTATCATCTTGAACCGATGTTATTTGATATACCGATATGCCTATTTTATTAAGATGTTTTGCTATAAATGCAGAATTGGTATCAATTACTTGACCTATTAAAAGCTCGTCGCCTATGGTGATTATTTCAGCTAACATTATAAATTAAAATCTGCTTTTATTTCGGCAACTGTATTTTCTACAGCCGAAATAACAATAGCTAATTGTGAAGAAATATCTAAATCTCTTTTTTCAAATTTACCCCAATCTTGAACTTCTATTAAAACATCAAGCACCCCCATTTCGAATAAATCGACTGTTGGTTTCATTTTATGCGCTGCTTGGTAAGCATCGTGATAATCTTTTGCTGCTACTGCTATCTTTAATCGTTCTGCGTCTTCTGGCACTTCTTCCAAAAAAGCTTCAGCTAAAGTTGCGATAAAATCTTCATCATTATCTGCTAACTCGCGTACCCTAAATAGTTTGTAATGTTGTTCCATTTATTTAATTGTTATTGAAAACATTTCTTTGTCTTCTATAAATCCTTTTAGTTTATCATTTGCAAGCACTTTACCAACGCCTGCCGGAGTTCCCGTAAATATAATATCTCCTATCTTTAAAGTAAAATATTTTGACACATATTCTATCAATTCATCAATTTTCCAAAGCATATGGCTTGTATTTCCTAATTGTACAATATTATCATTTTTTTTTAAAGAAAACTCAATCGTATCTACATCTTTAAAATCTGACACTGGCAACCATTTACCAACAACCGCAGCACCATCAAACGATTTTGCTTTTTCCCAAGGTAAGCCTTTTGCTTTTAACTCACTTTGCACATCGCGTGCTGTAAAATCAATTCCCAAGCCAATTTCCTCATAATATTTATGAGCAAATTTTTTATCGATATGCTTCCCTATTCTATTGATTCTAACTAAGATCTCTACTTCATAATGCACATCATTTGAAAAATCAGGAATAAAAAAGGGCTGTTTTTTAAGTAGAATAGAGGTGTCTGGTTTTAAAAACACCACCGGATCTGTTGGTTTTTCGTTTTGCAACTCTTTAATATGTTCGGTGTAATTTCTACCGATGCAAATGATTTTCATTCTAGATATATTAGATTGTTAGACTCCTTGGGTTGATAGTTTTTTTGAAACTAATCCGTAAACTACGACTGCGACTAAATTATCCTAATTTATTATTCAGACTTCTTAGCTTAATAGCAGTAAGTACTTTTTTGGTGTACAACGGGAAATCGGCATTTAATAACCAGCCAAAATACCCAGGTTCATTTTCTAAAACATCTGTAACTAATTTGCCTTTATGCTTTCCGAAAGAAAAACATTCTTCACCTTTTTTATTAAAAGCTAGGAAGCCTGCGAAATCTGCAAATTGCTTTCTAGAGCTGAATTCAGCTAAAAATTTAGTATCATTTTCAATTTCATCATACTTAGCAATTTGCGCTTTTAGCACTTCATAGGTTGCTTTAGTATCCGCTTCAGCGCCATGGGCACCTTCTAGTTCTTCATGACAATAAAACTTGTAAGCAGCACTTAAAGTACGTTGTTCCATTTTATGAAAAATGGTTTGCACATCTACAGCCACACGATTTTTCATATCGAAATCAACCTCAGCGCGCAGTAATTCTTCTGCCAATAATGGAATATCGAATCTATTAGAATTAAAGCCTCCTAAATCGGAATCTTTAATCATATTATAAACATCTTTTGCAATTTCTTTAAACGTTGGCTTATCAGCTACGTCTTCATTGCTTATACCATGAATGTCAATAACCTCCTGTGGAATTGTCATTTCTGGATTTACCAACCATGTTTTATTTTCTTCCTTTCCGTTTGGATATACTTTTAAAACAGCCATTTCCACGATGCGGTCATGGGTTATATTGATTCCTGTTGTTTCAAGGTCGAAAAAACAAATGGGTTTGGTGAGGTTTAAATTCATTACTTTTATTTTTCTGTTGAATAATCTGACTTTACTTAGCCAATTACAAAAATAAGAAAACCCAACGTTTTACGGTTAGGTTTTTAAATTTTATAATGATTAAGATTATATTTCCCTATTACTATCCCAAGCTTCTAGGTAATCTTTAACGGCTTTTACAAATTGTCCGCCTAAAGCACCATTAACCACACGGTGATCATAAGAGTGCGATAAAAACATGCGGTAACGAATACCTATAAAGTCGCCTTCACTGGTTTCTATCACTGCTGGCACCTTACGTATCGCTCCCAAAGCTAAAATACCAACTTGAGGTTGACTAATGATTGGAGTTCCCATAATACTACCAAAAGTACCTACGTTGGTAACTGTATAAGTTCCTCCTTGAATATCATCTGGTTTTAATTGATTGGCACGTGCGCGGGTTGCTAAATCATTTACCTGCTTTGTCATACCTACTAAATTAAGTTGGTCGGCATTTTTAATTACAGGTACTATTAAATTCCCGTCGGCAAGTGATGCTGCCATTCCTAGATTGATGTTTTTCTTTTTAATAATGGTATCACCTTGTAGTGATATATTCATCATTGGGAAATCACGCAGTGCTTTTGCAACCGCCTCCATAAATATAGGTGTAAAGGTTAAATTTTGACCTTCACGTTTAAAAAATGAATCTTTAACTTTTTTTCTCCAATTCCAAATTTTGGTAACATCAGCTTCAATAAAACTTTGCACGTGTGCCGATGTTTGAACGGACTCCACCATATGATGTGCAATAATTTTGCCCATTCGAGTCATTTCTATTATTTCATCTTCACCACTTACTGTAACCGGTGTTGGCGTTGGTTTTGGTTTAGCTGGCTGTGCTGTTTTAGCTACTGGAGCTTCAACTTTAGGCGCTACAACTTTACCTCCTCTATTTTGAATATAACTTAAAATATCATTTTTAGTAACGCGATTATCCATCCCCGTACCTTCGATACTATCCAATTCTTGCTGAGAAACACCTTCTGCCTTAGCTATATTTTTAACTAGTGGAGAATAAAAACGATCTTCACTAGAAACAACGGGAGTTATGGTTTCTTTAGCTTCTGCTATCGATTGACTCACAAACTCAGCCGCTTTAATTTCTTCAGTAGACGATTCACTTGAAATTGTTTCAGAAACCTCTTCGGTACCATCATCCTCACCATCTATTTCAATAATAGCGATGGTTTGCCCTACTTGCACAATATCATCTACATTGAAAAGCTTCTCTAATAAAACACCCTCTACTTCACTTGGCACTTCACTATCCACCTTATCGGTTGCGATTTCAAATACCGCTTCATCAAGTTCTATAGTATCTCCTACTTCTTTTAACCAAGACGTTATAGTTGCTTCTGCAACACTTTCTCCCATTTTGGGTAATTTAAGCTCAAACTTTGCCATATCAATAACGTAATACTTCTTTTTTAGTTTATGTTTGCAAAATTACTTAAAAAACATTGATTTCTTTAAATTATTTACAACAAAAACTTATTTATAATAACAATCTCACCTCTACTTATAGCATTATCGCTACCTAGCATAAAATTAGCTTGCTTTGGCACTATTTTAAAGGTAATTGATTTATTTTTTTCTGCGTCACTCATCATGACGATAATATCTTTATAACTTAATGTGTTTCCATCAAAAATAACTTCGGTGCCCTTTTCAAGGTTATTCATATTAGCTTGTAAACTCATTTTTTTAGGTAAAACTGCTTGCAGTTCACTATTGATCTTATCGGAAACAAACACATACGCATTTACTTCCTTTTTTCCTTTTACAGGTGATATTCTAACCAAATATACCAGCCTAATACCAAGCCACACAAACATATCGAAAAATACGTTTTTCTTAAAATGCTTTTTATAAAATATTTGCATAGCACCATAAAAACGCCGCGCATAATGTTTATCTTTTAAAGTGCTCTCTCCTTTATAATGAATAACGGTTGTGTCGCCAAAATAATAATTATCGCAACCCGACTTTAATATTTTATAGGACAAGTCGATATCTTCACCATACATAAAATAATCTTCATCGAAGCCTTGTACTTTATGATAGATGTCTCGTTTCATCAACATAAAAGCGCCCACTAGGATATCAACCTTACCTGTTTCATTTTCACTTAAATGATTCGCGTAATAGGCTTCTGAATTCCCATATATTTTTTTAAAAGCAGCATGCACGTAAGGAATGTTTCGTTTGCTTTCAGGAAGAAAAACACCTGCTCCATTTATAAGTTTACAACCAACAATACCAAGGTTTTCTTTGCTTTCTGCGAAGTTTAAAAGCGCGGTAAACGTATCTTCTGCAACCACCGTATCTGGGTTTAGAATGCACAAATAGTCGCCTTTGGCTTGAGCTACACCAATATTATTTCCTTTTGAAAATCCGAAATTTTCTTTATTCTCAATTAATAGAATTTCAGGGAATAGGCGTTTTACCATTTGGCAACTCCCATCTTCAGAATTATTATCAACTACAATAATTTCCGCATCTATAGTAGTTATAGCTGCTTGCACACTTTTTAAACAAAGCTCTAAAAAGTACTGGACATTATAGTTTAGTATGACAATGGATAACTTCAACAGTTCATTATAGTTTTAGAGACGATTCAAACGGAACCCTATTCACAATACTTCTACCTAGCGTAATTTCATCAGCATACTCCAATTCATCGCCCACGGAAATACCTCTTGCTATTGTAGATGTAAACACTTTATAATCCTGTATTTGTTTAAAAATGTAGAAATTGGTTGTATCGCCTTCCATGGTAGAGCTTAACGCGAATATCAGTTCTTTTATTTCACCTTCTTTCACTTTATTCACTAAAGAGAGGATGTTTAAATCGTGTGGTCCTACCCCATCCATAGGTGAAATTTTACCACCTAAAACATGGTATAAACCTTTAAACGAACTGGTGTTTTCAATAGCCATAACATCACGAATATCTTCAACCACACACACAAGTGTTTTGTCTCTCTTGGGATTTGAGCAAATTTCGCATAACTCAACATCACTTATATTGTGACAGGATTTACAAAATTTGATATCATTTCGCATGGTTTGTAAAGCCTCTGCCAGTGCAGTTGTTTGCTCTTTAGGCTGCTTAAGCATATGTAAAACCAAACGTAATGCGGTGCGTTTACCAATTCCTGGTAACTGCGACATTTCGTTAACGGCACGCTCAAGTAGTTTTGATGAAAATTCCATAGCTGCGAATTTAATACTTTTTAGCACAATTAAAAGAAGCCTTTACAAAAGAATAAAATCTAGGTATTAAACTGAAGACTGCAAACTAATTTTGTATTTTGGCAACCTAATCTAAACACATGAGCGCTACACAAATTATTCTACTTATTGCTGCCTATTTTGGAGTTCTAATTATAATATCTTATTTCACTGGAAAAGAAGACTCTAACGATGCTTTTTTTAAGGCAAATAAATCGGCACCATGGTATATTGTTGCTTTCGGAATGATTGGAGCTTCCTTATCTGGAGTTACATTTATCTCTGTTCCTGGATGGATTGAAGCTTCACAATTTAGCTACATGCAAGTCGTTTTAGGTTACATTGTGGGGTATTTAGTGATTGGAACCGTGCTACTCCCTTTATATTACAAGCTTAACTTAACCTCTATTTACACCTATCTAGAAGAACGCTTTGGAAACTATGCCTATAAAACAGGTGCTTCGTTTTTTCTAATTTCACGTATTGTTGGAGCCAGTTTTAGATTGTACTTAGTTGCTAATGTGTTACAAATTATTTTATTTGATGAATTGGGCGTCCAATTTTGGCAAACCGTAACCATTACGGTTGCTTTAATTTGGTTGTACACCTTTAAATCTGGTATAAAAACCATTATTTGGACCGATTCCCTTCAAACCCTATTCATGCTTATTGCGGTAGGTGTTTCCATTTATTATGTAAGTAGTGATTTGGGTATAAGTGGCGGCAACCTTTTAGGCTATGTTTTAGATAGCGATTTATCGAAAACCTTCTTTTTCGATGATTTTAAATCTAGCAATTACTTTTGGAAACAGTTTATATCTGGTGCGTTTATAGCCATTGTTATGACTGGTTTAGACCAAGATATGATGCAAAAAAACTTAACCTGTAAATCGCTTAAAGACGCACAAAAAAACATGTTTTGGTTTACGATTGTTTTAACGATCGTCAATTTTATATTTTTAAGTTTAGGCCTACTTTTAACCGTTTACGCACAACAATTGGGTATCGATGCACATAAAGATGAATTGTTCCCGCTACTAGCGAAAAACCATTTAGGTGTTGGCATCTTCATCTTCTTTCTTATTGGCTTAATTGCAGCGGCTTATAGTAGTGCCGATAGTGCTTTAACAGCTTTAACCACATCATTCAGTATTGATATTTTAGACATTGAAAAGAAATATGACAAACCTAAGCAGGTAAGCATTCGAAAACGCATTCATATATTAATTTCACTGCTTTTAATATTGGTTATCGTAGCCTTTAAATACATTATTAAAGATGAAAGCGTTATCGCCAAACTCTTTGTTTTTGCAGGTTACACTTACGGTCCGCTATTAGGTCTTTACAGTTTCGGACTTTTCACAAAATGGCAGGTTAAAGATAAGTTAGTGCCTATCATAGCCATTCTATCTCCTGTTTTATCTTACGTCATAAGTGTGAATAGTGAAAAATGGCTTGGTTTCGAATTCGGATTCTTCATTTTAATATTGAACGGATTTCTAACCTTTCTAGGCTTAATATTGATTCGTAGAAAGTAATACCAACGAACAAGCAACTTCAAAAGAAATATTGTTTTCCTTTAAAATATTATAAAACTCAGGATTTTCTGTTCCTGGGTTAAAAATAACGCGCTTCGGTTTTAACGACACCAAATAATCATAATATGGTTGTTGGTTCTTTGCGTTGAGATACAAGGTTATGGTGTGCACATCTTCAAAAGGCATTAATTCTGTTGAAATAGTGACACCAGCAACCGTTCCTTTTTTCAAACCATAAGCCACAGTTTCAATAGTTTGACTTGCCAATTTATTAATTACAAGATTAGAATATCTACTTGGGTTTAAAGATGCCCCAAACACCAATGTTTTTTTATTCATACGGTACAATTTAATGTTTTTAAAATACGACTCAACACGCTACAATACAACCTATTAGGATTCATTAACTCAAAAATCTCCTTTATAAAATGTTAAAAAATGTTAATAACTCATAAATCACGTAACAGAATCTAACCTTTGTCGTCTACTTTATATCAATCAAAATAAACAATCAATTTAATGAAAAAATTACTTTTAGCCTGTACTTTATTGGTTTCTATAATCAATAATATTCAAGCAACGAATCCAAAATCACCGATCGACAAAACAGGCTCCATTTCTGGAGTTGTGTTAGACGCTGATCTGAAACAACCCTTACCTTATGTAAATATTATAATAAAATCTACTAAGGATGAGATTTTAACTGGAGGTATTACTTCAGAAGACGGAAGCTTTAAAATAGAAAAAGTAGAAGAAGGAAAAATAATAGTTAGCATTCAATATATTGGATACAAAACTATTAGAAAAGAAATTTCTATTAGCAGAGGTAATTACGACATCAATCTAGGTAACATTTATTTGGAAGAAGCTGCTGAAGGTTTGGATGCGGTTACCGTTATTGCGGAAACCTCAACCATTCAACAAAAAGTAGATAGAAAAGTTATTACCATAGGTAAAGACTTAGCGGCTACAGGAAGTGCTTCCGAATTAATGGTTGGTATCCCTTCTGTGGGTGTTGATGCCCAAACAGGTGATATTAGCTTACGCGGAAACCAAAATGTTCGAGTTATGGTTGATGGTAAATTATCAAACATTCCAACGGCGCAGTTGTTAAAACAAATTCCTTCAACCGCTATAAAATCTATCGAATTAATCACCAACCCTTCTGCTAAATACAATCCTGAAGGCATGAGTGGTATTATAAATATCATTCTGCACAAAAACACGATGGTGGGCTTTAATGGGAATATGAGTATTGGTTTAACCCACGAAATTGAAGCTAAATTTAATAGCTCGTTAGATATGAATTACCGCAACGGAAAATTCAATTTATATGGTAGTTATAGCAACAACATTTCTAAAAACAGAAATGAAGGATTAGTATCGAGACCAGAAAACAACTCGGAGCAATTTTTTGAATTTTTAGATAAAAGACAATCACACTTATTCAAAGCAGGTGTCGATTTTTATTTAAATGATAGAAATACCATGTCTTTTTTCACAACTCAAAACACCTCTAAAAGTAGTAACAATGGGAAAACAGACGCGATTTTTTATAATGACATGTCTTTCAACCAAAGTCAACTCGTAGTTTCTACTAGCGACAATGTATCATCACAATATAATTTTGATTACAAACATGATTTTTCAAAAGAAGGCCATAATATAGAGCTTGAAGTTGATTACAATGTTTTTGATGATGATAGACCCGCTGATTTCACGTTTCTATTAGGCCCGAATACCGATTATACCGATTTCAATAATACCGCTAGAAAAAGTACCACAGTAAATTTAGATTATATAAACCCGTTATCAGATTCATCAAAACTTGAATTTGGGTTAGAAGCTCGTTTGTTCAATTCAGATATTGCTTATGCCTCTACAGGAGAATCTTATAACAGTGCCGGTAATTTAAGACCTACACCAAGTACAGCCTTCGATTATACTCGCGATATTTATTCGGCGTATGCCAACTATAACAAGCAATTTGATAAATGGAGCTACCAATTAGGAGTACGTGCGGAAAATGTGCAAGAAGACGCCTTAGCCTTATCAACAGAAGCAGAAAGTACCGAGTCATTCAAAAACGATTATTTTGAATTGTATCCTTCTGCGTTTATAACCTATTCACCTTCAGACAAAAACTCATACCAATTTAGTTATAGCCGTCGTATAGACAGACCAGGCATAGACCAAGTAAACCCTATTAAACAATGGAGTTCCCCGTTAATTTCATCCTATGGAAATATCAACCTAGAACCACAATTCACAAATTCTATTGAAGCTAATTACACCCGAACTTTAAAGGACAGAAAAGGAAGCGTTACAGGTGGTGTTTTTTATCGTGTGATTTCAAACGATATTAACCGTGCCTTATTTATAGACCGTACAGATATAAATTCTGGTCGTGTGATTATGACCCAAGATAATTTTGATAACACGACCGCATTAGGAGCCGAATTATCTTCAAATTACAAACCAACATCATGGTGGAGCATCAACTCCAGTTTTGATATATATTCGCAAACACAAAAAGGAATTGCAGAGAATTTAACGGCGCCCATAGAAACGGCTACGATTAATGATATTCAAACATCTGTTGATGAAATTGACAATGTGGCATGGAATCTTAGAATGTTTAACAATTTCAGTCTTAGTAAAACGGTTTCGTTTACCGCTTTTGGTCTTTATCGAGGAAAAGACAAATCGTTACAGTTTGACAGAAAAGCGATGTATTTTGTAAATCTGGGAGCACGCGTTGGTTTTGCACAAGGAAAAGGAACCTTTAGTTTTAATGTAAATGATGTGTTTGACACCATGGAATTCGCTTTTAGTGGTAGAAAACCATTTGTACAAGATGGTGCCTTTAATTGGGAAAGCAACACCTGGAATGTTGGACTATCTTATAGATTTGGAGGCGGAAAATACCGTGCTAAAGCAAGAAAGTCGAGAGATGACAATGAAGAGTCTGGTGGCGGTGGTTTTATTTAATAAAATATTGAGCTACCAATTTAATATCACATATTAATTAAAAAACCCCAAAGTAACTTTACTTTGGGGTTTTGATTTTTAAGGAATATTTTAGTTAAAATATTAAATTTTTGAAAAAAAATTAACAACTACACAATATACACACTACCAATACGTTATAACATCATACAATCTAACCAACGAAAACATAATTATTTTAAGAGTTAGTCACCTTCACATAAAAAATTTCGTACTCAGATTTGTATACACATAACATAAAACTCGAAAATTAATTTTCGAGTTTTTTTTTGTAATATGTTAAAAATGAGTTAAATACAAACTTTAATTGTAATGTTTTTTACGCTTTCCCGTCTATAAATCCGATTCTTCACTAAAGTAAAGTGTTAGTTGAAGTTGAATTGATTAATAGCTAGAAAAGCCCGAAATTCCCCGTTTCAGGCTTTTCGATTTTATATCTTTAAGCCCATTTAATAATGGCACTACCCCAAGTAAAGCCACTACCAAAGGCAGCAAGCACCACATGATCGCCAGGTTTTATTTTACCTTCTTCCCAAGCTTCAGTAAGCGCAATAATAACAGAAGCTGCTGTTGTATTACCATACTTCATAATATTATTAAAAACTTGATCATCATTTAAGCCAAACTTCTTTTGAATAAATTGGGCAATACGCAAATTCGCCTGATGCGGTATTAACATATCAATATCCTCTTTCTTCAAACCATTTTTAGTCAAACCTTCCACAATGGCTTCACTAAAACGAACTACAGCATGTTTAAACACAAAAGTTCCATCCATATATGGGAAATACGATATATCTTCTTCTCCTGCTTCCAGAATTTCTGGCACCCAATGCGCAATACTCGGTGAAGCCACAATAAGCTTATCGGCATACTTTCCTTCACTGTGTAAATGGGTTGATAGAATTCCTTTCGTATTATCTTCCTCTCTGGTTAAAACACAAGCGCCAGCACCGTCACCAAAAATAACAGTGACACCACGACCGCGTGTGGTTTTATCCAAACCGTTACTGTGGTATTCCGCCCCAATAACCAAAATATTTTTATACATACCGGTTTTAATAAACTGGTCGGCCACAGATATGGCATATATAAACCCTGAACATTGGTTTCTTACATCCAAAGCACCAATGGTACGCATATCAAGTAAATCTTGAATTTGTACCCCACAACCTGGAAAATAAAAATCGGGACTCAACGTAGCAAATACTATAAAATCGATATCATCTTTGGTTAACCCAGACCGCTCTATAGCTATTTTGGCAGCTTTCGCCCCCATAATGGCCGAGGTATCATCGGTACCCTCTTTTATCCATCGGCGTTCTTTAATACCTGTTCGCTCTTGTATCCAAGCATCGTTGGTGTCCATCATTTTAGATAAATCATCATTTGTGACCACATTTTCTGGCACATATTTACCTAAACCTATTATTTTTGAATTGTACATATCACTCCTAATTTTTATAATCACAAAGTACAAAATTAAATAGATAAAATCCAATTTTAAAAAATCCCTAATTCGAAGTATTCGAGCACTCCTAAATTAAAAAGTAGTGTCAGTTTGTCACATTCTTACTCTTGGTACTTTTTTTGACTATTCGGTTAGGAGTTAATTAAAATGAAGTATAACCCATTTTTCGCTTTCGCGGAAAAGAAAAAATAATTTATTATGGCAAAAGGAAGTATTAATGTTTCTGTAGAGAACATTTTCCCACTTATTAAAAAATTCCTGTATAGTGACCACGAAATATTTTTACGTGAGTTAATTAGTAATGGTACCGATGCAACATTAAAGTTAAAACACTTAGCTAGTATTGGAGAATCAAAATCTGAATACGGTACACCACAAATTGAAGTTAAAATTGACAAAGAAGGTAAAAAACTTCATGTGATTGACCAAGGTTTAGGTATGAGTGCTGAAGAGGTTGAAAAATACATCAACCAAGTGGCGTTTTCTGGAGCTGAAGAGTTTTTAGATAAATACAAAGATTCTGCTAAAGATTCTGGTATTATCGGTCATTTTGGTCTTGGTTTTTACTCAGCGTTTATGGTTGCAGAGAAAGTAGAGATTATCACAAAATCTCACACAGGCGCTCCTGCTGCACATTGGATGTGTGATGGTTCTCCTGAATTCACCTTAGAGGCTTCAGATAGAACGGAAAGAGGAACAGAAATTATTCTTCATATTGCTGCAGATTCTACTGAGTTTTTAGAAGAATCTCGTATTAGCAGTTTACTTCAGAAGTATAACAAGTTTATGCCTATTCCAATTAAATTTGGAACGAAAGAAATAAACGATCCAACACACGAGCCTGAAACAATTACAGATAAAGACGGAAAAGAAACTAAAGAACCACAACGTAAAATCACAGTTGATAACATTATCAACAACCCGAACCCGGCATGGACAAAACAACCAGCCGATTTAGAAAATGAAGATTACAAAGGTTTTTACCGTGAATTATACCCTTCTCAATTTGAAGAGCCTTTATTCAACATTCACTTAAATGTAGATTACCCATTCAACTTAACTGGTATCTTGTATTTCCCTAAAATGGGTCAAGATATGCAAATGCAGAAGGATAAAATTCAACTGTATCAAAACCAAGTATATGTTACTGATAATGTAGAAGGTATTGTACCCGAATTTTTAACCATGCTTCGCGGGGTTATCGATTCTCCAGACATTCCTTTAAACGTATCACGTTCTTACTTACAAGCGGATGGTGCTGTGAAAAAGATTTCATCTTACATAAGCAGAAAAGTTGCTGATAAATTAAAATCGTTATTCAATACAAATCGTGAAGATTTTGAAGCTAAATGGAATGACATTAAAATTGTAATTGAATACGGAATGCTTTCTGAAGATAAATTCTTTGAAAAAGCGAATGATTTTGCCTTATTCCCAACAGTTGATAATGCTTATTACACGTATGATGAATTATTCAATAAAATAAAAGCAAACCAAACAGATAAAGATGGTAAGTTGGTAATTCTTTACGCTTCAGATAAAGATGCACAACATGCTTATATTGAAACTGCAAAAGCGAAAAACTACGAAGTTTTACTATTAGACTCTCCAATTGTTTCGCATTTAATTCAGAAATTAGAAAGTGATAAAGAAAACATCACATTTGCACGTGTAGATGGCGACCATATTGATAATTTAATCAAGAAGGACGAAACAACTATTTCGAAACTAACTGAAGAACAAAAAACGGCTCTTGACACCTTATTGAAAGAAGTGATTCCTTCTGAAAAATTCATGGTACAGTTAGAAGCTATGGATAGTGAATCATCACCATTCATCATCACACAACCAGAATTTATGCGTAGAATGAAAGAGATGCAACAATCTGGCGGCGGTGGCGGCATAAACATGTTTGGTAGTATGCCAGAAATGTACAATTTGGTAGTAAACACAAACTCTAAATTAGTTAACGATATTTTAGAAACGGAAGCTAAAGAAGAGCAAGAACGTTTAATCAACCAAAGTTTAGATTTAGCACGTTTATCACAAGGACTATTAAAAGGTGAAGAACTTACTAAGTTTATCAAGCGTAGTTATGAGATGATTAAGTAATCTCCAAATTACAAAAGCAAATAACATCGCGCTTAGCGCAAACAAAGTATGATTTACAGTTATGCTTGGACTATTATAAAGCCACTTTGCTCCTGCAAAGTGGCTTTTTTTATGTTCTATTTCGTAATATTTTACTCGATTAATTTTCATATGTAAGAAATTTTTCTTATTTTCAAAAAAAATAACCCCTATAAGTCCTAAAACTACCCTCACCCTCTATGGAAGAAATTATCAATATTCTTAGGGAAGAACTTTCCCAAAAAGAAGATAGAATAAAAACAATTTCGGTCGATTATAAAAATGTATATGATAACTCACCCGAAATGTTTGTTTCTATCGATCCTGAAACAGCCTTAATAAAGGACTGTAATAAAACTTTAACGGTTAGAACAGGTTATCACCAAAGTGAGATTATTGGGAAGCCAATTTTTTTCATTTACCATGAAGACTGCATACCACGTGTTAAAAAAGCATTTCAAACATTTCTTTCTACAGGCAGTGTTAAAAATGAAGAATTAGAACTTCGAAAAAAAAACGGAGAGAAAATAACCGTACTATTAAATGTCAAGGCTGTTAGAGATAAATATGGAAGAGTTCTTTATAGTAATTCTTCATGGACAGACATTACAGAATTAAAACAATTAAGACAAGAAGTAGAGGAAAACTATATACAAATAGACAAATCCAACAAAGAGCTTGAAAAACGGGTTAAAGAACGCACCAACGAGTTAGAACTTAAAAATAAGGAGCTCTCTCAATTTGTATACATCGCATCGCATGATTTACAAGAACCTTTAAGAACGATTCATAGCTTTTCAGGCTTACTTAAAGAAGAATTTGAAAACAATTTAAGTGATGAAGCAAACATCTACTTGAATTTTATTTCTGATGCCTCCACACGCATGAGTGAATTGGTAAAAGGTTTATTAGACTATGGTCTTATAGGACAAAACAAGAAAAAAACCATTTTTAAATGCGAGCAGTTAATCCAAGATATTCAAGCCGATCTTTATATTAAAATTAAAGAATCTAACACAACACTTATTATAAACAACTTACCAGAAATAACAGGCTATAAAACAGAAGTAAGGCTCTTGTTCCAGAACTTAATTTGTAATGCCATTAAATTTAGAAAAGAAAATAGCCCTGCAGAAATTGAAGTATCGGTTAAAAGACGCAAACATAAATGGGAGTTCTCTGTTAAAGATAACGGCATTGGTATTGCCGAAGAAAACACGCATAGAATTTTCGGCATTTTTAAACGCCTACACAACAGAGACGTTTACGAAGGCGCAGGTATTGGTCTCTCACATTGTAAAAAAATTGTTGAACTACATGGTGGAAAAATTTGGGTAGACTCCAAAATAAACGAAGGCAGTACGTTCCATTTTACCATCCCTCAAATTTAAAACATGAAGAAAGTTAACACTATTTTATTCATCGATGACGATGAAGCGACTAACTATATCCATCAAAATATGGTTAAAAAGTCGAAACTCGCCATCACATCTATAGCCTTATCAAGCGCTATTGTTGCGTTAGACTTTTTACAAACTAAAATTGATGGAGAATATCCACGTCCAGACCTTATTTTTTTAGACATAAATATGCCAGCCATGAATGGCTGGGAATTCCTAGAAGCCTACAAAAAATTAGATGCGGAAATGAAAGGGAAAATTATAGTGGTTATGTTAACTACATCGCTTAACCCTAACGATGAAAAAAGAGCTCGCACTTTAAATGAAATCACAGACTTTAAGAACAAATTACTAGATGCTAAAACACTAGAAAAAATAATACATGAACATTTTCCAGATGCCTAACCGAATTTAATTTGGGCATAAGTCATTCGCATATAAGCACAACAATACCACCTAAACACACATTTTTTTTCTAAAGTTTTGCAGAGCATGAGGTTTTGAACAAATTCAACTAAATTTGTTTCGACTAAACGAGTATTAGGTTTAGTCTTAATTATTTTAGTTAAAAACACATCATGCAAATTATAGCCACCAACCTAGCACAACCAACATCCATTACTTGGATGGGTCAAGAAGTTATTACTGGTATTTACAAAACCCCCACCAATCAACCTATATATTTAGGTAAAGAAATCGTGGCAGAAGATGAAGTATCAGACCGTGAAGTACATGGTGGCGAGTTTAAGGCCTGTTATTTGTTTTCAGAAACCCACTATGCGTATTGGAAAAACCTTTACCCCAATTTAAAATGGAATTATGGCATGTTTGGTGAAAACCTGACTGTTTCAGGTTTAGATGAAACTGAGATACTTATTGGCTCCATCTATAAAATAGGAGAAGCCTTGGTGCAAGTTACGCAACCACGAGAACCTTGTTACAAGTTTGGCGTTAAATTTGGCTCCCAAAGGGTATTAAAACAATTTGTAAAACATGGCCGCCCGGGGACATACGTGCGGGTTTTAGAACCAGGGTTTGTTAAAACCGGAGATGTATTCATACTTAAAGAACAAGCCAAAAACAGCCTAACCACAGCACAGTTTTTTGAATTACTTTTCTCAAAAAACAAAAATCAAGAACACTTAAAATTGGCTATAAATAACGACGCACTTCCTCCTTTTAAAATGGAATAAAACACACGTTATTGATATATAAATTCTACACACCATAATTATTTAAAGTGTTTTGGTTTCACCCCTATAATCTTTTCTTGAGTATCATAAATTTAGTTATAGATGTTTCAAGTATATTTGCACAACACAATTTTTAAATGGCAATCACTTTACTTTCCTCACCCCTACAAGGCTTTACCGATTTTAGATTTCGTAATGCCTTTCATCATTATTTTGGTGGCATAGATACTTTTTATGCGCCCTACATTCGGTTGGATGGTAAAATGGTAATTAAATCGTCCTACCAACGCGATTTACAACCAGAAAACAATACGACTCTAGAGGTTATTCCGCAAGTAATGACAAACGATCCTGATGGGTTTCTGTTTGTTGTTAATTATATTCAGCAATTAGGCTATAAGGAACTTAACTGGAATTTAGGTTGCCCTTACCCGATGGTTACCAAGCAAGGTATGGGTTCTGGACTTATTTGCAATCCAGAAAAAATTGATCATATTTTGAAGCGTGTTCATAATGAAACCGATGTGGTTGTATCTATGAAAATGCGCATGGGTTACGAAAACCCTGAAGAAATTTTAGATGTGTTCCCTATTTTAGACAGCTATCCGCTTAAAAATATAGCCATACATGCACGCATTGGTAAGCAACTTTATAAAGGCGGCGTAAATTTAGAAGCTTTTCAGCGTTGTATAGATAGCACCAAACATAAACTCTATTATAATGGCGACATTACTACCGTTGCTAAGTTTAAGGAAATGCAAGAACGCTTTCCAAGTATCGACCATTTCATGATTGGTCGCGGCCTTATTGCCGATCCGTTTTTACCAAGCATGATTAAAAACAACACCACGGAATACCCTGCCAACAGATGGGATATTTTTAGTGAGTTTCACGACACCATTTACCAACAATACGATGCGGCTCTTTCAGGTCCCACCCCTATTAAAATGAAAATGCTAGGTTTTTGGGAATACTTTTCACAATCCTTTTCAAACCCTCAAAAAACATATAAAAAAATTAAAAAAGCAGGCAATCCAAGGTCTTACACCCAAGCAGTTGCCGAAATTCTGAAGAACGAGAAAACAATTAACAATTAACAATTAACAATTAACAATTAACAAAACTAAAAATCCACTTTCAACCTAACTACTAATTCCAAGAGTTTTCCCATTTAGCTTTAAAACTTTGATTCTTTATAACTTTAATTCTTTGCAGCTTTGAATCTTAGAAACTTTGCTCCTTTGGGCTTTAAAAGACATAAACCTCTCAAAACACAAGTTTTCAATTATATTTGCCATATATTTTAATACAGCATTTTGAAAGACCTTTTACTTATAACACCACCTTTTACGCAATTAAACACGCCCTACCCAGCTACGTGTTACTTAAAAGGTTTTTTAAACACTAAAAACATCAGTGCCTTTCAAATGGACTTGGGTATTGAAGTTATTTTAGAATTATTCTCAAAAAAAACATTTGAGGCTATTTTTGAAATCGCTTTTAAAAACGACCGTATTGTTACCGAAAACACCCAAAGAATATACGCTTTAAAAAAGGCTTACTTACAGCCCTTGGATGATGTTATTGCCTTTTTGCAAGACAAAAAACCAACCTTTGCCAGACAAATTTGTAGCGATCAATTTTTACCGCAAGCCTCCCGGTTTAATCAGTTAGACGATTTAGATTGGGCATTCGGTTCAATGGGCATGCAAGACAAAGCAAAGCATTTAGCGACTTTATATTTAGAAGATTTATCCGATTTTATTATTGAATGCATCGACCCTAATTTTGGCTTTAGCAGATATGCTGAACGCTTGGGCCAAAGTGCCAATGCCTTCGATGAGTTATACGCCAATTTACAAGCAGAACCTACCTATATAGACGATATCACCATACAACTTCTTGAGGAAAAACTACAAACAGTGCAACCAAAGTTGGTTTGTTTTTCGGTACCTTTTCCAGGGAATTTATACAGCGCCTTCCGTTGTGCACAGTACATAAAAACAAATTACCCCGATATTAAAATTGCCATGGGTGGCGGTTTCCCAAACACGGAATTACGCTCAGTATCCGACGTTCGTGTCTTTGAATTTTTCGATTTCATTACCTTGGATGATGGCGAATTACCCATAGAATTATTATATAACCATGTTAAAAACCCAAATACCAAAGAGTTTAAACGTAGCTTTATTTTAGAAAATAACGCTGTGGTTTATATAAATAACAGTAGTAAACCAGACTATAAACAAAGCGACCTCGGTACGCCTGATTATTCCGATTTATTGCTGAATGATTACATTTCAGTCATAGAAATTGCAAACCCCATGCACAGTCTTTGGAGCGATGGCAGGTGGAACAAACTCACCATGGCACACGGTTGCTATTGGGGAAAATGTACCTTTTGCGATATCTCTTTAGATTATATAAAAATTTACGAGCCCATTGCCGCCAAATTATTGGTAGACCGCATGGAGCAACTTATGGAACAAACTGGCGAAACCGGATTCCATTTTGTAGATGAAGCAGCACCACCTGCCTTAATGAAAGCCTTGGCTCTTGAAATTATAAAAAGACAACTTACCGTAACTTGGTGGACCAATATCCGGTTTGAGAAAAACTTCACCAAAGATTTGTGTTTACTACTAAAAGCATCAGGCTGTATTGCCGTTTCTGGTGGTTTGGAAGTTGCTTCCGATAGGTTATTAAAACTCATCGATAAAGGCGTAACGGTGGAACAAGTAGCCCGCGTAACCCGCAATTTTACCGAAGCCAACATGATGGTGCATTCCTATTTAATGTATGGCTACCCAACGCAAACGGTTCAAGAAACGGTTGATAGTTTAGAAATGGTACGCCAGCTATTCGAAATTGGCGTATTGCAATCGGGGTTTTGGCATCAGTTTGCTTTAACAGCCCACAGCCCTATTGGGTTAAATCCATCAGAATACAAGATTCAACCCCACTATAAAGACATCACCTTTGCCAATAACGATGTCGACTTTACCGATACTACAGGTATAGACCACAACCAGTTTAGTTTCGGGTTAAAAAAATCGCTTTTCAATTTTATGCACGGTATTGGTTTCGATATGCCTTTACAAGAATGGTTCGAGTTTAAAATACCAAAAACCAGTATTAAACCCGATTTCATCTTCCAGTGTTTAGAAACGGAAACGAATTTCAACATCAAACCAACCGCAAAAATTATGTGGTTGGGTACCGAACCTTTGGTGACTGAGCATTCTAAAACCAAACGTGGCAACACCTTTTATTCACTAAAACTGACGTTTCATAACACAACTAACACCTTTGATATTACTTTAGATAAAGATAAAGGCTCCTGGTTTTTAAACCAATTAGAAGCATTAAACATAAACAACAACCAACTTCCCTCCTTTTCAGCATTAAAAAAAGATTTTGAAACCGAGTTTGAAGATTTTGAATTGTTTTGGTTTTCTAAACCTATGAACGTTTTACGTGATAATGGGTTGTTGATTTTGTGATTACTTTTGTGTTTTATTTGTCAGAAAAAACGATTAATGTCGTTTAAAGTATAGTATATTAAAACAGTAACATATCAATTAAAGTAATAGCAAATATCTTGGACTACAGTTCTCATATCAAAAAAATTAAATCTCATTTTCCAGAACTAGACCTTCTGAAAGAAGTTGAATTCAACCTTTTTAGAAACGAAGAGTTTGCAATATCTTGCATAGAAACTTGCATTAACTTATGTAATAACGCTTGTGATAATTTAGATAGTAACTTAAGTTTCGGAGTTATATACAATCACACTTTTAATGCGTCTGCAAAAGTTAAAGGCAATCAAGCTGTAATTACATTCAATCTAGGATTGATTGAAAAATTAGATACAATTATTTCTGATTCTATTAATTTATTCATGAGTGAAAATGTAGCAAGTATGACCATAGATAAAATTCAAAAAGACGAATTAATACAAATATCTTACAGATGTTGTATTTCCTATTTATTTTATCATGAACTAGCACATATCATACAATTGTTTAGTATTAAAAAAAGTGATACTTATGATTTTCAAGAACAGTATTCTAAAGAAAAATTATTTGATATAAAACAACATATTTATGAATTTGACGCAGATTTATTTGGTTCAATGATAAGCGCAATTGAATTATTTAAGAAAATAATGGATGAAAATCATCAGTTCAAACCTGTTATTTTATTCAACTCTTTAACTGCATTATTATTTACAACTGCAAATATAATTATTGAATATTCAGGAAATATGTTTAATGAAATATACTACATGAACAACAGTCACCCACATCCATTCATTAGAATTATAAAATGTAATGAACAAATTTTGGGTAATATTTCAAAAAACTTGAATACACCAAAAGAATTTTTTGAATCTGTACTTCAAAGATCAACGACTATGATAAGTCAAATTTTATACACAGATGAACGAACTTTGGATTATGAAAAATTTTACAAAGAAAACTCAAACAAAATTGAAGAATATATTAATGAAATTGAAGAAGTAAACAAACTTTACAAAGAACTTACTAGATATAAATCTAAAGAATTCATTAACAAGTTTATTAATTAAAAAAAGTCTGCTATAACAGCTTTAGAACTTATTGCGCTTGAATTCCAATTTGGAATTCAAGCGCAATTCAATATCCTTCGGCTAGAAAGTAAAAGACACTTCGGTTTTTTTTTGCAATGAAACATATAAGGACACCGTAAACGACAATTTCTAAATAAAAACTTCAACAACAAACTCTAAATCAAAACACCTCCTCCACATGTTTTTTAATGTTTTCTGATATTTTATCAATAGGTAAATCGTTGGCATCAAAGCCAAATGGGTCTTCAATTTCTTCAGCAATTAACTCTAAACTCGCCAATACATAAAAAACAAAAATAACCACAGGTACGGCGTAATACCCCAGACTAAATACGTAACCAAACGGCAAAGTCATCACGTAGAAAAAGATAAATTTCTTAATAAAAGCACTGTATGAATAAGGAATAGGTGTGTTTTTAATACGTTCGCAAGCACCACAAATATCGGTAAACGATTGGACTTCGCTATTTAAAACGATGAGTTGGTCGCCCGTAATTTTTTTCTGTTCATGCAAATCATACACCTTTTGATAAATCATTTTAGCAACTTGGTTTGGCCTATGTTTATGGTGATCAATTTCTAAATCTAAATCTTCATAAAGCTGTAAACTTGTTTCCTTATCGGTTAAATGCTTTACTAACATCGATGCATAACTAGGAATCAATCTTTTAAAATAACCTCTATCGTGATCCTCTTTCAACATTACACTTAGTTTAAGTGCTAAATTTCTACTGTTATTCACTAAGGCTCCCCACAATTTTCTGCCTTCCCACCAACGATCGTAAGCGGTATTGGTTCTAAATACTAACAACAAGGATATAACAAAGCCCAACATGCTATGCATCACCGTTATATTTGATAAATGGTTTTTGGTTGATAATTTCCAGTATTCAAGTTCCAAATACCCCACGCCGTATGTATAAACACCAATAAAAATCATCATTGGGATGAGTTTTCTAAAAGTATCCGATTTATGAAATCTAAAAATAAACGTAAGCCAATCTTTGGGATTGTATTGTACCATTAATAATTTTTTATTAAATATTTAAGTCTGTAAAATTAAAGAATGTTTAATATCTATTTGCTTTAAATTAACTAAAATTAGCCGACCAACTTTTACGTATCTTTGCAGCAAATTATACTTCATGTCATTTAAAGACTTACAACTTAACAGACCTATATTAAGAGCCGTTGCCGAAGCTGGTTACGATAACCCAACCTTGGTACAAGAAAAAACCATTCCTTTTGTTTTGGCAAAAAAAGACGTGATTGTCTCTGCCCAAACGGGTACGGGTAAAACGGCCGCTTTTGCCTTACCTATTTTACAACAATTGTTCGATAAGCAAGATGGGAGTAAAAAAGGTAAAAAAATTAGAGCCTTAATTGTAAGTCCTACGCGCGAATTAGCCATTCAAATTGCTGAAAATTTCAAGACTTATAGCACCTACACCAATTTAAAAACAGCCGTTGTTTTTGGTGGCGCTTCTATAGAACCTCAAATTGATGTATTAAAAAAAGGTGTAGATATTTTAATTGCCACTTCTGGACGTTTGCTCGATTTGCATAAACAAGATGTTATAAACCTAGATTATATTGAAACTTTGGTTTTAGATGAAGCCGATTTGATGCTAGACATGGGTTTTATAGACGATGTTAAAAAAATTGAACGTTTATGTACCAACGAAAAACAAATATTATTGTTTTCGGCAACCATACCTTTTAAAGTAGAGCAATTAGCCAATACTATTTTAAATGAACCTGAACGTGTTGAAGTGGCTCAAAACTCATCTACTTCAAAAAACATCGATCAGGCTTTATATTATGTGCCTAAAAAAAATAAAATTGAACTGTGTTTACACATCCTAAGAAATACGGTTAATGGAAGTATTCTTATTTTTAGACGTACCAGATTTGGCGTTGAAAAGTTAGAGGAAACCCTTAAAAAGAACGGCTATAAGGTAGAAAGCATACATGGTGACAAAAGTCAGAATTTAAGGGAAGAAGCCTTAAATAATTTCAAATTGAAAAACGCCACTATTTTAATAGCGACCGATGTAGCTGCCCGTGGTATCGATATAAAAGAATTGGATGCTGTTATAAATTTCGATTTACCAAGTAAACCTGAAACTTACGTACACCGTATTGGTAGAACCGCCAGAGCAGGGAAATTTGGAGCTTCCTATTCATTCTGTTCTGCCGATGAAAAAACATATGTAGCCAGTATACAACAGCTTATTCATTTGCAATTAGATGTTATTGAAGACCACCCCTATCCGCTAGATCCTAAAGCTAAAAAGGAAATTCATAGAACTCCTGGAAAAAGCAAACATAAAAAAGGGCGTAAAAGTGAAGCGTCTAAAAAGAAAAAGAAACGCTGGTATTAAAATATTTAATAAGTATCTTCGTCAAAATGGTCAATAAAGACTTCAAAGCCGCTAACACATTAAAATTTTAAACGATATATGGATTTCACAAACCCATTAGTATATGGTGTCCCCTGTTTTTTAGGACTAATTTTACTAGAACTTACTTACAGTAAAACCCATAAGAAAAAAGAACTTTATGATTGGAAAGATTTAGGGTCTAGTCTTACTATGGGAATTGGATCGGCGATTATGGCTCCTTTAATTAAGACTATTTCGGCCATCATTATTTTCAACTATGTTTACGAAGTATTCAACCCCTTGGTTGATGGTGTACGGACTAATATTATGGGCTGGGAATCTTTTGGTTACGCTTGGTATGTATGGATTGCTTGTCAGTTTTTAGACGATTTTAGCTATTATTGGTTTCATAGACAAAACCACATGGTGCGCTTTTTATGGGCGGCACACATTGTACACCACTCTTCTGATAATTTCAATTTAGGAACCGCTGTAAGAAATGGTTGGTTCACTATTTTATATAAGCCATTTTTCTATATGTGGATTCCTGCTATTGGTTTTCCACCTGAAATGATCGTTGTCTGTTTAGGAATTGAGGCACTTTGGCAATTTCAATTGCATTCAACCTATGTTCCAAAAATGGGTATTATTGAGAAAATATTCAATACACATACCATGCACCAAGTTCACCACGCTAAGAATTTAGAATACATGGACAAAAACCATGGTGGATTTTTAAACATGTTTGATAAGATATTTGGAACTTGGAAAGAATTAGATGATGATATTAATATTGAATACGGTGTTACAAAACCACCAAATTCATACAACCCGTTAGTTATATTAACACATGAATACAAAGATATTTGGCACGATATGAAGAAGAGTCCTAATCTATATCACAAATTCATGTATGCCTTTGGACCTCCAGGATGGAGCCATGATGGAAGCACTTTAACCATCAAACAAATGCGAGATGAAATCGCAAAAGGCAATCAACAAGCATAAAAAAACTAAAAACCTGTATTCTAAAAAATACAGGTTTCTTTATTTTACAGGAAAATCAAAATAGGTATTTGGAAACGGTTCATCACGAAGTGTAAAATGCCACCACTCTTTTGGGTAATTTTTAAACCCACATGCCAGCATCACTTTTTGCAAAAGTTGCCTATTCGCTTTTTGAATATTAGTAATATGCTGGTAGTTTACCCAAGAAGCTTCACCAAAAAAATCGTAATCACTCCCCATATCTAAGGGCTTATTGGTATTACCATCTATAATAGTAACATCTACAGTACTGCCTTTACTATGCCCAGAACGCGCTGCAATGTAATCTTCTTTAAATAAATTTAATTTATCAACATCGGGATAAAAAGCGTGTTTGTTAATGGTATCATTCAAATTGTTCGCCCAGGTTATAAAATGGTTTACGGCACGTTGTGGCCTGTAGCCATCATAGACTTTTAAACACAAATTCTTAGCCAATAACGCCGTTTGCACCTCTTTTAGAGCCAAAGCGCTTTGTTTTGTTAATATCAATTTATTGGACTGGTAGCCAATGATTCGTTTGCCTACAAAATTATTTTTGGTATGGTATCGCAACTCCACATCCAAATCTGGAATGATGCTTTTCACATATACAAAACCATCTGGCAATTGCGCAAACGCACTAAACCAAGTACATACCAATAAAAACGTTACATAACCCTTCATAACTTATTCAAATTATGCTAATTTAGAAAAAAAAATATTTAAGACATGATCTATCCTTGGCATTTGTACGCAATGGCTGCACTTTATATGGTTGCAGGTATCAATCATTTTATAAAACCCAAAATATATTTACGCATCATGCCACTTTACTTACCAAACCATAAATTATTGGTAGCCTTAAGTGGTATTGCTGAATTGTTTTTAGGTATCATGGTATGCGTCCCTCTAGTTAAAAACATAGCACTTATATTCATCATGATTATGCTGCTCGTTTTTCTATTGGTACATTTCTATATGCTTTCTAGTAAAAAAGCATCAGCAGGCTTACCTAAATGGCTCCTTCTTTCTAGAATCCCTATGCAGTTCATACTTATGTATTGGGCTTACTCCTATTTAAGTTTATAATACCTCCCATTTAATTTATTAAAATATAAGGCATAAAAAAAACCGAGTTCCCTCAAACTCGGTTTTCTTTTCAATTTGCTTATTTTATTACGAAGTAGATTTAGGGTTTCTATATCAACTACATAATGCAAATATTAATTAATTAATCCATTGAACTAAAAAGTATGTCATTTAGTACACTTCAAAGATAGAATTAAAAACGAATACCAACGACAAAATACACTATAAATCGATGAAATACACTTAATTTTAACATTTACTGACGAAATATCACTAATAATCGACGTAATACATGTTTTAAAAACGCATTAAACTGAAAAAAGCACCCTAAATAATAGAGTGCTTTTTATTAACTAACCAACTAAAATATGAATTACACCTCCTATGTTTAAAGTAACCACTCAATAAACAAAATAAAAATGTAACTATTTATTAATTATCAAGTACTGTGCCAAAACACATATTTAGGACGTAAAAATGCGATAAAAACACAATAAAAATAACCAACTATATAAATAGATACATACCACTAGTATTTAAAATATAATTATAGCATATTTGCTTCCAAATAAACTAATCTCTTAATGAAAAAAGCAGCATACCTCTTATTATCACTTTTAATTCTTGCCTGTGGCAATGAACAACATGATTTAACAGTAAAAGTTCACGTAAACGGTTTAAAAAAAGGTGTTCTTTATTTGAAAAAAGTAAAAAATGACAATCTTATAACCGTAGACACTGTTGCTGTAAATGGGCAACCCGATGTTACATTACGCGCCGCCACTTTAGAATCGCCAGAAGTGTTTTATTTATTTTTAGATAAAAATAGTTCTGAAAAAGATCAAATTGCTTTTTTTGCTGATAAAGGCATCACAGAAATTACGACCTCTGTTAAGAATTTTGGTTATGAGGCCAAAATTAACGGTTCTGAGCAACAAAAAATATATGAAGAGTATAAAGTGATGAGATCGCGCTTTAACGACCAGAATTTAAACCTTATTAAAGAACGGTTTGAAGCTTTGCAACAAGGTGACACCTCTAAATCTAATGCCATTCAAAAGAAATCGGATGGAAACTTAAAACACCGTTATTTATTCACAGTAAATTTTGCTTTAAACCATAAAGACAGTGAAGTTGCACCCTACCTAGCGCTTACTGAGATTTATAATGCAAAAGTGAAATTTTTAGATACCATCAACAATTCTTTAACACCTAAAGTGAAGGCTTCTAAATATGGAAAAAAATTACAAGAGTTTATAGACGACATAAAAAAGACTGAAGAGTAACCACTTCTTCTTCATAAAACACAAAAGACGGGTCAAACATAAAAGTTGGGGAGAATGTTATCTTTGAATAAAAAGTGTTTAGATTTTGAATATAGAATTAGCCCGT
>NZ_JAUPED010000017.1 GCF_030552475.1 Mariniflexile sp. AS56 | reverse complement strand
TCCATAGCCAAGATACAATCATACCCATTTGGAAAAGGTAAATTCCAGATTAAGTATCCGGAATCTCAGAAAATAGGATTGAACAGAGAAGAGTTAACCACATTAGAAACTATTAAGGGCTTGAGTAAAGCACAGGAATATGCATTAGTAGTTTGGCTCATTAGTTTTTACTTTGCAGGCATCAGAGTTAGTGACGTCCTACAACTGAAATGGGATGATTTTGTTGATAATCGCCTGCATTATCGAATGGACAAGAATAGCAAACTAGTTTCATTAAAAATTCCAGATAAAGTTGTGAAAATTCTAAAGAAACTAGAAAGACATCAAGAATCGGTGTTTATATTTAAAGAATTGGAGGGCGTCGATTTAAACGATAAAAAACGTCTAAGAACCAGAATTAAAACAGTAACAAGAAACTTTAATAGACGCTTAGAACTGGTGGCAGACAAAGCTGGCATCGACAAGAAAATAAGCATGCATATTGCACGCCACAGTTTTGGTAATATTTCAGGAGATAAGATTCCCATCCAAATGTTGCAAAAGCTGTATAGACATTCGTCTGTTACTACAACCATACTTTATCAATCCAATTTCATGCAAAAAGATACGGATGAGGCATTGGATAGGGTTATCGATTTTTAGTATTGCATTTAAGCCTTTAACCAATGTATTTGATGAAATATGGACTTGCAACAAAAAGTTGGACAATTAATTACTATATTTAATCTGCTACATTTTGGTTTTAAATTTCATTTTCAAATTCAATAATGGTTTTATACCCCAAAGAGGAGTGTATTCTTCTTTTATTATACCAAGTGTCTATGCTAGAAAAGCTGGACAATTCTGCCTGAGATCTATAATTGAATTTATGTAGATATACCCATTCAGTTTTTAAGCTCTTAAAAAACGATTCAGCTACGGCTTTGTTAATAGGAAAACAATCGTCTAGAACGTGAGTTTATAACGTTTCTGTATTAGAACAAGGATACAGTCAATACAATATTTTTTCACGTTGGACAGTTGTTTTGGACCACACCATGTACGCCACACTTTAAAAGATTGCAGGTTTAATCCATTAATTTCGGTAAATGGCATGTTGTTGGTCTCAATTCTTGATAAAGAAATAAATTATTCATTTGAATAACCATTAAAACAGACTGATAATCGAAATTTAGATTGCTTTAAAGCACATAATTTTTAAAATTGTTAACGTTCTATTGGAAATTACTCCCTATAATAGTGAACTGTGACTAAATTGGTATGTCAACCAAAGGTTGGGTTTCTTTTACTATATAAGATGTACAAAAGATTTGTGTTACCTATTATTTAACTTGTTAATTTAATTTCTAACTATGAAATTGGTTTTCTCAAAATTTTCTCTTCTATAACAGTTTTTAACAATAACTGCCGATAAACATGTTAATTGCAATTTTATTAAGTTTGTATTATTTTGTTGTTATATTCGGATTTTAAAAAATTAAATATTTGGAATGAATTTAAAATGGTACAATTTAATTGTTTTTTGCTTTGTAATTTTTTCATCATCAGCCCAACTTAATAATTTAAAATTCGAAAACATCGATGCTTCAGATGGGCTTTCAAGCAGTACCTGCCTAGATATATTTCAGGATGTTGATGGTTATTTGTGGTTTGGAACTATAGACGGTTTAAACAAGTATAACGGATACAATATTGATGTTTTTAGACCAAATTCAATTAGTTCTATAAGTAATGTTAGAATCAATTCAATTATTGGTGATAAATATGGGAACCTTTGGATAGGAACAAATGGGGGGTTAGATTTTCTCAATAAAAAAACCAATCAGTTTTCTAGAGTTAACATTTTTAAAAAATCTAGCACAAGCTCTCATAAAGGTATTGTTGTAAATAAACTACTGTATGATAATGCCACAAACACCATTTGGGTAGGTACCAATAGTGGTGTAGCCAAAATTGTTTTACAAGGTAAATTTGTAGATTTAGAAAATTTAAAAACCTCATATTATGTTAACAATAGGCTTGATAATTCAATAGATAACAATAATGTAAATGTTATTTTAAAGGATGGCCATAGTGATATTTGGATAAGCACAAACGGACCATACCTTAATAAATATAACCGTAGTAAAGATAATTTCGAAAGGGTTTTAATTAATAACAAAAACGATTATGAGTTAAACCATATATCTAAAAGAGTTTATATAGACCGAAAAGGAAATTTTTGGATAGGAAACGATCTTTCAAATTTAGTGCTATGGAATAAAAAAGCAAATACGTTTAGCCATGTTGCAGTGGTAGACAAGCAAACACCTATCAATGATATTTTCCAAGATAAAGAGGGAACAATTTGGGTGTCTACCGATGGTTTTGGACTCTATTTATTTAATAAAAACTTCAAAGTATTAAAACATATCGTAAATAACCCATCTGATCCCTTTTCTTTGCCTAATAATTTACCATCTAAAATATTTCAAGATACTGATGGCATCTTTTGGATAGGTAGCTACAATAAAGGTGTTAGCAAATTAAATACTTCTAAAAATTCTTTTGGGCATTATTATTACCAGCCAAACAATCCAAACGGTTTAAATGGAGAGATTATTCAATCAGTTTTGGAAGATTCAAAACAACGAATTTGGTTGGGGGTATACGATAACGGATTGAGTCTTTTTGATGAAAATAAACAGTTGTTTAAGCCTTTTGTCAATAATCCAAAAGTTAATAACTCTTTAAGTTCCAATAAAATATTATATGTTTTTAAGAGTAAGGATGAGTTTATTTGGATTTGCACTTTTGATGGAGGCCTGAATAGGTTTAACCCAGAAACGAATCAATTTAAACGATTTTTGCATGATGAACGAGATACAACTACCATTGCACAAAACTCAGTTTGGACGGGTGTTGAAGATTCTAGCAATAGAATTTGGTTAGGTTTAAAAACGGAAGGATTAAGTCTTTATAACCCCAATACAGGCAAATTTCACAATTATAAAAATCAATTTAATAACAAAAATAATTTAGCTAGTAACTTTGTTTTTTCATTGTTTGAAGATTCTAAAAATAGATTGTTTATTGGTACAACACAAGGTTTAAATGTTGTGGATCTAAATACATTAAAGGAATTTATACCAAAAGATATTCATTTTAAGGAAGTTGAAGCAACGGGAATTAAAGGGTTGCGTATAAATTATATAACTGAAGATTCTTTAGGTAATATTTGGTTGGGTGCAGATAATGGTTTATATAAGTTGGATGCTAGTTTAAATTTAGTAAAAACATATACAACACAAGATGGGCTTCCTAATAATTTAGTACTTGGTTTAAAAGAAGATAATGATAAGAATTTCTGGATAACAACAAAAAGTGGCATGTCTCTTTTAGATCCAGACACACATCATTTTAAGAATTTCAACATTATAGACGGCTTACAGGGTGCGGAATACCAAAGTAAATCTATAGAAAAAACAAAAGACGGTCGTATTATCGCTGGAGGACTGAATGGCTTTAACATTTTTAACCCAAGAAATATTGCTTCAGATTCTATAATCCTTCTAACTCCAAAAATTTCAAGTTTTAGATTGAATAATAGGAAAATTGAATCTGGCGATTCTATAAATGGGCGTGTCCTTTTAGATAAAGCTATTTCAGAAATCCAAAATATAACATTGAAATATGATGAAAATAATATTTCATTTGAATTTGAAGCCATCTTTTTAAGTAATCCAAATCAAGTAAAATATATTTATAAATTGCAAGGTGTTGATGAGCATTTTGTAAATGCAGGTTTCAATAGAAGCGTAAATTATTCAAACTTACAACCAGGTGATTATGTGTTTGAAGTAAAAGCATCTGTAGATGAAGAGTGGAATAAACAAAATTCTAGTACAATTAATATTAAAATATTACCTCCTTTTTGGAAAAGATGGTGGGCTTATTTAGGGTATATAGTAATTGGAAGTGTTTTGGTTTGGCTTTTTATGAATTTATATACCGAGAAAATTGAAGAAGCCCAAAAGCATAAATTGGACTTGATGAAACTTGAATTTTTTATAAATGTATCGCATGAGTTTAGAACACCATTAACTCTTATTTTAAATCCGTTAGATAAAATTCTTGGAAATTTTAAAGATTCTGAAATTGTAAACTCATCAGCGCTTACAGCCCAAAGGAGTGCAAGACGCTTGTTGCATTTGGTAAATCAATTATTGGATTATCGAAAAATGGACGCAGGAATGGCTCCATTGCAATTAGAGAGAGGTGATATTGTAAATTTCAGCGAAGCCATTTTTATGTTGTTTAAAGATTTAGCCGATAGAAAGGAGATTAATTATAAATTTATATCAACTTCTTATAAAATTGATTGTGTTTTTGATTTTGATAAAGTCGAAAAAATAATTACGAACCTAATATCCAATGCTATAAAATTCACCAATAGTGGTGGTGAAATTACGATATCGGTAAGCAAAGTTAAAGCCCACACAGCAAACACGCCTAAAGTTTTAAATTTCAAAAAGAATAAGCTTAACGATTATGTAGAAATAGTTGTTAAGGATACGGGTCGGGGTTTGAATAAAGAACAATTGGAAAATGTTTTTTCACGTTTTTATAATTTAGATGCCACAAAATCTGGAACAGGTGTGGGGCTTAATTTTACGAAAGGACTTGTAGAAATGCATAAGGGTGAAATTTTAGTAAAAAGCAAACATAAAAAAGGAAGTGAATTTACAGTTAAAATACCTTTAAATATTAAAGGGGAAATAGTACATGTTGAAAACGAGAAAAATGAATTTTTAATAAATTCGATGAAATCAGTGGAATACGACATGCTGGTTTCTAACGAGGAATTGCTTATAGAAAGCAAAAAAAGTAATAGTTCTGGCCCCAAAGAATATACAGTACTGATTGTAGAAGACAATAGAGAACTTAGAGTACATTTAAAAGACGATTTAGATGATGATTATAATATTATTGAAGCAGAAAATGGAGAAAAAGGATTGAAAAAAGCCTTGAAATATTTTCCTGATATTATAATTAGTGATGTTATGATGCCAAAACTGGATGGTTTTGAAATGTGTAAATCGTTAAAAACAAAACTTGAAACTTGCCATATCCCTATTATATTATTAACGGCTAGAAGTAGAGAGGAAGATTTGATTTCAGGATACGAACATGGAGCCGATGCGTATTTACCAAAACCCTTTAAAATAGGTGTGTTAAGATCTAGAATTAAAAACCTTTTAGATTCAAAAGAGAGATTACGCGAAAAATTCTCAAAATTAGGAGCTATTCTTCCTTCTAGTGAACTTACAACAAACGCCATGGATGAAGCTTTTTTAGAAAAAGTTACCCAAATTATTTTTGACAATATAAGTGATGAAGATTTTCAACTTGGCGATTTATTAAAAGAAGTTGGTGTCGGAAGATCTCATTTTTATAGAAAAATAAAAACGTTAACAGGACAAAACCCAAGTAATTTTATAAGAACAATACGATTAAAATATGCTTCCGAACTTTTATTGAAAAGTAGTTTTTCAATTAAGGAAATTTCAAACATGTCGGGGTTTAATTCTACAACATATTTTGGGAAGACTTTTAAAGAACTATATAATTTAACACCAAGTGAGTATATAGAAAACCACAAGGAATCTTAAATAGTTTTATTTTGCTATATATAGATTAAAGTGTTTTTTATGGCCAATAAATTCAACCTCTATTTTTATTTAAGTAATAAGGGGCAGCTTTATTGAATAAAATGGACTATAAGTTGGACGTTTAAAATCATAAGTTCTATTGTTTTTTTATTGTAATGCATAATTTTATTTTCTAAAATTAACTGCACGTGGTAAAAAAATATTTTAAAAGAAAACAGACCTTTTTAGACTCATTCTTTCACAATTTATTGCTACCTGAATTTTTTCTGATTGGCTTATTTGTTGGGTTATTTAATACAATGAATGCCCAAACAGAAGTGATAATGGCAGGAGTTGGAGGAAACAATACCATTCAAATGCTAAATAGGATTAATTCAGATCTTTTAGTACATAATCCTACAACTACAATTTTGCTTGCCGGTACTAATGATATGCTTAATTCAGGAAAATTGGTACCTCTAAACGAATTTGGTGTCAACATTCGAAATATAATAGACCAAGTGCTTGCTGTAAATAGCGACATAATTTTAATGACCATTCCACCATGTATAGGATCAACTCTTTTAGAAAGACATGATGCTTCCTATTATGAACCAGAAGGTCCCAATGGTAGGGTTATTCAAGCTAATCAAGTCTTAGCAGAAATTGCGGTAGAGAAAAACATCGTACTTATAGATACTTATAGTTTGTTCAATAATGATATGGGGCTTTTATCCAGTGATGGGGTCCATCCAACAAATTTAGGTTATCAAAGTATTGCAGACTTAGCATACAATGCCATTGTGGAAAACAATTTTTCAACAAGTAAAATTGTTTGTTTTGGAGACAGTATAACAACGCATTACCCAGAATTATTATACAATCTTTTAACAGGTGCTTCTGGAGAAACATTGAATTCTGGTGAATTTGAATTTCTTTTTGATACAGATGGCGATTTTGAAGGCTGGACAAGTTTCAATAACCCATCAACAACTTCAATGGCGGTTACCTCGGGCGAGTTACAGGCAACCTATGCTGCAACCAATGGATATTTGGGGATTCAGCATCAGGTAGATTTAGAGTTCAGTAGTACCCATCCTTATTTAGCTATTAAAATAGATCATTTACCAGCCTCAAGAATGTCATTTTATATGGCTAGTAGTTGGTATAATAATGATAAAGATGGGTTTTCTAGTTTAGCGAACACAACGCTTAATAATGCTGGTATTTATGTTTATGATTTGAGTACCAATGGTCCGGGATTTGGCGCTTCGAGTACTCAAATATTTAATGAAGGTTTAAATTACACAGATACTAATAGAGTGATATTCCTTATTGATGATAACAAAACGAGTGGTACAACTAATGCTATGTATAATGACATTGAATGGATTAAAAATTTTACTTCACTTGAAGACATCGCTGCATATGCAGGTTTAACATTAGGAGTTATCGATTTGAAACAAGATGAGGTGTCAGTGTATCCTAATCCCGTAAATAACATTTTAACAGTAAATATTCCGAATACTAAATTTAAAACATACACTGTTATTGATTTAAATGGAAGGGTATATAAGCAGGGTTTTATTTCTAATTATAGTGATAAACTGGATATTGATTTGGTTGGATATTCTAAAGGCTTATATATAATTTCATTAATAGGAGATAACATAAAAAAGACTATAAAAGTCGTAAAAAAATAAAAAAAACTATCAACAACTAAATAAGTATGAAACGTCCATCACTTTATCGGTGTTACATGTGATATATTAAAACATAAATAATAGACCATGAAAAAAACTACAATGAATAAAATGAAAATTAATAAAAAGAAAGTGCTTAGTTTCTTATGCTTTCTTATTGTGTCAGTTGGGATCGTACATGCCCAATTTGTACATCCAGGTTTATCCCATAAAAAATCTGATTTAGATAGAATGAAATACATGGTTGAAGCTCAAAAGGAACCATTTTACCAATCCTACCTTTTGATGGCTGCTGATTCTAAGTCAAAATACGATTATGTAGTACAAGGTAATACGTCGATGACTGTTTTATATAGAGATGCACCAAAAACAAATCTTTCAGCTTTTGAAAATGATAGTAGAGCTGCATACCAAAATGCCCTAATGTGGTCTATTACCGGAGATAATAGGCATGCAGAAAAAGCAATTGAAATTTTTAATGCTTGGACGGGGTTAACCTACCTGCAACATAGTGGAACCAGAGCTTTAACCAGTTCTTTAATCTACATCATGCTAGAAGGTGCAGAAATAATTAAAAGCACTTACAATGGTTGGTCTCCAACAGATATTAATAAATTTAAAGATATGCTGGTGTATCCCGGGTATTCCAATACTGCAGAGCCGTCCGATCTTACTACCCAGGGTACTTGGTATTGGAGGGCTTACATGTTCGATTATGTTAGAGCTGGTAATCAAGAAATAAGTGCTGTTCGAGCATGTTTAGCGATTGGTGCGTTTTTAGATAATGAAATTATATACGATAGGGCATTAAGATATGTTAAAGGGTTACCACATCGTGCGGATGATTTACCTTATGCTTCTGGTCCCCATATAAGAGGAAGCGTTATAAATACTACAGATTATCAAATAAATTATAACTACACAACTGGCAGCGCAATATCAGATTATGGTTTTAATGGCGTGTTAACCAACTATATTTGGGAGAATGGACAGAGTCAAGAAAGTTCAAGGGATTTGTGGCATACTTGGTGGGGAGAGTATATGTTGTGTAATATTGGTGAAATAGCATGGAATCAAGGAGCGGACTTTTGGGGGGAAGCTGATTCTAGAATCCTTTTAGGTTTAGAGTTTAATAATAGGTATACAGTTTCATATGTACAATCATATATGGATCAGCCAAACGAATGGACACCAACAGCAGAGTCTGGTGAGTTTATTCAACAAATGGATAGAACCAACCGTACTATGTCATTGGCCATAAGTCCAATTTATGCAGACGATCCTGCAAGAATTTATAGAGATAGATTTAATGATGTGGCAGCATGGGAATTGCCAACGGCTCATTATATAGGCAGAGGTATAAAAGCACCTGAAGAAGTTAAATGGACACTTCGCGCACGTGAAAAATCAATAGAAATGAATGGTAATTACGAAACAGCTCCTGATAATGGATCTTATCTAGGCTATGGAGGTTTAATATTTAGAAGGGCAGATAATTGTTACGGAGATCCTATAAAGGGTTTTGACACAAACAATTTGCCGATTTATTCAATGAATAATTTACCAACGACTATTGAAGCAGAAAACTTTGATTACTTCACTACTAGTGGAGAAGACCACACTTATAATGACACAACTATAAGTAACAATGGAGGAGTTTACCGTATAGATGAAAATGTAGATATAAAAGTATGCTCAGAAGGCGGATACAACATTACCGATATACAAGATGGAGAGTGGCTAACTTACACAGTAAATGTACCTGCTGATGGAACCTACGATATTTCTATTAGATATGCATCAACAAATGCCAACGGAAAGATTAAATTTAACATTGGGGGTGTAGATGTTACAACCGAAGTAAATGTACCTTTCGGAGCTTCAAATTCAACAGGATTAACGGATTGGAAAGATTTTACCGTAGCTAGCAATGTGAACTTAATAAAAGGAGTGCAAGCTCTAAAAGTAATGTTTAGCGGTGCTAATAATTCTTTTGATTTAAATAGTATTTCTTTAAATATCAACACACTGTCTTGTATGATTTCTACTACGGACTTTACTAATTTTAAAGGAGGTATTAATTATAGCTACTATGAAGGCGTATGGAATGAACTTCCGGATTTTGATGCAGAAACACCAATAAAAACAGGTGAAATAGCTATAATTGATTTAAGCGAAGCTTCTAGTGCAAATAATTACGGCTTTGTATTTGAAGGCTATGTTCATGCGCCAAATAGTGGTACTTATACCTTTTATACTCGTTCTGATGATGGATCGAATTTGTCAATTGAAGGAATAAAAATAATTGATAATGATGGATTGCATGAAGAACAAGAAAGTGCTGTAAGTATTTGTTTAAATGAAGGCTATTACAAAATAAAAGTCGAATATTTTACAGCATCGGGCTCTAATAGTGCTTTATCTGTAATGTATGAAGGTCCTGGTATTTCTAAAACAACATTGCCGGTTTATATTGATGAATCAAAGGTTCCTGGTCAATTCGAATTCCTTTTTGATATAGATGGGGATTTCGAAGGTTGGACAAGTTTCAATAATCCAGTAGCAACCTCAATGGCTGTTATTTCTGGCAAGCTACAAGCAACATATCCAGCAACAAATGGATATTTGGGCATTCAACATCAAGCAGATTTAGAATTTAGTGTAGACCATCCTTATGTGGCTATTAAAATAGATCATTTACCAGCATCCAGAATGTCGTTTTATATGGCGAGTGGTTGGTATAATAACGATAAAGATGGGTTTTCCAATGTAGCCAATACAACACTTAACAACCAAGGGATTTATGTTTTTGACTTAAGTACTAACGGCCCAGGTTTTGGTAGCGGAAAAACACAAGTTTTTGCAAGTGGTACAAATTATACAGATACCAATAGAATAATATTCCTTATTGATGATAATAATACGAGTAGTACAACCAACGCTACGTATAACGATATTGAATGGATTAAAAATTTCGCTTCACTTCAAGATATCGCTGCTTATGCAGGGTTAACTTTAGGAGTCAACAGTTTGAAACAAGACGTTGTGTCAATATATCCCAATCCAGTTAAAGGCAGTTTTATTGTATCTCAAGGTTTAGGGGCTGATGTGGAAATCTATAATATTGTGGGCAAGTTATTGACTAAAGAGAAGATAGAAAATAACAAGGAACAGATAGATATTAGTGGTTTTGTTAGTGGTATTTATTTTGTGCGCATAAGTAATAATGGCATCATGACAACTAAGAAAATAATAAAGGAATAAAAACTGTAATTTATTCTATTTAGAGTTGAAAACCACCGCTTAAAACGGTGGTTTTTTTTCAAAAATTTTTAATAAAAAACATAAAAAGTATTCAAATTATTTCCAATATTTCTCAAAAACCCTCTGTTTTATTGGGTTTGGGCAATAATGTGGATGGTTTGAACTATAAGTTGGATGCTTTTTCTGGTTTAATTTTTAATATTGAAATATGCTAAAAAGGGTAAGCTACTTAAGCTCTTATTTAGTTGCTAAACAAATATTTATTAATCCATTAAACTATTTTATTATGAAAAAAATTACACAAGTATCAATGTTATTTATAGCATTGTTTTTTATTACAACTAATGTAAAAGCGCAATCTGGAGATTTTGAGTTTTTATTTGAAACCGCTGGAGATACCGAAGGCTTTACTAGCTTTTCAGGTGGAGCATTTAGTGTTGCTGGAGGAAGTTTAACTTTTACTTATGGAGCATCTACAGCGGGCTTTGAACTTAACCCACCGAGTTCAGCTATTAATCTAGATGGAACTAATTTCCCATATTTAGCAATTCAGCTATCAAACACGCCGTTTGCTAGAACTATGTTTTACTTAAAAACAAATGGTACTGGAGCGTGGTATGACAATAAGACAACTCGTGGTGAAGTAGATTCAGCATTAAATTCACAGCACATCTATTTCTTTGATATGAGTGGTGCGCATTTTACAACTACGGCTTTAACCAATGGAGCAATAGAGCGAATCATATTTGGTCTGGATAATACAGGTGATACATCGGGTACAACATCAGTTAATGTAGGTTGGATTAAAACATTTGCATCAGTTCAAGCTATAAAAGATTATGCTGCTGCTCATCCATTGAGTGTAAACGATATTGCAAATAAATCTCAAACTAAAATCATCACTGGAGATAACAAAATTGACATTGTAAAATGTGAATTAAACGCAAAAGTGCAAGTGTTTAGTCTTTTAGGTCAAGAAGTACATAGTTCTGTTGCTAAATCTACTCAACTTTCAATTCCTTTCTTCAGTAAGGGTGTTTATGTAGTGAAAATAGCAGGAGAAACATCAGTGCTTACTAAGAAGATTATACTTAATTAAACCACAAATCATTCAGGTAAGATTATAATAAATATGCTCATGGATTTTTATAATTCATGAGCAATATTTATAAAATACTATAAATACATTATGAAATTTTTTAGGAAAGCTATATATATATTATTTGTTTCGCTAGTGTTCACAGGGTGTTTTTCAATAAAAAAAGAAGATTCAACCATAAGTGTCGATAAAATACTGGATTTTAGTGTGATAAAAACTAAGGAAACTTTAAAACAAATAAAAGCGTTTGATAGTTTTCCAAGAAATATACCTTCAGGAGAAAAAGAATGGGAATGTGTTGGCGTAACAGATTGGTGCAGTGGTTTTTGGCCAGGGGTTTTATGGTATGCCTATGAACATTCGGGCGATGAAGCCATCAAAAAAGCGGCAGAAAAATTTACTTTACCAATTAAAACGATCGCTTATACACCTGCACTAGACCATGATATAGGTTTTCAGGTTTATTGCAGTTTTGGTAATGCCTATAGACTTACCGGTAATGCGGAATACAAACAGGTTTTGTTGGCAGCTGCCGATACTTTGGCAACGCTTTATAACCCTATAGTAGGTTCTATTCACTCATGGCCCATGAAGCCTCAATATCCTCATAATACCATTATAGACAATATGATGAATTTGGAATTGCTTTTTTGGGCAGCTAAAAATGGTGGCGAAAAGCGTTTATATGATATTGCAGAAAGTCATGCAGAGGTTACTATGAAAAACTTAGTGCGACCAGATTATACCACTTATCATTTAGGTTCTTTTGATAATAAAACAGGAGCGTTTATAAAAGGGGTAGCCCATCAAGGTTATGCCGATAATTCTATGTGGGCACGTGGGCAAACTTGGGGTATTTATGGCTTTTCTTTTGCATACAGAGAAACAAAAAGAGAAGATTTTTTAAATACAGCCATCCATCTTGCCGATAAATATTTAGAACGCTTACCCGAAGACGGCATCCCGTATTGGGATTTTGATGACCCTCGAATACCAAACTCACCGAAAGATGCATCGGCTGCAGCAATAGCTGCATGTGGCATGCTGGAATTAGCTGGTTTGGTAAAAGATAAGGAGTTGAAAAATAAATACTACCGTGCTGCTAAACGGTTTGTAAATATGTTATCAACCGATGCTTATTTAAGTAATGAAAAAAACCAAGCATTATTACTGCATTCAACAGGACACCACCCTAAAAATTCAGAAATAGATGTACCAATAATTTATGCAGATTATTATTATTTGGAGGCTTTATTGAGGCTTAAAAAATGGGAAGCCTAATTTAGAATCCAAACTACTAAACCTAAAGACTAAATATTAAAACTATATATAATGAGAACTAATAAATTATTTACTTGGCTAAGTGCCTTCGTGTTAATTGTTGTCGTCACTTTAGGATGCGAAGACAAACTTGACAATGACACCTTTTTTACTTCAAAGGATATGACGATTATCCAAACATTGGAATCAAATCCAGAAACGTTTTCGTCATACATTGAAATTCTAAAAAAAACAGAATTCTATAATGCTTTTAAAAGTTATGGAAAATATACCTGTTTCGTACCAACAAACGAAGCTGTTAAGGTTTATATCAAAGAAAAATTTAATGTTGAATCGGTAAGTGAAATTACCAATCCAGAAGATATTGAATTTTTAAAAATACTGGTAAAATTTAATACCATACCATCTACTAGAAAAACAAGTAGTTTTGTAGAAGGAAGACTTCCCGATACAACATATACTGGTGATTTTATTACTACCTCCTTTTTAAAAGGTGGCGGTATATCCAATTTGGAAATTAACCGTGAGGTTGGGTTAGAGCGATATGATATAGATGTAAGCAACGGTGTTATACACACCACAAACGGTGTTTTGGATCCTTATATAGACCCTGTACCAGTAACGATGGATAAAGCGGGAAAACACACCATTTTTGTGGAAGCCTTGAAGCAAACGGGCTACTATGAGAAGTTTTCGGCTGTTTACAATGAGTTTGGTTCAAAAAATAACTTTACCATTTTAGCAGAATCGGATGTAGTTTACGCTCAAGAAGGTATCCATTCTTTTCAAGATTTGGTAAATAGATTTTCTCCAAATAATACGGATTTTACAAATGAAGAAAATGAACTCAATAGGTTTGTAGCGTATCATGCTACCCTTAGCTTTTTATACTCTAGAAATTTTCCAGATGATGCGTTTGTAAAAACCGTTTTAGAAAGAAATGCATGGAAATCGTTTAAAACGGATAAAGAATTAAAATTAAACGAAACTGAGACAGGTGCGGATGATACTTGGACTTCATTGATAATTAATGAAAGTAATTTCCCTGCCAAAAATGGGGTATACCATACCGTAAATAAATTATTTACCATATTCACTCCAAGAGCAAAATATGTAATTTTCGATCCCGTTACATCGCAACCCGAATACCAATCAGGGTTAGTCCAATCACATAAATATTACCCAAGTACAGCCTATACGGGTATGAGATGGTATCCCGAGGCCAATTTAAGGTTTATAAGAAGTTCTAATAATACTGCTCACGATTACGTTACGTTGAGTGCGTCAAGTCGTCAATGGTACGAATTTGATACACCTGTATTGCCCAAAGGTAAGTATGAAGTAACAGTATGTGGCAATGGAGGCGCTCCTTCTAGAGGTGTTTATCAAATATATTGGGACGGAGAACCTTTAGGTGGTGTGTGGGATGCAAGGAAAAAAGCCAACAATGTTGGTTATCCCGATGAAGCAATTATGGAAGCAAATGGCTGGAGACCTGGGTTGAAAGAGATTGTAAATAGTAAAGGTGTCTCAGCGTATGACAGTCAAACTTATATTAGGTTTGTTATAACTAAGGAATTGCTGCTTTCAGAACAAAAAAGCCATGTGCTTAGGTTAGCAACCGTTCAACAAGGGGCTATTGGTTTGGATTATTTTGAATTTGTCCCTGTTCAATAATATTAATTTTATAAAATAAACTTTTAATGTTTAAAAAAAGGCTAACGTGCATAATCATTACCATGGCTTTCTTTGTTTCGTGCAAAGGAAGTAACGAAATAATTGAGGTTAGTTCATTACAAGAACTATCAAGATATTTAAGTCAAGATAATGTAACCGTTAAATTAGCACCAGGCGAGTATCATATCGCAAATACAGATTTGAGCCATAATGTCATTTTAAAAAAATACAATTATGGCAAACCAGAAACAGATTATCCAGTATCCGCTTTGTTATATTTTTCAGGAAATAACAGTAAATATATTTTAAATGATGTTATTATTCATCTAGATACCAAATTGCACAAAGCGTTTGGTAAAAACCATATTTTTGAAGTCTTTGTGAGTGGAAATGACAATACGGTTGAAGGACTGGAAGTAAGGGATATTGGAGTAGAACATCCCATTCGCGGAGCCATTATGATGCATGTTATGGGTGATGGTAATATTATTAGAAATGTAAAACTTCACATTCAAGGTTCGTATCCATACGGCTATGGGCATTTACTTGGTAAAGGAGCTAACCCAATTGTTACGCCTCAAAAGCATTCATCCCTTTTAGTATCAGGAAAAGATACAAAACTATTGGACTGTACTGTTATTACTAGAGGGTTTGGTCACGGTATAGTCATGCAAGGAGCTGTTAATACCTTTATTAAAGATTGTTATGTTGAAGGTGAAATGCGTTCAACCGATGCGATGTTGGCTGAAACATCAGGACCTGCTTTCGAAACCGGTTTTGCGAGTGATTACCCTCCGGGGAAAATACTGCCTAATGAAATGAAAGCACTTTCAGAAGATGGTGTTCGGTCTTATCCATATGGGTATCTTGTTGGCAGAAAAACAGAAAACATTACAGTTATAAATACCATCATCAAAAATATGCGCTCTGGAATCGATTTAAATGCACATATAGGTAAAACAGAAATAGAAAATTGTACAACGATTGGATGTCAAGAAAAAGGGTATTCAGTTGCATCAAATGCGGTTGTGAAAAATTCTAGGGGTGATGCGCAATATGGACCGTTGTTAAGTTTTCCTGGGAATAATGTGAAAAATTGCCAAGTAGAATTAGAATTGATGCCCAACGTAGGCGATTATCCTGTGACACGTTTGGCAGAAATAAATGGTTCTGGACATATTATAACCATTAAAAATTATGATAATAAAAACAGAACCAAAGTGAGTCCTATCGTATTTGGCGAATCCTTTTGGTCCGATGTACATAGGTATAGAAATCCTGATTCGGATCCAAAAAAATTTTCTGGGGCAAACAATATAACTTTAAATAACCAAACAGGCATGCCAATTGTTTTTAAGGAACTGTCAGAAAACAACAAAGCGGTTTCTAACGGCGAATTATTAGAAGATTTAGGAAAAAACAATGTGTTTGAAAAACAATAAAAACAAAAGAATGAAGAAATTTTTCATGGTAATGATAGCCTTATTTTGTGGCTTAGCAATGTTCGCACAACAATCAAACGAAATAGCATCCAGTCATTTTTCAACCGTCAATTGGATTATTCTTATTGTTTTTTTATTAGGAACCACAGTCATTGGAGAATTGGTGAAAAACAAAGATAAAGGTTTGGATGCTTTTTTTAAAGGCGGAAACAATTTGCCATGGTGGGCGGTTTCTTTATCCTTAATAGCCACTAAAACCAGTGTCGCTACTTTTATTGCTGTACCAGCCTTCATTTTTTCAATGGATGGGAACTTGACCTATTTACAAATGACTATTGGCTTTGCATTGGGTAATGTGTTATTCGTTTACGTTCTATTGAAGGAGTATTACGAAGAAGGCATTTTTAGTCCATACGATTTTATTCAAAATAGATTAGGTATAAAAACAAGTCAATTATCCCGATCATTTTTTATGATTGGTGCTACCATGAGTCAAGGTGTACGCTTATTGGGTACTGCTTTGGTGCTTAGTGTTATTACGGGACAAAGTACTATGGTGTGTATTGGCATCATTGCATTGTTCGCTATTGTTTGGTCGTACATTGGTGGTATTACCACGGTGGTCTGGACAGATGCAATTCAGTTTATTATTTTTATAGCAGGGGCATTATTTGCCTTGTTTTATGCTATTGGAGATATTCCAGGTGGTTTTGGAGAAATGATGTCCATAGCCGATGAAAAAGCAAAATTGGCGCTGTTTGATTTATCTTTAGACCCTCATAAAACCTACACGTTGTGGGTAGGTATTTTAGGCTGTACATTTTTTGAATTTGGTTCTAATGCTGTAGATCAAGTGGTAACACAACGTGCATTATGCTGTAAAAACTTAAAAGAGGCACGAAAAGCCGTCGCTTTTTCGGTAGTAGGTGTTGCTACTACTTGGATTATGGCTTTTGTTGGCATTGGTTTGGTGGCTTATTATGATATCAACCCGTTATCAGATTTAGTAAGTGGTTCCATTGCTTCCGAGCCTGATAGAATTTTTCCATATTATGTGGTGAACGAATTGCCAGATGGCGTTTCCGGTTTAATTATTGCCGCTATGTTTGCAGCAGGAATTTCAACATTAGATTCGGCATTAACGGCCCTGTCCCAGACAAGTGTTATGGGTGTTGGTACATTGATAGTACCTAAGTTAAAAACAATGGATGAAAGCAAAGTGGTTAAAATATCAAAAATAGCCATCGTGGTTTGGGGTGTTGTTTTGGCTCTATTGGCTTACGGATTTAGTTTTTTCCAAGATGGAGGTTTATTGGCATTAGGATTTAAGGTTCCTGGTTATGCCTACGGCGTTTTAATAGGAATCGCATTTTTAGCATTGATGAGAAAAGGGGAGTTTATAGGTATACTAATGGGGGCATTTTTAGCTATTTTAGTTATTGCATGGATGCATTATGATGGCATCAGTTTCTTTTGGTGGTTCCCAGTAGGGGCTTTAGTAGTAATAATAGTAGCTTTAATACATTCAAAATTAAGTAATAATAAGTAACAGTAGTTTAAAATAAAAATTGAAAAAAGATAAATGAAAACATTTAAGACAACATTAATAGAAGGATATGACGTAATAGTAGTTGGAGGTGGAGTTTCCGGTAGTCATGCAGCCATTGCAGCAGCAAAAACTGGAGCAAAAACCCTACTAATTGAGCAATTTGGGTTTTTAGGAGGAACGCTTACAGCTATGGGAGTAGGACCTATGATGACTTTTCATAATAAAGCTGGAAGACAATTAGTGTTCGGTTCTCCAAATGAAATGGTGAATAGATTGATTGAAAGAGGTGCGAGTCCAGGGCATATTCTAGATGGAACAGGCTATTGTTCAACAGTTACACCCTTTGATGCTGAAATGTTGAAAGTAGTTTTAGAAGATATGGTTTTTGAAGCTGGTGCTGAAATTTTGTACCATACCCGACTGATTGACATTTCAAAAGAAGACAATAAAATCAAATCAGTATTTGTCCATAACCGCGGCGGTATTCAAGAAATACCAGCAAAGGTGTTTGTCGATGCAAGTGGAGATAGCGAAATAGTTAAGTTATCTGGTGTGCCTTTCACCGAAGGGCGTCCTGAAGATAATAAGTCCCAACCCATGACTACCAATATTAAAGTAGGTAATGTGAATACGGAAAAGCTTCGCGAATACATGATTAACAATTGGGATCAGTTTGATGCCGATGAACGAGCTGATGATAAGGCTGAAGTTTTAAAACGTTCTAAACGTATTTCAACTTGGGGCTTTTACGATTTATGGAAAGAAGCCAAAGCCAAAGGCGAAGTGACGGTTCCTAGAGATAATGTCTTGTTTTTTGAAACTAATACTGAAGGTGAATTTATTTTCAATACCTCACGAGTACTTGGTTTCAACCCAATGAATCCGTTCGATTTAAGTAAAGCAGAAACCATGGGACGTAAGCAATGTGTTGAAATTTTTAATTTCCTGAGAAAATACGCACCAGGTTTTGAAAATGCCACTTTTGTAAGTACAGCACCGCATATTGGTGTTCGCGAATCGCGTCATCCACATGCTAAATACGTGCTCACTTCTGAGGATTTGGTAAACGAAGTGCGATTTAAAAACCCTATTGCCGTTGGTGGTTACCCATTGGATATCCATTCACCGGATGGAGGCACTACCGATACGGTGCACCTAAAAGATGATGGTGCTTATTACATTCCAACCGATTCCCTTTTAGTTAATGAAGTGGAGAACTTAATACTTTCTGGTAGAGCCATTGGTGCAGACCATTATGCCAGTGCAGGTTTAAGGGTAACACCCATTGCCATGGCCATTGGTCAAGGAGCGGGAACTCTTGCCGGATTATCCGCCATAAATAATACGGTACCCGATGCCGTTGATTATAACGACTTAAAAGCTAAATTAATTGAAGACGGCGCCTATTTGGGATAACTAAATAAGATAATTGATTAACTAAACTTAACTAAAAATGAAAAGAATTATATTCTTGTTTTTTGCTTCTTGTTTTATGCAATTGGCAACAGGACAAACATGGACAAATTCAGCTGGAGATAATGATTTCTCCAATCCTGGCAATTGGAACACTGGAGAAGTTCCAAATAGTACACAAAATGCCACCATTAATTCATCAGGAAGTAATAAAGCGATTTTAAGTTCCATTATTAATGGGGCATCTAGAAGTCTTCGTGTAGGTGTAAGCGGTACAGGTGAGTTGGATATTGAAAATGGTGCTGTGTATTCAACTACCAACGCATCGGGTAACTGTTTGGTAGGTCATAATAGTTCAGATGTTGGTACAATTAATCAAAATAGTGGTGCCATCATAATAGCAAGTGATATAAGAATAGGACAGTCTGGAACAGGTGTTTGGAATTTGAACAATGGTTTGGTTAAAGCTACCAGAGGAAGTTTTCATCTTGGAGGCGGAAGCGGTACTTTTAAAATTTCAGGAGGAGAGTTTCAAACTAGAACAGGAGTATACGTTTATAATGGCGGTAATTTTATTGTAGATGGTTCAGAAAGTCATTATATATCTTTAGGTACAAACGGAACATCAGATGGTTTTTGGAATCAATCATCTGGAGGTAAATTAACCCTTTATATGGATACATGGGGTGTAACGCCAGTAGAAGTGAAATATGTTGATGGTGCAGGAAGCGATGGTGATGTCACCTTTGCCAATGGTGCTCTTTTAGATGTTGCTTTTAAAGCTGGTGTTGATATTAGTGGAAGTTGGGATGTTATGAAATGGGACGGCACAATAACTGATAATGGTTTAGCATTTGCTCCATCGGTAGATCAATCGCGCTGGAGTTTTGAGTTTGTAGACACTAATAGTGATGGAAAAGACGATACGCTTCGAGTAACAGCTTCCAATAATGGAACAGCTACATCAAACGGCGTCCCTTATACTTGGTATGATACCTATTTTTCAGGATTATCAAATCCTTCAGAATATGAAAATTTAGATACCGTTGATTCCGACGGGGATGGCTTGCTAAATTATTTAGAGTTTCGTTCCAAAACCAACCCTACCGATAACGGAACGGTTAGCAGTATCAACGACCTGAAAAAATACTTGGTTCACGATAATGTAAACATTAAGTTAGCTCCCGGTACTTATACTGTAACGCAGGCAGATATTATAAATAACGTTTATAAATGTGTGCCAGGAAAATATGGGCAATATGCATTACTTTTATTTGAAGGCTCAAATTCTACTTACGATTTAACGAATGTTAAAATAGAATTTTCAGCTTACCATTATTCTTTTATAGGAAACAATGGCGGCACACAAGGTTTAACAGATATCCATATAGTTGGCTCAAACAATCATATATATGGTCTGGAATTTGAAAACGTAGACGATAATTATAGCGAATCTATGCTTAGTTCAGCAGTTTCCGTTTTTATAGATGGGCACAATAACCTGTTTGATGCCATAAAATACACTACAAGAGGCTCATTTCCTTATGGCTATGGAAGTTATTTTGGTATAGGCTCTGATTATACAATTAGACACACGAAACATTCAGGGCTTTTAGTGAGAGGTAATAATAACACTATTAAAGACATGACGCTTTACTCACGAACTTTTGGACATGGGTTGTTTATGCAAGGCGCCACCAATACTACTTTTGATGGTTGTTATATAGAAGGTGAATTAAGAACCACAGACGATATGCTTACGGAAACTTCTGGACCTGCATACGATATCGATTTTTTAACAACTTTTGGAGATAGATTATCTCCTGGGTATATGTCGTCATTATCAGAAGATGGCATCAGAGCTTATGCTTCTGGTTTAGATTACTTTTCAGGCGGAACAAAAAACACGAATAAAATTACGGTAAATAACTGTACCATAAAAAACATGAGGCGAGGTGTACATACCAACTTTACGCCAGGTAATAATATTATTACCAATACAACAGCTTTAGGCGTTCAGGAATTGGGTTTCATACCTAGTGATAATGATGTGTTTGAAAATTGCAAAGGTGATGCTTTATATGCACCATTAGCATTTTTCTATTATACGAATATTAATGATGTTACTATGGATATATCGGTTATCAGACGTGATCCTTCCGAATATTATGGAAACGATATTATAGCCTACATCGCTGCTACAAGAAATGACGTAACTATTAAAGAAGAATCTGGTTGTGAAGAACATGATGGCTTTGGAAGAATTTTAATTGGAGGTTACAATGGTGCATATCGTTTAGATGCGGGCAAACAAGATGTTGCAGCAAGTCAAACGGTACTAACAAATAAAACGCGATACAAAGTGGAAATAGGTGCTAATTCTACTCAAGCCATAGTGTCATCAAGCTCTGAAGTTCAAGATAATGGAAGTCAATCTGTAATAACGCCAACATCTTATATTGCTGAAAATTGTTGCGAAGTATCCACCATTTCACCAGAAACACAAATAAACGCAGAAGATTTTTGTGATAATTTGGGAGGTGAAGTGAAAGCAGCATCAGAAGGTGGTTTCTACGTAGCGGGTGTTAGAGATGGTAATTATTTTGGTTATGCAACTTTCAATTTTGATGAAAATAATGTGAACGCTTTTGAAGTCGCTATAGCAAAATCATCTTATAAGGAAACTTTTGTAGAATTACGTTTAGACGACCCCATTACAGGTACACTTATAGGAACCGTAGATGTAAGTGAAAGCACTGGGGGCTCTCAAAGTTGGCAAAGTAGTAGTGCTGAAATTCAATCTATTACTGGTACACATCGTTTGTATTTGGTTTTTAGAGGTCAAACAGGTGTGTCTTTAGTTAATTTTAATTGGTTTAAATTATTGTATGATTCAAGTTTGGGAGTTGATAGTTTTGAAAATGAGACTATCTTATACCCCAATCCCGTAATAGACAAATTGCACATTAATAATAAAGTGGGGAGTATTATAGAGCTTTATAGCACTTTAGGTAAACTGGAAAGACGAGAAGAAATAACAAGCAGTGACTATTTTTTAGATATGTTTAGCCTTAGTAATGGTATCTATTTTATAAAACTTAAAAACGAGACATCGATTGTTACAAATAAAATAATAAAAAAATAACTGTTTGATTTTTAAATAGAAGTCATTTTTCTTTCAATAATACTCAGAGATAGACTGGAAATTTATTAGAAACATTATAATTTAACATAGACCAAAATTAAAAAAAAACACCAAAAAATGAAGAAAACAGTTAGTCTTTTACTGCTAATTATACTTGTGTTTTCAGCGCAAGCCACAAACACTTTACGGGATACTATTTTTATAAATTCAGTAGAAAAGTTAGCTAAATATGCTCAAAAGAGCCATGTGTTGGTTAAAATGAAACCGGGTGAATACGCTATAAATTCTATTAAAATAGGTGAACTAAGTATTTTTAAATACAGTGAAAAGAATAGCAAGAAAGGTGATTTTCGTATCGGTTCTTTAATTCATTTCTCAGGAAATAATAGTCAATATTTTTTAAACGGAGTGACTCTTAATATTGATGGGAAGTTACATGATAACTATCCGAAAAGTGAGTTTAGTGAGTTTTTGGTAAGTGGTAATAACAATTACATTGAAGGTTTAAAAGGAAAAGATGTTGGTAGCCATGTGCCTGCAAATCGCGTACAAATGTTACGCGTTATGGGAGATGATAATACCATTAAGAACGCCGATTTATTTGTTCATGGTTCAACGCCATACGGTTACGGTCACTTGCTAGGCAAAGGAGGAAACGCTTTAGTGCCTTTACATAAACATTCTGTTTTGTTAGTAGAGGGATCGAATACAAAATTGTTGGGATGTAAAGTGGTTACACATGCGTATGGACATGGTATTTTTATGCAAGGTGCTGTCAATACGCTTTTGCGAGATTGTTATGTGGAAGGAAAAATGAGACCAACGAATGAGATGCTTGCAGAAACTTCGGGATTGGCTTTTGATGTTGATTTTAAAAGTGATTATCCGCCAGGGAAAATTCTGCCTAATGAAATAAAATCATTGTCGGAAGACGGTATTAGAGCATATCCTTCTGGAGGTTTAAGCGGAAGACGAACACAAGGCGTTACGGTGATTAATTGTACTGTGAAAAATATGCGTTCAGGTTTCGATTTAAGTGCCAATTTACCACCAACTAAAATTGCGGGATCAACAGCTATTGGTTGTCAAGAAAAAGGATTTTCAATTGGAACTGATGGTGTTATTGAGGATTCTAAAGGCGATGCTTTATATGGACCACTAATCACCTTTGTGGGGAATGATGTGAAAAACTGTAAAGTCGATTTAGAATTGGTGGATACTGTGAGTGAGTACAACGTATCACGCTTGGTAGAAATTAATGGCACAGGACATCACATCACCATTCGTAATTATCAGAATAAGAAGCGTAGCATTGAATCTCCGATTGTATTTGGAGAATCGTTTTGGGATGATGTACACCGTTACCGAAACCCAGATGCTGCTGAAGGTTCCTATGCTGGAGCAGAAAATATTAAGCTATTCAACTACACAGGAATGCCTGTAAAGCTGAACGATTTATCTGTGAATTGCATCGTAACAAATTCAAGACAAAAGCAAAAAATTATCAATGCTGGAATTGGCGGAAATTCGACGAATGATTTATTAAAACGCGTAGATAAAGATGTTATAGCAAAGAAACCAGATTTAGTTATTATGATGGTAGGAACTAATGATATGCTGAATACTAGAAAACTGAATGATTACAAAACCTACACAGCTAACTTAGAAACATTGATTAAAAAAATTAAATCTAGCGGAAGCGAGTTGGTTTTAATGAGTCCCATTCCCGCAGATAGTGTTTACTTATTTTCACGACACGATAAAGTTTTGTTTTCAGAAACACCAAATATGAAAATAGATGCCATTGGTAACATTGTTAAAACCTTAGCTGCTGAAAACAACGTACATTTTTACGATTTAAATGCGGAGTTTAAAGCCCTGAATTTGCCAATTCACAACCAGGACATGTTGATTAGGAATGAAAAGAATAGCGGAAAGAAAGATGGTGTGCATCCAACAGCATTAGGATATCGTTTTATGGCTCAAAATGTGCATTACTTTTTAAAAGAACATCGACTTTTGAAACCAAATCAAAATATTATTTGTTTTGGAGATTCTATTACCCGTGGTGGAAGAGAAGGACAGAATTACCCAGCATATCTCAATGAATTGATAACGCAGTAGAAAGGAAGTTGTTTATTGCTAAAAAGAGCACTTATAAGTAATAAAATAAATAATTTTTTTTATGTAAAGCTATAAAATATGAACCGAATTATACCAACATTACTGCTTTTAATTGTATCACTTTTTTTATCAAGTTGCAAGGAAGGACAAGCAAACAGCAAACCGCAAACGTTAGATATTAATATGTATTTGGCAGCGGCAAGTTCCAATGATGTAAGTCCTACAAGTGAACAATTAGATATGTTGCGAGTTGTTGTTCCAGAAGAACACTTTCAGCTGGCACCTTCTATAAGTGATCGCGATTATTGGGAAGGCATCGCTGCTACTGATTCTGGAAAATTATATGTGGCAGATGCACGGTCTGATCTTAACTTTGCGCCTGAAGTTCCTATTACAGATTCTATTTACCGGTTGGCAAATAAAGAAGGCAATCGTGACATTTACAAACCTCGGTATTACCGAACCATGACACGTTTGGAGCATTTTATGCTTGCCGAATGTATCGAAAATAAAGGACTGTTTTTGCCACAAATAGAAGTGTATCTTGAAGCCATCTTGAGTATGAAATCTTGGTTACATCCCAATCACGATAACGAATCTAACGATGTGTTGGAAGGGAACAGTATGGCCATCGATTTAGGGTCGCGTCGATTTGGCTCAGATTTGGCCTTGGCAGAGGTGCTTTTACAAGATAAGCTTTCTGCAGACATCAGGGAAAACATTAAAGTTGCGCTGCAAAAGCGAATAATTGATGCCTACCTACAATCTACCAGTGGTGAAACACAAACACATCTTAATTGGTATACAGGAACAAGTAATTGGAATTCAGTGTGTACGAGCGGAGCTGTTTTTGTAACGATTAGTACATCTCAGAATTATAATGAACGCCTGCAAGCTGTAGGAACGGCAATTAATAGTATGAAAAGCTATATTAGTGGCTTTGGAGATGATGGCTATTGTTCTGAAGGCGCTGGTTATTGGGGCTATGGATTTGGTCATTATTTGTATTTATCGGAAATAATTTATGATTTTACAAATGGGGCAATCAATTTGTTTGCGTTTGACGATCCAGAGAAATTAGAGAACGTTGCAAATTTTCCGTATAGATATCAAATTGCTGAAGGTGTGTTTTCTCCATTCGCGGATGGGGTGACCAAAATTTCCTATGATGGTGGGTTTGCAAAAAGAATGGTCGCTAGAAAATATGGTGCAGGATTCCCTTGGGTGAATAAAAATCTAAAAACATCTGATACCTATCCGTCATTTTATCAACTTATTGAGTGGAATTATATGATTGCTGAGAAGGATGGAGGCGAAAGCGTTCAAGTGGTGAATAAACTTCCCGATCACACTTATTTTGATCAGTTTGGAATGGTATTGTCTCGTGGTAATCAAGATATTCCGTTGTCTATTGCAATTAAAGCAGGACACAATAGTGAAAACCATAACCATATGGATGTTGGTACCTATACTATTGTTATGGGAAAAGATATTATGGCGGGCGATATTGGTGCGCCGTCTTATACCGCTGGAGCATTTTCAGACGATAATCCCGCCCGAAGTTCATGGGGACATCCTGTTCCGAGAATAAATAATATGTTGCAATCTAAGGGGCGTAGGTTTGAGGGTAAAATAACTGCTACAGCGTTTTCAGAAAGTCGTGATAAAGTGGTCATGGATATGAAGGCAGCTTATGAAATACCTATTTTGAACAATTTGGAGAGAATCATGGAAAATGATAAATCCGGAAACGGATCTATTAGTATCACCGATGCGTTTTCACTTTCCGAACCAGGACATTTTGGTATCGCCATTATGACCTTATCAGATTATGAAATCGTAGATGCTCATACCGTTATTTTAAAAACAGCTAACCATACATTAAAGACAGAAGTATCTAGTGAAGATGGATTTTTAAAGATTACGGACGAGCGCGTTCCCGTTGAGCGTTTAAGAGAAGGTGGGCCAGCATACCGAATAGGAGTAGATTTTACTCAACCAATTTCTCAAGGTTCAATTACGTTAAGGTTTACTCCAGTTTTTTAAATGAAGTGGCCAATTAGTTCAAGAAGTTTTGGGTTTAATAGTAAGTATAATATCGTTTAGAAATTTATACTAAAAAAATATATGAAATTCACTAAATTTTTTCTTTCAGTCCTTTCAATTAAAGGTGTATTAACTTCTTACGCGGGAGCAATTAAAACACAAGCCTGTTAAACCCGTCGTATCTTTGGAATACAGGAGAAATAACGGATTCTATTATCGTTACTACTCCTAATGTTTATTCAGTAGAAATTACTAGTGCTGCTTGTTTTTTTGAAACAATACATTTCAGTGTCACGCAAGCAGCTATTCCGAGTATTGATACGATTATATCAGATGGTAACAATATTGTTATTACAACTTCAAATACTGGTGATTTTTTATATTCTTTAGATGGAAATATTTACCAATCTACTAACACTTTTTTTAATATTAAAGGAGGGAGTTATACTATTTATATAAAAGAACGAAATTGTCCTGAAATAGTAACTACAACTTATTTACATTTCTATATACCAAAATATTTTACACCAAATAATGATGGGGTCCATGATGTTTTTAGCTTAAGTGGTATCGAGTTTTATGCTCAATCACAAGTTTCTCTTTTTAATCGCTACGGAAAACTTATAAAATTTTCTCAAAACGGATCGTTTTCTTGGGATGGGACATTCAATAATGTTCAATTGCCATCTGATGAATATTGGTACGTAATTATTATACCAAATCAAAAATTTACAAGGCATTTTACTTTGAAAAGGTGATTTTTCTACATTAGAATGTAACCTACATTGAATAGGTTGAATTAAGAGAGTTTGTACAAATTTTTGGTAGTATTTTCAATCGTTAATTTTAAAAAAAAAATAAAAGGCTATTGCGGATAAAGGATTAGCCGACAGAATGAACGGGTTTCAAACCTTAAAAAGTTAGTTAGATCAAATAAGTCACTAATTGTAGTAAACCATTAGTGACTTATTTAATTTCAGTTTTAAATCCATTGCAGGACATTGATAGACATATCCATTATAATGTCTTTTTCAAGTTTTTAGATAGAAATATACTAATCTTTAAATTTATTTAAAGTGAACATTAATTTATCTAGTTATTATTTATTTCAATTATGACAAGCTATATAAAACGACCTCCACTAATTTTTAGTATGAATTGTTCATTAAATTTATAGCGGTTTGCGCTTATTTGGGGTGTTTTTTTATGGGAAAAAGTGCAAATGTTTTAGCAAAATAAAAAAAGTCAAGAATAAAATTCCTGACTTTCCTAGTGTTTACAAGTAGCGAGAGGGGGGCACGATCCCCCGACCTCCGAGTTATGAACTCTAATCATTATATGTTAAAACCAACCAAAACACCCTGTATAATGCTGATTTTTAATATTTTATTATTTCGTGATGGTATTTGATGTCAAATGATATCACCAAATGTTGTACCTATGTTGTACCTGAAGCTTTTTATATATACTAAACACATAAGTTTGTATCAATTATTGCATCAATTAAAGTAGTAATTAGGACAAATCAAAATTCTTAGAATTTATTTCCTATTGCAATAAGAATCACAAAGGATAGAAAAACTACTTTTTTATACATAGGTTATATTATCGAATGAACAAAAACGATAATTTAGTGTTTTTATGAGTGCCTAAAAAAGTTTTAATGATTTTAGCTAAGTTGGAAAGGAGTGAAGAGTTGGTGTTTTTGTTCAAGTAATTGAAGGTGTCGATATTGATGACAACCGATTATTTCGAACTAGAATAAAAACTACAACTAGAAATTTTAATAGACGCATAGAGATAGTGGCTGAAAAAGGCGGTATAGATAAGAAAATCAGTATGCATATCGCTCGCCATAGTTTTGGTAATATTTCAGGAGATAAATTACCTATTCAAATGTTGCAAAAACTATACAGACATTCTTCAGTGACTACGACCATACTTTATCAGTTTAGTTTTTTACAAAACCAGACTGAGGAACCCTTAGGTAGGGTTAGAGATTTTTAAAACTGGTTAGGATTAATGTTTAAGATGGCATTATTAACAGGTTTAGTGATCAATTTATATGAATCATATTTCAATCAAAATATTTTATATTTTTAATTCGTTGCCTTCCATAGTTTAAAATCAAGAATAAAATCATGGTATTACAAAGTTGAAAAACATTTGTTTTTGCGCCATTTGTAATATAAAATGCTTGATTTGTTACAATTCTATTTTTGCTTTAAATGTAATTTTACCCCTAGTATTTATTGATATTCTAACTAAAGCAAACAAGAAATAACGACTTACATTTTCCTTGTATTTTTTGCTTTATTTACTATACATGCTAATTTGCTTTCATTGTAAATCCAATAATTAGGACACAGATTTAGCGATTTAAATACCTGTAATTGGAATACAGGGTTTAATAGATTAGAGGACTAAAAATTAACCTAGTAATCTAGAGAAATAGATAAAAAATTAAAAAATAAAACGCGATAAATTGTATTATTTAGGAATAGATATAGGAAGTTCGTCAATTAAAGTGGCGTTAGTTGAAATTTCAAACGGCAAGAGCTTGGGTGTTGTTCAAGAGCCCAAAGAAGAAATGGGTATGTTCGCCCAAAAGAATGGCTGGGCAGAACAGAAACCAGAGGATTGGTGGCATCATGCATGTAAAGCCATTACAAAAATTAAAAAGCAACACAATATAACAAGAAATCAAATTAAAGGCATTGGTATTTCGTATCAAATGCACAGCTTGGTGCTTGTTGATAAAGGGGGTAACCCACTTCGCAAAAGTATCATTTGGTGCGATAGTCGCGCCGTAGACATAGGGAATACTGCTTTTACAGAAATAGGGGAAGCTACATGTACTTCCAACTTATTAAACTCGCCTGCAAATTTTACAGCCTCAAAATTGAAATGGGTACAGGATAATGAACCAGAAATTTATAAGCGCATATACAAATTTATGTTGCCAGGTGATTATCTAGCCTATAGGTTCTCAAATGTTATAAATACGACGATTTCTGGCTTATCCGAAGGCATATTTTGGGATTTCAAAAATGATTCAGTCGCAGATTTTCTATTAGAACATTACGGCATAGATAAAGCCTTGGTTCCTGATATTGTGGAAACTTTTGGCTTGCAATCCGTAGTAGATGAAAAAGGGGAAAAAGAAAGTGGTATTGCTGCAGGAACACCTATTTATTATAGAGCTGGAGATCAGCCTAACAACGCTTTATCCCTGAACGTTTTTAACCCGGGCGAAGTGGCAGCAACAGGCGGTACATCTGGCGTTGTGTATGCTGTAACCGATAGCTTATCTGTTAAAGAAAGTGCACGGGTTAACAATTTTGCACATGTTAATTACCAAAAAGGACAACAACCTCGAATAGGTAAATTACTGTGCATTAACGGCGCAGGTATTCAGTACCGGTGGTTGCTTAATAATTTATCCGTAGGCTCTTATGAAGATATGAATACGCTGGCTTCAGAAATCCCTGTAGGGTCCGATGGCGTGTGTTTAATTCCTTTCGGTAATGGTGCAGAACGTATGCTAAATAATAAAGAAATAGGCACGCGTATGGTTAATCTAAATCTCAATAATCATCATAAAGGGCATATGTGTCGTGCTGCTTTAGAAGGTATCGCATTTTCTTTTGTATATGGTATGGAGATATTGAAATCTGATGGTATCAAAGCAAAAGTGATTCGGGCAGGAAACGACAATCTGTTCCGTTCGGAAATTTTTGCCAATACGGTAGCAACATTAATAGGACAGGAAATAGAAATTTACAATACCACCGGAGCTATAGGGGCAGCAAGGGCTGCAGATTTACATAAAGGTGATTTTGAAACTTTTGGAAAAGCCATCATGGATAATGACCACGTCATGACCTTTATGCCTTTTAAAGACAAGGTTCCTTATTTAGAGGCTTATCAAAATTGGAAAAATGAATTAGAACTGATATTAAATAAATAACATTTGGGCGTTACCCGAAAAGGGTCGGGCTTTCCGTTACAAGTCCTCGCACCTCCTTTGGTCGGGCTGTGGGCTTTCCTCTACAATCCCTAACGCGGGTGATAAACTAAAAAATTAAAAACTATATAAATAATAAATACTTTTAAAAATGGCAACAAAAGAATATTTTAAAGGCATAAACAAAATAAAATTTGAAGGCAAAGAGTCAGACAATCCACTAGCATTCAAATACTACAATCCCGATCAAGTGGTGGCTGGAAAAACCATGCGCGATCATTTTAAATTTTCGGTGGCGTATTGGCATACCTTCTGCGGACAAGGGAGCGATCCATTTGGCCCAGGAACGCAAAATTTTGCTTGGGATCAATCATCAGATGCCATTCAGGCAGCCAAAGATAAAGCAGATGCTGCTTTTGAATTTATTACTAAAATGGGATTTGATTACTACTGTTTCCATGATTTCGATTTAATCCAAGAAGGTAAAACATTTGCGGAATCAGAAAGTAGATTGGCAGCCATTACAGAGTATCTAAAACAGAAACAAGCCGATTCAGGAGTGAAATTATTATGGGGAACGGCGAATTGTTTTTCAAACCCTCGATATATGAACGGTGCTTCAACCAATCCCGATTTTAACGTAGTTGCAAGAGCAGGTGGACAAATAAAATTAGCTTTAGATGCAACCATCGCTTTAAATGGTGAAAATTATGTGTTTTGGGGCGGTCGTGAAGGTTATATGACGTTGCTTAATACCGATATGGGTCGTGAATTAGACCACATGGGCCAGTTTTTAACGATGTGTCGCGATTACGCGCGTGCTCAAGGTTTTAAAGGAAATTTCTTTATCGAGCCAAAACCTATGGAGCCATCTAAACATCAATATGATTTTGATTCTGCGACTGCTATTGGGTTCTTAAAAGAATACGGTTTAGACAAAGATTTCAAAATCAATATTGAGGTGAATCATGCTACTTTAGCACAACACACCTTCCAACACGAAATTGAAACTGCGGCCAAAGCAGGTATGTTAGGGAGTTTAGATGCAAACAGAGGCGATTACCAAAATGGATGGGATACCGACCAGTTTCCAAATAACATTCAAGAAACAACTGAAGCGATGTTAGTGTTTCTAAAATCAGGTGGACTACAAGGTGGTGGCGTCAACTTTGATGCGAAAATCAGAAGAAATTCAACCGATATGGATGATGTGTTCCACGCACATATTGGAGGTGCAGATACTTTTGCAAGGGCTTTATTGATTGCCGATAAAATTATCAAATCTTCTCCATATGACAAACTAAGAACTGAGCGTTACGCATCATTCGATTCTGGAAAAGGAAAAGATTTTGAAGCAGGAAAATTAAATCTTCAAGATTTATATATGATTGCTCAGGAGAACGGAGAATTGAAATTACAAAGTGGTAAGCAAGAATTGTTCGAAAACATCATTAATCAATATATATAAAACCAATAGATTGTAGTAGGATTAGTGAGGTTTTTCTATCATAAATTATGATAGAGTTAATTCATTTGATTCAAGATAAATTATAATATTTTATAAATAATAAAACATGAGTAACATTAATTTAAGAGCAGCCGATAATATTAGAGCATTAGCTATTTCAATGGTTGAACAGGCAAATTCTGGACATCCAGGTGGGCCAATGGGGGGAGCTGACTTTATGCATATTCTGTATTCAGAATTTTTAAATTTTGATCCAAGCGATATGTCATGGCCATTTAGAGATCGTTTCTTTATGGATGCTGGGCATTTATCAACCTTATTATATGCGCAATATTATTTATTGGGTAATTATAAAAAAGAAGATTTAAAAAACTTCAGACAATGGGGTTCTGTAACGCCAGGTCATCCAGAAGTTGATGTTAAAAGAGGTATTGAAAATACGTCTGGACCTTTAGGTCAAGGGCACACTATGGGAGTGGGAGCAGCGATTGCAGCTAAGTTTTTAGGGGCGCGTTTTGGAAATTGGATGAATCATAAAGTATATAGTTTTATTTCTGATGGTGGTGTACAAGAAGAAATTTCACAAGGCGCTGGACGTATTGCAGGTCATTTAGGATTGAACAATTTTATCATGTTTTATGATGCGAATGATGTGCAATTGTCAACGATGACTGAGGAAGTTACTTCTGAAGATACTGCTAAAAAATACGAAGCTTGGGGTTGGAACGTGGTGACTATTGATGGTCATAATCACGATGACATTAGAAAAGCATTACAAGACGCTAATAACGAGCAAGACAAGCCAACCTTAATAATAGGTAAAACCATTATGGGTAAAGGTTGTGTTACCGAAACAGGTGCAATGTGGGAAGGTCATTGTGAATTGCATGGACAACCTATTGGCCATACAGGCGCTGATTTTAAGGAAACTTTAAAAAACTTAGGGGCTGATGTCAATGATTCTTTTGCAAAATATGCCGATGTTGAAGCTTTTTATGCAACACTTTTAGAAAATAAAAAAGCAGCAGCAGCGGTGAAAAAATCAGAAATAACAGCTTGGAGAGCCTCAAATGCAGAATTATCAACCAAATTGGATGGTTTTTTAGCAGGGAAATTACCAGATTTAGATTTTGAATCTGTCGTTAATAAACCAGGATTAGCAACCAGAGCAGCTTCAGCAAATGTGTTGGGCTATTTGGCTCAAAATGTGGAAAACATGATTGTTTCTTCAGCCGATTTATCAAACTCTGATAAAACGGATGGCTTCTTAAAACATACACACGCTATGCAAAAGAACGATTTTTCAGGAGCCTTTTTACAAGCAGGCGTTGCAGAATTAACAATGGCTGCCATTGCAAATGGGATGGCTTTACATGGCGGTGTTATTCCTGTAGTAGCCACATTTTTTGTGTTTTCAGATTATATGAAGCCAGCAATTAGAATGAGTGCTATTCAAGAATTACCTGTAAAATATGTTTGGACACACGATGCTTTTAGAGTGGGTGAAGATGGTCCAACGCATCAACCAGTAGAGCAAGAAGCTCAAATTCGTTTGTTAGAGAAATTGAAAAATCATAGTGGAGATCCTTGTTTTACAGCACTACGTCCTGCAGATTCTGCCGAAACAAATGTTGCCTGGGAAATGGCGTTGCAAAATGATAAAACACCAACAGGGTTGATTTTATCGCGTCAAGGGATAAAAGACCTTCCTGCAACAACGTCGAGATACAAAGAAGCATTAAATGCTAAAAAGGGAGGTTACACCGTTTTAGAGGTTGAAAATCCAGATGTTGTTTTAATAGCGAATGGTTCAGAGGTAGCTACTTTAATTGAAGGAGCTAAGTTATTAGAAGAAAGAGAAAACATAAAAGCAAAAGTAGTATCGGTTCCTTCAGAAGGTGTTTTTAGATTGCAATCAAAAGCATATCAAGAACGTATTATTCCAACAAATAAACCGGCTTTTGGTTTAACTGCAGGCTTACCTGTAAACTTAGAAGGTTTGGTAGGTGCTAATGGAAAAGTATTTGGTTTGGATCATTTTGGGTACTCGGCACCTGCTACGGTGTTAGATGAGAAATTCGGATTTACAGGAGAAAACGTTTTTAAACAAGTAACAGAATTATTAAAATAATAAATTAGAAAGAATGAAATTTTTTATAGATACAGCAAATTTAAGTGATATTGCGGAAGCGCAAGCTTTAGGCGTTTTAGATGGCGTTACAACAAACCCATCCTTAATGGCAAAAGAAGGCATAACTGGCGCTAAAAATATTTTAAAGCATTATGTAGATATTTGTAATATTGTTGATGGCGATGTTTCAGCAGAGGTTATTGCAACCGATTTTGAAGGCATGGTACAACAAGGTGAAGAATTAGCTGCTTTACATCCTCAAATTGTGGTAAAATTGCCCATGATTGCAGATGGTGTTAAAGCATGTAAATATTTTTCAGATAAAGGCATTAAAACCAATGTTACTTTGGTATTTTCACCAGGGCAAGCGCTTTTAGCTGCAAAAGCTGGAGCGACTTATATGTCACCGTTTTTAGGACGTTTAGATGATATTTCAACCGATGGATTGCAGCTTATAGCAGAGATTAGACAGATTTATGATAACTATGGTTTTGAAACACAAATATTAGCAGCATCCATTCGTCATACAATGCATGTCATTAACTGTGCGAAAATAGGTGCAGATGTCATGACAGGTCCTTTAAGCTCCATTACAGGATTGTTAAAACACCCATTAACAGATAGTGGTTTGGCTCAATTTCTATTGGATTATCAAAAAGGAAATTAAAGATAAGTACGGTACTTTGTTTACCGATTTTAGGTATAAACCCCTTAAAAACGCAATCCGTTTTTAAGGGGTTGTTTGTTTTATGAAATGATCGCATGTTAACTACATCGCATAGTTTATCTTTTAAAAGAGACATTTGTTATACTTAATGCTTCATTTCTTATAGGCTTTAAATTTGACTTAGTTTATTTTCGATTTTGATACGCATTCAGTATTTGTGTATTCATCTTATACATCCATTTTAGGTACAGCGTGAAAATGATTATCATTGTAATGCAACAAAAATCATATTTTTAGATCCAAAAAAAGGAGGATTTATCTTATATTTCTTTATGATAGAAGATGGTTTAAAAATGGATCTTATTATTATAACAAAAGATGTTAACTTTAGTCCTAAATAAAATGTAACTGTATGCAACTAAAAAGATGTACTAATCTTTTAATATTCTTCAGCTTTTTTTTAAGCTTAAATTTTTGGTCACAAACAGCTACCCAAGATTTTAATTTTGTAAATATCAGAGAAGGTATTTCAAAAGTAGGTATTTATTCTATGACACAAGATCATCATGGGTTTATGTGGATTTGTACCAACGGATCGGGCTTATATAAATTTGATGGAATTAATTATACATCCTATAAGTTTAAAGTTGAAGATCCTAACTCCTTACGTAGCAACCTCGTTTTTTCTTCTTTTTTAGATAAAAAAAATCAACTGTGGATTGGTACAGAAGCTGGTTTGAATTTATACAATAGAGATTTAGATCAGTTTGAAAAAATACCTATTGGTGAAAGCGATGAAATAGGCATTTCTGTATTAAGTATTAAAGAAGACGATCGTGGGAATCTTTTAATTGGCACCAGAGGAGCAGGTTTGTTTTTATTAAATTTAAAAACACGCAAGGTTATAAGGGTAATTGATAGAGTTAGATATGCTGCTATAAATGCCATAGAAATATGTAATAAAACGGTTTTTTTAGGAACCAGTGTGGGACTTCGTGTATTAGATTATTCGAATAACAAGATTAGAAAACCGCATAATAGTAGCGGTGCCAATTTTAATCTACCAATACAAACTCTAAAACGAAGTGCAAATAAAGATTTATGGGCAGGAACCTATGGAAATGGTATCGTTAAGTATCAACTAGAAGATGATACGATAACGCAATTTTCGAATTTTGAAATAAGTAGCAAACGCATCCTTGCAATTATTCAATTGCCAGACCATTCCATATTAATTGGTTCGGAAAATGATGGACTTTTTCATCTTAATTCAAACGGAGAACTTATAAAGAGATATGTGTATCATAAAAGAGATGAAAATAGCATTCTTTCAAACTCAATATGGTCTTTGTTTTTAGATAAGGAGGAGCGAATATGGCTTGGTTACTACAACAGTGGTGTTGCTGTAAGCGATAAACTCTATGATAAATTTGGTAACATTGAAAGTTTAACAAGTAATGTAAACTCGTTACAAACGGGCTCTGTAACCGGCATCGTTAAAGATGGAAACAATAAGCTTTGGGTGTCTATGGACGGTGGAGGTATCGATGTTATAGACGCTAAAAGTTTAAAATTTAGCCATATAAATTTATCAAATTCCGAGAGTTATTCGGGTTTAACAAGTAATTACATCCAAACCGTATTTATTGACAGTAAAGAAAATGTTTGGGCAGGAAGTTGGGATAATGGTTTGTATGTTCTTAAAAAAGGACAAAACAACTTTGAAAATATTAATGTTGAAAACTCAAAAGGCATTCTAATTTCAAATGCTATTTTAACAATAACAGAAGACCAGGATGGCATTATTTGGATTGGATCATTTTACTCTGGTATATATGCTTATAATCCAGAAACAAAGGTGCTTAAAAATTACAATTCTGGTGCATTTGAAAATATCGCAACTACCGATGTTAGAAAAATTTTGGTAGATAATGATAATGTTATTTGGTTTGGTACCACAGCAGGTCTTTTTAAAATAACTAAAGATAAAAATGGGCAAGTAAAGCTTACTTCATTAGAAGATCAGATGTCGCAGGCTCTAAATAACCAAAAAAGTGCCAATCATATTCTGTCGCTATACCAGTGTTCTAATCAATACATTTGGATAGGAACGCGCGGAGCAGGGCTTTGTCGTTATAATAAAAAAACTAATAAATTTAAATGGTACAATAAAACTACAGGTTTATTGGAAGAAAATATCACTGGAATTATTGAAGATAATGCTGGTGACATTTGGTTAACTGGTAATTCAGGTATTTCTAAATTAAATATTGATACTAATAAAGTAACAAGTTTTTCGTCTAACGATGGATTGCTATCCGACGATTTTAATTTCAATGCCACGCTAAAAGATGAAAAAGGCGTTCTTTATTTTGGTAATTACAAAGGCATAGATTATATCAATCCCAAAAAAATAGAGGTTAACTCTATTGTGCCTTCTTTGTATATAACAGGATTAAAAATTTTCAATAAGGATGTCGTTCCAAATCAGGATAACAGCCCACTTACTAAAGTGATTACGGAAACCAAAAGTTTGGAGTTTAATTATCAACAAACTGTATTTACTATTGAATATACTGGAATTAATTACACAAGACCAGAGAAAAATCAATATGCTTATTATTTAGAAGGTTTTGAGAAATCGTGGAATTATGTTGGTAATTTACAAAGCGCCACATACACAAATCTCGATTATGGCGAGTATACTTTTAAATTAAAAGCAGCAAATAATGATGGTGTTTGGAATGAAACTCCACTAACACTTAAAATAACGGTATTACCACCTTGGTGGAAAACTAATGTAGCCATGGTATGCTATATTTTGTTATTTTTCATGGGTTTATATCTTTTGAATAAAATGACTAAATCTCGAATAAAAGAGCGGGAGACTATTAAAAACGAACGCATACAGCGTGTTCAGGAAGATCAATTAAATGAGAGGAAAATTCAGTTCTTTACCAATATTTCTCACGAGTTTAGAACGCCACTTACTTTAATAATTAACCCGTTGCAAGACATTTTACGAGACAAAACTTTAAGTCTTCCTTTTACGGTTAAAGATAAATTAGATATTATTTATCGAAATACGGATAGACTTTACAGAATGATAAACGAGCTTATGGATTTTAGAAAGTTAGAGCTCGATAAAGTTAATATTAGAGCCTCAGAATTTAATCTTGTTAGTTTAACAAAAGATGTTGTTGCCTATTTTAAAGAAGAAGCTTCCAACCGAAATATTTATCTTTCAATGGATTCCGATGTGCCCCATTTACCAGTTTGGGCAGATGTGAGCATGTTAGAAAAAATAATTTTCAATATTCTATCCAATGCGATTAAGGTAACGCCAGATGGTGGCGCTATTAATGCCGATATCTTATCGACAGACGATTTGGTTTTATTTCCTTTGGTTGATGAGAAAAATCCGTGTAAAGCATTAGAAATTAGAATATCAGACACAGGACCAGGAATAGAAAAAGATCAAATAAGTAGAATTTTCGAGCGTTTTTATCAAATTGAAACTTTAAATAAAGGTTATTATGGCAGTACAGGTATTGGTTTAGAAGTTGTACAAAGTTTTATTAAGCTTCATAAAGGAAAAGTGGAGGTTGAAAGTGAAGTAGGCAAAGGAACCATTTTTAGAATTTTGTTGCCAGCTGGTAATGAGCATTTTACCAAAGAGCAGCTAGCGCCTCAAGTTATTTCAGAAACGGCTAAAAAGGAAAAATTCATACTAAATTCTGCTCTAGAACCTTCGGAAGTAGATAGCAGTCAAGCAAATGGAAATATATCTAGTACATTACTTATTGTTGAAGACAGTGTTGAACTTAGAAAATATTTAAAAAGTGAATTAAAAAATCATTATAAAATATTAGTTGCTAGTAATGGTAAAGAAGGTTTAGAAATTGCAAAAAAAACGATTCCAGATATTATATTAACCGATGTTATTATGCCTGAAATGGATGGGTTTGAGTTCTGTAAACAAATAAAAACAGATATAAAAACGAGCCATATTCCGTTATTAATGCTAACTGCCAAAACTAGAATTGACGACCGAATGGAGGGTATTGGTTACGGTGCCGATGCTTATATGGTGAAACCATTTGATATGCGCTTATTAAAACTACGTTTGGCACAATTGATAACAAGTAGAAAGTTAATATTTGATAAGTATTTTGGGGACATTAGTGGCAAGGAACAAGCGGGAACGACATCAATTGATAAGGAGTTTATACAGAAAGTGTTAAGCTATATTAGTGAAAATATGAGTGATTCCGATTTAAGTGTAGAGGTATTGGCATCGCAGTTAAATTTAAGTAGAAGTCAGCTTTATAGAAAAATTAAATCGCTTACAGGACAAACGGTAAATGAGTTTTTAAGAAAAATACGTATTCAAAAGGCCAAACAAATTCTTGAAACTGGAAATTCTAATATTAGTGAAGTTTGTTATAAAATAGGGTTTTCTTCGCCTTCTTATTTTACAAAATGTTTTAAAGCCCAATTCGGAATTCTTCCTACCGAGGTTAAAGTAAAGGATGAGGAGTTTTAGAAAATAGTTACTTACAGCTAATTAAGAAATCACATAAAAAATCGCTTTTTATAGCGTTATTTTTATGTGTTTCTTTTTTTAAAGTCTGCCATACAAGTATTAAATTTTAACATGAATAAAGTTTTTTTTTAAATGGATATCTACGTTTTAAAGTAGTGTTTGTTTATATGAAAAATGTAGCATCTATTATGTCAAATGGTGTAAAACACGATTTTTCACCCATAATCGCAACAAAATTCTTACTGTTTGCTTAATGCGTTCTATTGAAAAAAATATTAGTCCATTATATTTGATTTCACAATAATAGAATTTCAAAATGAAACATTGCAAAACACGGTTAAAACTAATAGCAGAAATAGCGTTGGTATGTTTTATGCTTTTCATTTTAGTCATGCTTTTTAGTTTTTTTTAAACATATGATAAATAACAAATTTAAAACATTAAACAATTCATTTTTAAACAAAAATGTTTTAGCACTGGCTTTAGTGTGTTCTTGTACTTTGTGGTCTTGTAAAGCACAAAAAACAACAATCTCCTATGAATTTCAAGATGAGTCCATTTCAATAGAGCAACGGGTAAACAATTTAGTCTCTCGCTTAACTTTAAAGGAAAAAATATCTCAATTAAGATATGATGCTCCAGCAATAGATAGATTAGGGATTCCTGAGTATAATTGGTGGAACGAATGTTTACATGGCGTGGCTCGAGCAGGAGAAGCAACCGTTTTTCCACAGGCTATAGGTATGGGAGCAACATGGAATCCGGATTTAATTTTTGAAATGGGGACAGCGGTTTCAGATGAAGCTAGAGCTAAACATCATCAATTTTTAAAGGAAGGAAAAAGACGTATGGGCCAAGGTTTAACATTTTGGACACCCAATATAAATATCTTTAGAGACCCACGTTGGGGGAGAGGTCAAGAAACGTATGGCGAAGATCCGTTGTTAACCAGTAAAATTGGTGTTAATTATATTAATGCTTTACAAGGCGACGATGGTAAATATCTAAAAGTGGTTGCCACTGCTAAACATTTTGCAGTACATAGTGGTCCAGAAAAATCGAGACATCAAGATAACTACCAAACGAATAATAAAGATTTATACGAAACATATTTGCCAGCATTTGAAGCAGCTGTTAAGGAGGCGAATGTGTATTCTGTTATGTGCGCGTATAATAGATATCGGGATGTACCATGCTGCGGTAGCGACATGTTATTACGAAAAATTTTACGTGACGATTGGGGTTTTGATGGTTATGTGGTATCCGATTGTTGGGCGATAAATGATTTTTGGCAACCAGAACACCATGGTGTTGTAGAAACACCTGCGGAAGCAGCAGCTATGGCGATAAATAATGGAACGGAACTAAACTGCGGAAATGTTTACGATCCAAGTCTTAGCGAGGCTGTTTTAAAAAATCTTGTTGATGTGGAGGCTATTGACGAGGCTGTCAAAAAACTATTTACAGCGCGTTTTAAATTAGGAATGTTTGATAATCCAGAACATGTAAAATGGGCTAATATTCCTTATAATGTGGTAGCGAGTGAGGCACATTTTGCTTTATCGGAAAAAGTAGCACACGAATCGATGGTGTTACTTAAAAATGAAAACAAAACATTACCTCTAAGTAAAGATTTGAAATCTATTGCGGTAATTGGTCCGAATGCAAATTCTACCCAAGCTTTATTAGGGAATTATCATGGTACCCCCAATCAATTTATTACACCATTGAAAGCTATAAAATCCAAATTGCCTAATGCCCAAATACATTACGCTTTGGGTAGCGATATAGCTTCGGGTTGGTCAACATTCATTCCTATTCCTAATTCTGTACTTCATGCAGAAGGAAAATTGGGTTTAAAAGCAGATTATTATACTAATAAAAGCTTTCAAGGAAAGCCTGCGTTTACAAGAATAGATAGTGTTATTAACTTTGTTTGGACTCCAAAGCGCCCTATTAAAAATATGAAATCAGATAATTTTTCAGTGCGATGGACAGGAGCATTAAAACCAACAGAAAGTGGAGCTTACAGAATAGGTTTAAAGGCGAGTAGCTATGCTAAATTATTTGTAAACGATTCGCTTTACTTTGAGTTTAGTGCAGAATACGAACCAAAAACTAAGTATTTCGATACTAATCTTGAAAAGGGGAAATTATACGATATTAAAATAGAATATACCAATGTGTTGTCCGATCCACAAGCACATTTACTTTGGGCTAAATTGAATGAAGACTTAATAACGCCAGCGATAGCAGCCGTAAATAAATCGGATATTGCCATCTTGTTTTTAGGACTTTCTCCAGAAATTGAAGGCGAAGAAATGGAAGTGGAATTGGAAGGTTTTGATAAAGGAGATCGCTCTGAAATTTCATTACCTAAAAATCAAATAGAGTTAATGAAAAAGGTACACGCTACTGGGAAACCAACTATTGTTGTTTTAATGAATGGAAGTGCCTTGGCTGTAAATTGGGCGTCCGAAAATGTTCCTGCTATTCTAGAAGCCTGGTATCCTGGTGAATTTGGAGGGAAAGCTATTGCCGATATATTGTTTGGAGACTACAATCCGGGAGGAAAACTTCCTGTAACTTTTTATAAATCGGTAACAGATTTACCAGATTTTAAAGATTATAATATGGAGAATAGAACTTATAAATATTTTAAAGGTGATCCTTTATTTCCTTTTGGTCACGGACTAAGTTATTCGAATTTTGAATATTCAAACTTAAAAATACTTGAGCAAGTAAAGCTTAAAGATGCTATTGAAATTTCAGTAGAAATAAAAAATACAAGTAAAGTAGCGGGCGATGATGTGGTTCAAGTTTATTTATCACATTTAGATAAACAAGAGCAAAACGCGATTAGAACCTTGGTAAGTTTCGATAGAGTGCATTTAGCTGCTGGAGAGACTAAAATTTTAAAATATAAAATAGATGCCGAACAGTATACGTGGATTAATTCCGAAGGAAAAAAACTACTAGAACCTGGAAATGTACTTCTAAGTGTAGGTGGTAAGCAGCCTGGTTTTAGTGGTGTGGCTAATGCAAGTTCTACATCTGTTTTAACAAAAAAAGTGTTCTTAACGAACTAAATAAATAACTTAAAACATTTTATATGAAGTTTAAACTGTTAATCATTCTACTGGTAATAATTTGCACAGCATTAACTGGCTGCAATAATAAAACAACCAATGGTAACACCCCTTCACCAGAACCAAATGGAAATCAAGATATCGGATTAAAGGTTGCTTTTAAAAATCATTTTTTAACAGGTAGTGCCTTAAGTGTAAATGATATTTTAGATAAAGACAATACTATTAAGCAACTTGCAAAAAAGGAATTCAATACCATAACTCCTGAAAACTGTATGAAAGCAGAGGTGGTAAATCCAAAGCCTGGAGTTTATGATTTTAAAGCAGCAGATGCTTTTGTTGCCTTCGGTCAAGAAAACGACATGTATATTATTGGTCACACGTTAATATGGCATAATCAAACACCTGATTGGTTTTTTACCAATACAAAAGGAGCACCTAATTCTCCTGAAGAACAAAAAGAGCAATTGCGTAAACATATAGAAGCGGTTGCCGGAAGATATGCTGGAAAAGTGCATGCTTGGGATGTTGTAAACGAGGTTATTGATGATGGTGGCTCTTATAGGCCGACCACATGGGTAAATAGTATTGGTGATGGTGATGAAATGGTTAAACTGGCCTTTAAATATGCGAGTGAATTTGCTCCTAATACAGAATTATATTATAATGATTTTAATGCTTGGCGCCCTGAAAAAAGAGACGGAATTGTTCGAATGATCAAGATGCTTCAAGATGCTGGAATTAGAATAGATGGTATAGGAATACAAGCGCATTGGGGTTTAAATTTTCCTAAGAATGAATATATTCAAAAAGCTATAGATGCCTATGCTGCATTAGGGGTTAAAGTTATGATTACAGAATTAGATGTTGACGTATTACCACTTACTAAGGAAGGTCAAATTATTGGGCGTAGTATGATGGAACCTCAGTTTCAATTAGAAGAGTTCAAAACTTTCTTAGACCCCTATAAAAATAGTTTACCGGAATCCGTAGAACAGGATTTAGCCAATCGTTATAAGGAATTATTTGAAATTTTTGTAAAGAACAGCGATAAAATAGATAGAGTCACTTTTTGGGGAATGCATGATGGTATGTCTTGGAAAAATGACTACCCCATACCAAATAGGACGAATTATCCGCTTCTATATAATAGAGATATGACACCAAAACTAGCGAGACAGGCCGTTTTAGAGAGTCTCAAATAACAATTAGATCCATACATTATTGATACCTAAATATTATGAAAATGAATAAAATTTTAATACTGAGCATCGTATTGTTTGGCATATTCGCTTGTTCTAGCGATGGAAATGACGATGACCCAGTAATTCCAATAAAAGTGCAGGCATCGTTTGTTTATACTATTTCAACTGTAGATTCTCATCTTTTGTTTTTGGAAAACACTACTTCTGGTGATGGGTTTACAAGTTCTTGGGATTATGGCTTAGGAGGAGGTAATGTAAATGATGCTCCTGGGGTGGATACGGTACGTTATGATACTGCAGGTACTTATACTATTAAGTTAACAGTTGTAAAAGATGGTTTAACCACAACCGCAACTAAAACTATAAAAGTGGATGCGACTGGTATTTGCCCTAACGGTTTGTGTAGTGGTGGAGGTTCAGAGACCTTAAAGTCTGCTGCAACAACTTTTTCGGTAGGAACTATTACCAGAGATTCATACATAATTGCTGGTGGTAAGCATACTGAAACTCTAAAAGCGGATTTCAATAACTTAACTTCGGAATATCAAATGAAGATGGATAAGATGAATCCATCTCTGGGGAAATACGATTTTAGTGCAGGAGATGTTATTGTGAAATTTGCACAGGAAAATAGTATGAATGTTCATGGTCATGCTTTAATATGGCACAGTTCTACACCTAGTTGGGTTGAGAATTTTGCAGGGACTAATGCGGAGTTTGAAACCATGGTTGAAAATTATATAACGACTACATTGAATCATTTTAAAGGAAAAGTGCGATCGTGGGATGTTGTAAATGAAGCCTTTGAAGATGGCACAGGACACCCTTTAAGAAATTCAATTTTCAGACAAAAAATGGGAGACGATTATATTAAAAAGTGCTTCCAGTTTGCCAGAAATGCCGATCCAAATGTATTACTCTTTTATAATGATTACAATATCGCTTCAAGCAGTACAAAACGCGCGGCTATCTTTGCACTTGTTGATAATTTGGGAAGTTTGATTGATGGTGTTGGCGCACAAATGCACATTTCTTATAATGAACCTTCAGCTTCTAGCATTCAAGCCGTAGCAGACGGTACCGTTTCAAGAGGAAAAAAATTACATTTCTCGGAACTGGATATACGTGCTAATCCTAATAATGATCAAACAACTTTAACGACTGCTAGAGCCGATTTGCAAGCAGCAAAATTTAAAGAAGTCGTAAAAATATACAATTCAATACCTCTGGCGAACAAATTTGCTTTAACAACTTGGGGTGTAAGGGATAATGAGTCTTGGTTAATAGCTTTTTGGAAACATATAGATTGGCCTTTGATGTTTAATGAAGATTATTCTAAAAAACCAGCTTACAATGCTTTTTTGGAAGGCTTGAAGTAACGTTTAATCAACAACTAATTTTACGGATTTATAAAACTTGATATTCATAATTAAGATTTTGTAAATCCATTTTTTTTAGACTAATAATAATAATAATAATAATAATAATAATAATAATAATAATTTTTCAATGATATATAAAAAACAAAATTTCCCTGAAATTAAAGTAATACAAGTTGTTTTAATCCTGTTTTTATGTACAGCATGTAAAAATTCTAACCAAAAAACAATTGAAGCGGCAGGGCTAAAAAATGTTTCAGAATTTCCAATAGGTACTGCTGTTAATATTAATAGGCTTATTAATGATGATAGATTAATGGCGTTGCAAGTTTCAAATTTCAATAGCATTACAGCTACGAATGATATGAAAATGCAGTCTATCTTGCCTGCAGAAAACCAGTTTAATTGGAAAAAGGCCGATACCATTTTATCTTTTGCCAACAAGCACAACCAACGTGTTTTTGGTCATAATCTTATTTGGCACAGCAGTACGCCTAAATGGGTAGAAGAAAAAGGAGCCAAAGACAGCCTATGGCTGGATACATTTATGAAGGAATATATTCATAAGTATGTCGGCCGATACAAAGGCAAAGTAGCAGGATGGGATGTTGTTAATGAAGCTTTTGAATCTTCAGGAGACGCATATAGAAAAACGTTCTGGTACAATAATTTGGGTAAGGAATATATAGCAAATGCTTTTCGCTATGCGCACGAAGCGGATCCCGATGCCGTATTATTTTACAACGATTTCAATATAGAGCGGGATACCACAAAGTTACATGCGTTATTAAAAATGGTGGATGAATTTAAAGCTAAGGGAGTTCCTATTTCAGGCATAGGCTTTCAAATGAATATTAGAATGGATATCCCTGATGAAATTATTGCATATTCTTTAAAAAAGGCTGCAGAAACAGGTTTGCAAATACATTTATCTGAAGTCGACATTATTTTTAATACACATAACGACGAAAGGTTAGGAGGAATTGAAAATTATAGTGTATTAACAGATGAAATGAAACAAGCCCAAGGCGAGAAGTATAAAAATTTGATTAAAATGTATAAAGAAATAGTGCCTAAAAAGCAACAGTTCGGCATTACATTATGGGATTTTACTGATAGGGATACCTGGATTATAGGCTTCTTTAATATGAAAGATTGGCCCAGTATTTATGATGATAAGTTACAACCGAAGCCGGCTTACTTTGGGTTTTTAGAAGGTTTAAAAGATTGAAAAATTAGGTTAAAAAAAATGATTTGGATGGAATACTTATAAAATGGAAATGAATAAACGAAATATGTAATTACATGAATAAAAAATAAGAAAAATGAAAGTAGTGTTGTGTTTAATTATAGTTTTAAAGTCTTTTGTCGGTTTTGCTCAAGAACATTATAGTATATCTTCTCAAAAAGATAGGCTAAGACAATATTCGGGTCAATGGGTAAGCGCCATGAGTCCTAGTTCAGACAGTGTTGCAAATTTTCCAGAAATAAAGATGAGTAGTATGACTAATTTCAGTAATCATTCGCTCACGGTCGAAGTTTTACAAAAAGATAGTAAGAATCAGTACAAACCTATTCTGCATGAAATTATAGGCTTTGATACTGTAACCGATACTGTTTTTGCTGCTGGTCATAACACACAAGGGGCCTTTTTTACTGGAAAAGGAATGTTTACTTCAGAAAATAAATGGACGATGCAAGACAGAGATCTCAATGGTAATAAAACCATGAAGGTAGATTTTGACTTTCAAAATTATACAGATGTTATATTGGAAGGGTTTGATAATGATGTAAAGAGTTTATGGAAAACTAGATACATTAAAAACAATCCTAAAAATAAAAACATTGGCATTCAGCTCGTTTCTGTTCACAAAGAAATGCTTAAAAAACCAGAACAAACCTTAATTCAGTTGGGTAGAATGGGCTATAGCTATGTTGAAACTTTTGTGTATAAAGAAGGCCGTTTTTATGGATATAGTCCGAAAGAATTTAAGGCTGTAGTAGAAAAAGCACGTATGAAATTTCTAGGTTCCATGACTTTTTTCGATCCTGAAGATAAAAATGATGATGTCGCCATAAAAACCTGGTGGAATAAAACAATACAAGACCATAAACTAGCTGGTGTTGAATATCTTTCTACCTCAAATAGTAAATTAAAAGGCATTAAGACCATTAAAGAACTTCAAGAGTATTGTAATTATTATAATAAAGTTGGAAAACTGTGTAAGAAGAACGGACTTAAATTTGTGTATCACAATCATGCCGATGAATTTTTAAAGGTTGAAGGTGTAACTATTTATGATTATTTTCTTCAAAACACCAATCCTGAGGATGTCCATTTTCAATCTGATTTGTATTGGATGCAAGTGGGAGGTGTAAATCCTGTCGATTATTTTAAAAACTATCCCAACCGATTTATTAGTTGGCATGTAAAAGATTATAAAGAATTAGGAGAAAGTGGAAAAATAGATTTCAAGGACATTTTCAACTATAAAGAAATAGCTGGAGTGAAATATATCTTGTCTGAAGTTGAAGATTATAGCTTTCCTCCTTTATTTAGTGTTGGTTTAGCTTGGGAATATATTTATTATGAATTATTAAAATAAACCTTTGATTATGAGCCCTTTTAAAATAAAATATTTAATAGTAATTATATGTGTCCTTACTATGATTAAAACGAACGCGCAAGATCAGTTTCGTGTTTTATTGTTTGCCCAACATGATACTTGGCATTATAATACCATCCCTGTTGCTGTTGAAGCATTCAAAGAAATGGCAGCAGAAAATCAATTTAAGTTTGATTGGACACAAAGGCCAGATGATCTTATAGAAAAATTACCAGAATATGATGTCGTGATTTTTTTGAACGCCAATGCCAATTTTTTGACCACAAAACATATGGATGCTTTAAAAACATTTATGAAACGAGATGGTGGCTTTGTAGGCATACACGGAACAGCAGATGGTGAAAACGATAATGCTTGGTTTGATGGTCTTGTTGGGGCTAAATTTGTGAATCATCCAAAATTACAAGCCGCTATTGTTAAAGTTGAGAATCATGATTTTCCAGCAACTTGGCATCTGCCAACTAAATGGCTTCGTACTGATGAGTGGTATAACTTTGAAAATATGAATTTAGATAAACTACATATTCTATTGACAGTTGATGAAACTTCTTATGATTATACTGCGGGTTATGATGCTATTCCGTTAAAAGGTATGGGAGAGGAACATCCTGTTTCGTGGTATCAAGAGTATGAAGGAGGAAGATCGTTTTATACTGCTTTAGGTCATAAACCAGAATCGTTTAAAGACAAAAATTTTTTAAATCACATTTTTGGAGCTATCTATTGGGCCAAAGGCGATTAATTTAATTAAAAATATATGAGAACTAAATCAAATAAACAGACTTCCAACTATTGTCTAAATTTAATTAGCATCAGTTTGGTAATGATAGTAAATATATCTTGTAAGGCTCAGAAAAATCAAAATACATCCATAATTGCTGATGGTGCACAACTTAATTTAGTTGCCGACGGTTTTGAATTTACAGAAGGTCCTGCCTCAGACAAAGAAGGTAATGTCTATTTTACAGATCAGCCTAATGATCGTATTTTGAAATGGAATGCCCTTGATAATACGGTTTCGGTATATATGAAACCATCAGGTCGTTCCAACGGACTTTATTTTGACAACCAAGGAAATTTGTTGGCTGCTGCAGATGAAAAGAATGAAATATGGCGCATTGATGTGGATAAAAAAGTTAGCGTACTTGTTACTGATTTTGATGGCAAAAAATTCAATGGTCCCAATGATCTTTGGGTAGATGCTAAAGGCGGTATTTATTTTACAGATCCCTATTACCAACGCACTTGGTGGAAACATAAAGAGCCTCAGCAAAAATCAAAACGGGTGTATTATTTAGCTCCGAATACAAAAACACCAACAAATGTCGCAGACGATAACTTCGATCAACCAAATGGAATAATTGGTACTCCCGATGGCAAGACCCTTTATGTTGCCGATGAGGCAGGAAAAAAAACTTACTCCTATACCATTGAAAAGAATGGCAAGCTTTCCAATAGAAAACTGTTTGCAAATATGGGTTCTGATGGGATGACTATAGACCACTTAGGTAATGTTTACCTCACCGGAAAAGGTGTTACTGTTTTCAATAAAAAAGGGGAACAAATAGAACATATTGCTGTGCCTGAAAACTGGACTTCCAATGTCACTTTTGGTGGATCGAAACTAAAAATACTTTTTATTACTGCCATGGATTCAGTATATACCTTAGAGATGGCGGTGCATGGAGTACGATAAGTATAATTAGTAAACCTAAAATTTGATATAGCTAATTTTGAAAACATTTATTCTCAAGAAGTAAAAAATAATGAAAACCCAAAGTTCGCGGTGAATAAAATGGCCACGATCAATTGTGTTTTGGGTATCGCTATTTTAGCACGGGACATATATTTAAAAAAAGGAGTCAATAACAACGGTTAAGGCTCCTTTTTCCAAACTAAACTAACTAAACTAATCTTTACTAATCAATGTATGGCTTTAGAGGAACAATGGTTCCATCATCATTATAGGTTATTTCTGCTAATTTAACAGATCGTAAATGTGTAACTCCTTTAGATAGTGAGGAATCGTGGTAAAATAAATACCATTTTCCGTCTACTTCACAAATAGAGTGGTGGCTTGTCCAGCCAACTACAGGTTCTAAAATGATACCTTTGTAAATAAATGGTCCATAAGGATTGTCTCCAATAGCATAACATATCAAATGAGTATCTCCAGTAGAATAAGAAAAATAATATTTACCTTTATATTTGTGCATCCAAGAAGCTTCAAAAAAGCGTCTGTTGTTATCACCTGCCAATAGTAAATTTCCTGCTTCGTCTAAAATTTCTAATTGTTTAGGTTTTTCAGCAAATTCTAATAAATCATCCGTCATTTTTGCAACAATGGGCAATAAGGCTGGTTCATTATTTTCTGGTAAAAATGCTGTTGGACTATCAGGTTGTTCTGCATTAAATTCACCAGTTCTCCAGCGTTGTAATTGCCCCCCCCATAAACCACCAAAATACATAAAGTAACTACCGTTATCATCTTTAAAAACCGCAGGGTCAATAGAAAAGCTATCTTTTATAGCTTCCGGTTGTGCTGTAAACGGACCTGTAGGTGATGAACTTATTGCGACACCAATTCTAAAGATGCCATCATATGCTTTAGCAGGAAAAAATAAATAGTATTTACCATCTTTTTCATGTGCATCGGGAGCCCACATTTGTTTTTCAGCCCATGGAACATCATTCACATGCAGCGCTACACCGTTATCTATAGCTTCACTGTGAATGGAATCCATAGAAATAACGTGGTAATCTTCCATCGCAAAATGGCTTCCTAAGTCATCAAAGGCTTCTCCTGCATCTATATCATGAGAAGGGTAAATATATATTTTTCCATTAAAAACATGTGCCGATGGATCTGCGGTATATATGTGAGATATTAATGGTTTTGAAATGGCTTTTTTATTTAATTCGTTAAAGTCGATATGTTTAATAGTATCTTCTGGCATGGTATTAAAATTTTAATTATTTCTTCTTTCTTTTAAATCCTTTTCAATTTGCACTTCCATGTTTTTATTTATTTCATAGAAAAATAATAGACCGGTTCCAACTAAAAAAGGAATAGCTGCGTAAATGCTAACAAGCATTTTTGTGCCCAAAATAGCGCCATCCGATTGTATTGAGAGATCAGCATTATAACCATAACTACCTAAAATTCCGGTAACTAGGGCGCTACCGATGCTTAATCCGCCTTTTAAACCAACCATCATTGCTGAAAATATGATAGCAGTTGCACGGTGGTTTGTTTTCCATTCAGAATAATCAGCGACGTCTGCAATCATCGCCCATAAAAGTGGTATGGTAATTCCGTAGAAAAACCCGTGAAATATTTGTGATAAAAACATCAAACCAACAGAAGTTGATGGAATTATGTAAAATGCTAAAATAAACAGCGTTGAGACAAATAAGAAGATTCCAAAGATGTTACGTTTCCCATATTTATCAGCCAACCCTTTAGAAAACATAATTCCTATAATCATAAAGCTAATACCACCGGCATTAAACAATCCAAAACCGGCAGAAACAGGATTTCCACTAAAAAAATTGAATCCAATTCCTGATAAAAAAGCTAAAATAGGTTCTAAAAACTGGGTCAATGCCGTTTTATCAACGTAGTTTTCAAAATAATACACGTACGAGCCTCCCTTTATTGCTAATGTAATAAATACCAATGCGGTTAAAACAAGCATGAGTATCCATGGTCTATTTTTAACTAAATCTCCAATGTCTTCTTTTAGCGTTGATTTTTGTTCAGGTTTAGGAATAATACGTTCTTTTGTGGTAATAAAAGTAATTAGCAGCATCACAGATCCAATAATTGCCAACCAAGTCATAACAATTTCAATGCCCACAGCTTTGTCTCCACCACCAGCAGTTTCAATTATTGGCAACATAAATACTTGAACAAAAAATTGAGCTACCATAACCGCCACAAAACGATACGATGAAATACTGTTACGTTCTCCCATATCACCCGTAATTACACCACTTAAAGCGGAATAAGGTAAATTATTGGCGGCGTATAACATTAATAATAGGGTATAGGTAATTACCGCATAAATAACTTTTCCTTTATAACTGAAATCTGGAGTACTAAAGGCAAGTAAAGCAACAACACCCAGAGGTACTGCCGTCCATAAAATCCAAGGACGAAATTTACCCCATTTGGTGTTAGTTCTATCTGCAATGGCACCCATAATTGGATTAAAAGCAAAAGCTGCTACAAGACCAACCGATAATATAATTATGGAAGCATCATTGGGTTTAAGGCCATAAATATCTGTGTAGAAATAGGCGAGATAGGTCATTAATGTTTGGAAAACAAGATTTGCTGCCAAATCTCCAAGGCTATAGCCTATCTTTTCTTTTACTGATAATTTTTGCGTATTAGCGGTCATAATTTTATTGTTTTTTTAAGTCTAATACGCTGTTGTAGGCTTTTTTAGGTTCAAAATTTCTATCAAACAATAAAGGGTGATTTGTTCTGCCATTTATTGGCCAACCATTTAACCACGAATGACCGTCATTCACGCCCCAAAATGTGACTCTTTCTATTTTATCTTTATGTTTAAGGAAAAGTTTGAAAATAGCTTCATAACGCTTGGCTAATTGAATTTGCGCTGCATCTGTAAGTTTAACAGGATAAGGGTTCATTTTTGGGTCGTTTTCAAACTGAGCATAGCTTTGTTCAACGGCTGCGCCGTCTAAATCCCAAGGGTTTGGAAGCACGGTAACGTCTAATTCTGTAAAACTAACTTTAACTCCCGCATTGGAATATGCAATAATACTATTCTCTATATCTTCTAGAGTAGGTCCTTCTAAGCTCCAATGGGCTTGCATACCCACACCATCTATTTTAATGCCTTTATCTTGCAGGTTTTTCACAATTCTAAGAACTCCTTTTCTTTTTTCTGGTTTCCATAAATTATAATCGTTGTAAACTAATTTGGCATCCGGATCTGCTTTTGCGGCAAGCATAAATGCCTGTTCAATATAATTTTCTCCTCCCATAACCTTGTAGAAAACAGATTCTCTTGGAGACCCATCTTCATTTAAAGCTTCATTAACAACATCCCAAGTATTAATTCTACCTTTATATCTACCCACAATTTTATTAATATGTGCTTTTATGGTGCTTGCCATGGTAGCACTGTCTTGAATATTTTGTACCCAAGGTGCCAATTGACTATGCCATAATAAGGTATGTCCAACAATATGCATATTGTTTTTTTCTCCTAATGCAACATACTTATCAGCCGTTTCAAAATTAAAAGAATCTTCTTTCGGATGAATTTGCTCCCATTTCATATCATTTTCAGGAGTAATGGAATTAAACTCTTTTTCCAGAAGGGCATTTGATAGTGAATCGGTTTGATTTATTTGAGACCTACTGATGGCTGCTCCTATTAAGAAATCGTTTTTAAATGATTCTTTAAGTGAAGGCAACGGCGAAATAGCGTTTTCTTTAACTGTCGTGTTTTTACAGTTTAAAAAAATACTAAAAGCTATCATAATCAATAATAGTGTTGATGGTTTGTTCGTCATAATTATGTTTTATTTTAAAAATTTTGAAATAAAATTATTTTGAATAAAAATACCTTTATGTCGTTTAGAGCAATAAAACAAAATCAACAAATCTTAAAACAATTGTTGCATTTCATCTTTTTTAAGATTGAATTATTTAGTTTAAATTAAATCAAGTATCAATATGTTGGTTTTACTTGCTTTTAAAATGAAGTACTAAGAAAATTTAGGGTATTAAATTCTTTTTAGCATTAGTAACTAGTGTCCTTATATATAATACACCACTTGGGTGATTACCTTTCTTTAAACATTTTAATGTTTATTGGTTTAAGAAGCATGACAGTGGTTGGTTCTCTTTATAAGTTTGCTTATAGCGAGTTAACTAAAAAAATAAATTTCAATTTTCTCTTGACGTACTAGAAGTAACTTTATGTTTAATTAGGTGCTTATTGTGGTGGTTTGCTTTGTCTATATGGGAAATCCTTTTATATTTTCGTAATCATTCACTTTATAATCTGTCCATATCATTTTGATTTTTAAATATTTATATAAATAGAGAAACGAAACTTATCAGTATTCGTGATTTTATTTTTATTTTGACAATGTCATCATTTTTTTAGTGTTGAAAATGAGAATTATTATAATCATCCAATGAAAATCAGAGTATTAAAAACTTCAACACCCTTCTAGATCCCTATATATGTTGCATGCTTTGTAATTAATGTTGCATTAATACTGATTCATAGTATTGTTGCATCATTAATTACAGTTATTGCTTCATTAAAGGTTATTATTTGTTTAAGATTTCTTTAACATTGCTGTGTTACTTATCAGCGTACTAAAATTTAACTCATTTTGTAACCGTACGTTTTTTTAAGTGTAGATAAATTAATATTAATAAGCAAAGACAAAGAAATTATGTGTTAATGAAATTTAAGCGAAAGCAACGGAAACTAAAAACCATACCGACCGAATAGGTTAGTTAAAAACAAGTATCAACTAAAACTTACAGATCTAAGTGATTAAACAAGATTTAAATGTATGAAAAAACAAACCCTTTACACAAAACAACCCGCTATCGGTTTTAATTTGGGAAGGAAAGTGAGGTCCTTTGTATTACTCATTTTCATGTCTCATTTTACCCTTTGGGCACAGCAAACCATTACCGTTAAAGGTATCGTAACCGAAGGGGAAACGGGTATGCCCATAATTGGCGCCAATATTCTTCAACAGGGTACTACAAATGGTGCAATGACCGATTTTGACGGTAATTTTATTTTAAAAGTTCCAGCTAATGCTACTTTAGTAGTTAGTTATTTGGGCTTCACCACACAAAATATTGCAGTTAACAGTAAAACGGTAATTAATGTCGTTATGCAGGGAGAAGCTACTGGCTTAGACGAAATAATTATTGTCGGCTATGGTCAACAAAAGAAAGAAAGCGTGGTAGGCTCCATTGTTCAGGTTTCTGGGGAAAAGCTTATGCAGTCCGGTGGGGTATCTACAGTAGGACAAGCGCTTACAGGACGTTTGCCCGGTGTTACCACCATTTCTTCTACAGGACGTCCAGGAGAAGAATCTCCTGATATTTTTATTCGTGGAAAGAGTTCCTGGAACGGTAGTGGACAGCCACTTATTTTGGTAGATGGTATTGAACGGAGTATGAACGATGTCAATTCCAATGATGTGGAGAGCATCTCTGTATTGAAGGATGCCTCGGCTACCGCTGTATTTGGTGTAAAAGGTGCTAATGGTGTTATCCTTATCACCACAAAACGTGGTAAAGTTGGTAAGGCTCAGCTTTCATTAACAGCAAGTTCGACTTTTAAGGCACCTTCGAAATTACCTACAAAATACGATGCGTATGATGGTATAACCGTCGCCAACGAGTCTATTGAACGTTCTGTCCCAGCTAATGAGGGGGCTTGGAGATACTATGTGCCTGAGTCCATTGCAGATAGGTATAGGAATCCAATTAATGATACGGATAAATATGTGTATCCCAATGTAGATTGGATAAAGACGACTCAAAAGGATTTTGCCATGGATTATAAGGTAGATCTTTCCGTTAGTGGTGGTACCGAGTCTGTGAAATACTTTGGGGCTATTAACTATAACCATGTAGGAGATATCTATGACTCAAACGCCTTTGATAACGACAGGGGGTATACTACAGATTTTTCTTATGATCGTTTTAACTTTAGGAGCAATATAGATTTTGATATAACCAAATCTACTCGTCTTTCCGTAAACCTTTCTGGGTATTACGGGGTTCAAGGTGGTACGAGTGTTGATAGATCATTACTTAATAACAGTATTTACGAAATGGCACCAGATTTGTTTTATCCCTTGTATCCTGATGGTACTTATGGTCAAGCAGTAGTCAATAGATACGATATCCTTAACCCTGCGGTTTCTTTGACAGCAAGAGGCGATACCAATGAACATAGGGTACAGGTGAATACCGATTTTGTCCTGCAACAAAAATTAGACTTCGTTACAGAAGGACTAAGTTTTAGAGGTTCTTTTTCCTTTGATAACAACTTTAGAGGTAATGAAGGTATTAATGACCCTAAACAGGGTGCAGATGACAATGTGACTTTCAAGGTTTATAATGATGATGGAACGTTTTATTATGTGACCCCTCCGGGTAAAAATCAATTTGATTATGTAGTTCAGCCATGGTCTAGAAACGGTTTGAATATTAATGATAATAATTCTAGTCGACGTTTGTTCTACCAGCTTTCTTTTAATTATGATCGTGTTTTTGGAGAACATACCGTAGGCCTGTTGGCTTTAATGAACAGAGAGGAGTATGCTATAGGAAATATGTTCCCGAGATATCGGGAAGATTGGGTGGCCCGAGCTACCTATAACTATGATAGCCGTTATTTTATTGATGTGAACGGAGCTTATAACGGTTCGGAGAAATACGGGCCAGGTTTTAGGTTCGATCTCTTTCCTTCGGTAGCACTAGGCTGGATGGTATCTAATGAAAATTTTATGAACGGAACAGATAGTTGGTTAAACAAGCTTAAGATTCGTGGTTCTTACGGTATAGTAGGTGATGATTCTTCAGGTGGCAGATGGGGCTATGTTTCCCAGTGGGGCAGTGGAGGAAATGCTTTTTTAAACAGCAGTGATAAATGGAGTAGATCGCCGTATACGTTTTATAAAGAAACTACAATCGGAAACCCGAATCTGCAATGGGAGACCTCGCAGAAAGCGAATATCGGTTTTGAATTAGCTGTTCTAAAAAATATGTTCACCCTGGACGTGGATTTCTTTAAGGAGGATCGTGATAATATCGTTATTCCTGCCAATGACCGAAGTGTTCCTAGCTTTTTTGGTTTTCAACCGCCAGATGCCAACCTAGGAAAAACATCTGTAAAAGGTATGGAGTTGGCTCTAAATTATAAGCAACAACTTACGGAGAATTGGAGTGTTAATGGCGATTTTGCCTACACCTTTACCAAGGATGAGATAATTTATAAAGAAGATCCTGAGCTTAGACCGTCGTATCAAAAAGCGGCTGGGTATGCTATAGATCAACCACGTGAAATAATAAGGGGAGATTTGATGATGAATTGGGATGATGTATATGGTTCGTATCCTCGAGAAAGTAACCAAGGTGCGCGTAGACCTGGTTTCTATGATGAACAGGACTGGAACATGGATGGGTTTGTAAGTGGAGCTTATGATGCAGTGCCTTATGGGTATACTGAGCGGCCTCAGAATACTTATAACCTTACCTTGGGGACTAACTACAAGAAATTTAGTTTTAGTATTCAATTTTATGGGGTTAGCAATGCGACCAAATCATATCAAGACAGGACATTTGTTGGAGAATCTCACTTGTACTTTGATTTCCTTTCGGACTACTGGAGCAAGGAGAACCCTGATGGAGAACACGTTCTTAGTGGATTTAATAACACACAACACAGTACAGATTCTTATAGACAATGGTATGATGCCTCTTTTATAAAATTACAAAACATGGAATTTGCATACACTTTTGGTTCCAAAGAAGGTAGCAGTTACAGGGTGTACCTAAACGGAAACAATTTGGCCTTCTGGTCCAAGCTTCCGGATGATAGATTGAGCAATGATGATGGTAATTTTAGAGGAAGCTATCCTTCGTTTAGGAGAATTAATCTAGGGCTAAATATTAACTTTTAAGAGCGATTACTATGAAAAATATATTTAAATTAATATGTGGGGTGTTTTTGATAGGAACAATTACAGTTTCCTGTGAAGATTACTTAGATAAAACAATTGAAACCGACCTAAGCATCAATGAGGTATTCAAAGATTTTAACAATGCCCAAGGTTGGACAGAGGAAATGTATGCTATGATGGTTGATTATGCAGGAGCTTTCTGGCAGTATTACGGCTATTATGGCGAAGAATCTGTGAACAACCGTACTTGGATGTTCGATTTTAGTATAGATCAGGGTAATTACGGGAACTGGGCAACTCAAAGAGGTATGTTTCTGATTGTGCAAGGTGGTAATAATTCTTCACCAAAGGATACTAATGCAGACTATCCTTTTGATAGAAGTTCTATATGGGTAAGTAGCTGGCAAGGAATACGAAAAGCGAACATAGCCATTGAAAATGCCGAGACCTTAATGGTGAATGCTACGCAACAAGAAAAGGATGCCATTATGGGACAGTCTTATTTCTTTAGAGCGTTTTTTCATCATGAAATTATGAAATTCTGGGGTTCTATACCATATATTGATAGGGTTTTAGAAAATGATTGGCAGTTGCCAAGACCTTCGGAATGGTCTGAAACGGCTTTGAGTATAGATGCGGATTTTGATAGAGCCATTGCGTTGCTTCCTGCAGATTGGGACGATTCAAATTGGGCTCCTGGCGCGAAGACAAGAGGACAGAATGGTTTCCGTATTACCAAAGGTGCGGCCATGGCAATGAAAGGAAAGAATCTTTTATTTGCAGCTAGCCCATTAATGCAGGGCAGTGATAATACCTATGGATATAATAAGGAATTAAGTATGAAAGCCGCCGAAGCGTTGGCTCAGGTAATTCAAATGCCAAGATATCAATTGGTGCCTTGGGATAATTATGGTTCTGTGTTCTATTCAACGAACGGACAGTATCCTCTCTCTACCGAGTTTATTTTAAGTCAACCTGGAAACGTAGGTTGGTATCCTCGCTATTTACCGTCTATATGGCAATTAACAGATGTTGCTATGAGTTCAGGTGATACTGGTGCAGCCCCTACCCACAACTATATCCATAATTATTTTGGAATGAAGGATGGCTTGGCATGTGATGATAGTCCTTTGTTCGACCCCCAAGATCCTTGGAAAAATAGGGATCCCCGTTTTAACAAATGGATTGTGGTAGATGGTGATCAGTTGATTGACAATTTAGGAGCCGCTACTGGCGCTGCTGCTGTCCACCGATATGCCCAATTTTTTAATGATGGGGCACACCGTAATCCCAATAAGACTACTGGTTCTCTAACAGGGTATGGCATGAAAAAATGGTCTCCAAGAAATTTTAATAAGTTCGATAATGTAGAAGCATTTGGGTGGAGAGCACATGTAAGGCTTACCGATGTCTACCTCATGTATGCCGAGGCTGCTGTAATGGCCTATGGTTTAAACGGAACCGCACCTGGATTCAATATGTCGGCAGTAGACGCCATCAATGCCATACGTGAACGTGCCGTTCCCGACGGCAGTTTAAATGTTCAGCCACAGTATTTAACCAGTGTAAACAAGTTTATGGATGAAATCCGTAGAGAGCGGGCCGTAGAAATGAGTTACGAAAACCACCGCTGGATGGATGTAAGACGCTGGAAATTGGGTACAGATATGAAATACCGATTAAAAACAGGTATCCGTTTTGACCGAAATGCGGCTGGAAAACCGATCAACTTCCAAGAAGAGATAATACGTACTAAAGTTTTTGAAGAAAAACATTATTGGTTACCGTTTCCTCAGAATGATACGGAATTGTACGAAGGATTCCCACAAAACCCGGGATGGTAAAATCAAAACTGTTTTCACTATTTGTTAATATAAATAATCTATGACACACTTTAATAAATATAAAAAATCATTGTTGTTCGGGTGCTTCTCTGTGATGTTTACCCTTACATTATCCGCACAGGACAATGATAAAACCGCAAACATCGATTCCTTAGAAATAGATACCAATAATTTGGTATCCAAGATAAGGGAAGAGGTAAGCCTAGGATTTCAGAATCGAGAGAATATAGACGTGGTCGGTGCGGTATCTACCATCGAGCCTGGCAATTTTCTTAAGTATGACAACACCCAATGGGTCCGTGATGCCTTGTATGGCAGAATGACCGGGCTTAAAGGAAGCGATAATATTCGTGGCTTAGGTACTGCCTTGATCGTTGTGGATGGTATTCCAGGTAGAAGTATTGATTTGCTTAATATGGAAGAAATCAAGGAAATCACCATTCTAAAGGATGCCAATGCAGTAGCTCTATATGGTGCTATGGGTAGGAATGGGGTTATCGTTGTAACCACTAAGCGTGGTACGGAAAAGCAAGAGTTTAATGTAAGTGTTAGTTCGGGAATCAAGTTTCCTACAAGCATGCCAAATTATCTGGGCTCTGCTGAATATATGACGCTTTTTAATGAAGCCAGAGCCAATGATGGGCTGGCTCCGAATCCAGGTTTTACTGATGAGGTAATCGCCAATCATGCTAGTGGTATCAATCCTTACCGGTATCCCAGTGTAGATTTATACAGTAGTGATTATATGAAGGATTATGCGTCCTTTTCCAATGTAGTGGCCGATTTCTCGGGAGCCGTAAAGGATACCAGATATTATATCAATATTGGTTTTAAGAGCGATCAAACCTTACAGAATGTTACCGAGAACGATAGAGGTGCTAATCGGTTTAATGTTCGTGGAAATATTGATTTCCGAGTAAATGATTGGATCAAGAGTAGCTTTGATATGATTGCTATTCTTGAACAGAATAAAACCTCTTTGACCAATCTTTATGATGCAGGTAACAGTTTTAGGCCTGACCTATATTCTCCTTTATTACCTATTAGTGCTATAGATACCACTAACAATCCCGAATTAGCAGGGGTGTTGGAGGCCGCCAAAAAATTTGGCGGATTCCTTATAGGCGGAAATCAGAATTTTAGAGACAATGTCCCTTTGGGTGACGCATATGCTGGTGGGAGTAGAACCAACGTAACAAGAATAAGTCAGGTAAACAATGCCATCGATTTTGACTTGAGTGCTATTACGGAAGGTTTATCTGCTAAAACGTATTTGAGTTTTGATTTTTATAATTTTTATAATACTAGTAATGTAAACCAGTTTGCCGCCTATGAACCAACTTGGAACGATGAGGGTAAGATTGTAGGATTGGTAAACGTAAGGGAAAATGACCGTGCAGGACTCACAGAAAATATTAGTTCCAATCTGTTTACCATTCGTTACGGTTTCTACGGGATGATCAACTATGAGAAGCAGTTAGGCGAAAATCACGCTATCAACGCTTCCTTAGTAGCGCTTGGAAATAGCACTCATGTTCTCAACGAGAAACAATCCTCTAAGAATAACCATTTAGGAATGAGTGTTAACTATACGTACAAGAACAAATTGATGTTCGATTTTAATTCGTCCTACGTGCATTCCATAAAATTACCCGAAGGCAATCGAGGTAAGTTTGCTCCCACATTGGGCTTTAGCTATGTGCTAACTGAGGAACCGTCTTTAAAGGATTCTTCTTGGTTAAATTATTTTAAATTACGATCTTCTTATGGCGTTGTTTATTCTGATTTTGGTATTGATGGATATTTTTTATATGATGCCATTTATCAACAAAGTAATCCTAATGGATACTATAATTGGGGAGATACATCTGGTTCTGGATTCAATAATCAATACACCACAATAGACAGAGGTCAGAACGATAATCTGGGCATGGAGAAAAGAATGGACTACAACCTTGGTTTCGAAGCCTTGATTGCCAAAAAATTATGGGTAGAGGCCAACGTTTTTAGATCCGATTTGAGCGACCAAGTAATCCAAGCAACTACTCCGTACCCAGAATACTATGGAGGGTTTAGGCCTTATTCCAATTTCAACGCTGATAAATATTCCGGTTTTGAATTCGGTGCCAACTATTTGGATCGTTTTGGTGGGTTTGGTATGAACATCGGTGCCAGGGTATTATACACCAATTCTATTAGGAAACAGGTAGATGAAGTTTACGCTGACGAGTACCAGAATAGAGAGGGTAAAACTGTGAATGCTATTTTTGGCTTGAAGTCTATGGGCTTCTTTGGTGAGGATGATTTTAACACTGATGGTTCCCTTAAGGCAGGCATACCTACGCAGTTCGGGGCATTACAGCCAGGAGACCTTCGTTATAGAGATATAAACAACGATGGAATGGTAAACAATCAAGATCAAGTTTCCATAGGTCGATGGGATTCACCTTGGACCTTTAGTTCTGATATTACTTTGGATTATGGTCCCTTTACGCTCTTTGCGCTCTTAACCGCCGAAGTTGGGGGTAATGGTGTAGCCGATGGTAACTATTATCGCCCTCAGGGAGATCAGAAATACTCTGAGGTGGTTCGTGGGCGTTGGACTCCTGAAACAGCTAATACTGCAACTTTTCCAAGATTGTCTTCCTTGCCAAATACGAACAACCTAGGTGTGAACTCCACCTTTTGGTTGTATGACAATAGTAACTTTAGGTTGCAACGGGTACAATTGACCTATGATCTACCAAGAAATTGGGTAGACAAGATGAACATGGAGGATTTTAGTGTATACGCTTCCGGATCAAACTTGGCGGAGATTTCAAAAAACAAGGACATTCGCGAACTGCAATTGAATAATAGCCCAATGTACCGTTACTATTCCTTGGGACTTAGAATGAAGTTTTAACTGAAAAAATAGATTTTAGACATGAAGAAAATTTTTAAATATACAACGATAGCGTTCGTTCTTTTATCCGTAGGTGCTTGTACTTTGTTGGAGCCATTGGATGAAAACCTACAAGGGGAGAACCGATTGAACAATGATCCCATCTTTGCCGAAGGCTTACTGCTCAACGGCTATGAGGGAATGCCCAATCAGTATTCTTTTAGTGACGTGGCTACCGACGATGCGGTCAATAATGTTGTTAACAATTATAGACTGATGGCTACAGGTGAATGGAATGCTCAAAATGCATTTACAAGTAGGTGGGGACAGTACGAGCAAATCCTATATTTGAACAATTTCTTGGAAGTTATTGATAATGTATCTTGGAAAAGGGATAGTGTTACCAATCAACTTTTTAAGGAAAGAATGCGAGGTGAAGCCATTGCGTTGAGAGCTATACGACATTTTTGGATTTTACAAGAACATGGTGGGATGGGTACTTCCGGGAAACTATTGGGAATACCTTATATTTCGGAGTTCTTGTCTTTTGATGCAGATTTTAATATACCAAGATTAGGCTTTCAAGAGACGGTGGCTCGTATCAATGTAGATTTTGAAGAGGCTCTACAGTATTTGCCGATGGATTGGGATGGAGATCTTGCCAATCGCCCCTCAAGATATGACGGTATTGATCCTCAAAGATATCAGTTTGTTTTTGGTACTACCCAAGATGGCCGTGTTAGCGGAAGGATTATTAAAGCTTTTCAGGCAAAAATGAATATGTTGGCAGCTAGCCCTGCGTTTTTGAACGGATCGGGAGATAACTACCAAAAAGCCGCAAATATCTTGGCAAGTCTATTGAACGATAACGGAGGAGTAGCCGGATTGGACCCTAACGGGGTGACTAATTTTTACGACTTCCCTAACGGTACGCGTAAATTTTTAGAAGTACTGTGGAGAGAAAATGTTTATAGCTCCGCATGGGTAGAGCAAGCCAATTTTCCGCCTTCTTTGAATGGGAATGGAGGTGTAAACCCTACTCAGAATTTAGTAGACGCGTTTCCAATGTTGGACGGTACGCCGTTTTCAACTTCACACCCAAATTACAACGCAGCTAATCCTTATGCTAATAGAGACCCTCGTTTGTCGAAGTACGTATTGTATAATGGAAACAATCTTAATGGTAGGGTTATCAATACAGGTGTTGGTGGAGGCAGTAATGAGGTTGACAAGGTGCCGGGTAAATCTACACGTTCTGGATTTTACATGAAGAAATTGGTAGATCCTGATTTAGTAATCAGCAATGATGGGAGTACGACCACTACAGAGAAAATGAATATTTATTTACGATATACCGATTTGTATCTATTATTAGCTGAATCTGCCAATGAATTGGGAGGTCCAGATCATATGGTAGGAAGTATGAGTGCGCGGACTATAATTGGTGCTATACGAGCCAGAGCTGGAATAGGGCAAGGTAATGGGGATGCTTATTTAACGGGCATAGCTTCTAAAGAAGCTATGCGCAATCTTATCCGCAACGAACGCCGATTGGAACTTTGTTTTGAAGGATATCGCTTATACGACCTAAGACGATGGGGTATTCTGGATAATATACCTAACGTTACTGGAGCAAAATATGATGGGGCTAATTATACAATATTAAATGTGGAATCTAGAATTTATAGTAGTAACGCTAACTATGGACCCATACCACAGAAAGAGGTTGTGAAATTTAACCAATTGGAGCAAAATCAAGGATGGTAATCTCTTGGATAAATAGAAAATAAATTAGGTTTGGTTAAGGTTTCCGGTAAGTGCTGGGAACCTAAATCAAAAAAATGTTTAACAATTAATTCTTCATTAATGAATACAAAAAATATAGTTTTATTAATATGTGCGCTGATAACTTTATCATGTAGCAACACCGAACCGGAGTTTGATGATTACGTGTTTCAGGGAGCCTATTTTCCCTATCAGACCCCCGCTCGTACCCTAATCTTAGGAGATTATGAGTTGGCTTTTAACGATAACGATAATGATCATAGGTTCGAAATAACAGCCTTAATGACAGGGGTGTATACTAATGATCAAGAACGAAAAATCTATTTTAAGGTAGATAATAGTCTTTTGAACAACGTAGCTAATGTAAAGGCACTCCCGGCAGACTATTATACTTTTGAAACAGTAAGCCCCGTGTCTATACCTGTAGGTTCTACCAAAGCTCGTATTCTCGTGCAGTTACGCGACGCGTTTTTTCAGGACACCTTGTCGTTTGGTAAAGTAAATACCACTAATTATGTAATTCCGTTGGTAATGTACAAGGCGGATAATTTGGATACCTTGGCCGTAGGAAGGAGTTTTATGACCAATCCAGATCGGGTAAATCCTGCCGATTGGGATGTGCTTCCAAAGGATTATACCTTATTTGGAATTAAGTTTATGAACAGGTTTCATGGTAATTACCTGAGAAGAGGTAAGGATATGATTACGTCTCCAACTTCTGTTTTAGGTAGAGAATATAATGCCGATTTTGTTGAGCGAGACGAATTAACACTGTTAGAGACTGCTGGAATGGACAAGGTGAAATACCAAAATCTTATAGGACGTGGTCAAAACTCTAGTCCAGGCAATGTTATTATGGAACTTTTCTTTAAGAACGACAATACCTGTACCATCAGTAGTTTTAAGGGCGATACTTATAATGTTACAGGCACTGGCCAATTTGTTGAAGACGGCGATTCCTTTGGAGGTAAACCAAAGGATGTAATCTATTTAAATTATACCTATACCGATGCCATTAATGCTGAGACCCATACTGTAAAGGATACTTTGGTGATACGGGATAGAACGGCCATTTTTGAAGAGTTTGAAGTTAAACTTAAAGACCAATAGATAATGAGAAAAATTATAAATATCGCACGATTAAATTTCGTGGTCCTAATAATGGTATTGCCTTTGGTGTTGTTGTCCACTTCATGTAGTAGCGATGAAGAAAGTACCTATTCCAGATTAAGTGGAATTTCAATGAAAACACAACCCAAAGTAAAGTATGTACTTGGTGAAAGTTTAGATCTTACGGGTATGGTGATTTCCGTAGGTACAGGGGATAATAAAAAAGATATTCCCTATAGCTCTTTTGGAGCAGAAGGGATTACTACTGAACCCGAAAATGGTAAGGTATTAGGTTTTACAGATGAAGCCGTAACTATTAGGTTGAGCAATACAAGCAAAGGTATGATTCAACCCATAGAAGTTACTAATGATATTATAGAGCTAATAGTGAAAATAGAACCCAAAACAAGTTATGTCAGCGGGGAGATATTAGATTTATCTGGCCTTGTAGTAACTACGGTGCAGGAGGATGGAACGACCGCAGATGTGGCTTTCGCTGATTTTGGAAAAAAGTTTGGAACCACTCCAATGAATGGTGCTATTCTGACGGTAAATAATACAGGTGTCGTTATTTCCTATTTAGAATCAGAAGCAAAAGTTACTCAGCCCATTAGTGTAATCGCCTTTGAGCCGGTAAGCGCCACTTTAGTGAGCGGTCCTACAAAAAACGTATACGAATTAGGGGAAAGGTTGAACCTTGAAGGGACGGTTATTAACTATATGCTTCCAGGTGGACTGGAACTTGAGCTTTCTTTTGAGGAGTTTGCTTCTTTCGATATTACAACCACGCCGGCCAATGAGGATAAACTTAAGGCTACAGATAATGAAGTTCAAGCAATGACCGTTTCGGGAAACATGTTAGGGATACCTATAACCGTAACCCAATTGAATGTTACCGGAATGACTCTGGAATTTAAACCAGATAAAACGCTTTATGCTGTTGGAGAATTGATAGACCTTAAAGGCCTAAGCGTAATCTTGACTATTCTTGGAAAACCGGACTTGATAGTTGCCTCTCAAGATTTTGATATCTATGGTATTATTACAGACCCAGCAGAAGGAACATCCTATGTGGACGGGACTACGGAAATCGTGGTTACTTATCCGGGTATTGCAGATACTATTTCCATACCCTTGGGGTCGGAGATTATGTACGAATCTAATTTCACTGCCGGTATCGATGGTTGGATTAATCAAGGCTTTGATGGTGGTTCTTCCAATGTTTATGCGGAAGGTGGAGTTATGATTTCTAAGGACATCGTTGTAGGTACCAACCCATGGTCCCTACAATTGTATAAACCAAACTTTACCTTGGAGAATGGTGTCAAATATAAACTTACTTTAGAAATAAAGGCCGTTCCCGGTCAAGGAGGTTTTAATTTTAGCTTCTCAGTTGGTGATGGTGATGGACGTCACGGCTGGCAAGCCTATGGCGCACAAGGAAGCGTATCACTTACCGATTCAGCATACGCAATGTATGAAAATGTGTTTACAATGACGAATACTACTACGAATGCGGCTAGGATTTTATTGGATAATGGATATCAAGCCAACGGTATTATGGTTCGCTATGTTAAGTTAGAAAAGTTATAAAATTCCAATTCAAATAATTAATTGGAGGTGCTGTCTTCCTGGATTTTGGACAGCATTAAACCATATAATGTAATACTATAGTTTAGTTTAGTTTGTTAGTTTAGATAGATGGGTTAAGGCTAAAGGATGATGAAATCATTTAGTCTTGACCCTATAACTATTTACCTAATACAGGAAAACAGATAAGTCGTATTTAAAGTACAGATTTTTATAAATTTAATAACAAAAACATAAAAATGAACAATAACAATTTCTTAAAGCATTCCTTAATAGTATTATGCTTAATTTCTACACTATTAAGTGCCGCTCAAAAATCAAAAATTAATATGCCAAATGGACGTATTGCTTTTAGTTCTGATGGAAATTTACATGATTCAGATGATTGGGGAGCAACCGCTTTTTCTCTAGCACTTTTACATTATGCAGATTTAGAAAAACGCTTTGTACATTATGATTATAATAATCATTTAGGAGATTCTAGAGAAAGTTGGGAAAAAATGATGGACGAGGCTGCCAAAGGTGGAGCTAAACGTTTTGGACTTAATGTCTCTAAAGTATTTAATGATCAAACTGAAAAGGAAGCCGCAATAGCTAATTTTGCAAAAGAAGCGAAAAAAAGTACTAAAAGTAATCCACTTTGGTTTATCTGTGCTGGCCCAATGCAAATGCCTTATAGTTTGATAGAAGCTACACCAGAAAATAAACGTCAATTTATTTATGCTGTATCTCATAGTACTTGGAATGAAGATCATACCCATGGCGAAAACGAAAAAACCTGGGCAGATATGAAAAAGGATTTTCCATCAGTAACTTATTATGATATTATTGACCAAAACAATGCAAATGGTGAAGATGATTTTCAATCACATATAAACAATTGGAAATGGTTGAAGAATAGCTCAAATGAAAATTGGCAATGGTTATATAATTTGGATGATACATACCAAGTAGATGAGTTAGAGACTTGGGATTCTAATACAGAAAAACATTTTGATATTTCGGATACAGGCATTACTTATTGGTTAATTACTGGAGGCCCAAACAATGGGAATGAAAAAGCAGGGTGGAAGGAAGTGAAAGCGCTTTTTGAAAACAAACCCATCGAAATGACTAGCCCAACAACAGATATTACACTAACCTCTAACGATTACATTTTTATAGAAGCAGAAAATACAACTTCCAATTTACAAGAATGGAACCTTATAAAAAAAGGAGATGCTCATTACACTGAAAAAGCTTCTGGTTTTGCGCATATTGAGTTTGCAGGTAATAATGCGAATACGGGAGAACCTAATTCACCTTTAGATTACACTTTTGTAGCTCCTAAAGATGGAAATTATAGGTTGTTAATGATGAGCAGTAAACGATTGGAAGGCGAACAAGGCGATTGGTGTAATGATGGTTTTGTTAAAATGAAAGGTGATTTTACCTCAGAAACTAATTTGTCTAAAGCGGAATTAGAAGATTATATTAAATATTTTCAAGAAGGTAGTACAAATACACATGAATTAGAATGGCATTGGGGGCAACGCGCAGAAAAGGGGACGCATGTATTTTTTGATTTAATCTATGGATTAAAAAAAGGAGAACACTATACGTTAACTTTAGCAGGAAGATCAAAACGATTTAGTGTGGATTATTTAGTTTTTTATGACGCAGATAAATTTAGTTTAATTGATGCCAAAGCGCTTTTTAAAAATTAATAACCTCTATATCGGGTACCATGCAAAAAAGACCTGCTCTTAATTTTTCGGGATTAAGATGAGGTCTTTTTTATACATCATATTTTAGATTTTACCCTACTCAAAGTTTCTTGTGATATATTAATATAAGAAGCAACTATTTTATTTGGTAAACGCTTAACAATACTGGGGTTTATTTTAAACAGTTGTTTATACCGTTCTGAAGCGTCTAGAGTTGTAAATGATATTAATCTTTTTGAATTATTCACGTACGCTTTTTCTAAATAGATATTATAAAAATCTTTCCATTTGGGAATAATGGTAATAAGGTGTCTAAAATCATCGTGAGTGATGTATAACAGTTCGCTATTTTCAATAACTTGAATCGTTTCTTGTGCAGGTTCCTTCGTTATAAAACTAACAAGTTCTGTAGCAAACTGATTTTCAAATGCAATATACCGCGTAATGTCTTTTCCTTCCGCATCGATGTAAAATAGTCTTAGGCAGCCTTTTTTTACAAAATAACTAACCTGACTATTTTTTCCATTTGAAAGTAAAATGTCATTTTTACTTTTGTTTATTGTTTTGAAATAAGATAGTACGATTTTTAAATCTTTATCTTCAATATTTATATTCTTTTTTATGTATTTGGTGAGTTCTATGTAGTTTGTCATTTATTTGTAGTCTCTTACAAATTTACGATAATGAATGATATCCTGAATGGTTAGCACCATCAAATCGTGTTCGTTTGCAAACGGTATAATCGTTTCCATTTTTGCCATGGTTCCGTCGTCGTTCATCAATTCACAAAGTACGGCTTCTGGTTTTAAACCTGCTAATTTCATTAAATCAACACTACCTTCTGTATGCCCCTTTCTTTCAAGTACACCATTGTTTTTAGCTCTTAATGGAAAAATATGCCCAGGTTTTGCTAAATCATTACTTTTAGCATTTTCACTAGATGCCACTTGAATAGTTGTCAAGCGGTCTTTAGCCGAAACTCCTGTTGTTACGCCTTCTTTTGCTTCAATAGAAATAGTGAATGGTGTTTGATAACTACTGGTGTTTTCTGTTACCATATAAGGTAATTTAAGTAAATCTGCTTTTTCGTTCGTTAAACATAGACAAACAATTCCACTACATTTCCGAATCATAAGTGCCATATCTTTATTGGTCATATGTTGGGCAGAGAATATTAAATTGTAGGCTTCCCCTGGTTAGAACTGTTTAAATTTCCAAAACTTCTATAAAGTTATCTTTTTTTAATTTAATATTAT
>NZ_JAUPED010000016.1 GCF_030552475.1 Mariniflexile sp. AS56 | reverse complement strand
ATTTATATTACTTTGGGGTATAACGCTCTGGATTCATAACCCGGAGGTCGGGGGATCGTGCCCCCCTCTCGCTACAATTCATAATCAAGTTCAAAATAACGGTTTAGTTCACTCTAAACCGTTTTTTTATGTTTACCTTTAACGAATTAATTACCTTTGAACACGAAATCGAACACGTTTCAGAACACAATTTACTTATTAAAAAGAATTTTTCCACTCCAAAAATCTACAATGCCAACGGCGATTTAAGCAAACGCTGGTACGTTTATTTCTCATTTCGAAATCCCGAAACGGGAAAATTGCAACGAATGAAAAATATTTATGGCAAAGTCAATCTATACAAAACCAAAGAGGACAGATTATTAGTGCTTTCCTCCTTTCGAAAACGTCTCATTATTCTTTTAAAACAAGGCTACAACCCGTTTGAGGATAACAACGATTTATACTTATCTTATAAAGTAGAAGCAAAACCTGTTGAACTTCCTGCACCACCACTAAAAGTAGAGGTGAAAATTGACACACCAAAGGTTGTAGAAGCTCCTAAACTTTCAATAAAAGATGCTTTTGAATTTGCTCTAAAAATTAAAAAGCAGTTAGTGAAAGACAAAACACTTTATGATTATCAGCTTAAAGTGAAAGCTCTACACACCTTTTTAGCGGATAAGCATCCTACTATTACAACTGTAGATCAGCTGAACAAGAAAATTATTCAAGAATTTTTAAATGGCGTTTTAATACGAAGTAGTTCTAGAAATAGAAATAACCACCGATTGGACTTGAGTTCTTTGATGCAAACCTTGGAGGATAATGATATGATGCCACATAACATCATTAAAAACATTCCTGTTTTAAAATCTATTCCTGAACGTAACAAAACATACACTAAAAAGGATCAAGAAGCTATTTTTAAACATTTAGAAACTGTCGATCCTGTTCTGCTATTGTTCATCAAATTTATATCTTATAATTTCCTTCGTCCTGTGGAAGTGTGTCGTATTAAAATTAAGGATATCGATTTAGCCAATAAAACCATTCAATTTAAAGCAAAAAACAGTCCGTTAAAGACTAAAATAATACCAGAAATACTATTATCTGAACTCCCAGATTTGTCTCAGATGGATGGTGAACACTATTTATTCACCCCAGAATGTATAGGTGGCGAATGGGATACTTTGGAAAACAACAGACGTGATTATTTTTCAAAACGTTTTTTAAAATTGGTAAAAACACCTTTTAATTTAGGTAAAGATTATACGCTTTATAGTTTTAGACATACGTTTATCACCAAATTATACCGAGCCATCTCGAAAGATTCATCTCCATTTGCTGCAAAAAGTGCCTTGATGCAAATTACAGGGCATGCTTCTATGGATGCGCTTCAAAAATATCTACGGGATATTGATGCTGAATTACCTGAAGATTATTCTGCAATGCTAAAATAAGAAATCGACATTATGAATGACACTTTTGAAACTATTAGAGATAATTTAATCAGATTCTATATTTTTTATATTCCATCAAGTATAAAAACTGATATTCAAAAAACATCGTTTTACGATTTATTATTGGAGTCTGATTATGATATGATTGTCTATTTGGATAAAGACCGTAATCTTACCAGAGAATTGACCCATTCTGTCACTTTCGGAATGATGAATAAAACACAAGTATTGGAGCAAAATATGTTTTTGTTGTTTGACAAAAAGAAGTCCTTACCTCAAAATGAGTTTTCATATTTATTGGATAAATATTTAGAGCATTTAACCATTCATACTTTTATAGTAGAATGGCTTCATACTAATTTATCGGTATCTGTTAAGAATGTGCAAAACGATTTAAAATATATATTTGAGATTCAAGCCCAATTGTTCACTAAACATCTTAACCATGTGAATACTCAATTCAAAGTTCCTGTGGTACCAGAGACTTTAAATAAGAAAGATGTAATGCAGCACTTTGCAAATAACCCTGCTACAGAAAATAACCTTTCTTCAGAGCCAAAAAATGTGGAACCGAAGGCTTTGAATTCTATGGCTACCAAGTCTATTATTAAGCCCAAGAAAGCCAAGAAGCAATTAATATCAGATGCAGAAACGGATGCCTTTTTGTTACAAACGGTGTTTCACGTAAAGATTGATTGAGTTAAATCGTTAGTTTTATCGTCCCCCATTTTAAATGGTTATTGAAATGATTTGAGAATCACACAGAAATTACATTTGTAATATAAAATGAAGTCAAATCAACAGTTTGACTTCAATAAAAGTCAAAAATTCGAATTTAATCGTCAAACGTGCGTTCGTTTTACGTAAAATTAAAAAATACCATGGAAGAGGAATTTTATATATGCACCTATTGTTATAAAGAATACACACCCAACAGACGTCGTTTTCAGAAATTTTGCAGCGGTAGTTGTCGATCTAAAGCACACCATGCACGCAAAACAAAAGAATCTGCATTACCCAGTGTAACCAAAGAAATACCAGAGGCAAAAACAAAAATTGATAGTTTGAGTCTTGCTGGTGTTGGTAATGCTACCATAGGGACATTGGCTGCGGATGGTGTGAAATTTTTGTTTACACCACCCGATAAAAAAACAGCTACCAAAGGCGACTTAATCGAACTTGCTAATAAATTAACTACCAAATACCATTTAGTGAAAAATTTACCACCTCGACATGATGGTGCACTCCCCTATTTTAGTATGGAAACAAAGATGATTATTTATTCTCTTTGGGCTTTGTGATTCATTAAACAAAAAAACTCAGGAATTAAATTAATTAGTTGGTGACTTGAAACAGATTGTTGTTATTATTTTTAGAATCATAAAAGCGGACATAACATACCTCTCCATTTTCTCTGCTAAAACTGAAACGATCTCTTAAAGTTTTGGCTTTTTCAAACACATTGGCTTTGGCCAAATGGTTTAAAATGGCATCAAATCCTTTATAAGCATAAACTTCGCCATTAAAGGATTCCAATTGGCTTTTTAATTTGAAATAAATGCAGTACCATCTGGTATTTTTACAGATGCATATCCCGAACCAACTAATTGTTTAATCAGGTTGTTTTCTAATATCGCTTCAGATTGATGACTCATTTAATTTTCTAGAAAAATATGTTTATAATTTGCTTCTATCTCCTTAATTTCTGGTTCATTTAATCCCGAAAATTCCTTTTTTAACGCCCTTTTTGATAATACCCCATTATTTTGTTCTAAAAAACGAACCAAATTAGCAACCATTTTATCGGGCATTTCAAAGTTGTTATTTATATATTTTTTAAAGGCATCATAGTGCTGAAGATAGCTTACTTCTTGGGGAATAACGCGCTCTAAAGTATCTTGTACACAGTCGTATAAAAACTCTGCTTGTTTTGTAGCGTCGAAATAACGATAAAAATCGATGGTATTATTGGTAACCTCCACATTATGGTCATCGGTTTCTTTCCAAACCATATGGTCCAACAAGGGGTGTGAATACGATTCTAAAACGGTTTTATAATCATCGATGTGGTCCAGTATGGATGAAGACACAGGGAAAATAACACCTTGTTGTGTAAATTCTTTTTTTGCTAAAATATGATGAATAATATAGCGATGTAAACGTCCATTTCCATCTACAAAAGGATGTATAAATACAAACCCGAATGCTATAATTGCTGCTGCCAACACCGCATCATAGCTTTGGTCTTGCAACGCTTCATTTGTTGCTATTAATCCTTTTAATAGTGGTTCAACATCATCTGCTTTCGCCGATATATGGTCTGGAATAGGTTCTCCTGTGGCGCGGTCATGTTCGCCAACAAACCCACCTTTTTTTCGCATACCCATCTCTAAAAATCGACTATTTTCTATAACTATTTGCTGTAAGCGAATTAACTCTTCTATGCTTAACGGTTTATTGCCCGCTTGACCAATAGCCTTTCCCCAACGCATGGCTCTGTTGTTTCCGGGGTTTTCGCCTTCTATTGTAAATGAGGCTTTAGAATCTTTTAGCAATAAAAAAGAAGATGCGCGTTGTAATACATCTTTATGGATACCATTAAGGAATGTGTTTTTCTTACCAGCTATATTGGCATTAATGTAGGTTTCTAGCTTTTTGGTTTTAAAAATTAACGGACAAAAAGAGGTAGTTCCTGGAAGGTTATTAATAATTTTTTGTTTAGCAGCTTCTTCCCCTTTTATTGCGTATTGCATACTTGTATTTAACAAAGGAATGTATTTACGCTTTTTTAAATCTACCTGTACATCAATTTCCTCTTGTTGCAACCACTCATATAAAAACCACATTTTACGGCTATATTGCCCCATCGGTTCTATATTTAGTATCGTTGTTATATCTTCTTTAGATATGGTATTAAATAGCGATTTAAATACTAAAAGGTTAATCCCTTCATATTTAATGGCAAATACTAATTGTTTGTATAAAGTTTCTTCTGGTTGGTATGATGTTGGAAACACCTTCCAATCTTCTTTATTATATTTTTTACTTTTTTCAGTAATTAGAGATAATATATTTGGAAATGGTATAGGTAACTTTAAATTTTCAATAATGGCACCATAACCCACTATTTTTCCTTTTTCAGGTGTATTTTTTCCTTGAAATATGGATGTTCCAATTGATGGTATTACTATTTCCATGTTTTAAAATTCTCTTTATTATATTCAAATATAACCAAAAAACGTGCGCTAATTAAAAAAAACGTGCGCATTTACGTATTTAAACAAAAAAACGTGCGCAAACTTGAATTAAAAAAACGTGCGCCAATAAAAAAAAACGTGCGCCAAAATTAATATAAACTAAAAAACGTGCGCCATCATCTCTTAATTTTTGAATAACTAGTTGTTTCCATTACTTTTTTACTATTGTTTTATCGGTGTTGTGCTGTATTTTACACAAACATTTGCTGCAACAATGAAAGCATCCTCTATATGTAACCTACTAAAAAGATACAAACCAGAAAATTACTGTTAATTCTTCCTATTGTAGGTTCTAGTGAAAAAGATCCTATAATCATTATCAAGGGAGCAAACCCATTAACATAATTGTTGATAGGTCAGAATTGTAAAAAGGCAAGTTTTCAGGTGTTGTTCCGTTTAAACTATCTAGAGTAAATATGCCATTCGTAAGTCTCAAATAAACATTTTCAATTTGATTTTTAATTTCTTTATGTTCACTCTAAAAAACAGGCATAGTATACCACCCACAGCGGATTAAAGTGATCATAATTAAATTATCAACACTCATTGTATTACATGTGTTTAAAGCCATAAGTGATCTGGTTCAAATTTTCCGCTTTTAATGGTTCTTATCAACCGTCCCATCCAACTGACCTATAAAATTAAATACTAAAACAAAACTCTTCCTCAAAATTGGAAATAAAATCATTGATGTATTTTTTGTGTTTGTCTTCTTTTCGAATAGTCAAAAAATGAGTTCTTTTCAAGCCATATTTCCCTATACGTTTAGCAACAATGTCCTCAAAGCCTTTAAAAGGTTCTAACGCCCATTTCGGTTTGCAAATAACACCCATATTAGAGTTAACCATTTCCAGAGCAACTTCCGTCATGGGTATGGCTGTTATCTGCTCTGGCTCTACATTGTTTGGTTTAAGAAATTGACTATAAACAAAAATAGAGTCTAATGGATAAGCATGAATCAATAAATGAGCTTCCTTAAATTGTTGTACATCAACAAAGTCTTTAGTGTTGAAAAAGTGTTCCTTATGAGCAAATGCAAATATTTCATCCTCAAATAATTCTTGACTAAATAAAGCTTCCTCGCATGGTTTGTCATGAACTATTGCAATATCAAGTTCATTCTCTAATATTTTTTTCAAAGGATGATTAGAGGCGTCTAATATAATATCAACTTCAATTTCTGGATAAAGAATATCCATCTTTTTTATAAATGCAAGTAAGCGTTGATAGAAAAAATAACATTCTGTGCCAATTCTAATGGCGCCTTTAGTACCATTCTTTATAAAGTCAATTTTTTCAAATCCCTTATCAATTGTATCCAATACTTTAATCGCTAATTTATGAAGCTCAATACCTTCTTCAGTTAATTCCCAAGTATTGCGTTTTCTGTAAAATACTTTAAAACCTAAACGCTCTTCTAATTCACGTAATTGATGACTTAATGCTGATTGAGTCAAAAACAAACGTCTTGATGAATTGGCCATATTACCTTCCTCTGCAATTGTTTTTATAAGTCTAAAGTACTTGATTTCCATCTCCTAAAGATACAACAAAATGTAACAAATGAAGTTGAATAATATTCAAATACGCTTTAGAATCATTCAACTTAATCGTAAATGATTACAAATGCATAAAATTATATTTGTAAGAATAAAACTAAATAAAATGAATAAAGTAAACGTTCAAATTTTGAATGCTTTTGTTGATAATAACCAAGGAGGAAATCCTGCAGGTGTAGTACTTAATGCAGACAATTTATCAGATAATCAAAAATTAGAAGTCGCAGCCAAAGTTGGGCTTTCAGAAACTGCTTTTGTTTCAAAATCTACTCAAGCAGATTTTAAACTTGATTTTTTTACACCTAACAGACGAATAGTTCATTGCGGTCACGCAACAGTAGCTACATTCTCATATTTAAAACAATTGGGATTAGTAAAGAATGACTACACCTCTAAAGAAACAGTTGATGGTAATAGAGACATAAAACTAATTGGCGATTTAGCTTTTATGGAGCAAATGGTGCCAAAATATATCGATGTCAATCACAGAAAAAAAGAGATTATAAAATCATTAGCCATAGAAGAAAAAGATTTGTTACCAAATGCAGAAATACAACTTGTTAATACAGGAAATTCATTTATTCTAATTCCTGTTAAGAATACTGAAGTTTTAAAAAATATTATTCCAAATAATCAAATGATAACCGAGATAAGCGATGAATTTGATTTAATTGGATTTTATCCGTTTACCACAGAAATCGAAAATAAACAAAGAGATGCCAGTACTAGAATGTTTGGTCCACGCTATGAAATTTGGGAAGAAGCAGGTACAGGAATGGCGGCTGGCCCTTTAGTATGTTATCTATACGACAAAATGAACATCAAAAAAGAAAGATTCCACATTCAACAAGGAGAATTTATGAAAACACCATCACCAAGTTTAATTATTGTGGATTTAAAAATTGAAAATGATGAGATTGTTGGTTTAATGGCAGGTGGCAAAGGAACGGTTCAGAAACAATTTAATATTGAAATAAATTAAAGTATGAAAAAATTAATAATCATATTCCAAATCGTTTTCATTGTATTTGGAGTTCAGGCTCAAACCAAAGAACCATTTAACATTGGAGAAATAGTAAAGTTAGAATCCAAAATTCTTAACGAGGAAAGAATATTAAATATCTACATACCAGAATCTTATAAAATGGAAAATTCGAAGCAATATCCTGTAATCTACTTAATAGATGGCTCTGCAGATGAAGATTTTATACATATTTCTGGATTGGTGCAATACTGTTCATTTTCTTGGATTGATATCATATCGGAATCAATCGTAGTTGGCATCGCTAATATAGATAGGCAGCGAGATTTTACATTTCCAACAACCAATGAGGAGGATAAAAAGGACTTTCCAACTACAGGAGGTTCTGAAAATTTCATAAAGTTTATTGAAAGCGAAGTCAAACCATTAATCAAAACAAACTATAGGATTAATGATGAAAGTACACTAATAGGTCAATCTTTTGGAGGATTGTTGGCAACAGAAATTTTACTGAAGTCACCTCAACTTTTTGATAACTTTATTATTGTTAGCCCTGCTTTATGGTGGGATGACAGATCACTATTAAAACTTTCTGTAGATAAAATTAAGGCACCTAAAAATATATACATAGCAGTTGGAGAAGAAGGTCCTACAATGGAAGGGACGGCATTACAACTCATATCTAAATTGCAAACATTACGAAGAAGAGAACTGGAGAAAACACTCGTAATACGTTACGAATTTTTAAAACAGTATAATCATGGTAATATTCTGCATTCAGCAGTTTACAATGCATTTATGAAATTTAAAGAAGTACAAAATATAAATAATAAAAACTAGCAGATTAATAATTTGGCAAGAATTAAAAGTTTAATCTATAATACGTACAAAAATTCCAGCACCTATTAATACAAATTAGAATTGTTATGTAAACACAAAATGACATCACTTAATATCCAAGAAGAATTAATGCTGTTTGAAAATTAAGAAAACTAAAATTATTTATCATGAAACTACAATTAATAAGAAATGCAACCCTAAAATTAAGCTATGCAGGAAAAACCATTCTAGTTGACCCAATGTTTTGCGAGAAAGATTTTTTTAATCCATTTCTTGAGGGATTGGAAAAAAATCCGACTTGTGATTTAAAAATTCCTGTTGGAGAAATAATGAAAGGTATAGATAGTGTGTTGGTAACGCATTCGCATCCCGACCATTTAGATGCTATAGCAGCAGAAACATTACCCAAAAGTATCAAAATGTTTGGTGCGCCAGTAGATACCGATTTTATTAAAAATTTTGGATTTACAAACGTAGAGATTATCAATGAAAATACAACATGGAACGGTATAACTATCACAAGAGTTAAAGCACAACATGGTAGTGGTCCTGTATTGCAATATATGGTTGATGTTTCAGGGTTTGTATTACAAGCAGATAATGAACCTACAGTTTACATTGTTAGCGATAGCATTCTTACCAATAGTGTTATTCAAACCATCCAAAGGTTCAAGCCAGATATCATAGTTACCAATTCTGGAGGAGGTATCATACCTGGTTATGAAAGTACACCAGTTATCATGGATGAAGAACAAACCATTGAGGTTTGCAACATATCACCAAACTCAAAAATCATTGCAGTACATCTAGAGTGTATAGATTTTTGTAGAGTAACAAGAATATCGTTACGAAACTATGCCAATGCCAATGGAATCTCTAATGAGCAATTATTAATTCCAAATGACGGAGAAGCACTAGTGATTTAAAAATAAAAGCAACTAAGCCTCTCAGAAGACATGCTTACTCTCAATGGTATTCATCTTGGTTTTGGAGCAGTTACTTTAAAACAATTTCTATACACTTGGTTAGCCTACTATAATAACCATTTAGCTAAATCAATAGAGTAATGGTAAAAGCAATATCAAGAGCACGTTGGTTATTAGATGAATATTTAAACATTTTAAAAAATTAATATCATGGAAAACAAAACACCAGAACAATTAGTAAACGATTTTTTTAATAACGTTTGGCACGAGCCACATAATTTGGATGCAATTGATGATTTAATGACCGAAGATTACAAAATCACAACAGCGGGGAGTGTTGTCGATGGCAGACTTAATTTTAAGAATTGGGTTAAAGGGTTTCAAGAATTATTATTGGATGCTAAAACAGAAAGCATTGAAGCTTTTTGTAATAAAGAAGAAAGTAAAGTGGTATCACGATGGATGTGTTCCGGAAAAAACAACGGTCTATTTGGTTTAGAAGCAGATAACAAATTCGTGTCATTTTCAGGTATTGCTATTTGGACTGTAAGAAATAATAAACTATCTGAATGTTGGGTTGAACGAAGTGCTTATGAATTGTTTCAAGACCTACAAACTAATTCAAACAATCAATTTGTGTAGGTCACTATGAAAGAACCAATTGAACAACAGGTTAATATTATTCCGTTCAGAGAAGATATTCAGCACCATTTCAAAAACATAAATTATGAGTGGATTGGCCATTATTTCGAAATCATAGACCGTGATAGGCTAGTCTTGGAAAACCCCAAAAAAGAGATAATCGATAAAGGAGGTCATATATATTTTGCCGAATACAATACTAAAATTGTAGGCTGTGTGGCATTAGAGAAAAAAAATGATACAACCTTTGAACTGTCTAAAATGGGTGTGAGACCAAGTTACCAAGGACTTAAAATTGGTAAGTTATTAATGCTTAAAACCATTGAAAAAGCAAAACAACTTAGATTTAAGAAGATAATTCTATACACCAACCCCAAGTTAATCAGTGCAATTGGTCTCTATCAAAAAAACGGGTTTTACGAAGTACCTAATGACCTGATAATAGTTAAAAGGGCAGTGGTGAAAATGGAATTAAAAATATAGTCCAAATCAAAAAAACATGAAAAAAATAGGACTTGTTGGAGGAATCAGTTGGACTTCAACTCTCGATTATTATAAGCATATTAATCAAGGAGTAAATCAAAGATTGGGAGGCTTAAATTCAGCAGAATGTAGTCTATATTCCTTGAATTTTTCAGATATCGAAAAAAAAGGATGGGAAAATTGCTTTGAATTAGTTTTGGATGCTTGCAAAAAATTAATTTTAACTGATGTTGATGCCATCGCATTGTGTGCTAACACAGCACATATTTTCGCTGATAAACTTCAAGAAGAAATCAATATTCCTATTTTAAGTATAGTAAAAGTTACAGCCGATGCAATAAACAGGCAAAATTTAAAGAAAGTAGGTCTTCTGGGTACAAAGCTTACAATGGAAATGGATTTTTATCGAGACAAAATGTCTACAGATAACATAGAAATAATTATCCCTGAAAGCATTGAAGATTTAGTGAAAATAGACCAAATAATTATGACTGAACTAGGAAAAGGAGTCATTAAAAATCAATCAAAAGAAAGGTTAATCAATTGTATTCAAAACTTAATTAATATCGGAGCAGAAGCCATAATCTTGGGTTGTACAGAGCTTCCTTTAATAATTAAGCAATCAGACATTACAATTCCTGTTTTTGACACCACAAAGATTCACGTTAACAATATAATAGAATTTATCATAAATGAAAATAATGCTCTCAAATAGAACATATAAAATGAAAATATCCCAAAAACACATTTCCATAGGCCTAGCTATAGCTTATGGAGTGGCTGTGAGTATAATATTCATAACTACCTGTAATACCAACAACAAGCAAAACTACCAAAACGACACTAGCACAAATGCATTCAATTTCAAAAGTGATACATCATCCAAAAATGAAATAAATATGAAAGAATTAAGAATCATCCTAACCGTTGATAATTTAGATGAAGTCATTGTTTTTTACAGAGATGAAATGGGGCTTAAAACATCAAAAGAATGGCACGAAGCCACAGGCAACGGCATTATTTTGGAAGCAGGAAAAGCATCACTTGAATTAGTAGATAAAAACCACGCCCAAACAATAGATGCAATTGAAGTTGGGAAAACCGTAGCTGGTCCTGTAAGACTTGCCTTTAACATAGATAACAATATTGAACAGGTTGGGAAAAAATTGGAAAAATCAGGCGCAAAAAAAATAGCAGAAGTCAAACAAGCACCTTGGAGCAAAGTTCAACGTATGCAAGATCCAAGTGGATTACAATTTACATTATTTGAAACCTCAACATTATTTGAGGAATAAGTAAAACCATTAAAAATAGAAAAATCATGAAAAAACAAATTGAATTTTACGAGAGCAAGTTAGCTTACGAAATGGATCCTTCAGATTTATATGATGCTTTTGAAACAAGTAAAGAATATGTTGCTCTAGATGCAAGACAAGCTTTTGGCTATGAAAGAGAACATATTCCAACAGCTATCAACATTCCTCATAGAGAAATGAACGAGGAAACAACAAAACATTTAGACAAAACCAAAACTTACGTTTGCTATTGTGATGGTATTGGTTGTAATGCCTCTACCAAAGGCGCATTAAAAATGACAAAATTAGGCTTCAAAGTAAAAGAATTAATGGGTGGTATCGAATGGTGGAAATTTGACGGTTACGCAACCGAAGGAACAAAGCCAACAGCAGGTTCTGCATTTGTATGTGCTTGTTAAAACTTGGTTATGGATATTAGATTTGCCAAAGAAAGGGATATAAAAGATATTATAAAACTATGTGCACTACACGCTGCTTTTGAAGGAGCAGCGTTTAACATTTCAAATAAAGAAGAACTTTTATCTAAATATCTTTTTAGTGGTTCAGATGTTTTAAAATGTTTGGTGGTCGAAGAAGGTAGCCAAATAGTAGGTTATGCAACCTTTATGAAACAATTTTCTACATGGGATGCCCAATTTTACATCTATTTGGATTGCTTGTTTTTTAAAAAAGAAATGAGAGGCAAAGGGTTGGGAACAAAACTTATGAATAAAATAAAATCACATGCAAAGACTGAAAACTGCCATTCTATCCAATGGCAAACACCCAATTTTAATATTAAAGCTATTCAATTCTATCAAAAAATAGGCGCTATGTCTAAAACCAAAGAACGTTTTCTATGGTGTATTTAAGACTAATGTGCAAAAAACGGTTAAAGTGAACCATTGAAAACGGAATTTTTTGATTCACTTAAAAACTCATTTAGGCCTAAGGTATAAAAGGATTCGCAATAATTATTGCTATGTTCACTTTTATCACTCTAGGTGGCTAACTATGTCCGCCCTCTCCAGCTTACCTAGTTTGCGCTAGACTATCTATTTCCACCAAACCTAAAACACTATGTCCAATAGCATCACAAAGTGCTCCTTTCTCATCTAAAATAGAAATAAAACCCATTTTGCATTGATGCTTTTCTTCTGGATCAAAAGGATTTGGATAAGAATTATACCCACTATCGTAAGCTTCTCCTGGATAAAGTAACATCACTTTTTTTGTGTCCCAAAAACGAGCATATGCATACATTTGTCTCAAATCTTCAATACTTGCTGCTTTATTTTTTGGACGCTTCCATTTTGTATCAATTATAATCGTTTCACCGTTCCTTTTTAAAACTATATCTGGGCGAATTGTTCTATAAGAACCATAAAATGTTTTCGATTCCTGTCCGGTAATAGTCCAGTTTTGTTCTGGGTTGTTTTGCGCATATTTTCGAAGTTGGTGCAAAACATACTCTTCCCATAATTGATTCATATCAAACAATAGGGCAATCATTTTCTGTTCGCCTTTATTAATATCTGGTGAATAATTTAAAATAATTAATTTTGCTAGTTCTAAAGCACGTTCATAAGGTGCTGTTTTTCTATTTATTTGAATGTCATTCATTTAGAGAAAGATGGTATTCTAAAATTGATTCTATGAAAATATTTATTGGTCAAAGAAAGAATGAATTTGGTGAAAATGTTTTTATATCTGAACACACATTTAAAAGAAAAGAAATTAAAATCTGGGTGCATAAAATATTTCAAAGAAGTGGTAACCCTGATTTTGATTTTGCAATTATAGCTTTAAACAAAAACATAGTTAGCAAATACTTTGAGTTAGGTGAATTTTCAGAGACTAAAACGGATATAAAAATTATTAATATTAACGGGTATCCAGGGGATAAAGGAAATATTGAATTATGGACTAAAAACACACAGACAGAAAATGTAATTGAAAAAGAGCATGTATTACTCTATGACATGTACACCTCCAAAGGTGATAGTGGTGCTCCTGTCTGGGTTAGCATAAATGAAAAATATAAAGTTTTAGGGATTCATGGAACTGGTCATTATAGAAATGGTAGTTGTAATGGAGCTGTAAAACTCCAGAAAACCTACATTGACTTTTTAAAAAAATTCATTACTGATAATAAAATAGAATAAAAAGTGACAATAAGTAATTACTTGTTCTCGTCTACTTCCGAAGTAAAGTGCCAACCACCTAACTACTCATAGTACAGACCCATAACAGCTATTATATCGAAATGTTAAAGAATAAAAATGGGGAAGCCGAAAACCAACAGAGTAGGCACTAAAGTTTAAATTTTGGATTATGGCATCAGCACAACATAGTACACAAATGAAATGAAAAAAAAATTTGGTTATTATGCGACATGGAATCCGGGTGTGCCTTTAAAACTTGGAGATATAGGGACATTAAATAATAATGTTTTCACTAGACTTGCTGGTTTATCCGACCGAGGCATTGATTTTGAAGTTAGGACTGATGACACCAAAACCCCATTAGAACATAGTTCCCAAGGGAGTGTTTCTGTAACGACAAAGTTATCAGGAACTGTTGCACCACAAGGAAGTTCATTAGCTAATTTAGATGTAGGAATTATCGCGGAATTAAGCAAAGAGAATTCGACTTTATTCAAAGCAAACAATACGACATCACCTTCAATTAAAGACAATATAAAGTTAGGAGAGCAAATTTTAAATCTTTATAGAGAAGGTAAATGGAATAAAAACTGGGTGATTATAACAGAACTCGTTGAAGCAGAAACCGTAACGGTTATTATTTCTAACAATTCAAATAGCAAAATTGAACTAAAAGCTAATGCTAACATTGAAGCACCAACCATTGATATTGCTGACGCGGATTTTAAATTTTCAACTCAATTTTCAAAAGAGTTAGAGACTAAAATAATTTCTGCAGAAGAATTAACACCTCTTTTTAAAGTTATGGGAATGAAAACAAGAATTTTTCTTCCGCCAATATTTAAAACTCAAAAGGTTATGGCTTTCGACCTTGTTACACCTGAATCAGCAACTAATAAATACAAAGATGAAATTTATTTTGGATATATTTCTGGTGAAGAAAGAGAATAACAGATGTGACATTATATGAAAATAATTACGCATAAGTACTAAAACAAAAAGTAGTTGCGTGTTTATTACGTCGAATTTTTATTCAGAAAATCCTCGCACTCAAACACCCAACATTTATGTATAAAAGTTAAGTTTTTCAGATTTCCTGGGTACAAATATTGTGGATAAAAGGCGAACCCTAATAACTATAACCGATGGCTTTAAGTGATATTGAAAAACACCAACCTCATGATTGGTCCATAATTTATTTTATGACATTAATTATTGAATTTAAGGATAATTGATTTTTTGAAATCCTAAGTTCTACCATTAAAGATCTTAGTTTTTTTGAAACTTCTTCTAATTCATCAGAAATAGTAAAAACTTTTGGGTCTCCAACAATAATTAATTTATGCTTCGCTCTTGAAAGTGCTACATTAACTAATCTTTCACCACCAAATCCTTTGTATAATATCCCAATATTCTTTTCACAATTATCTACAATATCATAGATAATCATATCAAAACCAGACCCTTGAAAAGAGTGAACCGTTCCCACTTTAACTCTATCGAGGTCTTCATTTGAAAGTATTCTATTATTAAGTTTTTTTCTAATATCAATTACTTGTCCGTTATAAGGTGTTATAACACCTATCTCGATGTCTTTATTTCCTTTAAGGACACTTTCCACCAAATCTGTAACGATCTGAGCAGACTTACTATTAACTCTAGATCTTCCTTTGGTTAATTTTACTTGTGCTCCATCTTTAGGTGTCACAGGAATAAAACAATACGGATCGCTAATTTCACCATACAAGGTTTTAATTTCCTTGAAATTTTCGGAATAAAATGATGTTAATTTCCCCTTATAGAACCGTTCATTAATTAATTCACAAATATCTGGATGCATGCGCCTTTGTTCTGTTAACATGACTAGAACATCTTCTACAACCCCTTCTACGTCTTTAAAATATTGAAAAATATCGCTATTAAACCAGTTATTAACAGCTTCAGTTTTACCTGCACTTATCGGACCTAATTGATTAAAATCTCCTGCTACAACAAACTTGTTTTTTGTTAGACCTGACATTGCAAGTGTTTGGATTAAAGGCATCATTCCTACTTCATCCACTACTACAAGATCAAATTTTTCGTTTTCAAAATTATCTGCAATAAAACATTGCGCCGCCGTAGTAAAAACCAATCTAGAATCTCCAATTCTTTTTTGGTTTACCTTTTTAATATCGTTTCTAAGCACAACTTGCTTATTTCTATTAATGGCTTTGTTTTCAGTGCTTTGATTGTTTCTACTTCTTAAAATTTTTAATACAGCACTGTATTCTTTACGTAGACTGTCCACAATTTCCTTATCTGGATACAATCTATCATCTTTAACAATTTCTGGAAGTACTGGATAACCAAACCTTAAAACTTTTCTATCATTTAAAAGTTTTAATGAAGTTTCATTATAATTTTCAAATTCATTAATTATTTCTTTTCCTAGAACATCTACCGAAACATTAGATATACCAACGGCAAGCACTCGCATTCCAAGACAACAGGCTTGGGTAATTATTTTAGATAAAGTATATGTTTTTCCTGTACCTGGTGGCCCCCAAATAAAAGTGACATTTTGAGAAAATACGCGAGATAAAGCATCATTTTGAGCACAATTCATACTTGAATCAGCTACTTTTTCAGGTTCCTTATCTAATTGTAAAAAGTCATTTCTATGAAATAACTTATGTGTTAAATTGGATTCATCATTCTTAACGGAATTAAACCTTTGTTTAATTTGCCTTAAAAAGTTTATTGGTTTTGGTTTAAATCTAAAATTCGTGTTTAAATGTGCGTCGGATAGTTCATTTGAAACCCTCAAAATAACAGTCGATAGCCTCCTGTGGTAAGCTAGAAAAACTCCTTCAACATTGTTCTTCTCTGTAAGCTCTCGCCACCATAAATTTATAGGAATTCCTTCTTGACCAGGTGTCGAGGTACCATCTGGTAATGAGATTAAGGCTTCATATAAAAAACCAAAGCTAGAATTTGAAATCTTTCTATTAATTTTAGCTATAATCCACAACTTAGAATTATCCTCTTCAATGGCGTTCTCTTCATCAATAAACGCCTTTATAACTTCTTGGTCCTGATCACCAACTAAATTAAACCAGGAAGGAAAATCACTAATTACTTTACCCCAATTTGGTAGGTACAAATACTTTTTTAAACGATAGAAATAAGAACTATACGCTTCTAAAGCATATTCAATCAACTCTAGGTCTATCTTTTGTTTGTATAATAAATTGGTTATTTGTTTTTCATTATATGCCTTTTCTTTATGGTCTATTTCATGCCATTTCTTAATAATTTCCCTGAAAACATATTCCATTAATAATACTCCTTTATATAAGCATAGGCCCGTTCAAACAACATTTGATCTTTATGTAATTTATATTTTAATAATGCTTTACGTAATGACTTTTGGACCTCCCGCTCACCAGAACTTGTAATTTGCCAACCAGGAAAGCGCACCACCCTAACAATCGCATCGATATCCTCGACAATACGCTCTACAACAGCTGGTGTTTCTTCGGTTTTTAGCTCTAAAAACAAATCTGTCAATGCTGCTTTGGGTGTTTTTTCTATAATTAAATCTTCTAATTCCTTTTCGGCTTCAACGGTCTCTTTGGCTAATTTACATAACTCTTTTACAAATTCTATAGAGGTGATTAAACCTTGTTCTGCCTGATCTCGTAAGGCTTCCAACCGTTCACTTAAAGATATGAATTTTGGATTTCCAGGATGTTTTTTAAAGCGTTTTAATAAAAGCTTTTCAAGTTTCTTAGCATTTTTAGGATCTGGATTATTGAAAATATTTTCAATAACATCTGCATCTAAAACAAACTCTTGCAGCTTATGTACTTCACCCACATGAATATTTTCATGGATTAATTTAGTATTTTGTGCACCTAACGAAAACCACAATAGTTTACCTACATTATCTGCTGCTGGCCTAACCGATTCAAAAACCTGAGATAACCACTTATAATCTTCTTGATATAAATTCAAAATAGTGTCTGGAGATAAGGATTCCCAAATTTTAGACAGGAATTTATAATCTCTAGCAAAGGCATCCTTCTTTTCATTAGTGCCAATGGCGTTTTGAGCCGCCTCTAGGCCTTCGAAACCATCAATAGTTCGATCAACACCTTCAAAATGAGATAAGGTTTCCCTCATGGCTTCTGGTAATTTATCTCTTAACTCAGCTAAATTTGAAATAACGGTTTTTATACTTTCTTCATCAAACTGCAAAGCTTTAGCAGCATCATCAAACACACCAAAATAATCAACAATACGACCAAAAAATTTGTTGGGGAACAACCTATTCGTTCTACAAATGGCCTGCAAAAGTGTATGGTCTTTTATAGATTTATCTAAATACATGGTTTGTAAAATAGGTGCATCAAAACCAGTTAGCAATTTTGCCGTCACAATGATGAATTGTAAATCTGATAGTCCATCATTAAACTCATCAACTATTTTCTCTTGCTGACTTTTATCAATCCCCCATTTTTGTTTGAAATCAAAATCATCATTCGCCGACGTTGAAAACACCACACGACTCGCTTCTTCAGGAAAATACTTGTCTAATTCTTCTTTATATTGCACACAAGCGTATCTGTCTGGGGTTACAATCATTGCTTTAAAACCATGAGGTTGTACTTTTTCTTTAAAATGAATAGCAACATCCTCTACAATTTTAGCAACGCGCTCAGGTGACTTTAAAAAGGCCGCCATTTTAGCGGACTTCTTATTTAAGGCATCGGCTTCTTCATCAGTAAGTGCTGCACTTTCTTTAAACTCTTCAAAAGCTTTATCAATAGTTTCTTTATCTACATGAACATCTACTAATCGCGGTTCAAAATGAAGTGGTAATGTTGCATTATCCCTTATGGAATCATGGAATGTATATCTTGACATGTAACCTCCTTGATCTTCTTCAGCTCCAAAGGCCCAAAACGTATTTTTATCGGCTTTATTTACAGGTGTTCCTGTTAAACCGAATAAAAAGGCATTCGGTAAAGCGGCACGCATTTGTCGACCTAAATCACCTTCTTGCGTTCTATGCGCTTCATCTACCAACACAATAATGTTATCTCTGGTATTCATATTCGGTTTGGCATCCCTGAACTTATGAATCATAGAAATAATGATCTTTCTCGTATCGTTTTCTAATAGTTTTTGAAGCTGACTGATATTATCCGTTGTTTCAACATTAGATATATCGGAGGCATTAAAGGTCCCTGTAATTTGTGTATCTAAATCCGTTCTATCTACTAGAACAATAACGGTTGGACTTTTTAAGTCTTTTTCCCGTCGTAGTTTTTGAGCTGCAAAAACCATTAATAATGATTTACCTGAACCTTGAAAATGCCAGATTAACCCTTTTTTAATTTTGCCTTCTTTAACACGTTCTACTATTTTATTAGCACCTTCGTATTGTTGAAATCTTGGAATAACCTTATTGCGTTGCTTCTTTTTATTAGTGGTGAATAATGAAAAATTCTGCAATATATCTAATAAGCGTTTTGGATGCAATAAGTCCGATAATTCTTTACCAACATCACCAAGCCCTAATCGTTTTGCAATAGCATCTTCGTCATTCTCTAAACGCCAAGGTGCCCAAAATTCTAACGGTGTTCTTACACCACCATAATACAATTCTTTGCCTTCTGTGGCGAAGGATAAAATATTAGGCACGAATAATTGTGATACCGTGTTTTCGTAAATATCATGGACTTCATGTGCGCCATCTAACCAACTTATAGCAGGGCGAATAGGTGTTTTAGCTTCCCCAATAACCACAGGAATACCATTTATAAACAATACCACATCAGGGATTTTAGTTTCTCTATGATGAATACGAAACTGTGTGGTAGCAATAAAACTATTGTTTTTTAACTCGTCAAAATCTATCAAACGAACAGGCACGTGCCTGTTGTTTTCTCCAAAAGGCATGGTTTTATCACCTTGTAACCATTTAAAAAATTCTTCATTCGCACGAACCAAGCCTACCTGATGCACTGAGATTAAAATAGCACGTAATTGATGGATTACTTCGTCTGCGAAATTTGGGTTTTGATTAATTTCTGGGTTTAAAAGAATTAATGCGTTTTTTAAATCGGATTCCAATAACACTTCGTTTACCGAGCGTTGTAATTCTTTGGCAGATTTATATTCCCAAAAGCCATTATACAAAGCTTTATCTTCTGAAATCTCATAAGTGTTAAGATTAACACCTGTAAGTTGTTTTATGATGTAGTTTTCTACACTGTTTAGTTCGTTGAATCCCATAATTTACATTCCTAATTCGTAATTCTCACCAAAATTTCTTTCATATTTAATGCTACTTTCTAGTCTTTCAATAAGATTATTTGTCAATGGGTCAAAATCATCATTACCTTTACCTATAAGTTGCTTTAGAAGATTTTTTCGTTCATTAAGTAGTTTTTCAGCTGTTGCTGTCCCAACAATGGTAAATGATGAAAACCGTCTGTATAAAGTTTCAAAAACTTCAGAATTATTCGAATTTTTAACTAAAAAATCAAATGTAATAGGATCCCATTCTAATTTACCTTCATCGGTCATACTGTGCAATCTCATAAATTTCATGGCAATTGCAGGGTAATCAGAATCTTTTTCCGACCAAGAGACAAGATTTTTAGTATCGAATTTATATTTTTGTAAAAAATACAACATTTGAGAAAAGGTGGATTTTTTATCCTTGGCAATCAAATGACCTAAATAATGCCAAGAGATCTCAAAATATTCCTCCAAAAGGAAAAATAGTAGAACATCAATTAGACTATCATTAACTGGAAACTTTTTGTACTCCAAAATTATTTTATCAAGTAAAAACTTAATCTTTTCCTCTGAAGGATCATTATCAATCGACCTCTTAATTAAAAGCTCTATATGTAAACTCGTATTAATGGATGAGCGAAAAGATAGGATATCATCTACCCATAAAAGTTCATTTAACCAAGAATTTAATTCTCCATATTTAGAAAATTTAGTTTGTCTTAAATATTCCCAGATTAACTGAAGTGAGAAAGCGTGATCTATAACTTTAACTCTTTCAATAAATGATATAATTTCATCACTAGTTAAGTTACTCAGATTAATATATTCTATTTGATATAAAAATTCTGTGTGTTTTTCAATTATGGATAGTATTTTTTTTAAGTCTTCAAATTTTATTTCCTTTAAAGCGGTGGTTGCCCTAATACCATGTAAAGCATGTCTTTCATCAGTTAGACAGGCATCGATTAATATTCTAGTAAAATCATCATTATCCGATCCTTTAATCAGTCCCAATGCAAATACTGAAGATTGTTCTTTCACATCAATGTTTTTGTAAGCCAAAATCATATATTTTAGAATTTCCTCTTTATCAGGATAGATTTGACTCATTTTTTCTGCAAAATAGAATGTGTGATTTTGATTGCCTTTTAGAAGGATTTCTATATGCTCAATCCAATTGATTTTCTTTTCAATAATCTTTTGAACTAAGTCTTCAACTTTGTCCAAAGCCAAATCGCGATAACCTCCTTCTTCTTTCCTTTCTCTTAACCAAGGTGCATTAACAACCACTGCAGATAAGTCTGCTTCTAACGATTTAGGTTCATTCCTTTCTAATAGATTTACTACTAATCCCTTAACATCGTTTCTCAATCCAAATCTCTCCATTTTTACTTCTAACAATTTTCCACGAATATCGTCTTTAAGCCCATCTTCTGATTTAATAATTAATTCTAATGATTCTAAAATATCTTTTGAAACACCATGAGCTAATTGTTCCTGAAGTCTGAGTTTAATGGCGTCTCTAGCAGAATTTCTCAATCCATTAGGATTATTTATATAAGTATCAATGAGTTTGGTTAGTGAAAAGCGCCAATATTCAATTATTTCCTCATTTATAGGTTTATATTGATTTTTTTTATACGTTTCGTCTTCAGTTCTTATATTCCCACTAAATCCCTGTGCTTTAAGACTCCGACTATAAGCGTTAACTAATAATTCCGACAATCCATTTTCTTTCTCTAATTTTTCAATTATTTGCGTGCGATCAGTGAGGCTTAAACAAGTCTCTGCAAAATGTACTTGAAACATGGTTATAAATGACAAAGCAGCATCCTTTGAATTTGCTTCTTTTTTTAGAGCAAGAGAATATAAAAGCTCAATACTTTCTTTGGCAGTTTCCTCAAAATGAGACAGCTTTTCTAGAGTATTAATCGTTCTCCAGTCAGAGTTAAATATATCATCAAAATTAAACATACTATCCTATTATTTTTCTTTTTAAAACTTCCAAAACTAATTTTCGATGCTTATCTGCAAGTATGTTTAAAAAATCTTTACCAACTTGTGAATTGATAAAGTCATCATCTTGCAATATGCCTGCCTCTTCTTGTATTTGATTCAAATAATCTTTTTGTTCCATTAGTTTAAAAAAGTGATCTTTAAAAGATGCCCACATATTATTCTCAGATACTTTTTTTATTAATAATGATATATCTATGTCATCTTGAGAATTAATCCAATCATTAATTAATGTAACATCTAAACCATTATCTAAAATAAAATCACCTTGTTGACGTAATAAATTTTTTGAAATAAGGTTTTCGATTAAAATTTCAGTTTCGTCAATTTCTTCCTTAATAAAAAAACTATTTATAAATTGGATTTGGTTCTTTCTTTGACCTGAAACACCCACCATTTTAAATAGCTTGACAGATGTTAATAATGGAATTGCTCCTCTTCTCATATTCTCAGTACCAATAATAATTGGTAGCAATTCATTAAACGACTTGACAATTTCTTTAGAATCAGCACCCGAACTAATTGATAATATAAATTGATCTAAATCTCCATTTGTAGAATCCATAATTGTAGAATAATCCATTGATGGAAAATGCGTTTTAGTGATATTTCGGAAATTTTCATGTAACAGATCATCGGAAATTTTAATATCTGCTACGTCCTTCTCAATATCATCACTAGAATCTATACTTATAAATTTTACCATGGAACCTCGGAAAAACTTTTCCAATTTTTTATGTTCATCTAATGGACAATTGTTAAAAACTAAAATTATGAATTGCCGCTTTTCCTTAATAATATTTAGTTGAGTAAAAATAGCACTATTAGAAAGTGGAGATGACAAATCATAATATATAGAGATGTTAGCCAATTTATCTTTATTGCTATCATAATAAAGTGATTCTATTAATAATCTTGTTTTGCCAATACAATCTGAACCAATCACTCTTATTGGGTTTCTATAGTTTTTAATTAAATTTATTATATCTAAGATAAGACTATTTGCATACTGTCCTTTGCAATATGGAAATGGATGGTCCTTTTTCCAAGTTTCATGTGTAATCAAAGGCCTTAACTCGTTGATTTGATGCCTTATACTTGATTTTATTGCATCACTTATTGCTTGTTTGATGGATTCTACTAGATTATTAAATATTTTTTTGAAATCTGTGCTTTTTGTATCCGATAAATTATAAGATATAGGGTATCTAAGTCCTTCCATGTCTACTGGGAAGTTTTTGGGATGACCGAATGCCTCGTTCATTACAAGGATTGTTCTTTCAAAATCTTTTAATGCCCATGAATAACCAGTTTCAAGTAAAACATTCGGATTTGGAGCTGGTTTCAAATTGACATTTTTCGGGATTTCTATAAAATAATGACCTTCATCTTCTGTAAATCCAGTTGGCGGAGTTTGCCATATCTTGGAAGATGTGAAAGTGACATCAGAAATCACTATGTCTGATTCGCGAGACTGATCGAGCATTGCTTCGAGTAGCGGAGGATTTCCTCCTTTTTCACGGAAGCCAATTCTAAGTGGTTCCTCAATGTCATAATCAGAAATCTTCGACATGGCCTTTTTTATTGCATCTCGAATAAAGACATAATTTAATTCTTTTGGGCTGTCTGATTGAAATGAAAAAAATATTCTGTAACCCATACCCTAAAATACCTGATTAATTAAACTCTTTTGTAAGGCTTTGGAACTTGAGATTTTGTATTCGATATTTTTAATATTTGTATTAAATAGATCTAACTTTTCAATAACAGTTTTTACATTATTTTTGGGGATTGGAAGCTTTATTTTTCGAACATCACTTACCGCCAAATGCTTTACTGTCGTAGCTCCAATTCCAAGATGTATTTTATCTAATTCTTTTTGCAAGAAGTGGTTGAGGTAACTAAATAATAGCGAATTTTCATTCTCATTTAATCTGATTTTTAAAACTCTTTGATTTAATAAAGCATCCTCATTATCCCAAATATTCATAATAAAATCACCATCCATCCCTACAATTAAATCTCCTCTTTTTATTAAATACTTTTCATCAAATTCACCAGAATAGTATGTTTCTATTTTCGATTCTGCTATATCTCTAATTCTAATTAAAGGCATCCCTTCATTACTTGTATTAAATAATTTAGATTTAAATGCAAATCCAGATAAAATATTAATTTTTTCTCCTAAAACTATTTTCTTATTTTCTTGTGATTCGTATATATCTTTTTTTTCTGAAGCATAATTGACATTCAATCTGATTAAAACCTCATTTTCCCTCTCAATAACTTCATCCATAGCCCAAAGTAATTCAGCAAGTTTGGCTTGTTGGTCTTTTGGTGGGAGGAGAAACTCCTGCTGCCTTAAATCTCCCCAGTTTATGGTTGGGGATAAACCACCTACAGAAATATCAACCATTCTGTGCATAAATTGGTCGGAATGCAAAAAGAAAGGAAATAAATTTGGGTCTATTATTTCAGGATTTGCTCTAAAAACAAATGCGTGGGCCGAACAAATACCTTCAAAATTTACAATAGCAGCTTTACGTTGGTATGCGCGACGTTTCCCAAATATAACATCACCAGGATAACATCTTAATTTACCACCTTTAACGTCGTTAGGTGTTCCAAATCTTCTAATGTGAATATCGTCTGCGTCAATATGCTCTAAACCAACATAAATTTCTAAATCGGTTGTATTTGGATTTACTGTTTCCGATATTTTTTCAGCAATTTCTTCAAACTTAAATGCTTCCCAATCGGATTTATCTAAATTATTTAAATCTATTTTTTGTGTCATTGTTTCCATTTAATTCAAGATTTCAAATAATTCATTCATACTTTTTTCTAAGGTTTTAGATTGTCCTTTCCAATTAGATAAAGCTTCATTTACAGATAAAACAGGATTACTGGTATCTACATTACTTAAAAATTGTGCAATATTTAGGCTTCCTTTATTTTCCAATATTTCTTCAATAGAAACAATTTTAGCAAAGTCATCAATATTCTTAAAGTCTTTGTAAGCATTAAAAATAGTATCAATATGTTTTTGCTCTAAAAAAGCAATGTTTTTTTCTTGTTTTACTTCTTTTAAGGCATTTATTATTAAAACCTTTCCTTGTTTCTCTTTACTCTTGTTGGTTTTAGTAATTAACAAACAAGCTTCCATTGGAGAATTGTAAAACAAATTTGGCCCTAAACCAATGACACATTCGACCAAATCTTCTTCAATCATTTTACTACGCATTTGGGCTTCAGAATCTCTAAATAAAATGCCATGAGGCCATAATGAAATAGAGCGTCCATTTTTTGTATCTAAACTTTTTTGTATGTGTTGTTGAAATGCATAATCTGCACAACCTTGAGGTGGTGTTCCCCAAAGATTACGTCCAAAAGGATCGTTAGTAAATGCTTTTTGGTCCCACGCTTTTATAGAGTATGGTGGGTTTGCTAGTATGACGTTAAATGTTTTTAGTGTGTCGTTTTCTAAAAAGGCAGGTTGTGCAAGTGTGTCGCCACGAACAATGCTAAACTCTTCTATACCATGCATAAACATATTCATACGTGCTATGGCAGAAGTAATGAGGTTTATTTCTTGTCCGTATAATTTTAGGGTTCTGTATTCTTTGCCTTCATCACGTAAATGCAACGCGCAGTTTAATAGTAAACCACCAGAGCCACAGGTTGGGTCGTACACAGATTCTCCTGGTTGTGGGTCCATAATCATGGTCATTAGTTTTACAACCGTTCTGTTGGTGTAAAACTCTGCTGCGGTATGGCCAGAATCGTCTGCAAACTCTTTAATTAAATATTCGTAAGCATTACCTAATTGGTCGTCTGGTACGTTTTCTAAATTAAGTTTGTGTTGTGAGTAATGTTCTATAAGATTGGTAAGCGTTTCATCACTCAACCTGTTTTTATTGGTCCAAGATGCATCACCAAAAATACCGTAAAGCGTTTCTGGGTTTGCTTTTTCAATAGCGCGCATGGCATCTTGTATAGCAATACCAACATTTACGGTGGTTTCGCGTACGGTGTTCCAATGGGCGTTTTCTGGGACTATAAAATGGTGGTTTTCGGCAAAGGCAGCGTATTCTAAATCACCATCGCTTTCTTCCAATGCTTTGGCAAATTCTTCATCGTACACATCGCAAATACGTTTAAAAAACAATAACGGAAATATGTATTGTTTGTAATCTCCTGCATCTATGGTACCACGCAATGCGGTTGCTGCTCCCCAAAGGTATTTTTCTAGGTTTTGTTGGGTCATTTAGTTCCAATGTTTGTTAATATACTCATAAGCTTCACTAATGTCATAGGCTTGTGACGATGCGGCGTGTCTTACAAAAAATTCTTTCTTTCCATTAGCACTTAAAAACACAGGTTTGATGCTTGAACTAACCTCAACAACTGCAAAGTCTTTATTTTCAACTTGTTCAAATTTTATATTAATGTCGGCCTGTTGTTCCTTGCCTAAAGCGTTAATCACCATATTATCAAAATGTAATAAAAAACCATCCTTCCCTTTTTTGCTGAAAGAATTATAATCATTATCCAAACCTAATACATTTCCTTCATCATCTGCACCTATAATTAATGTTCCGCCTTCTGAGTTTAAAAATGCGTTGATGGTTTTAAGGATACTATGTTCAATATAGTTCATAGGCTTTTCCTCTCTTAAACAGTACCTCAATGACGATTTAAATTCCGTGAAATTATCTTCCCCTTTGTTTAGAAAATCGCTCCAGCTTTTACTTGGCTTGTCAACTATAATGGCATCAGAATCGGCCTGATGATTTTTTAATGACTTCAAGAAGTTATTAATTTCAGAAGCTATTTTTTCTCTTCTTTCTTTTAGAAAAGCGTCATAGTTTTCTGCCAACCACAATTTAGGATCTTCTGGAATAAATTGCTTTTCTAATGCGTTTGGATATTCATCCTTTACTTTTGATAAATATATTTCAGGAGCTTTGTCACTTATGGAATAATTAGTATCTCTAGTAATAAAAGCTCTATTGGCAATCTCATTTACTTTCTTTTTATCGATATGATTATCGCCTTGATAACCATTTCTATATAAAAAGGCTTGCGGGAAAATATGATGACTTTGGATAGAATAATAATCGCCAATTGTACCATAAATTGCGCCGCCATTAGACCAGTCTACAGCTTTATTGGCTTTAGTAACGATGTAAAGCATTTTATAGATAGGATGTCCTGCAGTACGACCTTCCATATCTGCTTCTTTAACTTCTAAACGGCCACGACTATCTTCAATTTCTTGAACAAGATTAGCTATAATATCTTCCTCATTATTTATGATATAAATATCCTTATCTAATCGAGCATCTGTTTGACCACTATATCTAGACCAAATCAACGCTAAAAACATCCAATATAAAAATTGGTATTTTAAATTTCCCGTGAATCTATTGTCATTTTCAACCAAATAAGCAATTATAGGTACTAAAGCATTATTTGTACTTAAATCATTTGTTGATGATATTAAGCCATCTTGCTTTAAAATCGGTATTAAATAATCTAAGGCTTTTTCTACTTTAGACCATGCTCCTTTGTAATCTTCCTTAGTAAATTTATCATACTTTAACTTAGAGTTCTTTTTATAAAGCGCAGACTTAGTTAAAGCAACTACCATGCAACGTGTTAAAAAATCAAGACTGAAATCAAATCCATTATCTTTCATTTCTAACATTTTCTTTTTCATAATACGGCGTGCTTGTGGCCAACCACCTGTAACATGAGTTAAGACAAGTTCCGCATCCGTTAATTTTGTTCCTTTAGAATTGACTTTATCAAAAACATCAATTGCTCCATCTATATTTGCAGTTTTAGGAACTGTTAGAATAGGGTATGTCATTTTTTCAATAGCACGCAACTTGGTTAAATTCTTACCAATAGCCTTTGCTGTTTCTTTAAAATCGACATCTTCATTGATTGCATTGTGTTTTTCAGCAATATCAAAACTATCCACGTCATTTTCATCAAAACATTTGGTTACAGAATGCCATAAAGGATTATTTTCCATAAGCTTCTTTTGATAGTATTGAAAATCCCCAGAAAGCACATTAAAATATAAATGTCTTGGGTCTTGTAAAATATCTTCTATGGTATAATATGGTGGTATTTCTCCTCTAATTAACATATACAAAGTAGTTAACCGCTGTTGCCCATCCAGAATGACTTTTGTTAGTCCTAGTTTATTAGTATCTACAGCCTTATTTTTTATTTCTGGTGGTGTCTCGGTTTCCCAAAATAAAAGACAACCAGTTGGATACCCTTTAAACATAGAAATTAATAATTGTTTAGCATCTTCAATTGGCCATACATATTCCCTTTGAAATTCTGGCATTACCATCTCTAAAGACTCAACACCATCTAATATCTGTCTTAATTCCATTCTATATAAACTCGTTTAATATCGTTTTAAACTTTTCTTCTGCTTTTTGGCTTGCTTCCCAAGCCACTTTTAAATCTGACAATGCATCTTCAACACTTGGCAAATTATCTTCAATAATTTTTTCAACATATAAAGGAATGTTTAAGTTGAAATCGTTTTCTTTAATATCTTTTATTGAGGCCACTTTCACATAATTATCAACATCGCTATACCCATTATACCATTCAAACAGTTGGTTAATATGTTCGGTCTCTAAATAGTTTTGAGCTCTACCAACTCGAACTTGATCAGAGCCATCTATAAACAATACTTTATTTTTTTTAGACGCTACTTTGTTTTGTTTAAAAACCATGACACAGGCGGCTAACTGGGTACCATAAAAGATATTTGGGCCTAAACCAATGACAGCTTCTAACAAATCGTCTTCTAATAATTTTTGACGAATTTTACCCTCTGCTCCTTTTCTGAATAAAGCGCCATGAGGCAAAACAACCGTCATACGCCCCGTGCTATTCATAGATTTTATCATGTGTTGGACCCAAGCCATATCGCCATTCCCTTTTGGAGGAACACCTGCAATGTTTCTACCAAAAGGATCGTTAGCCCAATTTTCCGCACCCCATTCTTTTAATGAAAATGGTGGATTTGCAATCACACAATCGAAGGTTTTTAAACCATCTGCTGCAAAAAATGCAGGTTGTCGTAAAGTATCTCCTCGCGAAATTTGAAAATCTTCAATTCCATGTAAAAACATGTTCATTCTAGCAATAGAACTAGACGTTAGGTTTTTTTCTTGACCAAATAGTTTTAGTGTGCGATAGTCTTCGTTGTTTTCTCTTAGATGGTCTACACACTCTAATAACATTCCACCTGTTCCACAAGCTGGATCATAAATAGTTTCTCCTTCGTGTGGATCTAATATCATACCTAATAAATGCACAACAGAACGGGGTGTGTAAAACTCACCTGCTTTTTTATTGGTTAAATCTGCAAAGTGCTTGATTAAATACTCGTAAGCATTACCAAGAATATCGGGCTCAACTAAAGAATTAGATAAACTATATTGAGAAAAGTGCTCTATTAAATCAATTAATAAACGATCTGATAATTTGTTTTTATTACTCCATTGTGCATCTCCAAAAATACCATAGAGTGATTCTTGATTGGCTTGCTCAATGCCTCGAAGTGCTTTCTCAATAGCTAGTCCAACGTTTGTAGTCGTTTCTCTAACGTCTTTCCAATGGCAGCCTTCTGGAATTTCGAACCTGTGAAATTCTGGTAAGGATGCGTATTCTACATCACCTTCAGATTCCTCCAATGCTAAAGCATACTCTTCATCATAGACATCGGATAATCTTTTAAAAAATAGTAGTGGAAAAATATATACTTTAAAGTCTGATGAATCAACGGGGCCTTTAAGAATCCATGCTGCTTTAGATAGGTATTGTTCTAGTTGTGATAGAGTTAGTTTGGATTTCGTCATTAATTTATTTTCAATAAAATATCATTCAGGTAAAAATACATATTCCGTATAAAATATTGTGTGAAAACTCATGATTAAAACAGCTTTTTAATCATTACCTACAATCACAGACATAGTCCATTATATATTTATGAAAGCGTTCACCATAAGAGCTAGAATCGCCATAGCCACTATGTTGAAAACTGGACCAATTCTGATTAGGAATTCCGCAAAAAACATAGGATTTGGTTTGATAGCTATATTTCTTGGGTTTTATTTTCGCTACCACATATATTTTAGATTTATAGGTATATGCTTTTACCTCGTATAACCACTCCGAATCTAAACTTATACTTGACAGCGATGCTTTGTAGTAACCATTTTTAATTATAAAGGATTGTAAATCGTCGCATTTTACATCTTGGGCACAAATCGCGGTGATATTCAATAAAAAGATAACTAATAAAATATTTCTCATATTTTTTATATTAAAATGGAACTTACACAAATTTAAACCACTTAAAGCCCAAAACCTTACGGGATTCCGTAAGGTTTTGGGCTTTAAGTACTGTGTATTATGCTTTGGTTGGCTAAACACAATGTATTAACTCGTATTAGCTAACTATAAACACTATACTTAAACAATTTATCTTTTAAATGTTTCTTTTAAACTTCCTTCACCACTTATATTAGTTTCCCATTTTAATGAATTTACAGTCAATTCTGTAATGGACAAAATATAGGTTTCAGAACTCGCATCAGCGTCATCCCAAGTAATAGTTAATATCGTTCCGTTTTTGTCCCAACTTCCCAATTCAGAAATGTCCTGCCCCTGATTTCCATATCCTTCGTAGATAAATTCAGTTCGTTTGTTAGATGTAAATTTCACAATACTATTGTCAGGAGCTCCTGAGTTATTTCCATTAAAAGAGCTTGAAAGACCTGTCCATGTTCCAATAAGTGAGACATCGGTCTCCTTTTCTTTTTCATCATCGCCAGAACAAGATGTCACAAGAGCCACAATTAAGATTGTAAAAATCAAATACTTTTTATTCATGCTAAGTTTATTTTATAAACATTAAAAACCGGTTTATTCCGGCTATAAAACAAAAGTAAATCTCCAATATTCTTATTCCTTACGGTATTCCGTAACGGCATAATAAAACCACCAGATACTAATACAATTTCATTAAACTTATAGCACACTATTTTATCTGAATTATTGGAATTCAAACTATTTTATCTATTTTTAACTATCTGGTTTTAGAACCATTAGCAAACACAAATCTAAATTCGATTTGATACAACATTTAAAGTAAAAGAAGCAATTTCACATCGTATAGAATTTATTGTTGGTGACTTTCAATAGCAGAGACAAAAAACAAATAGTAACCTATAGAAAATATACTCATGGCAGACGACGGGTCAAAACTAAGTAAAAAATTATCGCGAATTTCTAAATTTTACTTTTTGGTAGATTTAGGAGGAGGAATGAAAGAAGCATCATTTCAGGAGGTTTCAGGATTAGATGTAGAAGCACAAATTATTGAATATAGACAACAAGGAAGCCCTGTTTTTTCAAATCAAGGAATGCCTGGTTTGGCGAAATTTGGAAATATAACCCTTAAGAAGGGTGTCTTAATCAAAGACAATCAATTTTTCGACTGGTATACTACCATCAAAATGAATACTGTTAAACGAGTCAATGTAACTATAAAATTATTAGATCAAGGTGGTAACTCTACAATGACTTGGGTTTTACAAAATGCATGGCCAACCAAAGTTACGGGTACTGATTTAAGATCGGACGGTAATGAAGTTGCTATAGAAACTATAGAAATTGCTCACGAAGGTTTAGTGATTTCCAATGCATAAAACTTAGTTTATTATTGCACAACTTTGATGAAAGAATGACTTTAATTGAAAAACAATATATAAAACAATACCATTCCGTTCGTCTTAAATGTAAAAACCTAGCACGCTCAAAAATGATGGGTTGGACAAGTAAAAAAGTTCAACAAATCAGGTTTCAGGTGATTACTTCATTGTTTAATTTTGATAATGCTTCCGTTTTAGATTTAGGTTGTGGTGATGGCGATTTTAATTTATTTTTAGAGCTGCATTATTCTATTTTTCATTATATAGGAATTGACTTGCATGAATCATTTATTCACTTTGCAAAAGAACGCTTTAAAGAAAAGACTAATACTTGGTTTTATAATACAGATTTCACACATTGTCAATTACCAAAAGTTGATATTGTTGTTGCTTGTGGAGCCTTGTCATACAGATCTCACGACCCGAATTATTATATAAATTGTATAGAAAAGTTTTATAATTCAGCGAACAAAGCGCTTATTTTTAATATGCTGAATGAAGATTTTTTTGAATCTGGTCAATTAATTGTAGCACATAATAAAGATCATGTTTTTGAACAATGTAAGGAAATATGTAATAATGTTATTTTAAAAGACGGTTATTTAGACAATGATTTTACTATAATTATGACAAAATCAACCCAAATATAAACTTATAAAAAGGTAACTATGGAAGTAAATTTATCCAAATGGTATGTGCTCAATACTGGACTTATAATTACACATCCATTTTTAAATCAATTATTTAACAAATTACAATACTTAAATATAGAAGGTAAATTTAAGTATGATGATTTAAAATATCGAGCCGTTTACCTACTACATTATCTGGCTACAGAAAGTAACGATGAGACAATAGAAGAAAGTTATTTAGCAATACCTAAAGTTTTATGCGGAATGGAAATTCATGAGCCAGTTCCTTATTATATTAAATTATATAATGAAGAAAAAGAAATCGCAGAAGAGCTGCTTACCGTTATACTCAATAATTGGAACAAGTTAGAGCAAACCAGTACAGAAGAATTAAGAAACACTTTTTTAATAAGAGATGGCTTGTTACAAAAACAAGAAGGTGCTTATCAATTAACGGTACAATCATCTGGATATGATATTTTACTTGATTTACTACCTTGGCATATTAACATCATCAAATTAGCCTGGTTATATAATATAATTTATGTGTCATGGAGATAAATCATTCGTCTTAAATTGAAAACTTAAAATCATTATCAATAAGTGGAAATAGAATCGAACACATTTTGTAAATAGATTTGAAGTCTAAGCAATTAGCCCCTCTTTAAACAGTGACTGTTAAATTTTTAATTTTAGTTCATGTATCGGAACTTGGAGGACCGTGCCCCACCTCCCTCTACAATTCAAAATAAAAAAAAACGGTTTAGAGTAATCTAAACCGTTTTTAGTTATTCCTGCTTTTCTATTAGAAACATGAGGATTGAACAATATCTAAATAGAATGCTGCCAGAGTATTTCTCCATGTATAAGCGGCAATCCTAAAATATTTATTGTTATTCTTTAATTACTTTTTTAGTTACAAAACCTAATTCATTCTTAATTTGAAGGAAGTAAATACCAGTCTGGTAATTCTTTAAATCCAATTTATTCTCGCCTTGTTCTAGTTTACCTGTTATAACAAGTTTTCCATATACGTCAATGATAGAATAACGACTTTTTCTGTTTGTTTTAACATAAAGCGTTTCCATTGCAGGGTTGGGATATAATGTTAAAATATTATCTTGATCTTCTGCATCATTTAAACTTAATGTATTTATTGTTATTTTACCAACATTAGGCGCCTGAGTGGATTTGTCTGTATTATTTGTATCTGAAATAATGACATCCGTAGGTTCAATTGGATAAACCCCAATACTTACTTCAGGTTCTATAAATACTGGTAGTTTTAAAATAGCTCCTGTTCCTGGTGCTATCGTTGCGGAGGAAAAAGAAAAAATAAGCACTTTATAAGTATTTGCACTAGTTTCTTGAGCACTAATATTGAATCCATTGAGTCTTGAACTTCCAACTATATCTGCTGCATTAAGCGTAAAGCCTTCTGGTAAAACAAAATCAAACTGAACACCTTTAACAATATCATCATTTTCCAAGTTTATTTCTATGATTTCAGATGTGTTTGGAGAGAACATATCGTTAATAATATTTAAATAATTATTTCCAGCTAATTTTTTGGCGGTATTTACCTTAGTGCCATTGTCAATTTTCTTTGCTATTGGGTTTAATATTATGTCTTGAATTGCTAATACATCTAGTATATTAATGCTGTCATCAGAATTAATATCTACCAATTCAAAATTAAAAACAGAAGGAGGATTACCAAAAATATAATCAATCACACCCAAAATATCTAAAATATTTACAATGTTATCTCCATTGGCATCACCTCTAGGGTGACTATAAACAGTTACTATTCCATCTGTTGGTGACAAAGTTGCAATATCAACATTATTAACATCAGATAAGGTTACATTAAATACAGGTATCGGGTATTCACCAGTAGGCGTTCCTTCATTAATGAATGTTGGAAATTTAATTATAGATATAGTACCAGCTGCAATTGTTTCATTTGTTAAAGAAAAACCAATCACTCTAAACGTATTACCTCCAACATTAGAACTTGAAACCTGATAGTTTCCTGGTAAACCTATATTTGTTATGTCTAATGGGTTAAAAACGAATCCACCTGGAAACGTTATATCAAACTGAAAGCCTTTAATAGTTTCACTACTCTCTAGTTTTAAAACAATATCATTTTTAAATCTTATAGATGCATTGGAATCTTCAATAAACAGGGTATTAAGATCAGTAATAGAAACAGTGAATGATTTACTAAATGTACCTCCATTCCCATCATCAGTTTGAACTCTGATTGAGTAACTATTCTTTGTTTCAAAATCAAACACTTTACCACTTAATAGTTTATCGTCTGTTATAGTAAAACTGCTGTTATCATTATCTCCATCTCCTGAAACCAAAGTGTAAGTATAGTCGTCTTCACTATCAACATCTGTCGAAGTAAATATTCCTATTTCTGTTCCTATTATAGAATTTTCATCTATTATTAGGTTCGATAAAGCAATATCCGTTGGAGCATTATTAATGTGGGTTATAGTGATTGTTAATTGTTGTTCTGTTAATTCATCGGCTTTTTCAACAGAATCAATATCAATAATTACCGTTTTATCAGAATCCATATCTTCTTCATTTGCTGTTATGGTTGCTGTGCCCGTAAGTTCCCCTGAAGGTATAATTATAGTATTTGAACTTAAAGTATAGTTTGTAATGGATGCAGTACCAGATGCCACAAGGTTTATGGTAACATCTTCGGTTGGATTAACTTCATTTAGGGTGGCAGTTATTATTGCTTGTTCCCCATTCTCTAGGAGAGTTGTTTTATCTATTGAAATAACTATATTAAAATCGCAGGACTCTTGTCTATAAACGGCACTTATATCTTTTTCCCAATTAGTATAGGGGGCTTGACGTGTATTTGCCAAAATAGCATTATCTACAAAAACACAGGTTAATAGTGGGTGGGTAGTAATATATGTAGCAGTCATCAAAGAGTTGTTACCATTTCTTAAATCTAAAGATGTTAGTTCATTATTATTGCCTGTATATAAACGAACAAGCTTAGTATTTTGACTAGCATCTATAGATTTTAATAAAGTATTATAAATAGCAAGAGTTACCAAATCTGTATTTTGGGTTAAATTAACACTGGTAATCGGGCAACTAAATAAATTTAAGGTGACTAACTTAGTATTAGTACTAATATCAAAACTTGAAAGATTTGTATTCTCAATTTGTAAAGAGACTAAAGGATTATAAGCAATATTTAAAGCAGAAAGTCCATTAACGTTTATTGTTAAATCAGTAATATCATTATAACTTAAATCCAGAGAAGTAAGAGTGTTAGATGGATAATCATTGAAAGAACTAAATTTATTATTTGAACAATTTAAAGAAACTATCGTATTTCGATTTACTTCTAAACTCGTAATTTGATTATTAGAACAATCCAGGTTCACTAAATTATTTCCATCAATCTTTAAGCTGGTAAGTTGTGTATTATGGATTTCAAACGTGGTAAACTTATTGAATGATAAATCTAAATTTTTTAGATTAACGTTTGTACTCAAATCAATACTAGTCAAATCATTTTGACTTAATATTAAATCTTCTAATGAAGTATTTTGGTTTATATTAATTTCTTTTAAGGCGCTTCCGACGCATGATAAAGTAATTAGATTAGGATTATTACTTGCATTTAAAACAAGCCCTCCCCATATTCTACTTACCTTAGCATTTAAATAGGTGAGATTTGGATTATTACTTACATCAACAGAGTTAAGCTTGCTATTATCGTAAAGTGTTAATGTTGTGATTTCATTTCCGCTAAGACTTAAGCTTCTGAGATTTGTAAGTGACCCCGTATAATAAAAACTAGTAATATTATTATTGGAACAATTTAAAGAAGTTAAATTAAAAAAATAACTAATACCTGTTAAATCACTTATGTTTCTGTTTGATAAATCCAAACTAACCACTGGCTGAGCATCACTATATAGCAGGGTTTGATTTATTATTCCATCTGAATCAATTCCTAAATCAATTAGAGCTTGTTCAAAATTAGGGTCTGGAATTGTTATAGTTTGTGATGTAACATTGTTCACAAAAAATAAAAAAAATAATACGAGGGAAATGTACTTTTTTAGCATAATGTAATTATTAAAAATTAATAGTTAATACATTCATGTGAATGCATGGGTTATTTTTTTGCTATTAATTTTTAGTAAGGGATTTACTATATATAAAACATTGACTGTAGCCTTATTACTATAAATATAATGTAATTTGTTTTATTAAAACAAAAATACTTGATTATAAAACCTGTTTGTTACGGTTTACCGTATTTATAAAAAAAACATATTATTATACATTAGCATCAGGTTCTATGCAGTTAAATTAATTTAAAAAAACTTTAATTAAATTTATTTTAGACCGATAACTTATCAATCAATTTTCATACATTTAAACTATCAAAATTTAATAACAATAGTGGACTCAAAACCGAACACGTTTTGGAACACGATTTGAAAAATAAGCATCTGGGAAGCCCTATAAACAGGGACTGTTGAATTTATATGTTTAGTTCATAACCCGGAGGTCGGGGGATCGTGCCCCATTCTCGCTACAAGTAAAACCAGGGAAAGTCAAGAATTTTATTCTTGGCTTTTTTTTATTTTGCTAAAACATTTGGCTCTTTTTTCGCTCCCTAATACAATTAGCACCAATTTAAATCCAAATCTATTAAATTGATATAACGATTATATTAATTCCTTAGAATAACAAAAATCACCTGGTAAACGGTAAAACGCCAGTATGTGAAAATAAAATATTAGCTCCTTTTTATATTTTCTGACTTTTTATATCATCTAACATTGCGTAAAAAGCTCTTCCAGAATAACAGGATCTAATAAAACCCCCTTCATTTTCGGCCAATTATTTAATAGCTAATTTTTCATTTGGAGTTACAACACCATAGCGTTTCGAATCATATCCATGAATCAATCTAGCATCATCAATAGAATATGTTTTTTTTATTCTCAAACTTTTTTGGCCTTTCTTTAATAATTCCAGGACAGCTTCAGCTAAGGCTTTGTTATTGATTTTGTAAGATTTCATAAGATTCATTTTAAATTTACTTCCCATAGAGCCGTCACTGTTACCTTCTTTTTGTTGCTTAGACGCTTTCAATATTCAGCTTTGTGAAGACATATAAAAAGTGCGAGAGTAGCCTGCGCTGAGCGCAGTCGAAGTGAGCCTGATTATGCTGGCATTCAAAGCTGAATGTTGTTATTTTGCTGTCAAAAAAAGGTATAGCGGTGTTCGCTCGGGATGTGAGTCTAAATTCTTTGTGAAATACAAAATCATAGGAAGTGGAACAAAATGCAAATACATTTTCCATATTTGGCGGACTCTATTTCAAAGTTTTTTAAGAAGCAAAATGTTAATTTGAATCAAAAATTTACTGGTATTCGGGATTCCTATTAAAATGCAGATACTAAAACTTTGGGATTGGGTCCAAGATTTTTTTAGAGAAGCGCTTTTTCTAAAATGGAGTTTTTACGGAATGGAGGGGAATGTGCTAGAATGAGATACTACAAGTCAATATACTATAAAATATGTTAAATGTATTTTACCTCTAAAAAATCAGTCAGTTAAAAAAACCTAACTACAAAAAATTCACCAAAGTGTAATAAATTGTTAACCCTGTATAAATTAATTTCTCATTTAATAAATGGGTAAATAAAGGTGCAAATGAAAACAAATCAAATTTATTCAATTACTTTATTTTTAATATGTAGTAGCTGTCAAGCTGTAATAAATTTTAATTCTCATACCTTAGAATAACAATATCTCATCTAAAAAAAAATAAATCAATACTAGATAAACACTAAAAATTCTTATCAAATAAGGGTTTTAATGGCCTTTTCTAAAATTAAAAACATGGATATATATTTATAAACACTAAAATAGTCCTACTAAACCTTGAAATGATATATTACGAATTCTTATTTAGTAAAATCATTCGAACTATATTTTAATAAAAGTATAGTTATTATTAGCCCTACCAAAATACCTATTGTAATATTTAACATCATTTTTATCAATTTTTAATTCTATTCATAATAAATTATTCAACATCTATAAGATACTTGTAACCACAAATACCAGACTTGCAAAAAACTAGACAATTAGCTGAATGACTAAACAGCTAGTTCATGATTATATATAATTCAAATTATTTAATGGTTCTGTTTTCTAAAAAGAAAAGCCTACACCTATATTTTATAACTTAGCTTAATATGTATTTCTATCCTACATAGTTGTTTTTACAACAACTATGTTATTCGTAAAAATTATACATTAATTATAAGGACATTCCCCTTTTAACCAATTAAAAAAACAAAACCCTCAAAAATCGAGTACGAGCGCAACGCTCTCTATAGTAATTTAGGTTCTGCTTACGGCAGCTGGAGAAAACAGACCTATATAATTTTCAAGTTCTTTTTTTAATAAGCAAAAAAATGAACATTAATTTACTTAAGACCAATAACTTCCGTTTGTGCATTCATCGTGATGGCACAAACACATAAAAAACTGTAATAAAGGTAACTTTTCTTGAATTTTTCATTTTTTTTATACATCTCAATTTAACAGTACTATTTAACCCAATACATTTTTTTGAAAATAGGTTTTTTTCCATTCCATTCCCCTCCAAGTTTCACCGTTTTTGAACTAGTATTCTTTTTTCCTTTTATTACTTTTTTAGGTAACAATGAAAGTTCTTTTACAAGAGTAAAATCTTTTAAAGATTCTCCTTTTATATTTTTAAAGTCTTTGGGTGATAGTATCAATTTTTGAGGTTCTGAACCTCCAATAAGAATTAATTCTGAGGCAAAATCATCTAAGAGAATGACCATTTTATTCGCTTCTTTACTAATTAGCTCAATTCCCAATCTCGCTTTTTTAGGTGCTTTATATTTCGTACTATAAGGTTTATGAGTACTTCTTCCCCAAATATTTTTTTTATCGTAAAACCACTCTTTTTCCCAATTACCTTTAAAGTCTTCAATAATTAATGAAGGTTTATCAGTGACAACAGTTTTGGATTTTTTTAAATCTTCAGGAGAAATTACTTGGATAGGTGTAGATATATTAAATTTATCCGTTTTGTATATATTATAATAATAGCCCGCACCTTGCTGAGGCTTGCCCAACCTATATTTTATATTTGCATAGACCCAAACGGGCTTGTCTATGCGAATTAAAGGTAATTCAGCTTTCCATTTGTCTCCTGCTTTTACCGTATTAGCATAGTTCCAATACCTCTTTATTCTATTTTCTCTTTCTTCACTTTTAGTAGCTCTTGAAATTTCTCCTTGAAATGTATAATAAATATCAACTTCGATAATTGGTTTGGAATTATCTGGTAACACCTCAATAAGAGGGATTTTATTTTTAGTATTTAATTTTATTTTACTTTCAGGTGTTTTAGGCAACTCTGAACTTCCTTTTAGATATTGATCCATCCAAAGCAAACCTGACACCTCATATTCTCCTAAATCCTTATGATTCATATGCGCAGAACTTACAACTCTCCAATCATCGGTATTTATTAAGCTTGTTGCATTAGGGATATCTTTTAAATGTCCGTGGAAATCATTTGAAGGACTCAAAAATAATATAGGACATTTTATTTCTTTTAAATAAGAATTATCTCCAATCGTATTTTTATATAAATCCTTATATATATCATTGTCATTATCACTTATTCCTCCACAAGAAGGGACTGCTACTTTTACTCTTGAATCTGTTGCTGTTAATACTGTAAGCTTACCTCCCATTGAGTGCCCATACACACCTAACTTATTTGCATTTACTTGTGGTTGATTTTCTAAAAATGTTAAAGCCCTTCTTCCTGCCAAAGCAGCTAAAAACCAACGACTGTTTTTTGGGGAATCCACAGAATCTAAAGACCAATCCTCTGGGGCTAAAGACCCTCCGTAACCTCCCTTAGAGCTGTATCTAGTTGGAGCATGATATCCATCTAATTTTCCCCAGTCTGTGGTTATTTTGTAATTAGCATCTTTTGTTTTACCAGCCCAAAAAAGCTTTACTTCCTTTGGTGTTACTTTATATTCTGGTGCGTTTATTCTACCCGCCCATGAAATAGAAATGGTAGCATAACCGCGCTTAGCATTTGTTAGTACAGCTCTATAATCGGCATACTGTCCTCCGCCATGTATTTGCACTAAACCAGGTAGGTTACTTGCGTTTTTTGGATAGCCATAAATAGCGGCCACCATAGCTTTTTTGCCTTTAAAAACTCCAACCCTATATCTTAGAACTTTAAAGATGAATCCATTTTCTTCCCACTCTTTAAGAATCTCTGTATCTAAAGGTTCTTTTCTTGGATCATAGTGACTCCACAGCTCATGGAAATTCTGAGGTACATTTCTAGCTTCATTTAGAGTAATAAAAGTATCATTTTCTTGATTTTGGGAAATTAAAATACATGGCATTATAAATAATAATGCGATAATGACATTTTTAAAAATCATCTTAACTTATTTAATTGATAATATTTGAAGATGCATTATTCGTAAAACCTACAACATCAACTAGCTCAATTTTTTCTCTAGCATCGCTATTACGCGTAGTCATGATTACATTTTTAAATTCAATGTTTTTTGCATGACGAATATATGCACCCCAAGAAGGCAATACTCCAAAGAAAAATTGCTCTGGATATCTCGCAATATCTTCAGGAACATCTCTTTTTGCATCTTCTTCAGTACCCTCACCAGGATAAGAAATAGTAATATTTTCTAACAAAACATTTTCCACATAATGCCCTGGAATACCAGTAATCATAATGCCACAACGTTTTTGAATAGTACTAACCACTGTAGCTTTTATATTTCGGATGGTAATATTTTTTATGGAACCCGTAGGTGCTCCTTCACTTCCTCCATCTTTCAAATTATAAATTTGCTCTGTTGGCTTATCATAAATTCTACCTCTATTCCCAAGCCTAATAAAAAGGGGCCCCTCTACATTATTCATAGTAATGTTTTCTATTGTAATATCTTCTAGAATACCACCATCTACTTGTAAAAGTTTTATAGCTCCCATTCGTGTATTGGAAAAATCACAATCAGAAACTTTAATATTCCTAAACCCTCCTCTTGATGATGTTCCGCACTTAAAAGCTGCTGTATGGCTTTCTACCCTGCAGTTTTTAACAACCATATTTTCTGTGATTTTAGTTGTGGTGCTTTTTGGACAAATAGCATCGTCTCCTGTCTTGATGTCACAATCTTCAATTAAAACATTTGTGCATCCATCTAAATCAAAACCATCGTTATTTATGTTAACTCTACTATCGATTGTAACTTTTTTTACTGTAATATTTTCACAAGAAACCATATGAACACACCAAGAAGCACTATTTAAAAATGAGACATCTCTAAATTCTATATTATTGCAATTTATAAAACGCATTAACATGGGTCTCTCTCCTAAGCTATCTGCTACTTTTACAGGGAAATTACCTTTAGTACCTCTACCGTTAATAAGTCCTTGTCCTGTTATTTTGATGTTATGAGCATTCTCCGCATACAATAAGCTCTTATTAAATGCTGGTGCCTCTATAGCTCCTTTATTTTTTGTGGAATAGTCTTTTAAAGACAAACTCCCCAAAAGTTCTGCTCCTTTTTGAATATGTAATTCAACATTACTTTTTAAATTAATTGTACCTATAACATATTTTCCAGAAGGAAAGATTACTTTTCCACCATTCTCAGCACATTTATCAATAGCTTTTTGAACTGCTACTGTATTTACAATTGTAGTATCATTAATTGCTCCAAAATCTAGAATATTGTACTCATTATTGTTTTTACAGCTTCCAAAACAGATTAAACATAGTGCTATTACAGTAACTTTTAATAATTGATTTTTCATACTTAGTTTCCTAATTGTTTAGTTAATAGTTCTCTTTCTTTAGAAAAAGTATTACTTAGAGGTGCTGTAGGTAAAGTATGTTCAAACGCTTTAATTTTATTTAATAAATCTGAAGTTTTTTCTGGGTATTTATCTGCTACATCTGTTTTTTCCGACCAATCTGTATTGATATTATATAATTCAGTTTTGCCTAATTTTGAATTGGTTAAAAGCTTCCAGTTATCTTCTTGAATACATGCTGAAGGCCAGAATTCTGGTCTATTATTTGAGAACTTCCAGTCCCAAAAAATTGGTTTTTCTCGTTTAACCGCTTTACCTTTTAAAGCCTCTACAATACTAACACCATCTGGTTCATATCCTTCAGGCAATTTACCTCCTGCTAATTCTAAAAAAGTAGGTAACAAATCTACCGTGGATAATTGTGTTGTTTTATCATGAACTCCAGCAGGTACTGAACCTGGCCACCTCACGATAAAAGGAATACGAACACCGCCAGCAAACAACGAACGCTTTTGTCCTTTAAGACCTGCCGTTTCTCCAACTGAATAATACGATCCTAGACCACCTCCAGTTGAATCATCTTCTTGTGTTTTTGTAGTTCCTGTAAATTCTGGACCATTATCAGAAGAAAAAAGTACAAGAGTATTATCATCTATTCCTAAATCTTTTAATGTTTTAAACAATTGCCCAATACGATCATCGTATTCAGCTATTACTGCGGCATACACCTGTTGTTGTTCATCAAAATCTGAAAACTTATCCATATATTCTTTCTTTGGATAATGAGGCGTGTGTGTTGCATGAATCCATGCATTTACAAAGAAAGGCTTGTCTTTATTTTTCTTTATAAAATCTATGGTTTTATACAATGTAGAATCCACTTGCATTTGATGCAATCTATTTGGCAAGTTAAAAGCCCCATATTCATCATATCCATATTCTAAGGGAGATGGAGCATCTGTTACAGGCGTGTTTGACAAATGCCACTTTCCATAATGAGCAGTTACATACCCAGATTTTTTAAGCATTCGTGGTAACAAGGGGGCTTCTGTACTTAACCAATCTGGCATATTTCGTTTTATATGAGACTCAACTGTAGCAAAATGACCATGTACACTATGTCTCGCAGGGAACTGACCTGTCATGACTCCAACTCTACTAGGCGAACAAACAGGATTGACTACTGAGAAATTTTGAAAATCAATTCCTTCAGCTGCCATTTTATCCAGATTAGGCGTTTTACAAAATGAGCTTCCGTGAATTCCTAAATCACCATAGCCCCAATCATCGGCAAATATGAAAATAATATTAGGTTGGGTTTCTTTGTTTTCAATAGGTTTATTGCTAGTATCAGTTTTACAACTTTGCAAAAGTAAAGTAGTTAAAAATAAACATGTAATAAGTTTAATGCCTTTCATAATAAAATGGTTTTCAGCGAAATTATTAAAATCATAAACGAACCAATTACTCATTTAGATTTATTTGTTTCTCAAATCAATTATTGTAAATAAAAATATAAAACAGCTCTATAGTATTGATAGTAATATTATTTTTTTTAAGATTTTTCTAGCTATAAATTAATAAAACAATAGAATAAGGAAATAGAAAAAGCCGGATGCTCTTTACTTTATTAACTTTTTAGAAAAAAACAAACCATAATATATGATATTAAAATGATGAGTTTAAAATTTAATGGAGGTTTCCGTCAAGACATTACGACTCTAAATCAAGAAATTTTCAGTTTCAAAGATTTTGTACTCTAGGTAAAAGAATGGATTCAAAAATTTTAATTCATGCACAGAACTTAATGTATTCTTTTTTTGATAGTTATGACTAGAGATTTCCATCTTCATTATTTGAAGTTTCAATCCATGTAGAAGGAGTTCATTGGTTATTTCCAATCGATTTTGGCAATTTTGTTTTCTAAGTCAACCCAAATAGAGGCATGTTCAAAATCACGAGTTAACTCCCAACCATTCACTTTCATATTGTTTAATGGTTTGCCCAGTGGTTTATCAAATTCAGGATACCAATCTGTTGCACCATGTTTAAAGCGATAGCCCCAATTATATATGAGATAAGAGTTTTCTTGTGCGCCTGCTAAAAATGAAGCCAAAGGAAATGTTATATTTTTTCTAGAAATTTCTTGTTTTTCTTTAAGAGGTTTTGCCATAAAATCTTTTTCTAGCCAAGTATATCCAGGCCACCCTTTAAAAATTACTATTTTTCCAGTTTTTCCGGCTTTCTCCATTTCTTGGATGTCTTGTAGCATGCTTTCTTTGGAGCTACTGTTAATAATGCCAAAATGTTCAATCATTACGGCGTCGGTATAATCTGGAAAGTTATTTCCAACATTTCTTCTTGGGTTACTTCGAATACCGTTGTAAACTATTAGATTGTTATTTCCAAGAGCAGCTCTGGTCTCGGCTATTAATTTTTTTAACCCTTCTTGAATCCTATCGTATTTCTCTTGGCCCCATAGTTCAATATTTGCTGGACTTCCTACTTGAATAAAAGCATCCATAAAAACCCCATCGGTAGAGCCGTTCGAAATTTCGTTTTTTACTGTTTCTACCCACCATTTACGAACTTCTGGGTTGGACAAATCATAGCGTTTTGTTTTTCCCTTTTTTAAATCAAGTTCCCCCTCCTTTGTTTTTAACCACCATTCTGGATGACTTTTATATACATGATGTGCTTCGTATGTTGAGATATCTAGAAAAGCATTCCAATAGAAAATGACTTTCATATTGGAATTCAATTCTTTTAATTTTTTTGCGTCTACTTTAATGCCAGTTTCGGTGTTTTTAGAATCTGGTAAACCATGTCCTTTTTCTAAAACGACATAATTTGAATGCGATGCAATAAATTTTGCTTCATCGTTAGTTAAAGCTCCCTGTTTTCCAAAATGAAATGCCACAGGTACTTTATCCCAACTGAATTTGGGAAAAGCTTTATTTGATTGTCCTCTTGATTGAAAACAGATAAACAGGATTAAAGCATTAAAAATAACTTTTAAAGTGACGCGCTTCATATCCTAATTAATCATTTATAGGTCTTAAAGCTATTGATTTTAAACTGGCTGTTTTTCTATCTCCTTCTACTAAAGTTGTTGTTATGGTGTGTTTTCCGGGGGTTTTAAATTCTAAAATACCCATATTGTAAAACACATACTTTTCGGTAGCGGCTTGTTGGTTTTGTACTATAATACCTTCATCTGTTGTTGTTTTCCAAACCAAACGATCAGCACCCCTATAATCTAAATCTAAATAGTAATATCCAGCTTTTTTTACGTCGATACTCCAAGATATTTGACCATTTTCTTCCCAATTTCCAACTTGGTTGACGTGTTTCCATTCACCGAACTTCTCCATCCATTTTTTGTTTGCTTGTGTAGCATTGCTAACAGTTCCAAACTCAGTAATTAATTCTGTTCTTGTATTTGGATAGATTCCTAAAGCTGTGTCTTCAGCAATTATGTCTTCTCCCTTTTTGATATTAACTTCAACTTCTATAATGGAAATTAAATGATCCGGAGCTTTAAAGGGAACATTAAAAGTAACCCAATTGTCTTTTCCTTGTTTAAATTTAATTTTTTGATCTCTTCCTTCAGGATTTAGAATTTTAGCAGATTTGATTTTAGTTTTTAAACCAGGTAAATACAATTTACCATCAGTAGGCCATTCTGAAACTGCTAAATACATCTTGTTACCTTTTGTTGTAACATCTCCCCAAGGTAATTTATAATCCCATGGAGAATAGCCGGCATCATAAACCACTTGAGGATATCTTTTTAGCCATTTTCCTGTTTCTCTTAAAAATTCAGCGCCAATTTCTGGAACAATTCCTAATTCGTTTGGACCTACATTAAACAAATAAGAACCACCACGTGCTACTGTTTCCAATAATCTACTTAAAATGACTTTTGGACTTTTAAAATTATTATCGTACCAAGCATAAGACCATGAATCATTATTAGTATCGCATGTTTCCCATAAACCTTCAATACGTTTTGTTGGAACTTCCATATCGCCAACACTGGCATAATCGCCCAAACCATAGCCAACGCGACTACACATCATGACTTTTGGTTGTAATTCTCTAACCATAGCAGCTAATTCTTCTACATATTCCTTTGGCATATCTCCAGGTGTATCAAACCATACAAAATCTATATCACCATAATTTGTACAAATCTCTTTTACCTGAGGTTTGCATTTATTATAGAAGTAATCTTTAAAAATAGCTTCTTTTCCATTTTCATCTGTCTTAGGACCTCCTTTACCTCCAGGAGCTGTCCAATCTTGGTTGTGCGAGTAATAAAACCCGAAACCTAAACCTATTTCATGACAAGCATCTGCTAACTCGTGCATTGGGTCTCGTCCAAAAGGGGTAGCGTCTACAATGTTAAAATCGCTTACTTTAGAGTCGAACATAGCAAAACCTTCGTGATGCTTACTAGTAATTACAATGTATTTCATTCCAGCATCTTTGGCTAATTGTGCTATTTTTTTTGCATCAAAACCAGTTGGATTAAAGTCATTTGCAATTTGCTTGTAATCTTCAACAGGTATTCCCGCCATTCTTGGATTCATAATCCATTCGCCAATACCATAATAAGTTTTATTGTTCCAAACACCTCCGAGATTTGAGAATAAACCCCAATGAATGAACATTCCGAAATTACTTTCATCAAAGAATTTACCTTTTCCGCTTTTTAAAGCGTCCGGTGAAACATTAGATTCCCCCCACATTTTATCCATACTTTCTGTTTTGACTTGAGCTCTACTAGAAAAAGCGATTAATAGACAAAAGACTACAAGGGATAAATTACTTTTATTAAATATATTCATTTTTTATTAATATTATTTCTTTTAAGCAAGAGAAGGGGCGAATCGGTTAAATAAGCCACTGCTCTTGGTTGTTTCATTTTTAATAACCTTCGTTTTGTTCCCAACCTGTCAAAGTTATATCAACCTGAGGAATAGGCAATAACCATTCTCTATCAGGAAAAGGCGCACTACCATATAAAATATGCATGTTTGTATATTCTGTTGCAGAATCTTCCTCTTCACTCCAAAATCTATCCATTTGATTAGGTACAGAAGGATCTGTAGCAGTAAACAAACGATTGGTTCTAATTAAATCAAAACGTCTCTTAACTTCTCCATTAAACTCACGTCTTCTTTCTAGCCATACTGCAGTTCTAAATTCTTCTTGTGAAAGACCTGAAAAGTCTCTAGAATCATCTGTAACTTCAAAAGCCCTTCTTCTTATCTGGTTTACTGCACCATATGCCAAATCACTTGGTGATCCTTCTGCTTCATTTGCTGCCTCTGCATAGATCAAAAGTGCATCTGCATATCTATATAATATAAAGTTAGAATTGGTTCTAAACTGCGATGTCTCTGGTAATCCTAAATAATAATCTATATCTACATATTTTCTAAATACTGGTGCTATTACATACTCAGTACCATCAGCTGTTTTATACCTAGTCATTAAACTCCATTCTCCTCTAATATCTCCATCTTCAAAAGCTCTGTAAAGATTTGGAGTTGGTATATAATTCCCAGCTGTACCTGGCTTACCAGGAAACCTCATTTGAGAAACTGTAGACGAATTTCCTTCATCTAATAATGGTTGAGCACTAAAAAGTCCCCAATAACTAACACCACTATTAGAGGCTGCACATCCTTTACTTAATCGAGATCCTAAACCATCTTCAGCTAAAGTTGCTACTTCCATCATCGATTCACTAGTAAAAGGATTGTTCCATGCTACTCCATAAGATGGCGTCACATGAAGTCCATCAACCTCTGGTACTGTATTTAAAGAATGAGGAGAATTCTCAATAATTTCTAATGCCTTATCTCGAGCTAATGCCCAATTAACAGGATCTCCTTGTACAAATTCACCTTGAGATGTTCTTCTCCAACCTGCTCTCGTTAGATACACATCAGCCAAAATTATTTTTGCAGTCCATTTAGTAACTCTTCCAAAATGAAGTGCATCTTCGCAGTGTTCTTCTGCAAACTTAAGATCTGGAATAATTATCTCATCGTACACATCATCTACCGGTGCTCTATCTACATTTATTTGAGCTTCCGTAGATACATAATTCAACATTAACGGTACATCTCCAAATGTTTTAACCAAATGCAAATAATAAAGCGCTCTTAATGCTCTAGCCTCACCAACCATACTATTCTTGGTCGCATCATCCATATCTGGTACGTTAGGAATATTTTCCATTGCATAATTTGCTCTAGAAATTCCTTGCCACCATATTGCATATTGTTGTCTTAAATTTATAAAACGGAGGGTAGACGATATATTATGAGATAGAAAATCAGGACTTTCATTATTTTCATTCAGCTTAGAAGAAACATCATCTGTCCCCAAATCTAACATAGGCCATGAAAACCCATAAGCAGATGTTACAGAACTGTGATTATCCAATGAGTTGTAGGCAGCATCTAATCCAGATCTAGCCTGGCTCTCATCTTGATAAAAGTTAGCAGTAGAAATAAATGTTGGAGGATTTTCTTCTAAAAATCCTTCACAAGAAACTACCGATGATAAAGAAATCGTCAATAAAATTTTATATATACTTTTCATTTTTTAGTTTTTTTTTTTTAAAATTGTACATTAACTCCAATTCTTATTAAAGAAGGAACAGGATAGGCCGCATTATCATGACCAAGACTTATAACTCTGGTTCCTGAAAGCGAAACATCAGGATTATATCCAGAATACTTAGTAAGTACAAATAAATTTGATGCTGAAGTGTATAATCTCAGATTATTCAGTCCTAAACTTTGTGTTACCTTTCTAGGGAAATTATAACCTAAGGTTATATTTTGCAACCTAATAAATGAACCATTTTCAATAAACCTATCACTAAAAACATATTGTCCATTATTTTCGCTATTTAATCTTGGATAAACTGAGCTTGGATCTGTAGCTGTCCAAGCCTCCTTAACTATACTCGATTGCTGGTTACCACTAAAAGCTAAGGTCTGTAAAGACATCATGTTAGCAATCTCATTACCTACTTGTCCATCTATGAAGAAGCTAAGGTCAATATTTCCAAATGAGAATGAATTATTTATTCCAAAAACCACATCAGGTTGTGCTCTACCAATTACTTGTTGATCCTCCCCGTTTATAATTCCATTTCCATCAATATCCTCATATAATTGTGCCCCTGGGTTTAGCTGTGTAGTACTTCTAGGTGCTTTTCCTGCTACTTCTTCAGCCAATGTATAGTTGGCTGTTGGATTTGCATTATATGTATCTATGCGCTCCTGTTCTGAAAGTCCTTGAAATTCTTGAAAATCATCAAACTGAGCTATTCCAGCAGTTTTATATCCGTAGAAAGCACCAAATTCTTCGCCTATAATTAATCTTTGAGTGTCTGTAACAATACCCCATTGTAAACCAGCTTGAACATAATCTTCTGCCAAATCTTTAACTATTGTTTTTCCAAAACTTACATTTCCTCCTAAAGTCCAACTAAATTTTGGTTTGCTAATAATATGAGCATTCATAGAAAACTCAAATCCATTAGTTTCAAGTGATCCATAATTTTTAGTGTATGAAGTAAAACCAGAATGCGAAGGAATCGCTATACCATTAAAGAGTAAATCTTCTGTTGATTTATTATAGTATTCTACAGTACCTGTAATTTTATTTTCATACAATCCAAAATCTATTCCAAAATCTAACTGCTTTGTATATTCCCATTTTAAATCAGCATTTGGTAATTGTGAAGGAGCAACAATTGCAGTTGCAGCTTCACCTCCACTACCATCTCCAAAGATATGTTGATCTGTTCCTAGAATAGACAATGATTGATATGGTGCTACAGATTGATTTCCAGAATATCCGTAACTTAATCTTAATTTTAAATTGGATATTACATTCGTGTTTTTGATAAAATTCTCTTTATGAAGATTGTATGCCGCAGCTGCTGCTGGGAAAAACCCCCATTTATTATTTTCTGCAAATCTTGAAGAAGCATCCGCTCTAGCCGTAAATGTAAAAAGTAACTTACTGTTATAATTATAATTTAACCTACCAAAGAATGAAAGCAAGTTAGAATCAACAGCACTAATAACATCATCATCTTGATATGTTGCAGATCCTGGGTCATAGATACCTAAAATATCATTGGCAAAACCAAAATTCGACGTTCTAACAGAAAAACTCTGACTCGTATTGATAGACTGACCAATCATTGTTGTGAATTTGTGTTTCTTCCCAAAATCAAAATTATAATTAAAAGTATTTTGATTTACAAGTCCCGTAGACCTACTATCCTGGGTTTTTGCCCATCCACTTCTACCATCTTGAGTACCGCTTCTTGTAGAAAGAGATTTTAACTGATAAAATGTTTGTCCAACATATCTAGTATAATAGGATACATCTGACCTAAAGTACATCTTTTTATTTAGTTCGTATTTCAAGAACACACTTCCTCTAAATTCATTCACAATGTTATTATATATATTACCTTCTAAAGCTTCTAATGGAGAATATAAAGTCAAGTCACCATTAGTCCCATCGACATCATCAAACTCAAAAACAGCATCAGAAGCAACAGTTGGTGCGGTTCTAAGCGCTCTACTAATAACACTATTTGTTCCGTATGCACCTTCTGTATTCGTTGATGTACTTTTTTGATTTGACGTTACATTTGTGTAATTAATTCTTGTTCCAAAGGACAATTTATCATTCACCTTTGTATCTAAATTCAAACGACTTGCGATACGATTAAAATCTGTTCCTTTAAGTATTCCATCAATATTGGAAATATTAGTAGAAAAATTATATGTAGTAGCCTCACTACCTCCACTTATACCTACATTAAAATTTGTACTTTGACCTGTTCTAAAGATTTCATCTTGCCAATTTGTTGTAGGCAACTCTCCTGCAAGAGCACTTTCTAAATCATCTTGAGAAACACGATTTGGATCACCATCATTTGTATACGCCTCGTTCCTAACTATAGTGTACTCATTAGCATCAAGTACATCATAATATTTTCTTATCTGTGCCAAACCAGTATCAGAGCTAATTTGCACTTTTCCTTTCCCTGACTTTCCTGTTTTTGTAGTAATTAAAATAACTCCGTTTGCCCCTCTTGATCCGTAAATAGCCGTAGAAGAAGCATCTTTTAAAACCTCAATAGACTCTATATCAGACGGGTTAATTGTTGACAAAGGACTCATACTCGCTGATTGACTTTCATCATTTAAGCCCTCTATTTGCTCGTTATCAAAAGGGATACCATCTACAACATACAAAGGTTCTGAACCATTCGTAGAAGTAATACCTCTAATTCTAATACTTGCCCCAGCACCAGGAACACCAGAGGTTTGTGTTACCAATACACCTGCTGCTCTACCAGCCAATGCCTGATCTAAAGATACGGCTCCTACTTTGGTAATGTCTTTAGCTTTTATGGATACAACAGCTCCAGTTAAATCACTTTTTTTAACGGTACCATATCCAATAACCACTATCTCATCTAAGTCCTCGGTATCTTCTAACATGATAATTTTAAGATTCCTATTACGCAATAAAGAAACAAGTTGTTCTTTATATCCAATATAAGAAACTATTAATAATTTATCATCTACTGGTTCTGAAACTTTGATCGTAAAGTTTCCATCAAAATCGGTGACACCACCAACTTTACTTCCTTTTACAATTATTGTAGCACCAGGAAGAGGGTTTTCATTTTTATCTACAACAAGCCCAGAAACATTCTGCATTTGACCCAATAACAGCATTGAGTTAAACAACATAAATGCACTTAATAATTTTTTCATAATTTTAGTTTAGTTAATAGTTAGGTTTTATAATTCCATCTTGATTTATAAAACACTTTTTAGTTTGTATGCCAAATTTAGTGTCAAATCCTAAAAATGTATTTCTTAAATCACTTTTTTTGTTGCTCAAAAAACCGATTTTCTAAATTTTTATGCTTTTATTACCTAATATTTGTTTTTGGTAGCCAAAATAGAATTCGAAATTTTCTAATTCTTTATTTTACCTCTGCAATTTTTATTTTATCTAAAAAAAGAATAAATTAATAAGAGTAATTCATTTAAAAAGAGATGTAAGGTAAATTTGAATTCATCTTGTTATTTAGGACAAAATGGAAGTAATAAGTGAACAAGAAAAACAGGAAACTTATAAACAAATGCAAATTGGTTAGTCGTTTCTTTGAGAACAAAATTCCCCGTTTTTGGAAGAGAGACAATAAATACTCTAAAAAAAAACTACTTTTAAATAATTTTAAAAGGATTGTGAATTAATTAGGATTTTTTTGAGTATTCAGAAGGTGAGACTCCATGCAATTTTTTAAACGAGGTAGAAAAATATGACTTAGAGCTAATACCTATTTGATACATCACTTCAATAATATTGTCGCCATCATTTTTATTTAATAATTCTGCGGCCCTTTGTAGTCTAAAGTTTCGTAAATAAGCATTGGGAATTTGACCTGTAAGTTGTTTTAGTCGTTTATAAAAATGAGAAGTACTTAAATTCATTTTTGCTGATAATTCTACAACACCAAAATTAGTGTCTGAAATATTTTCCTCTATAACTTCAATAATATCACTTAAAAATGCTTTATCTCGAGTAGATAATTCGATTCCTTTTTTCGGAATTGAACTGTTCTTTTTGAAATGTTCTTTTATTCTAATATGATTTTCGATCAGTTTTTTTATACGTAATTTTAAAACTTTTATTGAGAAAGGCTTGCTTAGGTATTCGTCTGCTCCAAATTCTAAACCTTTAATAATATCTTCGTTAGTACCTAGTGCCGTGAGTAGTAATATAGGAATATGGCAGGTTTCAGGGTTTGATTTAATTTTTTCGCAAAAAGCAAACCCGTCCATTTCTGGCATCATGACATCACTAATTACTAGGGTTGGTTCGCATAATTTTATTTTTTCCAGGCCTTCTAATCCGTTATTTGCTAAGGTAATAGAATATGTTTTCGAAAGTGTACTGGTTAAAAAGTTTTGTACATCTTCTTCGTCTTCAACAATTAATAAATGGTGTTCCTTTAATTCATCATTTAAAGTTTCATTTTTATATTCGGTTGATAATGGTACCCAATCTTTAATAAATGATTTTGTATTGGTGTTTACTTCAATATTATTATAATCTTTAATGCTACCAGTAGGTATTAAAACTGTAAACCTGGTTTCTTTAAAAGGTTCACTTTTTACAGAAATATCTCCTTCAAGTAAATTGATAAGCGATTTACAAAATGCAAGACCAATTCCACCACCACTTACGTTATTTTCATTGTTTCCTAATTGGTAAAATCTTTCGAAAATATTATCCAAATCTTCTGCAGGTATCCCTTTTCCATTGTCAATAACATCTATTTGTATCATTTTTATTCCGTTTTTATATATGATATCAGATTCGATACTAATGTTTCCGTTGGCAGGTGTATTTTTAAAGGCGTTGGATAGTAAATTGAAAAGGATTCGTTCTACTTTTTCTGTATCTATTACAATTTGTTCATTAGGCGAATTAACTTTGTAAAAGAAATTTATGTTTTTTTCCGTAGCATAATTTTCAAATGCTTCTGTAGTTGGGTATATAAAACCTCCTAAAGTATTCTGACTAAAATTTAAGTCTAAATAACCTTGCTCTGCTTTTCTAAAGGTTATTAATTGATCTACTAAACTAAGTAGTCGTTTGGTATTCTTTTGAATGATGGCTAAATATTTAGTTTTTTCGGAATCTTTATTAATGGAAATTATATACTCTAACGGTCCAGAAATTAATGTAAGCGGTGTTCTAAATTCATGTGAAATATTGGTAAAATATCTAAATTTCCCTTGGTTTATAGTATCTAATCGTTCTTTGTCGAGTTGTTCATATTTTAAGCGCTGTTTTAGCTTTTCATGTTGAACAAAATAAATAATAATACCAAGACCTATTAAAATGGTTAGTAAAATAAAAAGGAAATAACTCCACCAGGTTTGATACCATGGTGGTAAAATTACAACAGCTAAGCTCTTTATTTCTTCGCTCCAAACACCATCTCCGTTTGAGGCTTTTACTTGAAACACATAATCGCCTGCAGAAAGATTCGTATAGGTTGCTGTAGTTTTTCCGTTTGGATCTTCAATCCAAGTATCGTAAAACCCCTTTAGCCTGTAGGCTAATTTATTTTTCGATGGGGTAGAGGTATGTTCTGCTACTAATTGAAAAGCAATAATGTGTTCGTTTTGGCTTATAGAAATGCTTTTTGTTTCTGAAATGGACTTATTTAGAACAACATTATCATCAAGCTTCTCACCAATTTTTATTACTTTATTATTTACAAGTAAAGCCGTGATTATTATTTTTGGAGGCGTGGTGTTTAATTGAATATTTTTAGGTTTAAAAAGTGTTAAACCATTTAATCCTCCAAAATAAAAATAGCCAGATGAACCTTTAAAATATGCACCTTTTCTAAAATTGTTTTGAGCTAAACCATCGTCTCTTACATCGTAAACATTTGTTTTAGTAGTCTCAGTATTAAATTTAACTAATCCCATATCTGTACTAAGCCATAGGTTGGTGTCGTTTTCTGGTAAAATACCATAAATGGCATCATCTGGTAAAACATCGTTTTTTCTGAAATAATCTATTTTAATTGGCGTACCAGTATCATCTAAAGTTATTTTATTTAATCCACCACCAAATGTACCAACCCAAATATGACCTTTTGGATCTTCATAGAGTGAGAAAACAGATGAGTAGCTTAATTTCAATCTGTTATTTCCTTCATCAGAAATTTGATTCTCAATATTGATTTTTTCTCCATCAAAAGTTCCATACAGCAAACCTTTATTGGTGCCGAACCATAGTTTTTTATGTTTGTCTATTATTAGGGTCTGAAATACAATTTTATTATCAAAATCTACAATGTTTTTAACTTCTAATTCAGGATGTGTTTTATTTTTTATGCTAGTCCATGGATTTTCTACTATTGTAATTTGAGTACCTGCAAAAAGTAAATGGTTCTCATCTATTTGGTGGATAATATGGTATAATTGTTTAGGAATTATTTTTCCGTTATGTTTAAAATCAACATGTTTAAAATTGTTTTTAAAAGGATTGTAAACCATTATATTTGAATCTGTAGCAAACCAGATATATCCTGCTTTGTCTTCATATATATTTGTTATTATATCAGAGTCTTCTTTTAAACTATTTTGATTTAATACATTTTCAAACTTAATGTTGTTTACGGTTTTATCATTGATTATTTCGGTACTTCTAAATAATTCTTTATTATATGTGGAGATCCATAATTTACCTTTACTATCTTCCAAAATGGAATTTATTAAATTATCTGAGATGGAGTGTTTGTCATATGGGTTTTTTGAATAGTTAATAAATTGCTTTTGAGCAATGTCCAATTTATTAATACCTCCTTGCCCTGTTCCAATCCATAAAACATCATAATTGTCTTGATAAAGGGCATTGATAATATTACTGCTCAGTCCATTTTTATTTTTTGAAGTATATAGGTAGTTTAAAAACCTGTCTTCTTTTTCTAGATATTTTAAAAGACCATGTTTTTCTGTTCCAACCCAAACAATACCATTGTTATCTTCAAAAATAGTATTTATTCTTATAGGGGATTTGATATCACCAATATCATATTTACGAATAATTTGTATGCGACTATTTTTAAAACTTGTTTTGAATAAACCATCAAAGGTCCCTATCCAAAGCATGTCTTTTATGTTTTTTATTGTAGAAATATTGTAATTATGAAAATTTTCAAAATCAATTATTTTTTCAATTCTTGAATTAATACCTGTTGATTCCTTACTGAAAAAAGCTTCTTTAAGACCTTTAGAAGTAGCTAAGAGCAGTGCGTTGTTATCCGTAAAACTGAATTGTTTTATAGTAGCTATGTTGGTGTAAGCATCTAAAGAAATATTTGATACTTTAAAAACGCCATCAATAACATCTTCAATATTGCAAGCATATAATTTATTTTCGCCCGAGAACCAAATTGCTCCATTAGGACCAGAGCTAATATGGCTAATGTTTAATTTAGAATCTATAGGTATGGTATGAAATTTTTCATGCCAGGGCACATATACATTTATTCCTTGTTTGGTACCTATCCATAATAAACCAGAAGGATCATTATATAAATGTGTAATGTAATTACTTGATATGCTCCCGTCGCTTTTGCTTTGCGTGGTATAGGTTGTAAAATCATATCCGTCATATTTTATAAGGCCATTAGGTGTACCAAACCATAATAAACCATAACGGTCTTTGGTTATTGTAATTACCGTATTTTGATTAAACCCTTCTTCATTCGAAAATTTCTCGAAATTTTGAGCGCTTAAAATAGATGAACCAAATAAACTAAAGCATATGCAAATAATTAATAAAATTGGTTTGATATGTTTTAGAGCTATAGTCATTAAACTTGTTTTTTTAGTTTTAATTTATTTTTATTAGCAGAATACATCAAAGATAAAAATAGAGATTAATAATTTTTTAAAAATGATTTTAATTATCCAACTTTTTTTTTCAAGTCCAAATTAAATAGTAATATATTTTCTATATTCTTTTAACGAATAGCTATTTTAATTACTGCAGCCCTAGCGGGAGGCATTTTGATCTCTATAACATCATCTTTTACCATTCCAATTTTGCATAGTCGAGTCCATTTTTTATCCCATAAATATTTATTCGTTACAACTCTGGTACTCAATTTTATTTTTCCTCAAGCACCTCTAAGCCTCTACCAGAATGCTTATAGAAATATGGAAATACTCCATCACCATGATCCATGTATTCATGTGCTGATTTCCAAAAAGATCCATTTCTATACCCTCTGAATTCAGAAGTATAAGGCTGCTTACGTATTTTTGCAATCACACCTTTTAACATCAAACGTGTTTTATATATATCCATTAAACGAACATGCATAAACATAGTGTCCCATTTCCCATATTCGGATTTGTGAGCTTCCACAATTATGTTTTCAATTTCTACCAAAGCAAGCTCCATCTCATTTGCAAAATCTTGTGGGCTTAGATTTTTCTCATAAGCTTCCAATGCATCTGAAATAATTTGTAATGCTCTTGCAGAATACATATGAACTGCTACTTGATATGTAAAATGTGCTTGATAAAAATCCTTTCTATCTTCTGGAATTTCTTCGGATATCTTTAAGGTTGATTTCCATAAACTAGGAAAGAAATCTGCTGTTTCGGCTAGAGGTTCTTTTGTCTGAGCCAGATTATTCATTCTTTTTCTACCTTTTGTACTTTCTATCATTGCATTAATAGTTTTACCTTTGGCAATTCCATCTCCAAAACGTTGCAATGCAGCTTGTATTAGATACTGTAACAAGTGCTCACCTCGAGCTCCTACCCATCTATCTCCTGAAGGCATTTTTTCTCGCATATAAGGAATATTGTAATAGTGTAATCGTAAATCTGTTAACTCTGAAGCTAATTCCTCTCCAAATTCTTTAGCATACCACCCCTTTAAATAATCTTTCATAGATGCTTCAGGAGATTTACTAAGAGCAGGTGTTGCATCCCATAAAAAGTCATTAATTGCATTCACAGATAGTGCTGCTGGACGAATACCACTCACATTAATTACCGCATATTTTGTAGCTCCTTTATCTACGTAACGTTTTAATTCTTTATAAAAACGTGCAGGTGGAACTCCTTCTGTAGTTCGGTTTTGAGTTAACATCATCATCATTACATGATAATACAAACCATCACCTTTCTCCAAATATTTTCCACCACTATCTCTCATAAAACCACGACCATCATCTGCAAACATTTTAGTTACTCCATCCGGTATTTTTAGCAGCCCTTTATTGTAAAATGCTCCTTGTTCATTCCAAAGTGCAGCTACTATAGTTGCATCTGGCTGGTACTTTCTAATAATATCTGTTTGTGCTTGCATTGCCTCTGCAATCACCTTAGCCCTTCCTTCATCCGTTTTTGGAGCTGCAGGATCACTATGCCAAAAAGCACCATCACTTTCTCCTCTAAAACCAATAGTCCAAACAATTTCTTTATCTGCTTGTACTTTTATTGCTTTTTCCCAAGCATCTAACAAAATTTCTTTTTCTGTAATAAACGAAAAAGGAACTTTTTTTGGCCAGTTCATCATATTTAAACCAACAGGTGTCACATGGTGATGATTTACAGCGACCCCTCTTCTTTTACATAAATCGTACACATTCGCATCTGGATATTGTGCAGATTCAGGAATAATCATATTTCCTTTGGTTCTTAACAAAGTTTCCAAAATTTTATCCATCCACTCTGATGCAATTACATTTCCTCCTAAAGGATCTCGGTGCATACCGTCATGTAACTCTTCATCATTTATAAACCAACCTCTATACTCAAATGTTGGCTTTTTAGATTTGATTTCAAAGTCTGCCTTTACTGTTATTTCTGATTGCTTTTTTGGAATATTATCTGTAAAAACATACATAGGATCTATCCCTAAAACTTTTTCTGTAAAAGTATAAATAGCATAAATAGTTCCTCTATCATCTGCTCCAGCAGCAAAAATGGCAGCGTTCTTATTTTTTGATTTTATATTATCTAAAAAAATATGAAAATGCTCTTTCTCTTTAGGAAGCTTAACATTTGTTAAATTTTTAATATTTTTTGAAGATCCAAATACAATAACTGGACCATCCCAGCTACTGCTTGAATTGTTATGAAAAATTACAGGTGGATAACCAAAAACTCTATACCAATCCTTTTCGGCATCTTTTATAGCCTTTTGTATTGGCATTCTTTTATAATCTGCATCAGTAATTACCCAAGGGGTATCACCAGTAATCTTTATGCCATTTATAACTTTTGTTTGTGCATTCATCGCAATAACAAAAGCACATAAAAAAAGTGTTAAAAAGGTTATTTTTCTTGAAAAATTGTTTTTCATAATTTATATTTATTCATTTTATTCAAACATTCTACTTAACTAAAACTAGTCAACCCAAAATAACTTTTTAAAAGCAGGGATTTTCATATTCTATTTCCCTTCAAGGTTTCTCGTTTTTAGACTACATAATCGTAACCACTCTATATTGAAAACCAAACAATTTACACTAAACTGTCTTCATATTGGATAATTATTTTTTAATGATTTTAAACGTTTCTGTTAGTCCATTTTCAGAAACAATTTTTAAAACATAAACTCCAGATGATAGCTCTAAAATATCAAAGTTAGTCTCATTCCTCGGAAAGCTCTTAACCAACTGTCCACTCATACTATACACCTCTACTAGAGTTACATTTTTTGAAAGTGTAAATGTTGATTCCGATAGATTTGAATATACTTGAATAGCATTATCATTCTCTAGAGATGTACTATTTTTACTTACAGCTATATCTGTCTTGCTACTAACCCCACATGAAACAGCATTTGCATTAAGACCTTCAACCTTCATATAATCAATATTACCTAAACCATTGGTACTTATAGACTCTATTCTTATGTCTTTAACCCCGGCTGGAAGATAAACAGTGACAGAAGTATTTTCTTTCCAAATATTCCATTCTGTTGTTTTATTAAATGTAATTGCATCTAAAACAGATACCCCGTTTACAAACAACTCTCCTTGTCTGTCACTTGGACAGGCATGATTCCAGGTAAATGTATACGAACCCGAATCTCCAAATATTTTCCAATTTACGCCATTACCTGATGCATTATCAGTATTGGCAAAACCATCTCCTGTGTAACCCGGTTGATTATTATTGATCGCCCCATCAACAGAACAAAATCCGATCTCGTTTTCTTGTATTGTAAAAGAAGTTATACTACTACATAAAACAGGCTCAGTATTAGCTCCTACAACTTTCATATAATCAATATTACCTAAACCATTGGTACTTATAGATTCCAATCTTATGTCTTTAATTCCTGCTGGAAGATTAACAGTCACAGAAGTGTTTTCTTCCCAAATATTCCATCCAGTTGTTTTATTAAATGTAATTGCTCCTATAGCAGATACTCCATTTACAAACAACTCGCCTTGCCTATCACTTGGACAAGCATGATTCCATATAAAGGTATATAAACCTGCATCTCCAGATATTTTCCAATTTATTCCATTACCTGTAGCATTATCAGTATTAACAAAACCATCTCCAGTGTAATCTGGCTGATTATTATTAATCGCTCCATCAACAGAACAGAATCCGGTTTCGTTTTCTTGTATTGTGAAAAAATTTATATTGCCACTATTGCATGAAACAGCGGTAACATTAGGCCCTTCAGCCTTCATATAGTCAATATTACCTAAACCATTGGTACTTACAGACTCCAATCTTACATCTTTAATTCCTGCTGGAAGATTAACAGTAACAGAAGTATTTTCTTCCCAAACTGCCCAATCCCCTGTACCGTCAAGTGTTATATTATTTAAAATAGACTCTCCATTTACCAATAAATTCCCTATCCTATCGCTTGGACAGGCATGTCTCCATGTAAATGTATAAGAACCTGCACTTCCTGATATTAGCCAATTGATACCATTACCTGCTGCATTATCTGTATTAACAAAACCATCTCCTGTGTAACCTGGTTGATTATTATTAATCGCCCCATCAACAGAACAAAATCCGACCTCGTTTTCGTTTATAAGTAAATCATCTGAATTAAGACTATTGTTTTGCCCCCAAATAATTGATGATGTTTTATTATCAATATCTATTTCTACCAAACAATGCTCGAATACCCTAGTATATACATAACCATTTTTAGTAGCAACTCCTAAAGGTTCACCTATTTCTTTTGAAAAATCATCTGTCCAATAGGCAAGAGTATCATCAGCAACATAAGAGTTTTCATCTCCTCCCCATGAATAAAATGTGTTGTCGTTTGCTACTATTAAATATGCTGCTAAAGAAAAATCGTGAGTTAAACCAAATTCTCCAGCAGAGCTTCGACAAATAATATATTTATCGTTGGGGATTTCTAATAATGCATCCATTAAAACTTCCGCTGTAGCTGTTGCAAATACTGTACCTCTAAAAAACACTTCTACAAAAACTCCATTTGCGTTATCTAAAACACTTGAGTCTGCATATATCTCTAACCATTGCCTAACATAATAGCCATTGTAAAGCACAAAAGAATTCATATTATCTAAATTCTCCTTTATAGGATCTAACACATTACGTATCTGTGCCCCCGAAAGACCATCTGCAAACACGCCATCAAAATCCGTATTATCAACAACATTATCAGCAGTATTTACCCACCAATTTTGTGCTTCTGTAGTTGGGTACGTCCAACGTAGTACACCTGTAGCATCTTCTTCTACCCAATTAGGATTAGTGGAAACTATATTATCTATACTAGAATAGTTAAAGTCATAAGCTGAATTAGCACTCCAATAATATAAAATCTTAGCACTGGGGTTGTTCTGGCGAATCTTAGTTGCTGTCACTGCCAATGCTTCATCTGAATTTCCAAACCCGTAAATGGCACTAGCATTTCCTTTAGCAACACCAAACATGTAGTAATTATCTTTAATAAATTCATATTGCTCATCTGTAAAATCCTCAGCTCGATATGCATGACCATATAAACGAACTTTAGACCAATCACCAGGACCTGCAGGCTGCGCATAAGTATTAGTTAATAAAAAAAAACTAAATAGTACCAGTAAAACTTTCATAACTTTCATAACTTTTGATTAATGTTAATTACTTTAAATATTGCTTTTAATTCATTCTTGGGAATTACTTCAACAAAACAAACACCTACTGAAAATTCAGAAATATAAAAACTGGTTTCATTAGGTGTTTTTTTTTGAGTAACTACTCATATACAACACCTTAACACTTAAAACAATATTAAATCGAATAAAATGATTTGTATTTCGTGAAATATTAAACTTTTATTATTTTCAATATTTCCTTTGCTCCATTTTCTGAAACAACTTTTAAAAGATACACCCCTGATGACAGTTCAGAAATTTCAAAGTTCCTCTCATTCCTAGGAAAACTCTTAACCAATTGTCCATTCATATTATACACCTCTACTTGAACTACGTTTTCGGAAAGCGTAAATGTTGATGAAGATAGATTTGAGTATACCCGAATAGCATTTTCCTCCTCTAAATATATACTGCTATTACTAAGAGGCTCACATGAAGCAGCAGCAGCAGTAGCATTTGGACCTTGTACATTCATGTAATCAATATTACACAAACCCGTATCACTCACGGATTCCAATCTTATATCCTTAATTCCTTCTGATAAATTAACAGTAACAGAGGTTTCTCCCCAAACCGCCCAATTCCCTGTAGAACTAAGCGTTATATTATTTAATATAGGCTCTCCATTTACTAATAAATTAGCTATTCTATTAGTTGTAGCTGCATGTCTCCATGTAAACGTATAAGAACCTTCATCTCCAGATATTTGCCAATCTATACCATTCGCAGCTGCATTATCAGTATTGGCAAAACCATCTCCTGTGTAACCTGGTTGATTATCATTAATCTCCCCATCAACGGAACAAAAACCAGTCTCGTTTTCTTGTATCATAAAAGAGCTTATAATTTCACTATTATCTCTTATTAATAATTCATTAGAATTGAATTTTTCTCCTGGAATAAAGCAATCGTTACAAATTACATCTGAAAGGAGTACCATATTGTCTGTACCAACTTGTGAATTTTCGTCACTCTCAGGCATTATATAGCCTAACATAGCCACCCATTCTGTTTTTCCGTCATAAGGCTGATAGATATCTCTATCTGTAAAATCCGGATGTATAAACTCTTTTCTTCCACAAATAGCATAGGGATCTGTAGTCAAATTATAACTACCAGTATCATTGTCTTTTATCAAAAATAAAGGCACCGAGTTTGTAACCGGAAGGGCATAAGTGTATGCTATCGGTTCAGAATCTGTCGTTGGCATAGAATTCGTGAAAATATTTTGATCATCTACACTAGTAATGTAAAGTGGCAACATTTCAGATGCTTCCTTACTAATGTCTACAATACCATATTCTACCTTATCAACTAAATCATACGATTTTTGAATAACTTCATCTCGTTCTCCCAAAACCATATAAATACGTTTAAAAAAGCCCCTACCTGGCCCAACGTCTGTGCCGTTGTTAAAAGCCGTCATAATAGTAATATCTCTGGTGGAATTAGGAACCCCAGAGATACCAATACTACATAGTGATTTTCTAGGTTGCCAACTTTCTCCATAATGCTTATCCAAACCATGAACAGTACTTATGGTTAACGCTGAAGGATTATCCATTCCATTTTCATCTAATAGCGTTGTTTTAGCTACCCAACCTCCTGCATCGGCGATATTAAATCGAGTCGGATAAGTACCTTCAAACTGCTCAAAACTAACTCCGTCAGGCATAGATTTTATAGAGTTTGCAAATACTGAGAGACGCATCATAGCCCAAGGCATAGCAATGTCTCCATAAGTATTAGATCCGAAATTATATCCGTAATAGGTAATCTCTAACACATTATCGCCTATATGACGATATTTGTGGTAGAACATTATATCTCCTCTATTTATACTTGGTTTTACAACGGGACCCCAGTTAACACAGCTATAACTTCGATCACCCTTATCAAATTTTTCAGTAAATAATGGATGATAAAAAGGAGTTTCGGGATCCATAACAGGATCAAAATCTGTACGAACATACATACCAGCTCCATGAACAAATCCATTTGCGTAAGGAATACCATCCATCAATACACTATCATCATGATTTATTTTATCTCTCCATGTTTGAAGGACCACATCATCTACCCAAGGACTCTCACCTCTAGCACCTGCTTGCGGTGGAATTAACTCCCCTGTACCTTCTAAAATCCAAGAATATATTTGTCCTCCTTTACCTATTCTAATAGACCAATCAAGATCATCTGATGTATGATTCAATTGCGTATGAAAAACATCATCTTCATCCCAAGGTTGACCTGGAAACCAATCTGACTCTGTCCAGTTTTCATCTGCAGTAGTTAATGATAAACTACTTGTTCCTTGCGTTGCCGTTGGTGTGATGCCAAAAGCATCAAAAACATTAAAAAAAGAATTTTGCCCTTGTACTTTAGTAGTGGTAATGACAACTAACAAAAACACAAGTTTAACTATCAATATTTTCATAATCATTTATTTGTAGAAAAATCTTACTATACTAAAGCAAAGACTTAGATAGTTGTTGAATTGGGATGTTAATTTTAAATTATTTAATCTTTATATTAGATTTAATTGAAGCAATATAAAAATCAATCTTTTCTGCTAAGTAATCAGAATCAGACGAAGGGTTTTCAGTTACTGTATAATATTTTTTACCATTAGAATGCCCAGCAAGTGGCTTTCCAAAAACAATTTTAAATTGCGTATATTCATTTATGTTTGATGCATCTTCTTTATCGACTTTAATAGTCCCCTTAAGCGTTTGCCAACCGGGTTTAAAATCTTTTAAATGGCATATTTTGTACCTTCTTTTAACAGCATCTCCATCAATAATAAAAACAATTTTACGTTGCTCTTTTGGCACAGTACTTAAATCCAAACCATCCATCTCTAAATTTACTGAAACATATATTTTTACTTCAAAATTAACAAGTAAAATATCTTCAATTTTCTTGCTTTCTAGATTATTTTTAAATTGAAAAGTAACAGATGGAAAACCAGATGTGCTTTTTGCATTTTTTGTAAACTTAAATGCTTTATGCATATTAACCCCTTCTAACTTAGGTATTAATGGAGTGGCAGATATAAAACTAAAATCATCTTTAGACAATTTCTTATCTTGACTTGATATATCTGCTAACTCCATGTTTTTTATACCATTTCCATAATCTAACCATATTTCGGAGCAATTTTGAGCATTTATGGAGTAAGAAAACAACAACGCCAAACTAATTAAATATATTCTTTTCATTATAATACTTTATTTTATAATAAAAATGAGGTTATGTTATAATTATAAACAAAACCTCATTTCTTATTTACTCTTTCTTATTTTTTCACAAAACGCTTAACCGTTTTTTTACCATTTTCTGATTCCATCTCAATAAGATAAACACCTTTAGAAAAACTACTTATATCTATTTGCTTTACATTAGACTCTTTAACTAGAGAACCTATTGTATTAAAAATTTTAACCGATTCTACATTATTAGATAAAAATATTTTACCTTCTGCTGGGTTAGGATAAAACAAAAGTGACTCAGTTTTATTAATATCGTTATTAGTAGATAATACAGTTGCATCTAAGGCAGTATCAGATACTATACTACTAACATAAATAGATACGTCTTCCTCTAAAAAGTTAGTACCATCTGTGTAATACTTAAGAGTTCCACCAGGCTTTGTTGTAGTAGAACCTAAAACAAGTGTCGCTTGATCATATTGGTTTAAATTTGTAGCATCTTGAGTTCTAATTTGAACCTTAAAATCTAACTCTTGCCACCCCGTATTAAAATCAATCTTAGCACCTAAAGGTCTTGCACTTGTTCTTGTACTAGCTACTCCATCAGAATCTTTTAGTTGCAATGTAAACCTCATGTCAGCTCCTGTAGAAGTTACTAAACCAGCTAAGTCTACTCCTGTACTAGCATCTGGATCTGCAACTATATAAACACTAACCTTTACATTAATATCGATGGTAGCAGTAACTTCTGCATCGTCTAAATTCCCATTAAGCTGAACTGTAAAGCTTGGAGTTTCTGAAGTTGCAACTGTACTAGCTTTCACATATTTAAATGCTGTCTGGTTTGCAGCACCTGTAGGTAGAGGAACCGCAGGCGAGTCTGAAGTGTAATCATAAAACAGAGAAGATCCTGGTTCATCTTGAGATGCAATACTAATTACAGCCCCATAGTATTCTGAGTTTCCATAATCCATCCAAACTTTATCAAAAGTTTGTGAACTCGCAGTAAACGAACCAATACATAAAGTTAATAGACTGCTTAAAAATAATTTTGTTTTCATAAAATATTTAGTTTAAATGTTAATAGAGGGTAAAACTAGCTAGAAATCACATTATTTTGTTTCTCTAATTACTTCTTTTATTGCTTATTTCAATTTATTTAAAAATAAAAAAGCTTTTGCAGCTAGCTATTACAGTCGTCTCTTATAATATTCAGAAGTACTTTAGAATATGCTTAACTAATTAAATAATATCACTAATCATTTTCTTCTTATTAGAAGTCTGAAAGTTGTTTTTTCTGCTTTTTCTAAATCGTTATTTGAAGTTTATTTATCATCGTCAAACCAAGATTGAATAATAATTCTTGATTATGGAGGCGTTTCACCTAAGTAGTATTTAATGAGAGCTGTTTCATCATTTTTAATGTCCTGGTTTACATTGTATACCAAATTAAATAATTTTGTTTCGGGATTGTAATTTGTTTGCCAAAAATCTTTTCCATGTACCGATTGGTCTACAACTTTCCATTCACCACGATAGTATTTCCATAGCACTGGGTTTGTCACAGAACTTAGTCCAGAAAAAACAATAGGAACATATCCTTTTCCTCCAGTAAGGGTAACAAGTCCTGTGTTATTAGAAGTTTCAACAGTTAAAGGGTAAGAGGTGTGAATAGTATTTGTTGATGATGTTGCTCTTATTTTGTTACCAAGAGACTCTCTATATAACAATTCATACGAATTTCCATAAGTAGTTAATGCATTTAAGAAATTTTCATTAGGTCCATAATAATCTACAACTTGTTTAGGGAATACAACAACTTCTACTAACAGCGCTATTTTATCTCCTTTAGTAAAAGAAGTTACCTGAGGAGGTGTTACCAAACAATAGGAAGTAGGATTGATATCTTTTTTTTCTGAATATCCTTTAGAACTAGACCTTTCCATTACGTAGGGCGTGTTGTTTTCAATTCCTCCAAAAGTTGCTGAATAATTTCTGATAATCATTCCATTATTTGTGTCAATTTCTTTTTTGTTTTTAGCACCTTCTTTGTACAATCCATCTCCTGCCCATAGCCATGGGTTATCTCCATTTAGGGCAATTTCACTTGTAGTGTAATCATTAGATCCATTATTTGTGGGGGTAAATTGACCAATCATACCAGAATCATTTCCGTAAACAACACTTTGTGAATTAAAATAGTTATAAAAATCACCTCCTAGTTGAAAAATATCAAATCGATTAAAGGCTGTGTTTTCAAGTGCTTCTACGTTTATTTTGTAATAAATTCTTGTAAAATCATCGGATCTATTTATGTGAAATGTATAATCAAACTTTAGTTTTTTGTCTTCAGATATTGCTGAAATCGAAGTTTCGGTTAAGTTTGGGGAATATGCTTTAAAATCTGTTTTTACTTGTGAGTGATAATTTCTACTTCCAGTTTCGTCTTCGTAAACAAGGATGTCAATTCCACCAACATTACCTGTCCATCCACATTTTTCAGAATTACCTCCATAAGCTTCATTGGTCACTAAAAAAGGACGAACATCTGCACCAATGGTATTTCCATATTCATAATCAGGAGAATGTGTTATAGATTCTCCAAAACTTCCTAAGGCTGCTTCTAGCCATGCTCCTCTAGGATAACCTGCTCCAACGACTGATAATTGATGAGAAGATGCAGTGTAAGTTTCCCCCCATTTTGCTCCTGTTTTTTTGTAAACGAGATTCATTGTTGTGTTTGCAGGAATAATTATTTCGGTATATTCTTTAATCCAAGAACCTGAATAAAATTGTGAGGTAGTATCATGCCAGTTTTTAGAAACCTGAAGAGGCAAACCTGATGGATCTCCATTGCTGTTACAAATTATCGAATTAAAACCAACTATATTACCTGGGGGAATTTGTCTGAAACATAATTTAACGCTTTGTTCTTTAGAAGATGAATTTTCCAATGTTAAATTAACACTTTGTAATTTATCCGTTGTTGCACAACTACCATATCCCATAGTGTATTTAGGAATATCAATATAATGCATACCTTCATCTTGACTATATGAGATGTTGGATATTTTTTTAGCTGAAGGTAATGTTTGTGAAGCCGTAATACTTATTTCTTGTTCATCTCTAAAAGCTTCTTTGTATTTAGTAGCTATGTTTTCTGTAATTGCACAGAACACAATACTTACTTCATATGCAGTATTAGTTAGTAAGTCTTGTTGTGTTGTTGTTACGGTGATATTATTACCATTAATAACTACAGATTCTGCAAGAACTCCCCCTTTTACAACAAAACCTTTATTATTAATTGCGTAAGCATGCAATTGACCAGATTTGTAGTATTGGTTGTATTCTGCTGGAATATCAATAGATAGTTGTAGTTGACCATTGGTAATATCTGCCGTTGGTTTTACGTGAAAAGTAATTTTAAAACGATTGTGCCAATTGGTAAAATCAATCCCTGTGTGGTACGTGTCTATAGGTTGGTTTCCGTTAAAATTGGTACTTACAAATCGTCTGTTACTCCAAGTTCCAAATTCTGCTAGTTGACTATCTTTCCTTCCTGTATTTGAAGGCGTGTCACTTTTATCGTAAACCTTAGTGCCGTTTTGAAGAATAGCATAGTTAATATCACCTTTATAATTAGTTGGAAAAATAGCTGAGTTTAATTGCGAGAACCCTTGTTTTTTTGATAAAGAATGTTCGTTAACCAGTAGGCTATTTATAGAAAGGTTTTTATAATCTATGTTTAATGAATAGCTACTCGTGTAATTGGTAAAACTTCTGTTTTCTGAAATAGAAGATTTCCAATTGTTATTCCAATAGGTATAATTATATGAATTAGTATAGTTGTCGTAAGATTCTTGATTTACGGCTGTTAAACTGCTTTGAGAAAAGCAAATATTACTAATACTTATAAGTAGTAATATTAGTGAGAATCTTGATGTTATAAAACTGTTTTTTAGATGTTTGTTCATTTTTAAAGTTGAATAAATATTAATAATACGGTAATGATTTATGTTTAACATATAGGAATCTTTACTATGTATTAGTAATTTAAATATTGTGATTTGCTATATAAGTTATTTATTAGGTATCGCATATTTAGAATAATTCTCTTTTTTAGCTGTTAATTCTGTTCTGGTAGGCATTTCTGGATAACTCACTAAAAAGTTATGTTCGTCAATTAAATTAATTACGTAATGCGTTGTTCCTTTTGGTACACTAACTGTAACGCTGTAGTTAGAGTTTATTTTAGCATCAGTTTTAAACCATTCCTCATAGTGATGTCCACCATTAGTTGTATAAATTAAATTGGCTTTTACCACCTTTGCACCATTTTCTTTATAGGTGAAAGTGACTTCATTTTTATTTTTAGATGCAACTATAGCTGTAGGTACAGTTTCTTTATGTTCTAAGTCTTTTTTATAATATGGATTGTAAGAAGGATAGCTAGCTTTCATTTCTGTTAAAAGAGAAGTAAGCTTATCATTCATTTGTTCGGCTCTTTCAGGGTCTGATGTTGCTAAGTTATTCGCTTCTTCAATATCCACTCTTTTTGATGTCCCTGTTGAGGTGTCATAGAGTTTATAAAGTTCAAATTCTGTTTTTCTTGGGTTTGGGTTATTTTTATAATCGTAATTTCTAATCAACTTATAATCATCAATACGGATTGTACTTTGATAAGAAGAATGGGGAAAATGCCACATCATTGTGGTTCTTTCTTTTCCTTTTTTATTTAAAACTAACTTAGAGTTGGTTGGGTCTTTTAACAATAGGGTTGATAAATCATCTCCATCTAAATTTTTGTCTTTTGGTTTGTCAATATTTAGCAAGGAAAGAATCGTTGGATAAAAATCAAGTCCGTTTACAGCAACGTCAGACTGAACACCTTTTTTAATTCCAGGACCTGAAATTAGTAAAGGAACTCTTGTGCCTCCTTCTTTTGCGTTTATTTTTCCCTTGTCTAGTGGGTAGTTATCTGTAATAACTTCTCCAGGATGGCTTTCCATACCTCCATTGTCAGAAGTAAAAATAATATAAGTGTTTTCGCTTAATTTATGTCCTGGCCAGCGAGGATCATCAGTAGTTTCTAAATAATTAAAAACCTGTCCTACATAATAATCTAACATCTCTACCATAGCACAATAAAAAGGGTTGTTCTGTCCTTCTAAGTCCCAATGTTTAGGGTCTGCTGGAAAAGCAACTCCTAGTTTTTTACAGTATTTTTCTAAAAGAGCCTTACTTCTCGTATGGATGGGTGAATGAACTAAAAAGGTAGCATAATACAAGAAAAATGGATCTTGTTTGTTTTCTTCTAAAAAGTTTAATGCATCTTGATTATTTTGATGAAAAGGAAAACCATTCTCATCCAATCGGTAAGGGTCAGATTCTTTATTAGTGGCAAAGTCCGTTAGTCTGTTAGGTCTTTGAGGACTTGTAACACCACGATTTGCTGTAGATATGTCAAAACCTTGATCTGTTGGTTGAGGGTAGGCAGAGTGATCGATAGCCATGTGCCATTTTCCTGAATGACCCGTTTTGTAACCATTTTGCTGTAGCACTCGAGCCAAGGTCATTTCGTTTTCTGGCATACGTCCACTGTACCAAGGATCGATAATACGTTGTATGTTTTTATTGGCATAAACTGTAGGAGGTGCACCACCAACAACATGTGTTTTTTGTGCTCTTGCAGGATGATTTCCACTCATGATAGCACATCTACTAGGTGCACAAGTAGGGGCGGGAGAATACGCTTGCCAAAATTGTACTCCTTTTTTTGCGAATGCATCTAGGTTTGGTGTTTCGTAGGGAGATGGTTCGTCAATGTCGTAGCATTTTACGTCTTGCCAACCTAAGTCATCTGTTAGTAAAAGTACTACGTTAGGTGCTGGTCTTTCTTTAATAAATGTTTTATTATGCTTTTGAGCATTACAATTAAAAAATAAACTACTGATAATAATTACTATACTGCTTTTAAACATAATTAATTCTTATTTTTTTACTATACGTGTGGTTAATTTTAATTTATTTTCGAATATGGTTTCTACAAAATAGATGCCTTTTGATAATCTTGAAATATCGTATTCCGTTTTATTTTCTGAGAATGATATCAATTTTTGTCCTAATGCGTTGTAAACATGGACAGATTCAATTTCTTTAGAAATTTTAAAACTACTTTTTACAGGATTTGGATATAATGTTATTGATGTTTTCTCTACACTGTTAATACTGAGTGATTCTCCAACCAAATAAGCCCCTTTCGGTCTTGAATAAGGAATATAATCTGGCTTAGGATTTTGCACCATTCTATTATTTATTTCTTTGAACAAATCCATTTCTTCTTGCATTATATTACCATCTGTATCATACCAACTACCATCAAGAGTTGCAGACCATGTAATTGCAGCACCAGCATCTGTTAATGTTCTTACAATTCGATAAGCTTGTTCATCATCATTAAACATAAAGTCTGAAGTAAATACAGTCCATCTGCTACGTAGAGGAATAAAAGCATGTTTTACTACTTGTTTAGTGCCATTATAAGTATCCCATGGATTTCCTACCATATCAGGAAAAGTATATTCTTCATAAGCCCAGGAGGTTGGAGGAGCTCCAAGAGCCAAAGGCGTAGGATGCCCACCAGTAAAATCCATGTATGGGTCAGAAGCATTAAATCTTTTAATTCTGTAATCTTTATTGATGCCGTCATCATTTACCTCTACTTGTTCATTTACATCATCAGTATCTACATATAAGTCATTGCCATACGCATCTTGAAAATAGTCAGGATCTAAATCTACTTTACCATCATCAAGTGTATTATTTGTAGCTAAGGCAGCGTTAGGATCTACTTTAGTTATCATTTTAACAAAATCTTCTAGTTCTCCAGGAAGACCTTTACTATGGTCTAACCAATAGCCGTCCACACCAGCATCTTTGAATCTTTCAAAAAAACCTTTACACAAAAGACGATAAGCTTGTGCTTCTTTTTCTTCATCAGTACCTGTAAATAATGGGGTGTTTAAGTAATAATTTTCCCATGCTGCTTTATATGTAGAATTATCTGGAGTTCCAGATCTTGCAGATGGTCCGTCCGTAGCAATGTATAGAATTACTTTTTTTCCTGCATTTTTAAAAATTTCAATTACGTCTAGAATGATCTGTTCATTTACCAAACTTGGTACCATATCACTATGGATTTCTGTTGCAATATCTATATATGGATTTTCTCTTAAAAGAAAGAAATATCCATGTGCAGAATGTGTAAAATTTAGCATTACGTGCCCCATGGAAGGCAAATCGGCAACCATTTGTTGCGCAACTGTAACATAATCTGCAGGATTCGAGTCTAATCTTATACCACCAGGTAATTGATACCAAAAGCCCCACGATCCAGATAGCCATTCCGCTTTAGGTTCAGTTTCTTGAGAAGTTGTGCCGGATATAGTATCAAAATAATTGGTAGATGTTAAACTTGTTGTGTCCCCAGACGCAACACCTATCATAATTTGGTCATATCCTCCTGCACTAGCAACATCTGTTGGTATTGAAGTTCCGTCAAAAATAAAAGTAAAATCTTCCCATGTTTCCCCTAAAGAAAAATTTAATTGTTTATAAATTGCACTGCTTGCACCTATGGTAGAGTTTCTAAAATAGACTCTAATTCTTTTATTGGTGGTTGTTAAATTAGCTGTTGTAATTGATGTGTATGCCTTTAAAGAGATTGAATACATCGCTAAATCAGTAACGGGGATCGGTAAATTAAAATAAATAAAAGGACTTACTTGTCCGTCTCTTATAAACTTTGAGCTAACGGAATTGGTGTTAAAACCTATTGTCTCTGGATTTACTTCATTTGTTGAAAAAGTTCCTTTAGTTGCACTCGATAATGTAATGTAACTTGTGTTACTTTCATTTTCGTACCAAACAACCTGAGCCTGTGTATAAAACAGAAAAAACAAAGCTATTAAGCTAGATAATAAACGTTTTTTTTTCATAATGACATTGCGTTTTGTGGACTTAGACTACGTATATTGTTATTTTACAAACAAGCCTTTATAGTAATGGATAAAGACATCTTAGTTGTTATGAATTTAAAATAAGGAGTACACTTTAGGTGTTATCATACTGAAACGCTGTAAGTTTTACTGAGTTCAGTTAATAATGGGTTAAAAAAATACTGCTATTCAGAATATTACTTTAAGGTCAGGTTGAGCGCAGTCTAAACCCTAATATTATTTATGGTTAGAAGAACTTTTGACTGCACTCAACCTGATATATGTTTGCCTTTTGTATGTAATAATTTACTCTAAATTGGTTCAGAATGGTATTCAGGTTGTTAAGTGAATATTTCTAATTCTTTAAAGATTAAAGTAATTATTATTTTTTAGCAATACTAAAAGTTTACTTTTTAACTCGTCGTCCTGCTTTATTAAGTTCTGCACCTCTTTTTTTACCGAAAGTTTCAATCACTTTTTTTCGAAATACATCCCACGACTCTGTTCTTTTGGCTGCAATAGCTTCATCGTTACCTTTTAGTTCTTTGCCTACCTTGAATGCGGTGCTGCTTTGTTCTAGTTTTAATTCTAAAAGTTTTGTTTTTTCTTCAGGTGTGACCTTAATATTGCTTGCGACGAATTCTACATATTTAGTAGCATGTTTTACTACGTGCTGTGGGTAACCTTCTTGTGCGTTTGCTGTTAAAGTAACTGTAAAAAGGATTGTTAAAAGAATAATGATTTTTTTCATAATATGGTATAGATTTTAAGTTGAAACAAAGGTATTATAGGTAAGTAGTTTCACGTTTCTTTATTCAATTAAGTTGTTGCTCTATTCTTTTTAATCCATTGATTAACTCTTGTAGGTGCAAATGGAATAGTGGAATTACTACATTAGACTGGACATTAGATTGCGAGATTTAGAGTTACATAAATTAACTTTGAATCATGAAGAAACAAGACAGAAATTACAGTACATCATTTAAGCAAAAGGCTGTAGAACTAAGCTATGCCCGAGGTCATGTCAAGCAAGTTTGTGAGGAACTGGATATTCCTTACTCGGTATTGCACCGCTGGAGACGAGAATCACAAGATTATGGAAAGAACAGTTTTCCAGGTAGAGGAATCCCAAAATTGACAGAAGAACAAAAAGATACACAAAGTACAGAACTTTGAGACAAACCTTCTTTTAAAGAAAGCTTCTTAAATTTTAATGGTTTAGAATTACTTCCTCCGTTTTGCCCAAAAGCAATTCCTACAAATAAGCAAATAATAACTAAAAATAGATGTTTTTTTGACTCCACGATTCAATAAAATTGAAAATACTATTAATTAAAATCGAATATAATAATTTATATTTTGATAACATCAATTATACATTTTCTTAATAAGAACATACAAAATTGCGATAAAATTTAAATTATTGGTAAAATAAAAACACAATTTAAACTAAATAAATAACACATATTATTTGGTTAAATCAATAATACTAAAAAGTGTTTTAATCATGTTCTTTTAATATCCACTCAAATAAAACTAAACTAAGAACTAACAAAACGTAGCGATGGTGATGTACAACAGCTCATCACGCGGTGCTTAATTCGGTGCGTACAAAACCACCCCCCTTTATTACCCCTACTAACACTACAAAAATTAGATTTTGGTTAGTTCCTCATTCTCTCGAACCAATAAGTTTTTTTTAAATATCCTTAGAAATCAACAACCATATCAAGAGCCTCATCAGCATCTCTTCGCATAAAATTAGCTTGATAAAGCATAGTTGTAGTAACCGAAGAATGCCGATATAGTTTTTGAAGCATTTGAATAGGAATTTTATCACCAGAAATGTTTCCAAAACTATGGCGAGCAATGTGCATGGACATTTTTTTATCTATTCCTGCTTTTTCTGCAACAAGCTCTAATCTCCTATTGAAGTTTCTTGTCGCTGTTTTTATTCTTGTCCTTATGCGTTTCTTATCATTTAAATTAACACCTTCTAGCTCCTTGAATAAATAAACAGAATGTTCTTCTCTTTCTAATTTACCGAGAATTTTAGTAACTTTATCAGGGATCTTCAATGAAACTAATTTGTTATTCTTAGCCATACGGTAATGTAAACGCTCGTCATAAAAATCTGCCCACTTTAATTGTAATACATCACTTATACGAATTCCTGCAAAATAAAAACTAAGTAACCATGCATATAAAGCATACTCTTGAGCTTTTGTTAAACCTTTTAAATTCTCTAAAGTCTTTATTTCTTCTGTAAGCTTCCCCTATAACCGAACTGTTTAAAAGTGTAAAATAATTATTAATTTTAAACAGTATTATGAGAAAAAG
>NZ_JAUPED010000015.1 GCF_030552475.1 Mariniflexile sp. AS56 | reverse complement strand
GTGTCAGAGATGTCAAGTTCTTTCTCTATAGATTAACTAAATTATATGCATAATTTATACGGCTCCCCAGAAATATGCCTTGATCCTTGATCCCTTATAACGTCATAAAACCGACTGAAAGTATCTAAAACAAAAAAACCTTCTGATTTCTCAGAAGGTTTTTGTCGGGGTGGCAGGATTCGAACCTGCGACCTCCTGCTCCCAAAGCAGGCGCGATAACCGGGCTACGCTACACCCCGATGGTTATCTTAAAAATTTGCGGAGAGACAGGGACTCGAACCCTGGCGACAGTTACCCGTCGACAGATTAGCAATCTGCTCCATTACCACTCTGGCACCTCTCCTAAAATTATTACAATGTACTATTGCAGTAATTTTGCGGTTGCAAATGTAACTTATAGATTGTAAGAACGCAACTATTTTATTCACTTTTTTTAAATATTATTCGGGGTATTCAATTCTTAAATGGTAAATGTTTGCAAGCTTGTGTTTTAGCACTTTTTTTATGGACTGAATTTCTTTGAAAGTTATATTCGCATTTAAAAATTGACCACCTTCTATCTGCTTATCTATGATGTTTTCAACAAATGCATCAATTTTTGTAGATGTTGGATCTTTTAAACTTTTAGAAGCTGCCTCTACACTATCACACATCATTAAAATCGCTGTTTCTTTACTAAAGGGCTTAGGGCCTGGGTAACTAAAATCGGCCTTATCTACATCTTCAAAATCTTTCTTCTCTTGCATATAGAAATAATACACCACACTCGTTCCATGATGCGTTCTAATGAAGTCTATAACTCTATCTGGCAAATTATACTTCTTTGCTATTTCAATACCGTCTATAACGTGCCCTGTTATAATTCGCGCACTCTCCCTGGACGACAATTCATCGTGCGGATTGATACCGGTAGATTGATTTTCAGTAAAATAAGTAGGGTTTTTCATTTTACCAATATCGTGATACAAAGCCCCGACCCGAACCAGCATAGCATTCGCTCCAATTTCATTAGCAGACGCTTCCGCTAAGTTTGCTACGTTTAAAGAATGGTGAAACGTTCCTGGTGCTTTATTTGAAAGCTCTTTCAATAATTTCGAATTCGTATCAGACAATTCTAAAAGTGACACATCTGAAACCAATCCAAAAATCTTTTCGTAAGCGTAAATTAAAGGCTGAACAAATAAAGTGGCAAGTCCACTTAAAACAAACCAAATAAACATTTCCCACTTTATGGTTTCTACACTACCTTCATGAATAACAAAAAAGGCAAAATACGCCACTATATAAATCACTGTAATTTGTCCTACTGAAATAAACAAATTGGCACGTTTGTATAATTCCGAAACCGTTAAAATAGTAACAATACCGGCTATAATTTGAAGAAACATATACTCATAACTATTCGGTACTATAAAGCCTAACAGTAAAACAGTAATTACGTGAGCGAATAAACCTAAACGGGCATCGAAAAAAGCTTTAAATATTAAAGGTAAAATACAAATGGGTACGACGTAAATAAACTTCGAATTATAATTTACAACCAGCGTTGTAATAAAAATCATTAAAAAAATATTGAAGAAAATAAAGGTAACTTTCGTGTTATTCTCAAAAACAACAACCCGATACTTTCTTAAAAACAGAAGCAGCATTAACAGCGCCAAGGCAACTAAAATGGTATAAGCGAATATAATCCAGTTGTAATTAGATTTGCTCCAAATTTGTGACTCATATTCAGACTGTAAAGACTTTAATGTTTGATACTTGTCGCCCTCAATAACTTCTCCCTTAGATATTATTAAAGTCGCTTTTTCTACACTACCTCTCGCATAAGCAATTTTATTCAACTCTTCTTGCAGCGCTTTTTCAGTAAACGATTTATCAAAGGTTAAATTAGGGGTGATCAAGTCGAAAAACAGTGAAGCAAAATTGGTTTTATAAGCCGTTAAGTTATGCTTTTGCAACACTTTATTTATTACTGGCGTCACGGCGTCTTGTTTTATCAAGTCTGAGAAAAAACCATCTTGCTTTTTCACCCGTTCATCAAGAATGGCGATACCTCTATCTTCTGAAAAATTATAACTTTCATTTAAAACACCAAAAGCATAAAACTCAGAGATAATCTCATTCCCCACTTTATATAAGGAATTTAAAGTTCGTTTCGAAATAGAATCTGGAAATACCGTTCTAAATTGCTGTTTATACAATTCGTTTACCTTTGTTTTAACCGCATTATCTATATCAAAATACAAAATAGAGTTATCTACTAGCACTTGCTTTTCAGAAGCTATTTCAGCATCCGATTTTTTTATTGCAAAGTTAAAAGGGGCATATAAATTTTCCGATTGCCACGGCTTTCCTTTTTCAAAATTGTATTTAAACTTCCCGCTTTTAGGAAATAAATACACAATTAAAAAAGTGGTACAAACAAACAACAGACCTTTATAAATCAAGGAATGGTTTCTATATAATTTATTTATAAAGTCTTCCATTTAAAAAGTTAAGGAAATCAAAAGTAATAAAATTATAAGCCAATCCTATTTTTTATAATCATTGAATCGCTCTAATTTCTATTAAAAAATCATTATTTTCGCATACACTAAACTTAAGATTTTTATAATGAATAAAGAAGTAGTTATTGTTTCGGCCGTAAGAACACCTATTGGGAGTTTTATGGGAGCGCTTTCAACCGTTTCCGCACCTCAACTCGGTGCCATTGCTATAAAAGGTGCTTTAAATAAGATAAGTTTAAACCCTGAATTGGTTGACGAAGTACTTATGGGTAACGTTGTCCAAGCAGGAACGGGTCAAGCACCAGCAAGACAAGCTGCTATTTATGCAGGCATACCTAATACGGTACCCTGCACCACTATAAACAAGGTTTGTGCCTCTGGAATGAAAGCAATTATGCAAGCAGCACAAAGCATTGCTTTGGGTGATGCTGATATTATAGTTGCTGGCGGTATGGAAAATATGAGTTTAATTCCGCATTATTTATACGCGAGAACTGGTACTAAATTTGGACCTACCTCTTTAATTGATGGCATGCAGAAAGATGGTTTGGTTGATGCTTATGACCAAAATGCCATGGGTGTTTGTGCTGATGCTTGTGCTACTGAATACAAGTTTTCTCGTGAAGACCAAGATGCTTTTGCCATTCAATCATACAAACGTTCGGCAGCTGCCTGGGAAGCTGGTAAATTTGATAATGAAATTGTACCTGTTGAAGTACCTCAACGACGCGGAGAACCCGTTATAGTAAGCAAAGACGAAGAATTCTCAAATGTTATTCTAGATAAAATTCCGCAATTACGCCCCGCTTTTTCGAAAGATGGTACGGTAACAGCAGCCAACGCTTCTACCATAAACGATGGTGCTGCAGCTGTGGTTTTAATGAGTAAAGAAAAAGCAAACGAGCTTGGTTTAAAACCACTCGCTACTATAAAAAGTTATGCCGATGCTGCCCACGAACCTGAATGGTTTACAACAGCACCCGCAAAAGCGTTACCAAAAGCATTGGCCAAAGCCAATATAAGCATGAAAGATGTTGAGTTTTTCGAATTTAATGAAGCCTTTTCTGTTGTAGGTTTAGCAAATATGAAAATTTTAGGACTTAACAATAGTAATGTAAATGTTAATGGTGGTGCCGTGTCACTCGGTCATCCGTTAGGGTGTTCAGGCGCTAGAATTGTTATTACACTTTTAAACGTTTTAGAACAAAACAATGCTAAAATTGGTGCAGCAGCTATTTGTAATGGCGGCGGCGGTGCATCTGCAATTATTATAGAACGTTAATTTATTTTTTATTGAATATTTATAATCTACAAATGGTTTTTTACGCTCGTTTTTTTGACAGGAATTTAAAGTTTAATGTATCATTGTATTTTAATATATAATAATTAATAGTCCCTAGTTATATATGCAATACGGAATTTGTAATTTAAGCATTGTTCCCCTTAGAAATGAACCTAGTGATACAAGCGAACTTGTTTCGCAAGTTTTATATGGTGATGTTTTTAAAATTTTAGAACAACGTAAAAGTTGGAGTAAAATAAGACTTGCTTTTGATAAGTATGAAGGTTGGATTGACAACAAACAACTTATAGAAATTGACGAAGAACAATACCTACAACTATCTATAGAAGCACCTCAGCTTTCTATTGATTTGGTTGAATTTATTGAAGACAGCAACCAACAATTACACCCCATTTTATTGGGCTCTTCGCTTAACGGCTTATCCACATTAAACCATATACACGATGGCTCTGTGATAGCAGGCGTAAAACCCAAAGAGAACTTAATAAAAACAGCCTTTCTTTATTTAAATTCCCCTTATTTATGGGGTGGAAAAACACCTTTTGGAATAGACTGTTCTGGTTTTACACAAATGGTTTATAAGCTAAACGGTTATAAATTATTACGTGATGCATCCCAACAAGCGACTCAAGGTGAAGCTTTAAGCTTTATTGAAGAAAGCGAACCAGGAGACTTAGCTTTTTTTGATAACAGCGAAGGCGTCATTACCCATGTTGGTATTATTATGAGTGACAACTATATTATACACGCACACGGTAAAGTTAGAATTGATAGATTAGACCACTCTGGTATTTATAATGTAGATAGAAATGTTCACACCCATAAACTACGGGTTATAAAAAAAGTGATTTAATTGCAAATGGTAACCTAGCGTTTTAAAGTGAAAAAGAATGTGGTACCCACACCTTCTCTACTTTTTAACCAAATTTTACCGCCGTAATTGTTTACCAGTTTTTTAACAATAGAAAGCCCTACACCAGAGGATCCTTTTGTATCATTTAAGGTTTGAAATACTTGGAAAATTTTCTCATAATACATCTCCTTAATTCCTACGCCATTGTCTTTTACAGAAAATTTATAAAAATCTGAATTCGATGAAAAGTCGATTGTAATTTCACCTTTAGGTTTGTCAATGTATTTTACAGCGTTTTCAATTAAATTCTGAAAAATCTGCATAAATTTGGTCTTGTTACCCTTTACTATCGGTAATTTATGAGGCATCTTAAAAGTAATGAGGGTACTTAATTGTATTGTTTTCTGTATTTCTTTAATAAGTAAACTTAAATCCACTTCTTCTTCCTCAAACACATCATAATCCATTCTTGAATAATTAAGGGTGTTTGTTATCAAATTATCCATTTGAAGTAATGTAGTATCAATCAACTCAAAGTTTCTTAATGTTTCTCCTGTCAACTTATCTTGATTATCTTCCTTAATCCAAGTAATCAAAGCGTTTATAGAGCGTAAAGGCGATTTCAAATCATGAGAAACAATATGAACATATTCCTCCAACTGCGTTTGATAATCGTTAATTTTATCAAGGTTATAGGTTTGTAATACTTTATCGGCAGCAATAGATGCCATGGTTATGATGGTTTTTAATTGAACGAGTTCAAAAAAATCGGGATCTTTATGTTTTGAGTACATAACACCTACCACGTCTCTACCATTATGCACTAAAGGTATGGCAATTTCGCTTCCATAATTGACAGGTAACTCAACATCAACCTCTTCTATATCTGTAATCGATGCTATTTTAGGGAAACCTAAGTGAGCTACTTTACCCACCAAACCTTGGCCGAAGGCAATTAGTTTATGACCATTACTTTCGTGGTTATCATTATCAATATCACCAAGTTCTACCTTATTTAGAAATTCTTTATTGTGATCTACTAAGTAAATTTCACAATAATCATAAGCAAAGTAAGCCTTAAAGTTTTTGGCTAGCAGGCTCATAATTTCATGTGTGTTATTACAATTTTGGAGGTACCTGGTAAAGGAATTCACCAGTTTAAGTTCACGGTTTCGTACCGTAAGTTGTTCTACTAAACGATTCTGAATTTGAATGTTTAATGTTTCGTCTGTTGTTGCTTTCATAGGGTTGGGAGAATTGAGAGATTCTATTGAGAGATTTTGCTATTAATAAAAATCCAAGGACGATTGGACGGTTGCGTACAGAGGAAAGATACTTTCACAGTAAAAATCTTTCTCAAAAACAGTACGCCCAGATATACAATCAGACAACATGGTTACTTTGTAGCCCTTTTCATAGGCCGATCTTCCTGTGCTATCTATACAAATAGATGCAACAGTACCAGCCAGAAGCAGGTGTTCCACTTTATTCTTTGCTAAAAACGCATCGAGCGTCGTGTTTACAAACGCATTTAGACCTAACTTTCCAGGAATTTCAGTAATTTTATCACCAAACTCTTTAATTTCTTGAATAGTCTCAGCCCCCTTAGTGCCTTCTTTAAAAGCTTCTACGGTTTTAATAGTATTCAAAATACCAACAGGATCTGAGAGTTCTTTGTAATCTTCAGAAAAAATAATTGGTGTAGAAACAATAGGCATGTCACCTGCGTTTTTAATAAGGTTCACTGTATTATTTATGATATCTGTAACCTTGGACGATTCTTCAACTACCGACCTAAGTACACCATCCTGAGAAAAATAATCATTTTGATACCCTATTAATATTATTGCTGTTTTCATTTTTATAATTTGCTATTAATTAAAAAATAACTTGTATAAGCTATATTATCACTTATAAAGACGCTACAATATACATAGAAAATAAAATAAGACAGAGGCTTACCCCTTGACGCACCCTTTTTAATAGACCGAACCGTTATAAGTGCAGTTGAAAGGTTTTAGGAAAATACAACATTTGCCTAAATCTCCACTTTAGTAACAGCCGGAAACGAAAAAAAGAATCCTTACTCATTAAATGTCAATACGTTATAACGACAAGATACAAAATAAATTATCAATAGTATATAAAAAGTTGGTATTTCAAACCATACTAAATTGATGGTTTAACTAGGTTTGTTGTTAATTTAAATTGAGTAGTTTCTACTACTCACACAAACAAAACACCTCCAACTGATTACGTAAACCTAAGTATGCCAGTACTTAAGAAACAACATAGCTACAGAAATTACTACTTATTTTGAAAGAATATAAATTAAATGTTTTGTTCTATATTCTTATGAAAAAAGAATCAAGTTTTAAGTATTTAATTTAAATTGGCCGGCTAACTTAACACCAAATACTAATAATGAAAGTATCAAAAATTACACTTTTACTTTTTGGAGCTATTTTATTAAATAGCTGCGCATCACGTTATGAAATGATTCAGCCAAAAAGCTTAAACTACCTATCTAGTAATAAATCGGACGATGTTATTCTTGAATACAAATACGATTTACTAGATAAAAAATATGCTAAAAAAGAGGAGAAGAAAGATTTAAAACTTGTTGCCGTTAAGGTGACTAATAACTCCGATAAGGATTTAATTTTTGGCAAAGACATTAAACTCACCTATGAAAACGGAAGTGACATTTACATTCTAGAAAACGAGTCTGTTTTTAAATCGTTGAAGCAAAGCCCAGCAACACATTTGTTTTATTTGCTTTTAACACCTGTTAATTTTTATACTGCAACAACCAACCAATATGGGATGCAAGAAACAACTAGTTCTACCCCTATAGGCTTAATACTTGGCCCTGGTTTAGCAGCCGGTAATATGATTGCTGCTGGTTCTGCAAACAAAAAATTTAAAAATGAAATACAAGAATACAATTTGAACGGTAAGGTTATTTTAAAAGGCCAAACTGCTTATGGACTTATAGGCATCAAATCGAGTTCTTTTAATTCTATTAAAGTGAAGGTTGAATAACCAAACCTAAGCAGGTTTATTTGTATCTCGTAATATTGATACACTGTCATGTGACTTTAATGCGAGGTACGAAACAAACACATAAGGTTTACTTCAAATCTTATGTGTTTGTTTTATTTATAAAAAGATGGCTTCGTCGTTCGTCCTAGCTATGATCGACAAATACTGATAAGGGTTACCCCTACTTCATATACTTCCCTTTTTTACTACCTTCATACATCACATATTTAACTAAACGCGCTTCTAACTTCGCATTAAATAAATGTATTTTTCGTGAAGGGCGTAAACCTACGTGTTTTAAGGCGTCGAGATTTGAGGTTATAAACCAAGCATCGGTACCTGGGTAACTTTGCTTTAAAGTATCACCAATGTTTTTATAAAACTCTTCCATATCAATATTTAAACGTTCACCGTATGGCGGGTTAAATACCATATGCAACTTCTCATCACCCCCTTTTTGGGTTTTAAAGAAATCTTCATGCTTTACTTCTATAAAATCGTCTAATTGCGCATTTTTTATATTTTCTATGGCTTTGGTTACGGCACTAGGTGCTTTATCGTAGCCTATAATTTTATGGTGAAAATCACGTGTTTTACCAAGTAGGGATTCTTCAATTTTTTCGAATAACTCAACATCCCAATCGTTCCAACGCTCGAAAGCAAACTCTTTTCGCATTAGGTTTGGTGGAATATTACAGGCTATCATAGCGGCTTCAATAAGCATGGTTCCGGAACCACACATAGGGTCCATAAAATCGGTTTGCCCATCCCAGCCAGACAACATAATTAAACCTGCTGCCAAAACCTCATTAATAGGTGCTATATTGGTAGCCATTTTATAACCACGTTTGTGTAAAGAATCGCCAGAAGAATCTAGCGAAATAGTACACTGGTGCCTATCTATATGTACATTAATTTTTAGATCTGGAAATTTTAAATCGACATTAGGGCGTTCGCCTGTGGTGTCGCGAAACTTATCTACAATGGCATCTTTTGTTTTTTGCGCAATGTATAGTGAGTTTGTAAACAATTCGGAATGGATGGTCGCATCTACAGCAATGGTGCCAGTAGACTTCACATACTGCTCCCAAGGCATTAGGTACAGCTTGTCATATAAGTCTTTTTCGTTGTTTACCGTAAAGCTTGTAATAGGTTTTAATATTTTTATAGCCGTACGTAAACCGAGGTTGGCTTTGTACATAAACCCTTTATCGCCCGAAAAAGATACACTTCGTACCCCTGTTTTTATATCTTGTGCGCCTAGTTGTGTTAGTTCATTTGCTAGTAAATCTTCAAAACCAAATAAGGTTTTTGCTAGCATATTAAAATTTTCTTCCATTTTTTATCTCGAATAGATTGCAAAAATAACGTAATTTTGTGGTTAATTAACTAGCAATTGCTGATAATGGGTTAAGGATTGAAGCGGCATCCTTTTGTTTTGTGTTAAAAATATGTTTCAGATGTATGAAACACGACAAAACAAAAGATATAGCGGAAAGCCTGACCCCCGATTTTTCTTCGGGGGTAACCCCAAAAACAACATATGAATAAAGACAACACTACTTGGTTTACTTCTTGGTTTGACACCCCTTTTTACCATATTTTATATAAAGATAGAGACGATACCGAGGCGCAACATTTTATGGATACGCTTACTGAATATTTAAATATTCCTGAAAATGGAAAAATTTTAGATTTGGCTTGTGGTCGTGGCAGACATGCCGTGTATTTAAACTCATTAGGTTTTGATGTTACGGGTGCCGATTTGAGCGAGAACAGCATTAATTACGCGAAACAGTTTGAAAATAACACCTTGCATTTTGATGTACACGACATGTGTAAACCTTATAACAAACCTTTTGACGCTATTTTTAACTTATTCACTAGTTTTGGATATTTTGATAAAGATGCTGATAATTTAAGTACGATTGAAGCTATTAAAACCGATTTAAACGAAACTGGTTTTGGAGTGATTGATTTTATGAATAGCGAATTTGTTATTGATAATTTAGTACCTGAAGAAGTAAAAACGGTTGATGGAATTGATTTTAATTTGAAGCGTTATGTTGAAGATGGTTATATTGTAAAAGATATTAGCTTTACAGCAGATGGTGAAGATTACAATTTCCAAGAGCGTGTTAGAGCTTTTACTTTAGCCGATTTCGAAGCCTTTTTTGAACAGGCTGGCGTTTATTTATTAGATGTTTTTGGTGATTATAAATTACGTAAGTTTAGCAACAAAATGTCTGAACGTTTGGTTATGATTTTTAAATAGGCGAACAACAAACATTTGCCTTAGTTTTTATTTGATTACATATTTAAATTTTAAATGATTACATACATATTACCTTTTAGTGCCGTTGTTATTGGTGTTATTATTGCTTTTTTTACTAGAAATAAGAAAAACTGGAACACCAAACTCCTACTCTCTTTTAGCGGATCGTTTTTACTAGCCTTAACCCTTTTTGAGTTATTACCAGAAGTGTATGAGCATTTAGAGCCCAAACTCACCGGACTTTACATTATGTGCGGTATTATGCTGCAAATTGTTTTAGAATTATTCTCTAAAGGTGCCGAGCATGGGCATGTACATATACACAAACACGACACAACGTTCCCTTGGTTATTATTTATAAGTTTGTGTATTCATAGCTTTTTAGAAGGTTTTTCTATTCACGACCATAACGATATGGTTTATGGTATTTTGGTACATAAAATACCTATTGCTGCCATTATTAGCATGTTTTTATTACAATCGAGTTATAGTAAATTACAAATTGCAGGATTTCTATTAATTTTTGCATGTATGACGCCTTTAGGAACTTTAATTGGCCATACTTGGGAAGCACTTTCTAGTTACTCTCAAATTATAAATGCCTTTGTTATTGGTATCTTTTTCCATATTTCTACTACTATTTTATTTGAAAGTGGAGACGGACATAAATTCAACCTATCTAAATTTATATCTATTGTTGTTGGGGTTGCTGTCGCTTATTTGATTTAAGGGCTGAAACTAGAACTAAAATGAACCATACCTACATATTGGTTGATTATAGCATTCACCGCTTTTCAAGAAGACATAACTTAGTCAAAATTAAAGACTGTATGAGGAAGTGTGATATCTAAAACAAGAATAGAACTTAAAAATACTGTACTGAGAAGGTCAACAATAAGTTGTTTTCATCTAAAGTACACTCAAACTATAACGAACAAAAAAAGCCGCAAATTGCGGCTTTTTTTATACATTTTAATTGCTTTTTATTGCGCTTCTAGAGCTTCAACCTTAGCTTTCATATCATTATGCTTAGCTGTTTCACCAAGTATACTATAAATATTCATTAATGTTTTAGCAGCACTTACGTTTTTACCATCAATTTCTAATGCCTTCGTTAAGTAAGGAACCGCACTTTTGTATAAGTTTTGACGCGCCTCTCTTAGTTCATCATAACGTAAATCGTCTTTCTTAGAACTTCCTAAACCATTCATTTCTTTAATAAGTACTTCTTCTGTCGATAGAATTAAAGCGGCTAAATTAATATACGCATTAATGTATTCAGGATTTAAAGAAATAGTTTTTTCGTAATACGCCTTAGCATCTTCTGGTTGTCCAGATTCTGAAGCAATAACACCTAAATTATATTGTAATTCTGGGTTATTAGGATCCATTTGAGTTGCTTTTTCTAATAAGGCCTTAAATTTATCCGTATTACCCATTTTATAATGGATATTAGCTTCAGATAAAATCAAGTTAATGTCATCAGGACTTTCAGCTCTCGCCTCTTTCATAGCACCTAATGCCTTTTCGTCATCACCCTCACTAATGTAGATAAGCGCTACATTTTTAACAATTTCAGGTTTTTTAGATTCCGTCATACGCTCACCAGGATTGCTGTGGCTTTTAGCTTTAACGTATAAATCTCTCGTGCCTTTATCTAAAACTTCTTCTTCACCAGTTTCTACATTAGTAGCGAAAAATTGTTTTTCAATACCTGTATAACCGATTGTTTTAAGTTCTTCATATAAAGTTAAAGCCCTGTCATATTCTTGAACATTCACTGCAGTTGCTGCTGCGTAATAAAGAAACAAGGTGTCTTTAGATCTTAGTCTATATGCTTTTTCAAAATACTTAGAAGCTGTTGAAAAATCTTTACCTTCATATGATTTGTTACCTTTTTTCAAGATACCATTTACCATAGTCTCTTTTAAGTCCGATGATTCAGAAGCATAATCTCCCTTTACGTTGTCTAAACTTTTTAAAGCGGCATCAATATCATTCATAGAGCCTGCACCATTAGCATATAAAGCTTCGGCGTTTAAATAGTAATATTGTGCTTTATACTTATCGTCTATAGTAGGCAATAAAGCTTCTACATCCTTTAAAGCTGTTTTAGCTTCCGCATAATTATTTCCTTTAAGAGCTTTCTCTGCCGCTTTCAATTCCTTTTTTTGTGAAAATGAAAATGCGCTAACCGACAATGCTAAAGCTATGATAATCTGTTTCTTCATTTTAATAGTTTTAAATTTAATTTTCTGAGTTATTTTCGTCTAAGTTAGTATCAATAGTTGTGCCATCGTCTGGAGCATCAGTGTTTTCAGCACCTTCCACGCCTTCTTCACCTTCTTCAATTTCTACAACTTCATCTTCATCATGCATCACTTTTGCAACCGCAGCAATAGAGTCGTTGTTTTTAAGGTTGATTAATTTAACACCTTGAGTAGCTCTACCCATCACTCTTAAATTTTTAATATCTAACCTAATGGCGATACCAGATTTATTGATAATCATTAAATCATCATTATCTGTAACGCTCTTAATAGCAACTAATTTACCTGTTTTTTCTGTAATAGAAATGGTTTTTACACCTTTTCCACCACGGTTGGTAATTCTATAAACTGGCTCACCATCTTCTGGATCATCAATATATGTACGTTTACCATAACCATTTTCCGAAACTACTAATACTGATTCCTCCTGAGGATTATCAATAGTTACCATACCAATTACTTCATCGTTTTCATCTGCAAGCGTAATACCTCTTACTCCTGATGCACTACGACCCATTGGGCGTGTTTTAGCTTCCTCAAAACGAATGGCTTTACCAGATTTAAGCGCTAACATGACTTGGCTTTCACCAGTTGTTAAACGTGCTTCTAATAAAATATCGTCTTCCTTAATAGTAATGGCGTTAATACCGTTTGTTCTTGGACGTGAATATTGCTCTAAAGAAGTCTTTTTAACTTGACCTTGTTTCGTAGCCATAATAACGTAATGACTGTTTATATACGCTTCATCTTTAAGATCTTGTGTACAAATAAACGCCTTAACAGTATCGTCTTGTTCGATATTTATTAAATTTTGAATGGCGCGTCCTTTAGATGTTTTACTACCTTCTGGAATTTCATAAACACGCATCCAGAAACATTTTCCTTTTTGAGTGAAGAATAACATGTATTGGTGGTTGGTACCAACAAATAAATGCTCTAAGAAATCTTCATTTCTAGTGGTAGATGCTTTTTGACCAACACCACCTCTATTTTGAGTTTTGTATTCTGATAATGAAGTACGCTTTATATAACCTGCATGAGAAATAGTAATAACTACTTTTTCATCTGGAATCATGTCTTCAATACTTAAATCGCCACCCGCATATTCAATTATAGAACGACGCTCATCACCATATTTATCTCTTACAACAACTAACTCGTCTTTAATGATTTGCATTCGACGGTCTTTCTTCTCTAAGATATCTTTTAAGTCGATGATGGTTTTCATGATCTCATCATATTCAGAACGTAATTTATCTTGCTCTAAGCCTGTAAGTTGACGCAAACGCATCTCTACAATAGCTCGTGCTTGAATTTCTGAAAGTTCGAAACGTTTTATTAAATTTTCTCTTGCTTCATCTGCATTTGAAGACGCTCTAATAATGGCAATTACTTCATCAATATTATCTGATGCAATAATTAATCCTTCTAAAATATGAGCACGCTCTTCAGCTTTACGCAATTCATAGGTAGTACGTCTTACAACAACTTCATGTCTATGCTCAACAAAATAATGAATAAGCTCTTTTAAGTTTAAAAGCTGTGGACGCCCTTTTACCAGCGCAATATTATTTACACTAAACGACGATTGTAATGCCGTGTATTTGTATAATTTATTAAGAACGATGTTTGGTATAGCATCACGTTTTAAAACGTAAACAATACGCATACCATTTCTATCAGACTCATCACGAATAGTCGCGATACCTTCCAATTTTTTCTCGTTTACCAAGTCTGCAGTCTTTTTAATCATTTCTGCTTTATTAACTTGGTAAGGTATTTCGTTTACAATAATACACTCACGCCCTTGAACTTCTTCAATATTAGCTTTTCCGCGTATTACAATTCGACCTCTACCTGTATGGAATGCTTCTTTAACACCATCGTACCCATAAATAGTACCTCCTGTTGGAAAATCTGGTGCTTTAACGTGTTTTATTAACTCGTCTATTTCTATATCGTTATCTTCAATATAAGCAATGGTACCATTAACAACCTCGGTTAAATTGTGAGGTGGCATATTAGTTGCCATACCTACTGCAATACCAGAAGCTCCATTGACTAAAAGCCCAGGAATACGGGTTGGTAGTACGGTTGGTTCTTGCAAGGTATCATCAAAATTCAATTTATGATCGACAGTTTCCTTGTCAATATCTGCCAACATATCCTCCGATATTTTACGCATACGCGCCTCGGTATAACGCATTGCTGCTGGACTATCACCATCTATAGAACCAAAGTTACCTTGGCCATCCACTAACATATAACGCAAACTCCATTCTTGAGCCATACGTACCATAGCATCGTAAACCGATGTATCGCCATGTGGGTGATACTTACCTAAAACTTCTCCAACTATTCTAGCCGACTTTTTATGTGCGCCTGTTGCTCTAATACCTAGTTCGTGCATACCGAAAAGTACACGTCTATGAACTGGTTTTAACCCATCTCTTACATCTGGTAAAGCACGTGACACGATGACCGACATTGAATAATCAATGTAAGCCGTTTTCATCTCATCTTCAATATTAATAGGGATCAATTTCTCTCCTTCTGCCATAAATAATTTAATTAAGTTTTATGAGTTTTTCAAAACATGCTAATATACGTATTTCAATAGTCACCATACATCATAATAATCCATTTTTTCATGTTTTTTATTAACAATAAGTCATACTTCAATCGTTAATAAATATGCTGCCAAAAATTTTGATTTTATAAAGATTTTTTCGTCAATTAGCAACTTTCACACATTTTAGGGTATAGTTTTTGCCTTTAGTAAAATGTTTTAGTATTTTTAATGCAGAAAGGACACTGATATGGATGATAATTTTTCCCCAAGAGTAAAAGATGTAATTGCTTACAGTAAAGAAGAAGCACTTCGATTAGGCCACGATTTTATCGGGACCGAACATTTAATGCTGGGACTTTTACGTGACGGCGATGGTAAGGCTATAAATATTTTAAATGCTTTGGATGTAGATTTAAACCATCTCAGACGGAAAGTAGAAATATTAAGCCCTGCAAACCCAAGTATTTCAGTAGCTTCCAACCAAAAAAAGAACCTACACCTTACTAGGCAGGCAGAACGCGCTTTAAAAACAACCTTTTTAGAAGCCAAATTATTTCAAAGTACCTCTATAAATACAGCTCATTTACTACTTTGTATATTAAGAAATGAGAACGACCCCACTACCAAGCTTTTAAATAAGCTAAAAGTTGATTATGACAACGTTAAAGAACAATTTAAACTTATGATAACAAACGACAACGACTATATCGAGCCAAAGGCAGAATCGTTTCAGGACGATGATTCACATACAGATGACGATAGCTCTAAAGACATTTTTAGTACACCAACAAGCAAGACGAACAAAAAATCTAAAACACCTGTTTTAGATAATTTTGGACGCGACTTAACTGCCATGGCAGAAGAAGGTAAACTGGACCCAGTGGTTGGTAGAGAAAAAGAAATTGAACGTGTTTCACAAATTTTAAGTAGAAGAAAGAAAAACAATCCGCTTTTAATTGGAGAACCAGGTGTCGGCAAATCTGCCATCGCCGAGGGTTTAGCACTTCGTATTGTAAAACGAAAAGTCTCTCGAATTCTTTTTGGCAAACGTGTTGTGACTTTAGATTTAGCAAGCTTAGTTGCTGGAACTAAATACCGTGGCCAGTTTGAAGAGCGCATGAAAGCGGTTATGAATGAACTGGAAAAAAATGACGATGTTATTTTATTTATAGATGAAATTCACACCATTGTTGGTGCTGGTGGCGCCACTGGAAGTTTAGACGCTTCTAACATGTTTAAACCTGCTTTAGCTCGTGGCGAAATACAATGTATTGGTGCTACAACTTTAGATGAATACCGCCAATATATCGAAAAAGATGGCGCTTTAGAACGTCGTTTTCAAAAAGTAATTGTAGAGCCTACAACGGTTATAGAAACTATTGAGATTCTTAACAATATTAAAGCTAAATACGAAGAGCATCACAATGTTGATTATACACCAGAAGCTATTGAAGCTTGTGTAAAATTAACCAATAGATACATGACAGAGCGTTTCTTACCAGACAAAGCTATTGACGCTTTAGATGAAGCTGGATCGCGCGTTCACATCACGAATATTGAGGTGCCTAAACAAATTATAGAACTTGAAAAACAACTGGAAACCGTAAAGGAAACCAAAAATTCGGTTGTTAAAAAGCAAAAATACGAGGAAGCTGCGAAGCTTAGAGATGATGAAAAACGCATTGAAAAAGAATTAGCAATTGCTCAAGAAAAATGGGAAGAAGACACCAAACAACACCGTGAAGTTGTAACTGAAGACAATGTGGCCGATGTAGTTTCTATGATGACAGGCATTCCTGTAAATAGAATTGCTCAAACAGAAATCAATAAATTAGCCGAACTACCAACTCTTATTAAAGGCAAAGTTATTGGTCAAGACGAAGCGGTTGCTAAGGTTGTTAAAGCCATTCAACGTAACCGTGCTGGACTTAAAGACCCAAACAAGCCCATTGGTTCATTTATATTTTTAGGGCAAACAGGTGTAGGTAAAACGCAGTTAGCTAAGGTGTTGTCTCGTGAATTGTTTGACAGTGAAGATTCACTGATTCGAATAGACATGAGTGAATACATGGAAAAATTCGCGATTTCTAGATTAGTTGGAGCACCTCCAGGATACGTTGGTTACGAAGAAGGTGGGCAATTAACTGAGAAAGTGAGACGCAAACCCTATGCAGTTATTCTATTAGATGAAATTGAAAAAGCACATCCAGATGTATTTAACATGCTACTTCAAGTGCTTGACGATGGCTATTTAACCGATAGTTTAGGAAGAAAAATAGATTTTAGAAACACCATCATCATTATGACCTCTAATATTGGAGCTCGTAAACTTAAAGATTTTGGTACTGGAATTGGTTTTGGAACCGCTTCACAGAAAGCACAAGAAGATGCCAATGCTAAAAGTGTTATTGAAAATGCTTTGAAAAAATCGTTCGCCCCAGAGTTTTTAAATAGAATTGACGATGTGGTTGTATTTAATCCTTTAGAAAAAGAAGACATCAATAAAATTATTGATATTGAATTAGGTAAACTTCTTTTAAGAATTAAAGATTTAGGCTATAACTTAAACCTTAGCGATAAGGCCAAAGATTATATTGCAGACAAAGGTTTCGATAAACAATATGGTGCAAGACCTCTAAAAAGAGCGATTCAAAAATATGTTGAAGATGCTTTAGCTGAAGAAATTATCACCTCGCATATTGGCGTTGGTGATAGTATTAATATCGATTTAGACGACGCTTCTCAAGAACTTAAAATAAGTATTGAGAAAGCTGAAAAACCTGCAGAGTCTTAAAAAAATACTGCTAAACAATAAAAAAAACTCGAAAATAACTTTTCGAGTTTTTTTTATGCCAAGACGTCACCTAATTTTAAATAGGAATGGCGTACGAGTTTTTAATTTCTCCCATAACAAATGTGCTATGAGCACTTCCTATATTTTGTAAACTCCCCAAGTGATTCAAGACAAAATTTTGGTACGATTTCATATCACTCACCAAGATTTTAAGAAAAAAATCATAATCGCCCGAAATATTATAACATTCGGTGACTTCTTCTAAAGAAAGAATGTCTTTAACAAATTGGTTCCCAATCTCTCGCGTATGTTCCTTCAACCTAATATTGCAAAAAACCATCAAGCCTCTATTCAACTTTTCAGCATCTAAAACTGCTATATAATTTTTAATATAACCACCCTTTTCTAATTTTTTTACCCGTTCAAAAACGGGCGTTGTTGATAGGTTTACTTTAGCCGCCAATTCCTTCGTTGTTAAATTAGACTTGCTTTGCAACAATTTTAAGATGCGAATATCAATTTCATCTAAAAAATTCACAGAATTATTTTCTATAGAGCGTATCATTTCTTCAAATTAAAAGATTATAAATCTACAATTAAATTCAAAATTAGGTAATACCACCAAATAAACACCGTAATTATAATATTTTATTCTTTAAATATAATTTTGACCAGCTATAAAATCTAACAAATACATTATGAAAACCACCATTTTAGGGTACCCAAGAATTGGAAGCCAACGTGAACTAAAAAAAGCCAATGAAGCCTTTTGGTCTGGAAAAATTGACCAAGACACCTTATTAAAAACAGCTTCGGAACTAAAAAAACAAAACTGGATCCAACAACAGGAACTTGGAATTGATTTAATCCCATCAAACGATTTTTCTTTATACGACCAAGTATTAGATGCTTGCTTAACTTTTGGATGCATCCCAAAACGTTACAGTAATTTTGATAAAACTAAGAGTCTTGAATTGTATTTCGCTATGGCCAGAGGTCACCAAAAAGAGCATTTAGATGTCACTGCCATGGAAATGACAAAATGGTTTGACACCAACTACCACTATATCGTGCCTGAATTTGAAAAAGACCAGAGTTTTGAATTCTTTTCTAGAAAAATTATAGAAGAATATAAAGAAGCCTTAGCTATAGGTATTAAAACCAAACCCGTATTAATTGGTCCCGTAACTTTTTTATTATTAGGTAAAGAAAAAACAGCAGGTTTTAATAGACTCGATTTACTAGATAAATTACTTCCTGTTTATTTTGAAATAATTGAAGAATTAACAATTTTGGATGTTGAATACATTCAGTTTGACGAACCTTGTTTAGCCCTTAACCTTTCAGAAAATGAACGTGAGGCAATAAAAACGACTTACGGCACCATTCATACCAAGTTTCCGAAGTTAAAAGTATATTTAGCCAATTATTTTGATTGTTATGGTGAAAATTTAGAAACAGCATTACAACTTCCTGTAGACACCTTGCATTTAGATTTAGTTAGATGCCCATCGCAACTAGACGATATTTTAGAATCTAAACATTACAACAAGAAAACAAAATTAGCATTGGGTCTTGTAGATGGAAGGAATATTTGGAAAAACGATTTTGAAGCGTCTTTAAAAATCATTCAAAAAGCGACACATCACATCCAACCAGAAAACTTATGGATTTCTGCATCTTGTTCCCTACTTCATGTGCCTTATGATTTAGATTTGGAAACTAACTTACAAGCTGAAATAAAACAATGGCTCGCCTTTGCAAAACAAAAGTTGGAAGAAATAACGACCCTTCAAGCGCTATCTTCTTCAGATAACGAGGCGCATTTGTCCCTTTATGAAGAAAATAAACTAGCTAACCTCACCCGAAAAAACTCAAAACTTATTCATAACCAAAACGTAAAGGAACGCATCTCGCAACTTAAAGAAACCGATAGCCATCGCGAAAATAGTTTTTCAATTAGGCAGGCAACTCAAAAAGCTGCGTTAAAATTACCTTTATACCCCACCACAACTATTGGCTCCTTTCCGCAAACCAAAGAAGTAAGAAGCTGGCGATTAAAATATAAAAAAGGATTATTGTCGCAAGACGCTTATGATGCGTTAATTGCTAAAGAAATAGAAGATTCCATTCGTTTTCAAGAAAAAATTGGTCTGGATGTACTTGTTCATGGTGAATTTGAACGTAACGATATGGTTGAATATTTTGGAGAAAAACTAAACGGGTTTGCCTTCAGCGATTTCGGTTGGGTACAAAGCTACGGGAGCCGTTGTGTAAAACCACCTATTTTATTTGGTGATGTGTCTCGCGAAAACCCTATGACCTTAGCATGGTCTACCTACGCACAAAGCTTAACCAACATACCTGTAAAAGGCATGTTAACAGGGCCTGTTACTATTTTACAATGGTCTTTTGTTAGAAACGACCAGCCCAGAGCAACTACCTGTAACCAAATTGCTTTAGCTATTAGAGATGAAGTTGTAGATCTGGAAAAAAACGGATTAAAAATAATTCAAATAGACGAACCTGCCATTCGAGAAGGTTTACCTTTAAGAAAAGAAGCATGGCTTCATTACTTAAATTGGGCTGTGAAGGCCTTTAGGATTTCGGCAAGTGGTGTAAAAGACGAAACACAAATACATACCCACATGTGTTATTCTGAATTTAATGATATTATTTCGAGTATTGCCGATATGGATGCTGACGTTATAACCATTGAAACTTCACGATCTGAAATGGAATTATTAGATGTTTTTGTAAACTTTAAATACCCTAATGAAATTGGACCCGGCGTTTATGATATTCACTCACCAAGAGTACCTTCCTTAGAAGAAATTGAAGCCCTATTAACCAAAGCTAAAAATGTATTGCCCAACCAACATATTTGGGTAAACCCCGATTGTGGTTTAAAAACCAGAGATTGGCCAGAAACAAAAGAAGCTCTAAAGAATTTAGTGAAAGCAGCTTCAAACTTGAGAAAAAAAGAATTGACACTAGTTTAACTATTCTAAAACCTGAACTCTACTTAAAACTTGTTAGAGTTCAGGTTTAATTATTCGTTTTGGGCACTCTGAATAATAAAATGATGCCTATCAAAAAGAAAACAAATAGGAATAAAATAGCATCTCGCATCGATCGGTGATGATCTACAATAGCAAAAATAATCATACCAATTACAATACCTATTTTTTCAGCAACATCATAAAAACTAAAATACGATGTTGTATCATCTGTTTCAGGCAAAAATTTTGAATAAGTTGAGCGCCCTAGAGCCTGCACACCCCCCATTACTAGTCCAACTATACTTGCTGCTATATAAAACTGAAAAGGAGTTTCCATAAAATAAGCATATATACAAAGACACATCCAGATAAAATTAACTACAATTAACGTATTTATATTCCCGAATTTCGATGATGCTCTTGACGTTAAAATAGCTCCTAAAATTGCGACTAACTGAATCACTAAAATACTACCTATTAACCCAATTGTTTTTTCTCCCTCAGATGTCCACAAAATTACTTTTTCACCAAAATAAACAGCCATTAGCATAATTGTTTGTACAGCCATACTAAAAACAAAAAAGGCATACAAATAACGCTTTAACCGAGAATTTTGCTTCAATTGTTTCCAAACCCCTCTCAATTCTTTCAATCCATTAAACAAGACAGCTTTAGTCACTTTATGCCCTTTTGAAGTTCCTTTTGGCAACCAATAAAATGAATATTGACTAAACAAAACCCACCAAATCCCTACAGTTATAAATGAAGTTTTCATTGCCTTAATTGAAGCCGTATTTTTATCTTCTTCCGTTAAACCAATATCAAAACCAAACCATTCAGGTTTCATAACCATAGCCAGATTTAGTATTAATAACAAAACACTTCCAATATATCCCATTGAAAAACCTTTAGCACTGATACCATCCTGTTGTTCGGGAAATGCTATATCAGGTAAATAGGAATTATAAAACACCAAACTCCCCCAATACCCTATTAGTCCCATAAAATAGAACAGTATACTTATATGAATGAAGTTTAAATCAAAAAAATACAGACCAACACAGCCGAAGCCTCCTAAATAACAAAAGAATTTCATGAAATTCTTTTTATTTCCTATATAATCAGAAATACCAGATAATATAGGAGAAGAAATTGCTACGACCAAAAATGTGAATGCTGTTATTATTTCTATTAACACAGTTTGTTTCATTTCAAAGCCAAAAGCAGAAACCAATTCCGTTTTAGATTTAAACAATGAAGAGTAAAAAAGTGGAAATATAGAAGAAGCAATTGTTAAGGTATAAACCGAATTTGCCCAATCGTAAAACGCCCAAGCATTAAGAAGTTTTTTGCTTCCTTTTTCTAAAGTTGCCATAAATAAAAAGCTGCTCTTTTTATGAGCAGCTTCAAAGTAAGTAAATATTTTTGAATTTCGTCTTAAGAAACCATTATCTAAAGGATGTCACTCCAAATTTAGCAGCTTCTTCCTTAGCTCTAGGAGCTAAAGCGGTAAGATTTGCAATTCTGGAATCGTTTGATGGGTGTGTACTTAATAATTCTGGTGGTGCTTGTCCGCTACTTTGCGCACTCATACGCTTCCAAAGTTCAGCACCTTCTTCTGGATTGTAACCAGCAATCGCCATTAAATACAATCCTATTTGATCGGCTTCCGTTTCATGCGATCGACTAAAAGGCAGCATTAACCCTACTTGAGAACCTATACCATAATATTGGTTGAAAGCATTTCTAGATTGCTCATCTTTAATAGCTACATTCCCAGCAATAGCAACACCTTGTTGTACATAAGCAGCACTCATACGTTGTTGTCCATGGTTTGCTAAAGCGTGTGCTACCTCATGCCCCATAATAGCAGCCAACCCAGTTTCTCCCTTTGCAATTGGTAAAATACCTGTATAAACTACAATTTTTCCTCCTGGCATACACCAAGCATTTACTGTATTATCATCTACTAAATTATACTCCCATTTATAATCGTTTAAATAACCAACATTGCCGTTGGCATTTAACCAACGCTCTGCAGCTACTGCTATTTTCTGCCCTACTCTGGTTACCATCGCAGCATCTGAAGTGCCTTTAAGCACTTTATTTTCAGATAAGAATTGATCGTATTGAGCAAAGGCTGTTGGAAATAATTGTGAATTTGGCACCAAGGCCATCGTTTTTTTTCCTGTAAAAGGATTTGTTGCGCACGACACAATCAACCCTACAGTTCCTAATATTAAAAGTATATTTTTCAGTTTCATCTTAATTGTTTTAAATATGGTATAAAAATACGAAAATTGTACCTTTAGTTTTTTACACTATTTTATATTTATTTTCTATAATTAACATTTTAGCTAATATGTTATGTTTTCTAATAAATTCCGACCTACTAAAAAAAAGATAATGAATAGAATACTAATTTTATGCCTGGCGCTTCTAGTTATAAGTTGTAAAGGAAATGCGCAAAAAGACGATAAAAAATCAGATAAAAACAGCTATACTGTTACAAAAACAGAAGCAGAATGGAAGAAAGAACTTTCTGAATCTCAATTTTATGTGCTTCGTAAAGCAGGTACAGAACGTCCTTTTTCTAGTCCTTTAAATAAAAACTACAAAAAAGGCACCTATGTTTGTGCGGCATGCGACACACCATTATTTGAAAGTGAATACAAATTCGATTCGGGTACAGGTTGGCCAAGTTTTGATAGAGAAATAAAAGGTAACGTTGCTTTTGGTACCGATAGCAATTTAGGATATTCGAGAGATGAGGAACATTGTGCCACTTGTGGCGGCCATTTAGGGCACGTTTTTAATGATGGTCCAAAAAATACTACTGGAAAAAGACACTGTATAAATGGTGTGGCGTTAAAATTTATTTCTGAATAATTTATTTTGAGCCAACTGTTTTTTAGCATTGTACTTTAAAATGTTTTATATAGAATATGGAAAGCTATTTAATAAGCGTTATTAAGCAATTTGAATATTATAAAAGTTTAGGTGATAAAACTTTTAACCAATTGACTTTTGAAGAAATGCAATGGCAAAGTAATGAAGCTTCGAATTCTATTTCTGTGATTTCAAAACACATAGTAGGCAACATGTTAAGCCGTTGGACCAATTTTCTAACAGAAGATGGCGAGAAATCTTGGCGCCATCGCGAGGCCGAATTTGAAGACACTTACGCTTCAAAAGAAGATGTAATAGCTTCCTGGGAAAGTGCTTGGTTATGTTTATTTAGTACTTTAAAATCTTTAAAAGAGGAAGATTTAGAGCGTATCATTTATATTCGAAACGAAGGACACACAGTAACCGAAGCTATTAACAGACAATTAGCGCATTACCCCTACCACATTGGGCAAATGGTGTTTTTAGGGAAACTTTTAAAAGATGCACAATGGCAGTCTTTATCTATTCCCAAGGGCAATTCTACAAAATACAACGAAGAAAAATTTAATAAAGAAAAAGGCAGACGCCATTTTACGGATGATTTATAACAACAAAAAACGCCTTTAAAAATTATTAAAGGCGTTTTTATATAAAATTAAATTATTATTTGGCTTGCAACAATCGGGTTGTATAATAGCCTATTTCACGAGTAATGAGTCCTTCATCATTAAAATCATGGGTTAGCATAACGGGCATTTGAACTTTTTTCCCATCCGATTTTCGAATAAATCGCGCATTCCACCATGATTGCACGACTTTACCATTACCTATTTCATATTCTAAATAATCGGGATATCCTACAACATCAAAACTTTCAATAGTATAACTTTCTAACATTTTTTTAAACGCTACTTTCTCTTCAGCTACGGTATAAGATTCATCTTTACCCATATCTAAGTTAGTGAATTGGGCGTTTTCAGCAAAAAAACTAAACCCTTTATCAACATCTCCATGTTCCAAAGCCCCCATCATCATTCTTACTTTATTAATGTTTTCATGTTGGTTATAAATAGTTCCATTGGTTCTTGAAGCAAAACCATTTCGAATTTCATCAAAAACGGAACCATCATCATAACTAATCATTCGCGCAATTTTATTATCCTTATTAACAATAAACAACCTGTGTAATTGCATGTCTAACTTAACTCCGGTTTTACTATGAATACCTCTAAGATAGTCCCAAGTTTGAACCCAAGTGCCACTTTTATCATACTCTAAAGCATCTGGATACGCTTCACCACTACGTTTAATGCTTAAATATGAAGCATTGTCATTCCAAAAAATTGATTGATTTAAAAACGCTTTTTTATCCGATCCTTTAGAATCTGGATTGGAGTTCATACCATTAATAGCTCGAAATTCCTTTGCTAAATAATTTGAAACTTTAGCCGTATCACCTTTTATAAAGGCTTGCTGCATAGCTTCTACAACGGTAATGGCAGGATGCTCACTGTAAATAGTCCCGTTTTTTTTCTTTTGAGAGTACATGACAACTGTAAACAGCAGCATTATCAAGATTGCTTGTTTTTTCATTTTTAATAAAATTTAGTTGATTATATCTTTAAATTTAATCAAAAACGACTGACATTCAATGAATTAAAATAAATTTTATTAGAATTAAAAATTATTTATTTCTTTAAACGCTTCTTATAAGGCCTTATAATTAAACGGGCTTCTCTATCAAAACGCACATAATTATATACCCAATTTATAAAAACTATCATGCGATTTCTAAAACCAATTAAGAAAAAAAGGTGTATAAACATCCAAACATACCATGCGAAAGCTCCTTGAAATTTAAACTTTGGCAAATCTACAACGGCTTTATTACGCCCAATAGTTGCCATAGCGCCTTTATCATTGTAAACAAAAGGAAGCATGGGCTGGTTATCTATTAACCGAACCATGTTTTCGCCTAATTGTTTTCCTTGTTGAATGGCCGGTTGCGCCATCATGGGTAAACCATTAGGGAACTCATTGGTGACCATATTGGCGATATCGCCTACCGCAAAAATATTTTGAAACCCGTTTACTTGACTAAACTCATTTACTAAAAGCCGTGCACCTTTGGTAATTAAATCGCCTGCATCTAAGCCCTTTATAGTCGCTCCCTTTACTCCTGCTGCCCAGACTAAGGTGGCGGTTTCGAAGGTTAAATCGGTATTTGTAGTGACTGTTTTTCCATCATAATTGGTCACTCTTACGTTTTTCCAAACGTTTACTCCTAGCTTTTCTAGAAAGTCTTCAGCTTTTTCAGATGCCTGATCACTCATCCCCTTTAAAATACAATTACTAGATTGAATGATATGTATTTGCGCCAAACGTGTATCTAAATCAGGATAATCTTTAGGTAAAATACCTTTTTTAATTTCGGCCAAAGCCCCTGCTAACTCTACGCCTGTTGGTCCGCCACCTACAATAACAAAATTCATAAGGGCATTGCGTTCGTTTAAATCGGACGTTAATAAGGCTTCTTCAAAATTTTCAAGAATTAAACTTCTTAAATTCAGCGATTCAGGTATGGTTTTCATCGCCATACTGTTTTTTTCTATTTCAGAATTACCAAAATAATTAGTTACAGCACCTGAAGCAACCACTAAATAGTCAAATTTAAGCTCCCCTATATCGGTTAAAACCTTGTTTTCAAGCGTATTTATTTCTTCAACATTTGCCAATCTAAAATGAAAATTGGGAAAATCCTTTAAAATTTTCCGAATTGGATACGCAATAGAATCAGGTTCCAAGCCACCTGTAGAAACCTGATAAAGAAGTGGTTGAAATGTGTGATAGTTGTTTTTATCAAGTAAAACGACTTGTACTTCTTGTTTAGATAGTTTTCTTGCCAAAGCAACCCCGGCAAAACCACCACCTATAATCACCACGCGAGGAAAACTTGTTCTTGGTATATTCATAAGGTAAATCTTAAAACAAAGGTAATAAAAGATATAAATTTATAGGATTCTAAATTCTTTATTCAAATTAGGTTTCGTAAATTCGTAGCTTGAAATAACGATTAAAAAAATCTCATGAGTAAATACGATATTATTGTTCTTGGAAGTGGTCCTGGTGGTTATGTTACAGCTATTAGAGCGTCGCAATTAGGTTTTAAAACCGCTGTTGTTGAAAAAGAAAACCTTGGTGGTGTATGTTTAAACTGGGGATGTATCCCTACGAAAGCATTACTAAAATCTGCTCAAGTATTTGAGTATTTAAAACATGCAAGCGATTATGGCTTAACTATTACAGAATACGACAAAGATTTTAATGCTGTTGTAGACCGTAGCCGTGGTGTTGCTAATGGTATGAGTAAGGGTATTGAGTTTTTAATGAAGAAAAACAAAATAGACGTTATTAAAGGTTATGGTAAAATTAAACCAGGCAAAAAAATAGATGTTGATGGTACTGAATACAGTGCAGACCACATTATCATTGCAACTGGAGCACGTTCTCGTGAATTACCTAACTTACCTCAAGATGGTAAAAAAGTAATTGGATACAGAGAAGCGATGAGCTTACCAAACCAACCAAAGAAAATGATTGTTGTAGGTTCTGGTGCTATTGGTGTTGAATTCGCTTATTTCTACAACTCTATGGGAACTGAAGTTACCATAGTAGAATATTTACCGAATGTTGTACCTGTTGAAGATGAAGACGTATCTAAACAATTAGAAAAATCTTTTAAGAAAAGTGGTATTAATATCATGACTTCTGCTGAAGTAATTAAAGTAGACACATCTGGTGAAGGTGTGAAAGCAACTGTTAAAACGAGTAAAGGTGAAGAAGTTTTAGAAGCTGATATTATTTTATCTGCTGTTGGAATTAAAACAAACATTGAAAACATTGGTTTAGAAGATGTTGGAATTGTTGTTGATAGAGATAAAATTTTAGTAAATAGCTTTTACCAAACAAATATGCCAGGATACTACGCTATTGGCGATGTAACTCCTGGACAAGCTTTAGCACACGTTGCTTCTGCTGAAGGTATTTTATGTGTTGAAAAAATTGCTGGACTTCATGCTGAAGCTTTAGACTACGGAAACATACCAGGTTGTACTTACTGTACTCCTGAAATTGCTAGTGTTGGTTTAACTGAAAAGCAAGCAAAAGAGAAAGGACTTGATATTAAAGTTGGTAAATTCCCATTCTCTGCTTCTGGTAAAGCAAGTGCTGCTGGTACTAAAGATGGTTTTGTAAAAGTAATTTTCGATGCTAAATATGGTGAATGGTTAGGTTGCCACATGATTGGTGCTGGTGTAACCGATATGATTGCTGAAGCTGTTTTAGGTAGAAAATTAGAAACTACAGGTCATGAAGTATTAAAAACAGTACATCCTCACCCAACTATGAGTGAAGCGGTTATGGAAGCTGTTGCTGCTGCTTATGATGAAGTAATTCATTTATAGAAAAAAAGATATTTAGAATTCTAGATAATAAAAAAAGTTCCGAGAAATCGGAACTTTTTTTATTTTAAAACCTAAATTTTGAACCTAAGGTAAATGCACTCTTAGACCCAAAAGAATAGTCTGTATTTATTGGTATATCTCCTGTTAACCTGTAATTAAACTTCGCTTCGATTAAAAAACTTTCAGATATATCATATTGAATACCCATGGTTCCAAATACTGCTGGAGCACTTTCTAACCCCTTACTATTCGTGTAAAAATCCAATTTTGGGCCAATTAAAAAACTTACTTTTTTAGTTATATTATACTTTAACAATAATGGAAATTCAAATACGGCATAATCACCACCGGTTCTTGTTTCCATGCCTTGTTTGAAAGCCCAATGGCTGTTAATCTTAATTTCATCAAAACGAGAAGCCTTTTCCTCGGTAACTCCTTTTGAATGTACCGAACTATCTACTTGTTCATTTTCTTGAGCAACCAGACTAATGGTAAACAATATAAATATGATGACATTTATAATTTTCATGATTTGAATTCTATTCCGAGTGTAAATCTGTTTTGATCAATTAAACAAATATAAATCCACTCTTATTAAAATTCTCACAAATAAATTATAAAAAATTTACTCTAAAAAAAACTTTGAATAGCCAACTCATAGCTCTGCAAGCCAAAACCAAGAATAACCCCTTTCGCATTAGGTGATATAAATGACTGATGTCTAAATTCTTCACGACCAAATGTATTGGAAATATGAACTTCAACCACGGGTGTTTCTATGCCCTTCACAGCATCACCAATACCTATTGAAGTGTGTGTATAGGCACCGGCATTTAAAATAACGCCATCAAAACTAAAACCAACTTCATGTAATTTATCAATAAGCACTCCTTCAATATTCGATTGAAAATAATTGATTTGAACATTTGGGTATTTCTCTTGAACTTCTTCTAAAAACTCGGTAAAAGTTAAACTACCATAAATATTTGGTTCGCGTTTTCCTAATAAATTTAAATTGGGCCCGTTGATGATCATAAGTTTCTTCATAACTCAAAAGTATTAAAAAAAAAGCATAAAAAGATGAAGATATAAATATTGCCCCTTTTCATAATAACATGCTCCTTCAATTTATAAAAAATAAAAAATTTAAGTTTCTAGATTTAGTTACCGCAAATATCTCTACTAAGTTCTAAAATTTCCGCTATTTTTACACTTATGAAATGGGAAAACGCATTAAAAGACTATCAATTATATTTGAAAATTGAACGCGGTTTATCCAAAAACTCCATCGCTAATTACAGTCTTGATGTTAAAAAACTTATGGGTTATTTGGAGGAACATGGCATTAGTGAATCGCCTATTTCCATAAAATCTGCCACCATACAACAGTTTATTTATGAAACAGCCAAAGCTGTAAATGCACGCTCCCAGTCGCGGTTAATATCTGGCTTACGTAGTTTTTTTAGTTATTTGATATTTGAAGATTATATAACATCTAACCCTTTAGAACTTATAGAATCACCGAAAATAGGGCGAAAATTACCTGATACTCTTTCGGAAGAAGAAATTGATAAACTAATTAACGCTATTGATTTAAGTAAACCCGAAGGAGAACGCAACAGGTCTATGCTCGAAACTTTATACGGTTGTGGACTGCGTGTAAGCGAACTTACCAATCTTAAAATATCAGATTTATTTTTTGAAGAAGGCTTTATTAAAGTAACCGGTAAAGGTGATAAACAACGCTTTGTACCCATTATAGGCATAACCCAAAAATATATTAATATTTATAGAAGTCAAATTCGGAACCATATGGTTGTTAAGCCTGGGTTTGAAGACACCTTGTTTTTAAACCGAAGAGGCAAACAACTTACACGCGCCATGGTTTTTACCATTATAAAACAATTAGCTGAAAAAATAGGGCTTAAAAAAAGCATTTCACCACACACCTTCAGGCATTCATTTGCAACACATCTATTACAAAATAATGCCGATTTAAGATCCATACAACTTATGTTAGGACACGAAAGCATTACCACTACCGAAATTTATGTTCATCTTGATAAAAGTCATTTAACCAAGGTTGTAGAAAAGTATCATCCTAGGAAATAACTTTGAACTTTAGACTAAACTAAAAAATCCAGCCTAGGCTGGATTTTTAATATATGATAGTATTAGATTTTACTACTTCGCTATATTTACGGCTCTAGTTTCTCTAATAACAGTTACTTTAACTTGACCTGGATACGTCATATCAGTTTGTACTTTTTGAGAAATACTAAATGATAAATCGGCTGCCTTTTGGTCGTCTACTTTTTCGCTTTCAACAATAACACGTAATTCTCTACCTGCTTGAATTGCGTAAGCTTTCTTCACACCATTAAATCCGAAAGCAATATCTTCCAAATCCTTTAAACGTTGAATGTAGCTATCTAAAACTTGGCGACGTGCTCCTGGACGTGCCCCTGAAATAGCATCACAAACTTGAATAATTGGCGAAATTAAAAACTTCATTTCTACCTCGTCGTGATGGGCTCCAATAGCATTACATACCTCATCTTTCTCACCGTATTTTTCAGCCCATTGCATACCTAAAATAGCATGCGGGGTTTCCATATCTGCTTCCGCATCTGGCACCTTACCTATATCGTGTAATAAACCTGCACGTTTAGCCAATTTCGGGTTCAACCCTAACTCAGCAGCCATAACGCCACAAAGTTTAGCAACTTCACGCGAGTGTTGTAATAAGTTTTGTCCGTAAGATGAACGATATTTCATTCTACCTACCATTTTAATAAGTTCAGGATGTAAATTGTGAATTCCTAAATCTATAACAGTACGCTTACCTACTTCTATAATTTCTTGTTCAATTTGTTTTTTAGTTTTCTCTACAACTTCTTCAATTCTTGCTGGGTGAATTCTACCATCGGTTACTAATTTATGTAACGACAAACGTGCAATTTCACGTCTAACAGAATCAAAACAAGATAGAATAATTGCTTCTGGAGTATCATCAACAATAATTTCTACACCTGTTGCTGCTTCAATGGCACGAATATTTCGACCTTCACGACCAATAATACGACCTTTAACATCATCAGATTCAATATTAAATACAGATACACAGTTATCAACCGCTTCTTCTGTACCAATACGCTGTATCGTATTTATAATGATTTTCTTAGCATCTTGTTCCGCCGTTAATTTGGCTTCTTCCATCGAGCTTTGAATGTATGCCATCGCATCACTTTTAGCTTCCCCTTTTAAAGACTCCACCAATTGTGATTTAGCTTCTTCAGCTGAAAGGCTAGAAATAACTTCAAGTTGTTGTACTTGGCTTTTGTGTAATCTGTCTATTTCCTCTTGCTTTTTATCAATCACTGTTAATCTGTGATTATAATCTTTCTCTTTAATTTCAAGATTTTCACCTAGCTTTTTAGTTTTAGCAAGTTCGCTAGATATTTGAGATTCTTTATCACGAATACGTTTTTCAACTTCAGCCATTTTTTTATCACGTGAAAAAATAACCTTTTCGTGTTCCGCTTTAAGCTCTAAAAATTTCTCTTTTGCTTGAAGAATTTTATCCTTTTTAATCGACTCGCCTTCACTATTCGCTTCTTTAAGTACTAAAGTCGCATTCTTTCTAGCTTCCTTTACTAGTTTAGAAGCATTGTTTTTCTCTAAGGTTTTTGCTATAATAAAGCCTATTATAAGCCCTAATAATACACCCCCAGCAATCAATATAATTGAGTTATCCATTCTTGTGTTTAGTTAATAATTGTATATAAAAAAGCCCACACCAGTCTAAAGTTTTGTATAAACTCCTTAAAAACAAGTTTAGGGCTAACAAGCTGATCAAGGATCTACTCAAGGTAGCTTGCTTTTACAACTTAAACTCACCCTTTTTAAAGAATTAACGTTGAGTTTATCAAAAAAAATAACTAATGCAGGCAGTAACTTTTTAGTTTATTTAAAAGAACGTTTAAGAGACTAATTGAGATTGTAACAAATCGTTTAAAGCATTTAGTTTTTCTTCAACATGCTCACTTACACTCTCTTTATCCATAGACTTCTGTTCTACTTGAGATGCAAACTGTAAGGCACACATGGCCAACACATCTTGTTTATCTCGAACCGAATAACTTTGCTCAAATTGCTTAATCATCTCGTCAATTTTCTTAGCCGCTTTACGCAAGCCTTCTTCTTGACTGGCATCAATAGTTAAAGGATACACTCTATTAGCTATAGATAACTTTATTTTAAGCTTTTCTGACATTAAATATGATGTTGCTTAATCAGATAGTTGAGCAATACAATGATCAATATCTCTAATTAATGCGTTTATTTTAAGCTTAGTTTCTCTTTTATTTTCGTCACTACCAAGTATTGTATTTGCCATTTTTAGCGCTTCATACTTCTCTTCCCAACTTGCAATGTACAATTTTTGGTTTTGAATTTCTTGCTTTGAAACTTCTAATTCTTCATTCAGTTTCAAGTTCGCAAGCTTCAAAAGCTCTAGTTTGTGTAATACCTTGCTAATTTTGTTTTCTAAAGAATCTACAATATCTTCAATATTACTCATTTACAAATTTCAATACTTATCTCACAAAGTTAACATACCTGCTTATAAATTACAATTGTTTTTTAATAAAATTTCAAAAAATTCGTTTACACTCATATTCAATACCATGGCTCAATTTTTGTTTTATTCTTTTGCACATTCATAACTAATTAATAATTTAGCAGCAACTACTTACATATGCGATTCATCCTTTATTTCCTTTTGGTTTCCTCAACATTAATCAACGCTCAAAATAATTATCCACAAGATTATTTTGCATCACCGCTAGAAATTCCACTCATATTATCTGGAACTTTTGCCGAACTTCGTTCTAACCACTTTCATTCTGGCTTAGACATAAAAACCCAGCAACGTGAAGGCTTAAAAGTAATTTCTTGCGCAGATGGTTTTGTTAGCCGAATAAAATTATCACATTTCGGCTACGGAAAAGCCTTGTACATAACACACCCAAATGGTTATACCACTGTTTATGGGCACTTACAAAATTTTTCACCCGAGATAGATGCTTATATTAAAAAGCAGCAATACGAAGCAGAATCGTATGAAATTGAACTATTCCCTAGTGTAGAGACCTTGCCCGTAACAAAGGGAAGCTTGGTAGCCTATAGCGGAAATACTGGTGGCTCTGGTGGCCCACATTTACATTTTGAAATTCGCGATAAAGAAGAACGCCCTATAAACCCCATGCTTTTTGGTATTGATATTAAAGACAATTCACGCCCTATAGTAAGCGCTGTGTATGCCTATGCTTTGGATGAAAACGGTTCTGTAAACAAATCGAGCTCCAAACAAAAGCTAAGACTTATTCCTTTAAAAAACGGTGAGTATACAACTGAAAGTATTGAAGCCTTTGGCGCCATTGGTTTTGGTGTTGAAACTACAGACAGACAAGATTTGGCAGCCAACTCTAACGGCGTTTACAACATTCAAACGTTTGTAAATGGAAACCAAAACTTTGAAGTCGATTTTAGCATATTTTCTTTTGATGAATCGTCGTGCATCAATCAGTTTATTGATTATGAACATTATATAAATAGTAGACAGCGTATTCAACGCCTTTATAAAAAGAATAATCCGCTAAGTATTTTAAAACCCACTGTAAATGATGGTATTTTAGAAGTGAAAGATAGTACTGCCACTGTTTATAAAATTCGTGTATCCGACTTTAAAAACAATGAAACTTTTGTAACCATTAATATTAAAGGGAAAAAATCAAACGTTTCAAACCCTAAAGTTGAAAAGACAACACCTTATTATATTACAGCCAATCAAGCTACCAATTTGAAATCGGGTAATGTGTCTGTTGATTTTTACCCGAACACTTTTTATGAAGATTTCTATATGAATTTTGATGTAAGCAACGACACCCTAACCCTGCACCAAGACGTTATGCCTACTCGTAAAAACTTCACTATAAACTACGACATTAGTAATTATAAGGATGCAGACAAAGACCAATTGTTTATAGCACGATTAGTTGGCTCTAGAAAATACCCGTCGTACTCCACAACAAAAAGAGAAGGAAACATATTAACAACGAGCACCAAAACACTGGGCTCCTACGGGCTTGCTTCCGATACAACACGACCTTCTATTTCTCCTATAAATTTTAAAGAGGGCCAATGGTTAAGCGATTACAGGTTTTTAAAAGTGAGAATAAGTGATAACCTTTCTGGAATTTCAAATTACCGTGCCACCATTAATGGCAAATGGATTTTAATGGAATACGAGTACAAAAACAACACACTTACTTATGATTTTAATGACAGTACAGTGACCGACACTAAGAATGATTTTAAACTAATAGTAACCGATAATGTTGGAAATAGTGCTACTTTTGAAGCAACATTTTTCAGGAAATAACACCTAACCACAGCCTTTTGAAAACAAAACTTTACGCCCTTACCCTAGTCTTTTTTTCTATTATTCTTGTTGGTTATTCGCAAACAGCAACCATAAAAGGTGTTATTTTAGATGAAAACAACACTCCTATTGTAAACGTAAATATTAAAAGCAACGCCAAAGGCACCGTTACAAATATTAATGGATTTTATCTGTTAGAAATTCCAGCCAATAAAGATGTTTCTATTGAATTTACCCACCTATCTCATAAAAAGATAGTGAGTGTTTTCAATTTAAAAAATGGAGAGGATTATGAATTTAATCCGGTAATGAGCACTTCCTTAGAACAAATAGCCGCGGTTATTGTAACCAATAAACGCCAGCGCGATGTAGAAGGTATCATTACCCTAAAGCCCGAAACCATTCGTAAAATACCCGGAGCCAATGCCGGTGTAGAAAACTTACTATTAACACTTCCTGGAGTTAGTAACAACAACGAATTAAGTACACAATACTCGGTACGTGGCGGTAATTACGACGAAAACTTAGTGTATGTAAACGATATTGAAGTGTACAGACCCTTTTTAGTACGCTCTGGCCAACAAGAAGGTTTAAGTTTTGTAAATACCGATATGGTACAGAATGTCGATTTTTCAGCAGGTGGTTTCCAAGCTAAATATGGCGATAAACTTTCTTCTGTGTTAGATATCACCTATAAAAATCCTTATCAATTTGAAGTTAATGCCGATTTAAGTTTATTGGGCGGTAGTTTTTCAATTGAAAATATAAGTAAAGATTCTAAATTCTCTGGTATTGTTGGTCTTCGTTATCGTGATAATAGTTTATTGGTAGATGCTAAAGAAACTGAAACTAATTTTAAACCATCGTTTGCAGATGCACAAGCCTATTTCACTTATAAGTTTACAAGTAAATTTCATTTAAGCTTTTTAGGTAATGCGGCTATTAATAAATATGATTACCAGCCACAAACAAGACAAACCAATTTCGGGACCCTTACCGACCCTATTGCCCTTTTAGTATTTTATGAAGGACAAGAAAAAGATCGTTACCAAACTTATTTTGGAGCTTTTAAAGGAACTTACTTTGCCAATGACGATTTAACTTTAAAACTGATTGCTTCGAGATACAACACTACTGAAGAAGAGTATTTTGATATTTTAGCACAATACCGCTTAGGTGAAGTAAACTCCAATATAGGTGATGAAAGTTTAGGTGAAGTTGAATTTAGCCGAGGTGTTGGAGCGCAACTGAATCATGGTCGAAACGATTTAGATGCCTTAATTACGAATATTGAACATAAAGGTGATTTCAATGTAAACGACAACCGTTTTGAATGGTCTTTAAAATATACCAATGAAGATATTCGCGACCGTTTAATTGAATGGGAAGTGATAGATTCTGCTGGATTTTCAATTAGACCGCCAAAAACAGTCCCTGCAAACGAGCAACCTTACACTCCTTACAGTGGCCCTTTAGAACCATTTACAAATGTGCGTGCTACCAATTACACACAAATTAATAGATTGCAAGCATATGCACAATGGAGCAAACGCGCTACTTTAGGCACAAGCGATGTTTGGTACAATGCAGGTGTTCGTGTTCACAACTGGACTGTAAATGGCGATAATATAACAACATCTAACCAAACCGTATTTAGTCCGCGAGCGCAATTCGCTATAAAACCCAATTGGGAGAAGGATATGCTTTTCAGGATTGCTGCTGGTTTATATTACCAACCTCCTTTTTACAGAGAACTTCGTGATGCTGGTGGTGTGGTACAACCCGATGTAAAAGCCCAAAAATCGTTTCACTTGGTTTTAGGAAATGACTATAGTTTTAAAATGTGGGAACGTCCTTTTAAACTAACATCTGAAGCTTATTACAAGAAACTTTCAGATGTAAACCCGTATACTTTAGAAAATGTGCGTATTCGCTATTCGGCAAACAACAATGCTGAAGCCTATGCTTACGGATTAGATTTACGATTGAATGGTGAATTTGTTCCCGGAACCGAATCATGGTTTAGTTTTGGGTATTTAAAAACCGAAGAAAACATTAATAACAGAGGCTATATTGCCCGCCCAACAGACCAACGTTTAAAATTTGCTGCCCTATTTCAAGATTATGTACCAAACGTACCTAATATGAAATTGTACTTGAATTTAGTTTACAACACTGGTTTACCTGGAGGCTCGCCAAGTTATGCAGACCCTTACGATTACCAAAACCGTTTACCAGACTACAAACGTGCCGATTTAGGTTTGCAATTTGTAATTGTAGATGCTAAAAAACAATTCAGTAGCGGTTGGAAAAAACCTTTTAAAGAACTTTCATTTGGTTTTGAAATCTATAACATGTTTGATGTACAAAACTCCATTACTAACACTTGGGTACGCGATGTGTACACAAAGCGTCAATATGCCATTCCAAACTATTTAACGCCACGAGTTTTCAACGTGAGAACCACTATGAAGTTTTAATTACTCAGCAAAAGCCTTCAAAACGGCAACCACATAATCGATCTCTTCCTTGGTATTGTAAATACTAAATGAAAATCGGATAGAAGGTTTTTCTAAATCTTCAGCATTTAAAATTTCACTTAAAACATGCGATTTTTGGTTACTTCCACTCTGGCAAGCACTTCCTTTAGAACAAGCAATGCCTTTTAAATCTAATTGAAATAGTAACATTGCTGCTTTCTTGGGAGATATAGGTAAACAAACATTCACTAAGGTATATGTGCTTTTTTCTAAATGACTAGACCTTCCATTAAAAGTTACATTTGGTAGCTCGCTTTCAATTTTAGAAATGAAGTACTGTTTTAAATCTTTTACGTAAGCCACTTCAGCTTCTAAATTATCATAAGCACTTTTCAAAGCTATTTCTAACCCTACAATATTATGAACACTTTCTGTACCAGCTCGAAGTCCGCGCTCCTGCTCGCCTCCTAAAGTAACTGGTTTTAATCCTGAGTTTTTTCTAATAAACGCAAAACCTACCCCTTTTGGCCCATGAAATTTATGAGCGGCTGCTGTTAAGAAATCAACTTGAATATCTTGTAAATCCATTTTATAATGCCCTACAGATTGTACCGTATCGCTATGAAACAAGGCACTATTTTCCTTGCACAGGGTCGCAACACGCTTCATATTTAAAATGTTGCCAATTTCATTATTAATATGCATTAAACTTACTAAGGTCTTGTTTTCATTTTTAAGCAAGGTTTCTAAATGCAAATAGTCAATTTTTCCGTTCGGTTTTAAATCCACATAACTTACAGCTATTTTATAATCTTTAACCAATTGGTCTATGGTATGCAAAACCGCATGATGTTCAATTTTAGAGGTAATAATATGTGTCACCTTTAAATCTCGAACCGCACTTAATAATATGAGGTTATCTGCTTCGGTGCCACCAGAAGTGAATATAATTTCACTAGCAGCAACATTTAAATAGCTTGCAACAGCTTTTCTAGATTTCTCAATTAATGCCTTAGACGATCTCCCAAAACTATGTGATGATGAAGCGTTACCATAATTGGTTTTCATAACTTCGGTCATCCCGGTGATTACTTCGTCTCTTATGGGAGTTGTGGCAGCATTATCAAAATATACCTGTTGCATGTCTTTTTTTTAGAGTGCAAAAATACTTAGAATAAAATTATTATTAATATGCTACGTTATAATTAACAATTCGTTTATTTTTGCCTAAAAACCCAAACCTAATGCGTAAGTTATTTTTCATTTTTCTTAGTCTATCTCTCTTAAGTTTATACACTTGTGATGATGGTGATATTATTACCGTTGATTTTGACTTTGACGAATCATTTCAAGCCTGCGGTACCGATGGTTTGGTTTTCTATAAAACAAAAGACAGTCCTTCGGAATCTTTATCTATAAAAATTGCTTCTATAGCCCTTGCAGACCTTCTTGAAGTTGGTGATGATGGTGTGTATGAAGAAGATTTTCAATTAAGCTCAACAAACACATTTAATTATAGAACTTATAGTAATGCCTCACTGCCTTCTTCTGGCTTATTTTGTAGTGATGTGCCACTTTCTTCAATTAAAATCACACAAGATATTGAAAGTACCAGCGGAAATGTAAATATTAGAACCGTACTAACTGAAGATGATAACGACGGTATTGCCGCAGAATTAGAAGATATTAATGGTAATGGCGATTTAACCGATGATGATACTGATGGCGACGGCATTCCTAATTATTTGGATGAAGATGATGATGGTGATAATGTGCTTACTAAAAATGAAAAACCAGACCCAAACAGCGATGGCGATTTAAGTGATGCCTTAGATACAGATCTAGACGGAATTCCAAATTATTTAGATGATGATGATGATGGTGATGGTATTAAAACACGCGATGAGGAAAACCAAACGCAAAACCAAAACCCAACAGATGATATCTCTGATACCACAACAGGAATTGCAGATTATTTAAACGCTACCGTAAAAGAAACGGTTACAGCCACTGCTTATAGAGAACATACTATTTATCAAACCTATGTGGTTACACTTACTGTATCCAACTTTGATTTACAAATTATATCTTTAGATGTTTTTGAATTTGGAGTATTAGATGATAGTTCTTTATCGACAACAAGAAAAGAAACACCGCCTTTTAATTAACCGTTAGATACATTCTGAAATATATAAACTTCGGTAGCACCAACTCCATATTTTTGGTAGTTGGCATCGTAGAATTTCACATTGTTGTAACGTCCAAAAAGGTATTCTAATTCCACTTTAAGTACGCCTTCGCCCACGCCATGTATAAAAACTATTTTTTGAATACGTTTTGAAATAGCAAAATCTAATTGGCGTCTGGCTGTATCTAATTGCAGCGTTAGCATATCGTGATTGTTCATCCCTCTTGGTGACTTGACTAGCTGATTGATGTGCAAATCGACTTCCATAGTAGGCTCAAAACGCTCTTTAGCTTTCACCTTTGGCTGCTTTCTTTTTGGAAATTGCTCTTTTTCTTTTAATGCTGAAATAGCACTCGCATGTGAAAACAACTCTTTCTTCATGTTTTCTTTGGAAGAAACTTTCACCAACTCGTTACTTTCAAAATCGAGTAAAAAACCATCCGTTGTTTCGACTGAAATAGTATTACCAACTATTTTTTTCACAACACCAGACATGGCCTCATCCATAACCAAAACCTTATCACCTACTTCAAAAACCATAGTTTTTAATTTTATTCGTTATTCAAATCGTCTTCATCCCTACTCGGAATTGTTTTTGACACTCTATAAATACCAACCATTAATAGCACAATACCTCCAATTAAAATCGACTGACTTTGTTCTGTTCCGGTTTTGGCATAAATAGCCACTATAGCACCAAGCACTATAAAAATATAGTTTAAATATTTCATTATTAATATAGGAATTTAAAGTCCAAAATTACATCAAAAATTAGAGTTATTGAAGGCATCTGCAAAATGAATTTTGATAGCAAACCAAGACATTACAATTATAGGAAGACATTTTATAAAAATTATCACCGTATAAAACTTCAAACATGCTTATAATTTTTATAATTTTGGTTGCCGTTTAAAAATACAAAATGCAAGCTTTAGAAGATTATATGTTACCCTGCTTAAATAAAAAACTATTTGGTTTTGACTGTATGGGCTGTGGGTTTCAGCGTTCTTTTTTACTTGTATTTCAAGGCGATTTTGTTGCCGCTTTTTATATGTATCCTGCAATTTACACGCTTATTCCTTTGGCTTTTTTTATAATAGCCTCCTTCTTTTTAAAAATAAAATACGCTAACAAAGTTATAAATGCACTTGCAATTACATCTGTTATAGTAATAATTGTTAGTTTTATAATTAAGAACATCTAACACAAACTAACAACCAATTTATGAACAAAAATCTTAACACAACGCTCATTTACATACTATCAATACTAGGGTTACTATGCTGTTGCCTAGGTGGTTTTGGAATTGTATTTGCGGGTCCTGCCTACTATATTTCTCACAAAAAAATACAAGAAGCAGAATTAAACCCAGACGACTTTGAAGGTGATAAAAATGCTATGAATACAGCTAAAATAGTTGCCTTAGTAGTAACCATTATTTGTGCTATTACCTTACTAATTAACGTTTACGATTTATCTACGGGCGGTTTTGAAAAACGCAAAGATATTATCGAACAATTTATGGAAGGCTATCAAAAAGGCTTACAAGGTAATTAATTCAACCTTGTCTTTAAACATAAAAAAAGCGACCAATTGGTCGCTTTTTTTATATCTAAACATTTATAAAACTACTTTTCAAATTGTTTAAGTGTTTTAGTGATGATGTGGACACAGTCTAATAACTGCTCTTTAGTCATTACTAAAGGAGGTGCAAAACGAATGATATTTCCATGGGTTGGTTTTGCCAATAAACCATTATCGCGTAATGCTAAACAAATATTCCAAGCGGTATCGCTTTCTTCGCTATCGTTTATCACAATCGCATTTAACAAACCTTTACCGCGCACTAGGTTTATAATAGAACTTGTTTCAATAAATTTATTCAATTCACTTCTAAACAAGTTACCTAAAGCTTCAGCATTTTCTGCTAATTTTTCATCTTGAACAACCTCTAAAGCTGCAATAGCTACTGCAGCAGCCACAGGATTTCCTCCAAAAGTACTACCGTGGTTTCCTGGTTTAATAACATCCATAACGCTATTGTTCGCCAAAACCGCAGATACCGGATAAACACCGCCACTAATCGCTTTACCTAAAACTAAAACATCTGGTTTTACATTTTCATGATCTACTGCCAACAGTTTACCTGTACGCGCAATACCCGTTTGTACTTCATCTGCAATAAACAAAACATTATAGCTTTCGCACAATGCTTTCGCTTTAGCTAAATACCCTTCTTGTGGCACATAAACCCCAGCTTCACCTTGTATAGGTTCTACTAAAAAACCTGCTACATTGGGGTTGCTTTTTAAAGTAGCTTCTAAAGCTTCTAAATTATTGTATTCAATTTTAATGAAACCCTTTGTGTATGGTCCGAAATTTTTACGAGCCACAGGATCGTTCGAAAATGAAATAATGGTAGTGGTACGGCCGTGAAAATTATTTTCACAAACAATAATTTCAGCTTCATTTTCATCGATACCTTTTACCTCATAGGCCCATTTTCTACATAATTTCAATGCCGTTTCTACAGCTTCGGCACCCGTATTCATGGGTAATAATTTGTCGAAGCCAAAGAATTTACATGCAAATTCCTCATACTTACCTAACACATCGTTAAAAAAGGCACGCGATGTTAAGGTTAATGTTTGTGCTTGATGCACCATCGCATTAACAATTTTAGGGTGGCAGTGACCTTGATTTACAGCGGAATATGCCGATAAAAAATCATAATACTTCTTGCCTTCTACGTCCCATACAAAAACGCCTTCCCCTTTACTTAATACAACAGGGAGCGGGTGGTAGTTGTGTGCGCCATACTTGTTTTCTAATGCAATTACTTCTTGTGGTGTTAATTTTTCTAAAACAGCCATTTTAATTTAATTTAAAATTGATAAAATAACCATTCCTACTGTACCTTTATTCTTTCGAAGTGTTCGAAAAAGCAGCGTGGGAGAGAAATCATCCCCAGATAGACGTGCAAGTTACTAAATATTTCTGTAATTCAAATATTCAGAAAAGCATCAAAAATCGTTAATCAAAAATCGTAAATCGCAAATCGTTTCATTACTTTTGCAGCATGTCAAAAAGAAGAAAAAAGCAAGCGTTTACAAACGTTGAAGTTATAGATGCTGGTGCAAAGGGAAAAACCATTGCTAAAGCACCCGATGGAAAGGTTATTTTTCTATCCAATACCGTACCTGGCGATGTGGTAGATGTACAAACATTTAAAGCACGAAAAGCTTACTACGAAGCCAAAGCGACCGTATTTCATAAATTATCTGATAAGCGAACCACGCCTGCCTGCGAACATTTTGGCGTGTGCGGTGGTTGCAAGTGGCAAGATATGGGGTACGAACACCAATTGTATTACAAACAAAAAGAAGTCACCAATAATTTAACACGCATTGGGCATGTTGAATTACCAGAAATAACGCCTATTTTAGGAGCTGCTTCACAGTATTTCTACAGAAATAAAATGGAATTTTCTTTTAGTGATAGCCGTTGGTTAACACAAGAAGAAGTAGACTCTGATGCCGATTTAGGTGACAGAAACGCTTTAGGCTTTCATATTCCTGGAATGTGGGACAAGATTCTTAACATAAATAAATGTCATTTACAAGCCGATCCTTCAAACGCTATTCGAAACGCGGTGAAACAATTTGCGCTAGATAATGATTTTGAATTCTTCAATACCAGAAATCAAACGGGCTTATTGCGAACCATGATGGTACGTACTTCTAGTACGGGCGATATCATGATTGTGATTCAATTTTTCAAAGAAGATGAAGCCAAACGTATCATGTTGTTAGATTATCTTGCTGAAACCTTTCCGCAGATAACCTCATTACAATATATCATCAACGAAAAAGCGAATGATACTATTTACGATCAAGAAGTGGTTTGCTATAAAGGTCAAGACCATATTTTTGAGGAAATGGAAGGCTTGAAATTCAAAATTAATGCCAAATCGTTTTATCAAACCAATTCAGAACAAGCTTTTGAATTGTATAAAATAACCAGAGATTTTGCAGGTTTAACAGGTTCTGAACTTGTTTACGATTTATATACGGGTACAGGAACCATTGCTCAGTTTGTTGCAAAACAAGCTGATAAAGTAATTGGTGTAGAAGCGGTGCCAGATGCCATTACTGCTGCTAAAGAAAACGCACAATTAAATGGTATTAATAACGTTGAATTCTTTGTAGGAGATATGAAGCACGTTTTTAATGATGCCTTTATAGCGGCTCACGGGCAACCAGATATTATTATTACAGATCCACCACGTGATGGAATGCATAAAGATGTGGTTCAACAAATATTAAATATTGCACCTGCAAAAATAGTATATGTAAGCTGTAATAGTGCAACGCAGGCCAGAGATCTAGAATTGATGGATGCTATGTATAAAGTAACTAAAACCCAAGCAGTGGATATGTTTCCACAAACTTTTCATGTTGAAAATGTAGTGCTTTTAGAAAAACGATAGTAAGTTAAAACGTTGCCAGGTTTAAAAAATTTGATAGATTCACATCGATTAAACCCATCAACAAATAAACATATTAAAGAGATTGATGAAAAAAACAAATCTACTTTTTATTCTTCTAATTATTTCGGGAATAGGAATGACTACAAGTTGTGAACGTGACGACATTTGTCCGGAAAGCACCCCAACAACGCCTAGTTTAATTATAGATGCTTACGATATTGACGACCAAGACAGTAAAAAAAGCATCTCTAAATTACTAGTTGGCGGTATTGGTAACGATGCTGTTTTATCTGGATACACCATTGTATCTACAACTCAAATTGTTTTACCTCTAAAAACCGATGCTGACTCAACAGAATACGCCCTTATAAAAGACACTTTTGTAAATGATAATGGCACTACGGATGATACAAGCGATGATTATTACGATGGCAATATCGATATCGTTACCATCACTTATACACGAGAAGAAGTATATGTATCGCGTGCTTGTGGGTATAAAACCATTTATAAAAACGTAACATTTACCGTTGAACCAGATAGCGACAATTGGATAAAATCAAGACAACCTCTAAACGAAAACCAATCTGTAGAAGATGAAACAGAAACACATTTTAACATATTTCATTAGTAGCCTAGCGTGTATGCTTTTGTTTTCTGTGTCTTTAAACGCTCAAGAAGATACTAGTACAACTGCCGTTAAAGATTCTATTAAAATTAAAGAGAAATACGGACTTCGAGTAGGTGGAGATATTGGCAAACTAGTACGCTCTTTTATTGATGATGATTATACCGGGTTTGAAGTGATGGCCGATTTCCGATTAAAGAAACGTTTATACCTTGCCGGAGAAATTGGTATTGAAGAAAAAAACACAATTACTGATTATCTTGACGTAACCACCAGTGGAAGTTACCTAAAAGCAGGTATAGACTACAATTTATATCAAAACTGGCTAGACATGGATAATATGATTTATGCTGGTTTTCGTGTTGGTGCAAGTACATTTAGCCAAAACATTAATAGTTACAGTATTTATACAACCAACCCATACTGGTCACCACAGTATGCATCAACCGATGTACAAGAGTTTAATGGCTTAACCGCTTTTTGGGGAGAAATTATACTTGGTATTAAGGCAGAGTTGTTAACCAATCTCTATTTAGGCTTAAATGTGCAGCTAAAAATCATGGCAAGCCAAACAGAACCAAATAATTTCGAGAATGTTTACGTTCCCGGATTTAACAAAACCTACGACAGTAACGGTATAGGTGCTGGGTTTAGTTATACCCTTTCTTATAGAATTCCACTTTATAAGAAGGATAAATAGTCTTTTTAAAATTATATATATTTGTATTAAACATTCAATAATTAGTAATGCCTAAAAACACATACAAAATAGCTGTTCTTCAATTAAACTTGAACGACAAGCCCGAAAACAATCTAAAAAAATGTATTCAATGGGTAAAAGATGCCGCTAAACAAGGCGCCGAAGTTATTTCATTACCTGAATTATATAGCAGTCATTATTTCTGCCAAAGCGAAGATGTTGATAATTTCGCTTTCGCGGAACCTTTATACAGCACGTCCTTCAATGCGTTTAGTGCCTTAGCCAAAGAATTAGGCGTGGTTATTATTGTGCCTTTTTTCGAAAAAAGAATGGCTGGTGTGTATCACAACAGTGCTTACATTATTGATACAGATGGTACAGAAGCTGGTTTATATAGAAAAATGCATATTCCAGACGATCCGCATTTTTACGAAAAATTCTATTTCACACCGGGAGATATTGGCTTTAAATCATTTCCAACAAAGAAAGGAAATATTGGCACCCTTATTTGTTGGGATCAATGGTACCCTGAAGCTGCTAGATTAACGGCTTTACAAGGTGCCGAAGTATTATTTTACCCAACCGCTATTGGATGGCACCCACAAGAAAAAGCAGAATTTGGAGAAAACCAACAAGGTGCTTGGATGAACGTAATGCGTGGTCATGCCGTAGCAAACGGTGTTTATGTAGCCGCAGCAAATAGAATTGGATTAGAAAAATACCTACCAGAAACCAATGGTATAGAGTTTTGGGGTTCTTCATTTATTGCGGGCCCACAGGGTGAAATTTTAGCGCAAGCTTCCGTAGATCAAGAAGAAATATTAATTGCCGAAGTCGATTTAAATTTACAAGAAAATGTACGCCAGAATTGGCCATTTTTACGTGACAGACGTATTGATAAATATGGTGATATTACTAAAAGAGTCATCGATTAACATTCAAATAAAAAATTCCAAATTCCAAAAAAATTAGGATGAAAAATAACTGGATATTTCCTGCCGAATGGGAAAAACAACAAGGTATTTTATTATGTTTTCCTCACAATGGTAACGACTGGCCAGGGAAATACGAAGCAGTACAATGGGCTTTTGTTGAGTTTATTAAAAAAGTAGCTTCAGTAGAAGAGGTTATATTAGTAGTTGCTAGTGAAAAACTTAAAAGCAAAGTTTCGGTGCTGCTTGAAACAGCACATGTTAATATAGAAAATATAGCCTTCATTATCCACAAAACAAATCGCAGTTGGATGCGCGACTCAGGACCTATTGTTGTGAAAAACGGAACTTCCAGAAAAGCCATCAACTTTAATTTTAATGGTTGGGCAAAATACAACAACTACAAACTAGATAAACACGTACCCGCTAAAGTTGCCGAATTTTTAAACATTCCTTTAGAACAAGCTACTTATAAAGGCAAGCCTTTTATTTTAGAAGGCGGCGCTATTGATGTGAACGGAAAAGGCACCTTATTAACTTCGGAAGAATGCCTGCTACACCCAGACATACAAGTAAGAAATGAAGGTTTCACCAAACAAGACTATGAAGCTGTTTTTAAGGAATACTTAGGAGTTAGTAACGTCATTTGGTTAGGAGACGGCGTTGAAGGCGACGACACCCATGGACATGTAGATGATTTGGCGCGTTTTGTTAACGAGGACACCATTATAACCGTTGTTGAAAACGATACCAAAGACGCTAACTACAAACCGCTTCAAGACAATTTAAAACGCTTAGAAGCTGCCACTTTAGAAAACGGTAAACAGCCTAAAATAGTAACATTACCCATGCCCAAACGCTTGGATTTTGATGGTGTTAGGTTACCTGCTAGTTATGCTAATTTTTTAATTTTAAACAAAACGGTTTTAGTACCTACTTTTAACGATGCGAACGACCGTATTGCGCTAAACATTATTGCAGATTGCTTTCCAGACAGAGAAATTATTGGCATTGCTGCCACCGATTTTATTTGGGGTTTTGGCACTTTGCATTGCTTAAGTCAACAGATTCCTAAATAATATTTTTATCTTTTCATAAAGGGATTTGAAAATTTCATTTAGACAATTATATCCAAATGGGTTGCTATATTTATAGCAACCCATTTTTTTTTAAATAAAAACACCTTCAAAACACCCCCTATTTCCTATCCTCATTTCACAAAACACAGCCACTAGTTAATAGTCCCAACTTTACAAAAATGCATTTCATCGATTAAATTTGCATTTCACGGAATAAAAATATACATTTGACTCGGTAATACTGATTAGTCCCAAACTAAACTTAACCCTCTTGTGAAAAAATATTATACATCATTAAAAATGTGCACATATCTATTATGTGCGTTTCTTTCATTTAATGCCTTTTCACAGACTCAATCGTTTATCAAATCAAGCACAGAAAGTCTTAAACTATTTTTTGATAGTGATAATGATGGTGTTAACGACGATGTTGACATCGATGATGATAATGATGGTATTCCAGATGCCATTGAAGAAACGAATTGCAGACTAGCCTCTGGAGCTTCCAAAACAGATTATAAATTTATAAGTGAAACTTTTGAGGCCTATCCCGAGAGCAGAATAAGCTTTGTTAATGTATCTAACAATTCTGAAATTTTATATGAAACACAAATTGCAGGAACTTTAGCAAACATACCGGTTTCTTATAGTTTCCAGGTCATGAATACAGATGACAAGGATCAAAATTACACAACAACCGGGGCGACAAGTACCTATACACATAGAGATTTACCAAACCTTACCATAAACTTTTTAACACCAGATAGAGCGAGTATTATAGCTACTATCAATACCGGTGACATCACAAGATGTGGTGATACTTTCAACGCTACAGACCATACAGGAACCTATCCACACACTGCAGATTCTAGTTATAATACTTGTGAAACCTCTGTTTGGAACCAATTCACTCAACAATTTACCACTTCAGAAACAGCTTTTATTGTACAAATTGTAAATAACACCACAAATGGAAGTGTCATTAACTTTGCTATTGATACTATTCAAGTAAGACAAAGCCTTTGCGATACAGACAGTGATGGTATTGCAGATGTATTTGATTTGGATTCAGACAACGATGGTATTCCAGATGTAGTTGAAGGCAACCCAACAAGCGCTCATTTAAGTGAAGGCAAAGCAACTTTAACAGGCACCTCGAATTGGATTGATACGAATGGAAATGGTATGCACGATTCATTAGAATCTATTTTACCTATAAATTCTGATGGCGATGCGATTCCTGATTATTTAGATTTAGACTCAGATAACGATGGACTATTTGACATCGATGAATATGGAGTAATTAACACAAACAATCCAAACTTTCAAAATAGTGACGGCGACATTACAGGAAATGGTGTTGGCGATGGTGCTGATACTGAGAAATTCAGAAATAAAGATTCAAACAACGATGGCATTATTGAAGGTTTTGGTGATGGCATCTTAGATATTTTCGATTTCCACCAAGGAACTAATTATACAAATTCTTATGGAAACAACAGCCAAGGTACAGCCCCATTATACGCTTTAGATTCTGATGCCGATGGTATTCCAGATTACAAAGACCCCTATAATGATGTAACACTTACTTTTGATATAGAAACCGTTGAAATTTATGCCAATTTACCGCATACAGCAGGTGTTCTAGATAGTTTAGTGGATGCTGATGGCGATGGTATTATGGCCTCGCGAGATGGTGATGACACTCTATTTGGTTCGCCAAGAAATTTAAATGGAAGCTATAGTTTATACTTTGATGGTAGAAACGATTATGTGGAAGACACCAATATTATAAATTCTGGAGCCGCTACTTTAATGGCTTTTATAAAATATGGAGGTGAGAATACGGATACTACTAATCAAATTATTACTGGTCAAGACGATTTTTACATACAAATAAATAATAACACCAATACCATTACTGCTGTAAGTGAAGGCGTAAGCTTAACATCTACAAGTGTAGCTGCACAAGGAATTTGGATGCATGTAAGCCTCTCAACAACATCAAACAAAACAACATTATATATTAATGGTATTGAAGAAGCGAGTTCTACTTCTGGAGGTATTGCAAGTACTTCAAATTTTACCATAGGAAGTTCAGCTAATAAAACCCATTATTTTAAAGGTGAAATTGATGAAGTTAGAGTGTTTAACACCGCACTAACAACCTCTGAAATTAAAGCCATGGTGTATCAAGAACTAGATGACTCCAACGGTTTTAATCGTGGTAAAATAATTCCTGTAGACATTTCTACTTCAATCGGTTCTAGTTTAGTAAACTATTATAAAATGGATGCTTTTAAAAACAACATTTTAGACAACAAAAAAACGAGCACTATAGACGAGGTTACAGGTGCTAAAATGTACAATTTTAAAAATATATTTTTCCAAAAAGCACCACTACCCTATGTTACAAGTGCCGATGGCGATTGGACCAACACTTCAAATTGGTTACATGGCGATGAATGGGATATTGCTGCAAAACAAGACAACCCAAATGACGCATCTATTGTTCACATAAAACACAACATCAACTTAAACGGCACCTACCAAACACAAGGAATGACTGGCTTGATAGTCGATTTAGGAAAAGAATTTTCTATAGAAACGAGCAAAGGTTTATACAACAGTATGTACTTAAAAATAAATGGTTTGATTGATTTGGATAATGAATCTCAACTTATTCAAACCGATGGTAGTATTTTAGACATCGCTAGTACTGGTAAAATAGAACGCGACCAAAAAGGCATTAAAGACTATTTCACTTATGAATATTGGTCCTCTCCAGTAGGTAAAAGCAATACAAATAGCAATAACAACAGCTATAAAATGACCGATAACATTATTAAGAATGGCACCATCCCTAGTGACCCAAGTCGAATTACTTTTTTATCGTCAGGTTATAACGGTAGTGTTTCTGGCACCAATATAAGTGTTGCAGATTATTGGATTTGGAAATACACCAACAGTACAAGCAAATCCTATTCCTATTGGCAACATGTAAGACGTAACGGTACACTTCAAGCTGGCGAAGGTTTTAGTATGAAAGGGGTTGAACACACAAGTGGTTCTTTAACCCAAACACAAAATTACGTATTCAATGGTAAACCAAATAATGGTGATATCACCCTTAAAATAAATACTGGTAACGACTATTTAGTTGGTAACCCATACCCTTCTGCTATAGATGCTAATGAATTCATAAAGGACAACATGAGCGCTCTTGAAACAAATGGTAGAAACACACAGGGCAATGTGTTCAATGGAACATTATATTACTGGGACCACTTTGCAGGAAACACCCATATTACAGGAGAATATGAAGGTGGTTATGCGAGTTACACTCTAATAGGTGGCGTTCCAGCCATTAGTAATGATGTTCGAATTAATGCTACAGGAAGTTTAGATACGAAAACACCAGGTCAATACATTCCTATTGCCCAAGGGTTCTTTGTTTCTTCAATTCTAGACTCACAATTAGAAGGAAAATCACACCCTGTTGTTGGAGGTAAGTTAGTATTCAAAAACAGTCAACGCGCTTTTGTTCCTGAAGGAAGTACAGCTTCCATATTCATTAAAAGCACAAATACAGATAGTAAACAAGCAACCAAAAACGTTAATAACAGACAAAAAATAAGACTTAATTTTGATTCTCCGAAAGGATACCATCGCCAATTATTGGCTGGTGTAGATGAGCAGGCTACTAATAATTTCGATATGGGGTATGATGCACCACTTATTGAAAACAATAAAGAGGATATGTTCTGGGTGTTTGATGACACCAACTTTACTATCCAAGCGGTAAACAATTTTAATGAAACACAAGCACTTGCTTTAGGTATCAAAATAAATAAAGAAGGTATCGCTTCTATAAAAATAGATGCTTTAGAAAACATTCCCAACAACAGCATGATCTATTTACATGATAAAGAATTGAATATTTATCATGATTTAAAAGATGGTAAATATGATGTATACTTGCCGGTTGGTCAATACCTAAATCGTTTTGAAGTCGCTTTTTCTAAAGCCGATGCACTTAGTTTAGACACCAATGAGATGGATGCTGTACAAGTATATTATTCAAATGAAAACAGACATGTTGTTATAAACAATCCGGAATTAACCCCTATTAAATCTTTAGAAATATTGAACATATTAGGACAGTCCATTAATTCTTTTGAAATAAAATCAAATCAAAGTTATAGTGAATATTCCCCAAGTTATATACAAACGGGGACTTACATCATCAAACTAAAAACTGAGACGGGCATCGTTTCAAAAAAAGTAATTGTAAACTAAAGCTTCGAGTTAAACTAGTAGTCCCAAAATCTACATCTATATTACAGAAGCTTTATAAGGAAGTCCTAAATTAATTTTTAGGACTTTTTATTTTATATGATTTATTAATTCCTGAAGGGTCACTTTATGTTGCTCGCCAGAAATCATATTTTTTAATGTATACTTATTAGAAGCAACTTCCTCATCACCAACTAAAACTACAAACGGAATGTTTCGTTTATTCGCATGATTCATTTGTTTCTTCATCTTGTCTGTATCAGGATACAACTCTGTATAAATACCAACAGAACGTAATTCTTTAATGGCTTTCAAACAAAATAAAGCTTCTTTATCGCCGAAGTTAATAAACAAAACCTCAACGTTTTTATTCACTGTTTCTGGGAACAAACCTAATTCTTCCAGCACCAAATAAATACGATCTAAACCAAAACTAATACCAACGCCACTTACATTGTTTAACCCGAAAATACCGGTTAAATCGTCGTAACGTCCACCGCCACCTATAGAACCCATTTGCACGGTTTTTGGAGCAGCCACTTCAAAAATAGCACCAGTATAATAATTTAAACCACGAGCTAAAGTAACATCCAACTGTAAAGTGGCTGTTTTTAACCCTAATTCTGAAATAGCTTCGTTTATAAAAGATAGTTCTTCAATACCTTTGGTGCCTTCTTCAGAAGAAGATAAAATAGCTTTTAAAGATTCAATTTGTGTTTCAAAAGAACCCGACAAGGTAAATAAAGGCTGTAATTTAGAAATACCTTTTTCTGAAATCCCTTTAGAACGCATTTCCTCTTTCACCTTCGCTTCGCCTATTTTATCAAGCTTATCTAAAGCAACGGTAAAATCAATTAATTTATCTGAAGCACCAATAACTTCTGCTATACCAGCAAGTATTTTTCGGTTATTAATTTTAATAGTCACACCTTCTAACTTCAATGAAGAAAATACAGTGTCGTATAATTGTATAAATTCAACCTCTTGCCAAAGCGACTTGCTACCAACCACATCGGCATCACATTGAAAAAACTCTCTAAAACGCCCCTTTTGAGGTCTATCTGCACGCCACACAGGCTGTATTTGGTAACGCTTAAACGGAAATTCTATTTCGTTTTGGTGTTGTACTACGTAACGTGCGAATGGTACTGTTAGGTCGTAGCGTAAGGCTTTTTCTGAAATATTTGATGTCAGTTTAAGTGAATCTTTATTTATATAAGCTTGCTCATCTACCTTAGCTAAATAATCACCCGAATTTAAAATTTTAAAAATCAAGCGGTCACCTTCTTCACCATATTTTCCCATTAAGGTATCTGAATTTTCAAAACTCGGGGTTTCAATAGGTTGAAATCCAAAAGTTTCAAAACTACCACGAATGGTATTAAAAATATAGTTACGTTTTGCGACCTGTTCTGGATTAAAATCTCTGGTGCCTTTAGGAATGCTTGGTTTTTGAGCCATATTAACAACCTGCAAAAACAGGTATCTTTTTAATGATTATAAAATATTTTAAATGTGGGTTCCGCATCACAATATAACCTTTAGGTTTTAAGATGCTGAACGGCAAAAATAATTAATGAAAACGTCTTTCCGAGCTTTTCATTAGAAAAAAAGTGAAGCAACCTTATGGTGCCTATTATCAAATCACAATAAACAAGTTGCGTACCCAGCAATGGCGTAAACGATTAACAGATTGCTTCAGTCGTTCCTCCTTCGCAATGACGTTAATTTATCAACTCATGAAAATAACCAAACAACTCGCCTTTTGTAATTGAGGCACCTTGCTCAATCATTTTAAACTTATCTAAGTTTTTATCATCTGTATAGTCTTTATCTGCTTGTAAAAACTCAACACGTTCATCCATTAAATTTTCACGTAACCAATCATACCCCTTTTGGGTGGTAATATCTACCTCTGTATTTTTAACATTTACTACAATGGCTTTCATTTTCTTTTTTCCTAAACGGAATAAATACATATGTTGTGCCGAAAAATGTTCTAGATATTCTGCTTGGTTTAAAACACCTTCCCAAACTAAATCGCTAAAAACGTCTAGCTCTGTTTCGGCTAACTCTGGTTTATTCACTTTTAAATTCTCCCACTCATCAGCAGTAACAGATTGGGTCGCTAAAAAGTTTATAAACTCTTGGTGTAATTCTTCAAATTGCTCTTTTGTAAGTCTTGAATATTTCATGTTGCCCATTTAATCTCCCTTCGAGGGAGGCTTTATAATAACTTGGTTTTAAAATATAAAATTATAAAAAAAGCCCCAACTAGGTTGAGGCTTTTTTATAAATCTATTTAAAATTATTCAGCAGCTTGTGCGATAACTTCAAATTCTAAATCTACTGTTACTTCTCTGTGTAAACGAACTACAGCATTATATTTACCTGTACGTTTTACAGTTGTAACTGTAATGAATTTTTTGTCGATAGATTGACCTTCTTTAGCTAAAGCTTCAGCAATATCAATGTTATTAACAGAACCAAATAATTTATCGCCTGTTCCTACTTTCGCAGCTATCTTAATTTCTAAAGCTTTGATCGCTTCAGCAATCACAGTAGCTTCATCAACTATTTTCTTTTCTTTATAAGCTCTTTGCTTTAAGTTTTCAGCTAATACTTTTTTAGCTGAAATCGTAGCCATAATAGCTTGTCCTTGAGGAATTAAAAAATTTCTACCATAACCGTTCTTAACTGTTACAACATCGTCTTTAAATCCTAAATTTTCAACGTCTTGTTTTAATATAAGTTCCATTGTTATCGGTGTTTTTTATTTTAATAAATCTGCTACGTATGGCATTAAAGCTAAGTGACGTGCTCTTTTAACTGCAACAGATACTTTTCTTTGAAACTTTAACGAAGTTCCTGTTAAACGTCTTGGTAAGATTTTACCTTGTTCGTTTACAAACTTTAATAAGAAATCTGGATCTTTATAATCGATATATTTAATACCAGATTTTTTAAAACGACAGTATTTTTTCGCTTTGTTTGTGTCAATATTAAGAGGAGTTAAATATCTAATTTCTCCGTCTTTTTTTCCTTTTGATTGTTGTTCTATAGATGACATAATTAAGCTTTTTGTTTAAGTTTAACTCTTCTTCTCTCTGCCCAAGAAATAGCATGCTTATCTAACGATACCGTTAAATAACGCATAAAACGCTCGTCACGTCTAAACTCTACTTCTAAAGTATTGATAACTTCACCTTCAACGGTGTATTCAAATAAATGGTAAAAACCACTTTTTTTGTTTTGGATTGGATACGCTAATTTTTTTAGCCCCCAATCTTCTTTTGATACCATCTTAGCTCCGTTCGAAACAAGAAAATCTTCGTATTTCTTTACTGTCTCCTTTATCTGATCTTCAGATAAAACGGGATTTAAGATGAAAACAGTTTCATAATGATTCATAAAAATCGTGTTTATTGTTAAAATTGGGTGCAAAATTAGTCAATAAATACATATTACACAACTATATTTGCAGTATATTTTATCATATATTTACTACAAGGTATGTGTGTTAAAATTATGTTAAAATCAACAGTTTAACGATGTTATTTGGTTTTTAGCCGAATTTTTCGTACTATTGTCGATATCTTAACCGAAATAATATAAATGTTATGACTTTAAACTGTGTAGTAGTAGACGATTCAGCAATACAACGTCTCTCTATTGTTAAGTTAGTAGAGAACCACCCCGCTCTTAACTTAATAGCAGAGTACAGTAGTGCCTTAGAAACCAAAAATGGTTTAAATACTCACCAAGTAGACTTAATCTTTTTAGACATTGAAATGCCAGTGCTAAACGGATTCGAACTTTTAGATGTATTAAACAACAAACCACAAATTGTTTTTGTAACTGGTAAAACCGAATATGCTTTTAAAGCATTTAATTACGATGCTACCGATTATTTACACAAACCAATTACTAGAGAACGTTTTAATGTTGCTGTTGAAAAAGCCCTTGAGCAGCATAAATTAACTCAAGATTTTAATGAAGAAGAAGGTGAACACATCTTCGTAAAAAGTAATCTTAAAAAACGAAAAGTTTACATTAAAGATATTAAGTGGATTGAAGCCCTTGGTGATTATGTAAAACTAGTTACAGAAGAAAACAGCTTAGTAGTACTTTCTACTATGAAATCTTTTGAAAAAGAATTACCTGAGAATAAATTTTTAAGAATTCACAAATCCTATATTGTGAACCTAGATAAAATTGACAGGTTTAACAGCAAAAATGTTGAAGTTGGTGCTTATGAAATTCCTTTAAGTAGAAATAAAAAGACCCAACTGGTCGACGCTTTAAATAATATTTAAATGTAACCTACTTAGTTAAAAGTTATCTACATTTAAAATCACTTTAACCGACCGAAAATCTTTTACACTCAAGAAGCTATTATTTATTTTAATGATAGCTTCTTTTGTTTTTCCTAACGATTGCTTTTTAGGAATCTTCACCAAGATATTTTTATGGAACTGATTTCTAATTCTAGCAATAGGCGGCGATTCTGGCCCTAAGATATTATCTCCAAACACACTACGAAGCGCTTTAGCATACCAAATAGAAGCCGTATCTACCCGAGCAAAATCTTTATGCTTTAACGTGATTTTTATTTGCTTATATATAGGAGGGTATTTAAAATTATAACGATCATTCATTTGCTCGTTATACATATCTATATAATTATTAGAGGAAACTTGCTGAAGAATATTGTGATGTGGGTTATACGTTTGAATTAACACTTTACCACGTTCTTCGGTACGCCCTGCCCTACCCGATACTTGAAGCATTAATTGAAAACTTCGTTCATGAGCTCTAAAATCTGGAAAATTCAACATATTATCAGCATTCATAATCCCTACTAATTTAACATGTCTAAAATCTAAACCTTTGGTTAACATTTGAGTACCCACCAAAATATCGATTTCCTGTTGCTCTAGGGCCGTTATAATTTTTTCATAGCCATATTTACCACGCGTGGTATCTAAATCCATTCTAGCTACTTTATAATCAGGAAACAGAAGCTTTACTTCAGCCTCTATTTGCTCGGTTCCAAAGCCCTTATTATCCAATTCCGTACTTCCGCAGGCCGCACATTTTTTCCGCATCATTTCAACAAACCCACAGTAGTGACAACGCAATTGGTCGCGATATTGGTGATAGGTTAAACTCACATCGCAATTAGGACATTGCGGCGAATGCCCACAGGTATTACATTCTACAATGGGCGAAAACCCACGACGGTTTTGAAACAGTATAATTTGATGACCATCACGAAGCGTCTCAGTCATTTCTGCAATAAGACGGTCGCTAAAGTGACCCTTCATGCGTTTCTTTTTCAACTTATCCTTAATATCTACCAACTCGACATCGGGCATTAAGACATCGTTATATCGTTTAGTTATTTCAACAAAACCGTATTTATTTTGTTTTGCATTAAAGTAACTTTCTAAACTAGGCGTTGCCGATCCTAAAAGTGTTTTTGCGCCATGAATGTGCGACAAAACAACCGCCGTATCGCGAGCATGGTACCGTGGTGCCGGATCAAATTGTTTGAAAGATTGTTCATGTTCTTCATCTACAATTATTAATCCTAAATTATTGAACGGTAAAAAAATGGAGGAACGCGCACCTAATACAATTTTCGCTTTCGCGGAATTATTTAAAACATGGTTCCAAACCTCAACCCGTTCATGCGATGAATATTTAGAATGAAATACCGCCACTTGTTCGCCAAAATAATTTTGTAAACGCGTTATTAATTGCGCTGTTAAGGCTATTTCTGGTAATAAATATAAAACCTGTTGCCCTTTACTTAGAACATCTTCAATAAGTTTTACATAAACTTCGGTTTTTCCTGAAGAGGTAACACCATGAAGCAACACTACCGATTGCTCCTTGAACGACTCTTTAATCTCAATTAAAGCAGTATTTTGGTAGTCATTTAAGCTTTTCGAATCCTCATTCTCATCACCCGAATACTGAACACGATCGGTTTGAATAAAATATTCTTCAAGTACACCTTTATCTATCAACGATTTAATAATAGAGGCTGATGCACCACTTTCTGTGGATAAATCTGCGACTTTTACAGGCTTCTTTGTTGTTGCCGAAACAGAGAACAAGGTTAAAATAACTTGATGCTGTTTTGGCGCTCTACTTAAATCTTCTAATAATTTCTGAAGCGCTTCTTGCGAAGCGTAATGCGTATGCAACTTGACATAACGCACTAATTTAGGTTTGTATTTTTCGTATATTTCTTCTTCAACAGCAATCGCTTCCTTTTCAATTAATCGTTTTATTACCGGAAGGACATTCTTCTTATCTAGAATATTAGCTATATCATGAATTTTTAAAGAAGACTGGTGCTGCAACGCTTCATAAACCAAAAACTCATCATCTTTTAAAATAGATTCATCTATAGCTTTACTGTGCTTAGTAATTACGGTCTCACTCTCCAGAACAAAAGCACTTGGTAAAGCTGCCCGCATCACATCGCCCAAAGTACACATGTAATAATTAGCCATCCATTGCCATAAGCGCAATTGTTTTTCATTCACAATAGGGCCGTCATCTAATATTTGATGAATCTCCTTCGCCTCATAAGCTGCTGGTGGATCTGTATGAATTTTGGCTACAATACCCGTATAAATTTTAGATTTTCCGAAAGGAACAGACACGCGCATACCAGGTTGCAGAAAATCGGCTTCAGAGGTTGTAATACTATATGTAAACAACTTTTGAAGCGGTACCGGTATGATGATGTCTATAAAATGATTCAAAGTTTAAAAGTTTCGAGTTACTGAAGCCGCAGACGAATATAAAGCAAAAATACAAACTTCTAAAACCCTAACTAACTTAGTTTATAATAAAAAGGACCACCGTAAAAGGTGATCCTTTATAAAACAACTACTCCTTGTAAAAATTATTCTTTAACAATTTTAAAACTAGCCGAACGATTATGGCTATTCAGGTGTAAGATATAAACCCCTGATGATAAAAAACCCAAATCTATCTTGTTAAGATTTGAAGTACTCTCGAAAACTTTTCTTCCATTAAAATCATAAATAAAGGCCTTCTCAAAAGGAATATTTAATGAAGAAGACAACTCAATAGTATTTAAAAATGGATTTGGATGAATAATTGTTGATTTAAAAAAACTTTCATCAACACCTAAAGAACCGTCTATTTTAAATAAAGCTGTATCGTAAATTGACCAGTCACCGCTCGTATCTCGAACCCTAATATAAAATACGTGATCTCCTTCTGCCAAACCTGCCGAATTTACGCTTAGAACTTGTGATTTTTCTGAAGGATTACCAAACACAACCGCCGTACCATTTCCAACACCAGGATCACTATCTATAAAATATTCTGCATTTGAAACTTCGTCTGGTGAAAAATCAAAATCTTTAATATAGATGATTTGTCTATCATACAAACTCCATTTTCCAGAAGAACTTTGAGTTCTTAAATAAAAACTATGAAACCCCTCCGTTAATCCAGTAACTGGTATAGAGAATGTTTGTGTTAACTGCCCTGAATTGGCATCAACAGCTAATCCTGTTCCATTACCAATACCAGGATCCAAATTATAGAAATACTCTGCCGCGGTTACATCAACAGAATTAAAATTTTTAATATAGAAGTGTTGTCTATCAAATAAACTCCAATCTCCATTGCTACTTAAAGTTCTAACGTACAAATTATTCAAACCGTCGGCTAAACCGGTAATAGGTATCGAATATGTTTGTGTTAATTGTCCCGTATTACTATTTACTGTTAATGCCGTACCATTACCAATACCTGGATCTGTATTATAAAAATATTCAGCAGACGTTATGTTCGTCGTTATAAATCTTTTAATATAAAAACGTTCCCTGTCATATAAACTCCATTTACCACTACTATTAAATGTTCTAACATACAGACTATTAAAGCCATCTGTTAAACTCGTAATAGGTATAGAAAAAGTTTGTATTAACTGCCCCGTATTACTATTTACAGCTAAGATTACACCATTACCAACACCTGGGTCTGTATTAAAAAAATACTCCGCAGACGATATGGTTTGAGCCGTTCCATAAAAGCTAAATAGTAATATACAGGTATAAATTAAAACCTGTTTCATTTTTAATTAGCATTTGTATTGATAGTTACACTTAAATTAGCTCCCGGTGCAATTCTATCTGTAATATTGGTGATTTTAACCGTAGGAATCCCATTGGTATACCCAAGGTTGTTAAATACAAATGGGCTCCCATCGTAAAGCCCCATATCGACTCCTCCTGCACCGGAACCTATTGCTAATGAACCCGCTTGAAGGTGATAGTCGTCCATTTCAGCTTCATATAAGCTATTATTGTTACTTTCTACAAACTGAGGATTTTGATCGTTTATATTATTCGTTCCTGCCAAGGCAGTAATACTTCCTGAACCCATATTATAACTTAGGCAATTTTCAAAAACAACTCCAGCCGAATTGGGATCAAAATTACTATTAGTATTATAATAAAAAATATTATTTTGAACTGTTATACTACCTGTTGTATCATTCGCATTATTAATTGCAAAAGCAGGGTAAGGCCCTAGAAAAATATTATTTTTAATGGTAACTGATTGATGATTTTTCAAGCCTATATAATACAAGATAATATTATTAGAAATAATAGCATTTGTAAAGTTATTACTCGTTGAACTTAAACCAGAAGTACCTATTTGATAAATTATATTTCCTCTAATTATAATATCATCAACCCCCGCAGAATTAAACGTCATAGTACTTTTAATATAGCAGTTTTCAACTATAATACCGCTTAACACATTTGTGTTATTTGTATAAAAATCATCCGTTAAATGAAGTCCACTAAATTTACTGTTGGAAGCATTATTTAGTAAAACAATATCGGTAACTAGTGTTTGTTTTTCTGTACCCAGGTGTGAATATCCAATTAAGGTTATCTCTTTATCTATATTAACATTTCCGTAATTAATTTCAGAAGGGTGTATATAAATAACATCTCCGCTACTTGCTGCGCTAATGGCGCTTTGCAAATTTGAGTATTGCGCGTTACTGCCTACCGAGTTATCAACAGTAATTGTGTTTTGTGCCTGACATAAGCTAGCGATACTTAATGCCGCACTTAAAAGTAAATGTTTTGTTTTCATTGTATATAATTATTAATTAATAGCCAATTTTAAAATGCCATTTACTGTTTTTAGGGAGCATTTTTCAGGGAATTACTCTATAGTAGTTTTAATTAAAAAAACTAATACCAACCTCTAATATTATAAATAGGCTGCTGGTTTAAACCATATGCAACACCAACATCTCTAGCTGCCTGAATACTGGACCTTTCTACATCTAACTCTTTAAGCTTGTATTCCCAATCTCTATCTAATAATTCTTTAGCCTTAATACGTTGCGCAATATCTTGATAAAGTGATCGCACTTCTGGAAAACATGTTGCCTCAGGCTCGATTAAGGCCAGAATAGAACCAGCTTCATTAGCAGCGCTTAGATCCTGGTTGGCAGCCCAGATACTTTTAGCCTCATTAAGTTTTCGCTTACAACCTATGTTTATAGCTTTCACATACATTGGCCCTATTTTGGTCTTTACTGAATTAAAACAGGTACTAACCTCAGGTATACCAGCCAAAGCTACTAACGCCTCGTCGTATTTATTTTGTGCTGCTAGTGCATCAGCTCGATTTATAATCACGCTACAGTTTTTATTATAGTACTCAATAATCCGGTCTTTACTTCGAGATACCAAATTCTGTAATGCTTGATTTTTCGGCTTTATTTGGTTTATGGCCGCCATATACGCCTTATTTTCATTCGTTCCAACACCTTTAACCTGAATAGATTCACTTGTAAAAAGCGTACCTGAAATCCCGTCACCAACATAAAGTGTCACTTCTAAGTTTAAAGCAACGCTGGGTGGTGCCGTAGGCACAATATCTTTACTTAACACTATAATATTAGGAGTTATTATAAATTGGGCATCATACCCCCCTTGACCAATATCGTTTTTTGTTATAATTTGATTCAGTTTATTTGCCAACATGCTTTGTGCATAAGCTGGGACACTTTCTAATTGTTGCGGAATGTAGGAGCCTAAAAAAATACCATCATAATTAACATTATTTTGAGCCACCAATGTAAACGAACAAAGAAGCATGAAACTATATATTTTTTTTTTCATCTGTATTAGTTTTAATAGTTTATTTGCCTCCTAAAATAACGGTGGCTCTACCAAGTCCTTTCATTACTAATTTATTAGGTATGTTATAAGGCGCGCTTTTTAAAAACTTACTCAATTCGTTTACAAAGCGTCTTGCGTCTATTGCTCTGCCTTCTTCACTTTCTAGTGGCATTCTAACTTGCTCAAACAGGGCCATATTCTCAGTCATATCCGTGGTACTAAAACGCCCTTTAACTGCATTTCTAGCCATCCAATCTTCAATAACAAAACCGAGCTCTTCCCCATCAAATTCCGTTTCTAAATCACCATCCCAATCATTCCATTTTTGAACACGAACAATAATTTCTCTACCGTTTGCAAACATATCGTCGAAATGAGCTTGTAAGCGTTCGGTGAATTTATCCATGTGAGTTAAAACTGCCTCTGAAAGCAACACGGGTAATTCTGCAGAAAAAGAGGGTGCTCCTGTACCTGCGGCTGAAGCTATTTGCTTATCGGTATACGCGTCTAAACCTTGAAGATTAAATGTTACCGACTTTTTAGGCCCTGTGGAATTAACACTCCATGTAAGCTGCATAATAATATCTGCTTTCGCTACTTTTTTTAAGGCATCAATAGGACTTTCTGAGATATCACTACCAGAATCCTTAGAGCTACGTAAATTATCTTCTGCTGAATTGGATTTTAATGTTTTAATAGTAGATTCCATATTCTTTAAAGGAAACCCCCTATCAGCCATCATGCCATTAATTTGACTGATAACCAAAAGTATATCGGTATTTTGTTGAAAGGCTTTTTGATAATCTGGTATTTGAACCATGGTCCCTTGGTCATCAAAATTCATTACATACCCATTTTTAATACACCAAGCATCACTTGGCACCACCATAAGTGTTGGCTTTTTAGCCTGAGCAAACGCCAGGACACTAATAAAAAACAGGCAATATGTTATATTTAATTGTATATGTGTTTTCATGTGTTTCTTTTTGTAGTTAAAAACCAGACGTCAAACCTCTTATAACCCCCTCTTCCTCCAGTCGTTTTCTTAACATATCTGTTTGTACATTAACAATAGCACCAATTTTATACTCTCGTTTACTTATTTTCAGTCTATCACCAGGAGCAATATTGCCATCTGTGGCAGCAGATACGTATTTAAGATACTCACCACCATCAGCAAAAAAAGCGTCAAAAAATGCTTCATGATTAGAAGCGTTTTCTGCAGACTTCAACAAAGGACTAAAAGATGTACAGCCTTGACCGCCGCCGCCAAAGCCCTTAAAAATAATACCATGTACTGCATTTTTCATTGCATGTGAGATAGCATGTTTAGGATTTTTGGAATACGACCATACCTTGACAAGTTTAGATCCCAATTTAGCAATACCTTCACATTCTATATCATACCGGAATATTTCAGTATCCTTATTGGCTTTTTCATTTTTCCATTGTGCATTGCCTTTTAACGCAAACATCATGAAAGCTAGAATTACTAAGCAATTTTTTAGTTTCATATTATAGATATTTAGTTGGTTAATTTATTTGTCTGATTAGCATTCCAGAATAATATTTATTCTGTGAACCACTAAAAGTAGTATACATAATTTCAGAGGGACTCTCCTCATCAGCTAGATACCTATTGTCCCAAATCTGCTCTTTGTCAACCTTAATAACGCCTACACGCTTATATTCGGTGACTCCATCTTTATTAATAACTTGCTCTAACACTTCATACTTATCTCCTTTTTCAATTCCTTCCTTTAATCCCACCTTTGCAGAAATAGGATCTCCACTTAATAATGGCGATTTGGTTCTAAATACCTCATATTCTCTTTGAAGTTTAGCTATAACATTATCTATTGCTCTTACGGTGGCCGTGGCAATTAAATCTTCATTTGATTTTTTTGTAAGAACTGTACTTTGCACATCTGCCAAAGAGGATTCAGTTCCAACAAGTTCAAGCTTAAAAATATCGGTCGCATCAAAGGCCTTCTTCTTATTTAAATCCAAGGACGAATCATCCGTCCAAAAATCATTATAAAAAACAGAAGCTACCTCTTCATTCCAAACTAGTTTATATAAGTAAGCAGTTGTTTTTATGATATAACCTTTCCCCATAACTCCAACACCTACGGAAGTTACATCAGCAATATTAGCAACTTCACTGTTACCTGTATAAGTAGACACCATTGAAAGTAAACCTTTCGCCTTTGCTGCCACTTCTTCTTTATTGGTATATTTAAAATCGGTAATAATAACAAATGTGTTATTTATTAATTGTTCACCAGCATCTGCCAACAAAGCTTTACCCCTTTCAGTATTATGTGCGATTTTAATATCTAAATCCGTGGCATTATACAAGCCTCTTTCAGAGATTAAATTCATATTAAACCCGCCCTTTTCACTTCTATTAAACCATTTAGAAACAATTTGTTTAGCAATATCATTTTCATTCAAATAGCTGTAAATCCCTCTTTGAATACTTTCTTTTGCCTCCTTATTTTGACCACCTATCTTTGGTAGTTTAGATAACAGTCCTTTTTTTTCTTCAACTGGTTCATCCTCCGTTTCAACAAATGTAGTATCCACCTTCGGAACGGTTCTTAGACTTAAAATATGATTGTTAAACTTTTCTGGAATGGGGGCACTTTCAAATGTATTTTGTATAATTTCGCTATGCTCTCTAGAAGCATCGTTCACCATTAGAGTACAGAGTGAACTTCGCTTATATTTTACATCAGTAAAAGTTTCTTGAGAATGTGAATAATAGAAAAACGTAAGAATAAAAAGAACTATCCCTTTTTTTAATGAATTCATAATGAGAGGTATAATTGATTAATAGCTCTGTAAAGCTATAAATAAATACGACACACCCCTACGTAGTTTATCGATTTTTTCCTACAGTTTAAATAATAATATTAATATTAGTGTAAAAAAACAGGCTAAAATAACTGAAACTAATTTTTCGCGGATATTTTTACGACAATCCTTTAAATATTAATACGATACGTTTTTTGAATTTACAGATATAAATTATCGAGCTAAAACACAGGAGCTAAAGTTTGAACCATTCAGTTTGATAACGAAGATTGAATATGAGGAAGTGCAAGTTAACTCCTTTTACGCAATTTATTCAAAGATGCATTTAAATCGTGCCCAAGTAATAAAATATTAGCATTAAGCCACAAATAGATCATAAGTATTAAAAGCGCTCCAATAGAGCCATATAACTTATTATACTGTCCAAAGTTTTCAATATAAATACCAAATAAATAAGACAAAAGAATAATTAAAAACGTTGTAAACCCAGCGCCTACCGAGAAGAATTTAGAAAATTTCCCCTCTTTTGTTCCAAAATAATACATGGTTGCCGTGGCTATATACACTATTAATACAAAAAAGACATATTTAGCCATATTAAACCAAAAAACACTTTGTTCTGCAACATCGTACCCTTTATTATCTAAAGCATCTAACACCTTTTGCACAACAAAAATTTGGAAATACCCCAATACTGCGATGGTAATTATTAGTAAAAACGCTAAAATTAGAGCAACCCCTAACGCGTATAAATATTGACGAAATACGTTTCTAGATAATTGTTCATGGTATGAGTTTTCAAACCCAGAAAACAACGCATTAACACCATTTGCCATAAGGCCAATAGATAACACGAATACAGATGATAATAACCCACCACGTTGCGAATTATCGATACCCTCAAAAATGTTTTCAAAGAAAAAATCGGAGGTACTTGATGGTAAAAAGGATTCTAAAAACCGAAGAAACTCAATTTTAAAATCGTCTATAGGCACATAAGGTATCACGATTAAAACAAAAAGTAGAAAAGGAAACAAAGCCATGAAAAAGCTAAAGGCAATAGCACTTGCTCGTGTAGTTAACGCGCCTTTTACAATACCCGTAATATAAAGTTCGAATAAATCGTAAAACGATAAACCGTCTAGACCTGGTAATTTAGCCCGTTTAAAAAAACGAACTAAAACATTTACAATAGGAATTTTATCGAGTTTTTCGTCAAGGGGCTTTGTCATTAATAATTTACGTTAAAATTCAAGACAAAGTTATTAAAATTAAAAATGTCAGTATAATAAAACTAGATTATACTGACATTAAAATATATAGTAAGTTAAACTACTTAATCGCTTTTAAGCTTAAATCCATGTTATGAACAGAATGCGTTAAAGCTCCTGAAGAAATATAGTTTACACCACATTCTGCATAATGCCTGATGGTTGCTTCGTTAATGTTACCAGATGATTCCGTAAGGCAGGTATCACCTATTAATTTCACAGCTTTCTTAGTATCTTCATAATCGAAGTTATCAAGTAAAATTCTAAAAACGCCATCGTTTTGTAAAATTTCTTCAACTTCGGTTAAATTTCTAGCCTCCACCATTATTTGTAAATCTTTGCCTGTATCTTTTAAATACTGTTTACTCATTTCAACAGCTTTAGTAATACCTCCAGCAAAATCGATATGGTTGTCTTTTAGCATGATCATATCATATAAAGCAAACCTGTGGTTTTCACCGCCACCAATTTTAACTGCCCATTTTTCAAGCACACGAATACCTGGTGTTGTTTTTCTAGTATCTAATATTTTCGTTTTAGTACCTTCTAACAAATCAACAAACATTTTTGTTTTTGTGGCAATAGCACTCATACGTTGCATCGCATTCAATACGGTGCGTTCTGCTTTTAAGATAGATTGCGACGATCCTTCAACATACATAACGATGTCTCCATAGGTTACTTCAGTACCATCTTCAATTAAAACTTCTAACTTTAAGTTTTTATCAACATATGCAAAAACTTTTTTAGCAAAGTTAACACCACCAATAATACCTTTGTCTTTTACTAAAAGTTTAGCCTTGCCTCTGGCATTATCTGGAATACATGCTAATGAACTATGATCGCCGTCTCCAACATCCTCTCTAATAGCGTTAGAAATAATTGACTTGACTTCTTGATCAAATTGCTCTTGTGTTATCATAATATTAGGTTGATTTGCAACAAAAATAAGAAATTGATTTACTTATTTAAATTTTACATTTATGAATTTTATAAAATTTTCATATTTAAATTCATTATTCATAAATACTAAGTAGTAATTTTGCCATTATGACCATCAAATTAATTGCCATAGGAAAAACGGATAATAAAGATTTACAATCGCTTATGGACGACTATACCAAGCGATTAGGCTTCTATATTAAGTTTTCCATTGATATTATTCCAGATTTAAAGAAGGTGAAAAACCTAAGTGAAGACCAGCAAAAACAAAAAGAAGGCGACCTTATTTTAAATAAGTTAACAGCCACCGATGTTTTAATTTTACTGGATGAAAACGGAAAACAACAAGATTCTGTTGGTTTTTCCGAGTATTTACAAAAACATATGAACTCTGGAATCAAACAATTGGTGTTTGTTATTGGAGGCCCTTATGGTTTTTCGCAAGATGTTTATAACAAAGCAAATGGGAAACTATCACTATCTAAAATGACATTTTCCCATCAAATGATTCGCTTGTTTTTTATTGAACAACTCTACAGAGGCTTTACTATTTTAAAAAATGAACCCTACCACCACCGGTAGTAATTGTCAATTGAATTAATGTGCTTTTAAAACTTCCTTTCGTTTTTGTAATTGGCGTTCTAAATCTTTAATAGTTGCTCTTACAGCTACTTCAAAATTCCTTTCGGTAGAAGTCGCAAAAACTCTTGGACCTGGTAAGCTTAGTTCTATATTACATATTTTACCTGTGTCGTGTTTATTTTCATCTTGTTTAAAAAAAACAGTCGCACTTATTAAAAACTCATATTTATTAAATAGTTTTTCTAATTTTTCTTCGGTGAAAGCTGATAACGTTTCACTTACATCAACACCTACATACTGAAAATTTACTGTCATATTTATTCGTTTTATTAATTTATAAATTTCAAATAGCCCCTAAAATATTAGTTGATTATTATCATGTAAAATACAAATTTTTAAAATGATTCCTATTAATTTTGGCATTAAACTTAAAAATCATGAAAATCGTTTTCGCAACCAATAATTTAAATAAGCTTAAAGAAGTACAAGCTTTAATCCCTAGCCACATTAAACTACTTAGTTTAAAAGATATTGAATGTTTTGAAGATATTCCAGAAACTCAAAATACTATTGAAGGGAACGCTGTTCAAAAAGCTAATTATATTAAAGAAAATTACGGTTATGACTGTTTTGCTGATGATACAGGCTTGGAAATTGACGCTTTAAACGGTGAACCTGGTGTGTTTTCGGCACGTTATGCTGGCGAACAACGCAGCGATAGCGACAACATGAATAAAGTATTAGAATCGCTAAAAAGCAAGCCCAATAGAAATGCGCAATTCAAAACCGTTATATCATTACACCTTAACAACCAACAACATAGCTTTACAGGTATTTGTAAAGGACAAATTACCAAAACAAAACAAGGCGAACAAGGATTTGGCTACGACCCCATTTTCAAACCTAATGGTCACGATAAAACCTTTGCCGAAATGGATTTAAATCTTAAAAACAGTATAGGACACAGAGGGAAAGCGGTATTACAACTGGTTGCTTTTTTAAATTCCTAACCACTAAAAAAACGTTATAAAATTTATAAATACTATTGGTTGTTAATATTCTTTATGTTACTTTTAAATTATGACAGAGGAAGCTATTGAAAAAGAGAATGCAGCCATTACCAAAGCCTACAAAGAGTTATTAAAAGTTAGTTACACAACGCTTACTGATGATGATAAAAAACTAATTCGTAAAGCTTTTGAAGTTGCACTAGACGGACATAAAGACCAGCGCAGAAAATCTGGTGAAGCCTACATATTTCACCCCATTGCTGTTGCTAAAATTGTAGCCCAAGAAATTGGCTTAGATGCCACATCTATTGCTGCTGCATTATTGCATGATGTGGTTGAAGACAACCCAGCTTATGAAATTTCGGATATTGAACACCAATTCGGACCAATCATCGCAACTATTGTTGAAGGGCTTACCAAAATATCCTCGTTAAGTAAAGAAAAGGACATGAACGTGTCTTTACAAGCTGAGAATTTCAGAAAAATGCTTCTCACACTTAATGATGATGTACGCGTTATCATTATAAAAATCGCAGACCGTTTGCATAATATGCAAACCATGGATTCGATGCGACCAGACAAACAAGAAAAAATAGCTTCTGAGACCTTATATATTTATGCGCCTTTAGCACATCGTATTGGCCTTTATAACATCAAGACCAAACTTGAAGATTTAAGTTTAAAATATACCGATCCTGATGTTTACAATGATATTGTATTCAAAATAAAAGAAAGTAAGGAAGAACAAGACCTATATATATCACAATTTAGTGAGGTTATAAAAAACTCACTAAATAAAGAAAGTTTAGCATACACTATAAAAGGGCGTCCGAAATCTATTTTTTCCATCAGAAAAAAGATGCAAAAGCAAGGTGTTTCTTTTGATGAAGTTTATGATAAGTTCGCCATTAGAATTATCTACGCAAGCGAACCTGCTACTGAAAAATTTATAGCCTGGAAAATATATTCTATAGTTACCGATCATTTTAGACCCAACCCTATTCGGTTACGTGACTGGATTTCTTCGCCAAAATCTACAGGTTATGAAGCCCTGCATATTACGGTAATGGGACCAAAAGGGCGCTGGGTAGAGGTTCAAATACGTAGTGAGCGTATGAACGAAATTGCCGAAAAAGGGTATGCGGCCCACTATAAATATAAACAAGAAGGTGAGAAAGAAGACAATTTAGAAGCTTGGATAAACAAATTGCAAGAGGCACTAGAAAATCCAGACACCAATGCTGTCGATTTTGTTGAACAATTCAAACTCAATTTATATTCCAAAGAAATCTTCGTATTCACCCCTGCTGGCGAATTAAAATCATTACCAAAAGGAGCAACTTCATTAGATTTTGCCTTTAACATACATACCGAAGTTGGTATGAAAACCCGCGGAGCTAAAGTAAATGGTAAGTTAGTTCCCTTAAATCATATTCTAGAAAGTGGCGACCAGGTAGATATTATAACATCTGATACTGCAAAACCAAATGCAAATTGGCTCGATTACGCCACAACAGCAAGGTCTAGAAGTAAAATTAAATCGGCCTTAAAGGAAGACAAAAAGCGTATTGCTGAAGATGGTAAAGAAATACTACGCCGTAAATTAAAACAATTAAAAGTAAACCTTAACGAAGCTTCTATAAACGAATTGGTAAGCTTTTTCAAAATTAAAACCAGTTTAGATTTATTTTATAGAGTTGGCATTGGCACCATAGATAACAACATGCTTAAAGACTATGCGTCTTCAAGAAGCAATGCGTTAATGAGTTTCATAAAAAGTAAAATCTCTAGAAAAACAACCATTAAAAAGGAAGAAATTGAAAGAGAAGAAATCACCACTAATTATGATTCGCTAGTTTTTGGAAAAGAAGAAGAAAAACTAGATTACAAACTAGCAAGTTGCTGCAACCCAATTCCTGGAGATGATGTTTTTGGTTTCTTAACCGTTTCTGAAGGGATTAAAGTTCATAAAAAAAATTGCCCAAATGCATTAAGTTTACAATCGAACTATGCATATAGAATAATGATTGCAAAATGGGCAGATTCTTCTCAGCAAGAGTTTTTAGCGCAAATTGTAATTACCGGTATAGACCATATAGGATTGGTTAACGACATTACTAAAATAATTTCAGAGAACATGCACGTAAACATGAAAAGCATTAGTTTTGAAAGTGAAGGCGGCCTGTTTTCAGGAAAAATTAATGTAGTCGTTAAAAATAATACCCTCTTAAAAAAGCTATTAGATAAACTTAAAAAAATTAATGGTATAGATAAGGTTACTAGACTGTAAAAAAAGTGTAAATTTGCGACGAAATTATGGATGAAAACGCAGAAACTAAAAATCAAGAGATAGTAAAAACTGTTTTTACTAACTTTCTAGAGAATAACGGACACAGAAAAACGCCCGAAAGATACGCTATACTGCAAGAAATCTATAACAATAAAGAACACTTCGATATAGAATCTCTATATCTTAACATGAAAAACAAAAAGTATCGTGTTTCTAGAGCGACACTTTACAATACCATAGAATTACTTCTTGAATGCAAATTGGTTAGAAAACATCAATTTGGACAAAACCAGGCACATTACGAAAAATCGTATTTTGACAGACAACACGATCATGTTATTTTAACTGATACGGGGGAAGTTATAGAGTTTTGCGATCCAAGAATTCAATCCATAAAAAAAACAATCGAAGAAATTTTCGATATCGAAATTAATAATCATTCACTTTATTTCTACGGAAATAGAAAATCAACTAAATAACTTTTTTTTACAATGGCAGTAGATTTACTACTAGGACTACAATGGGGAGACGAAGGCAAAGGGAAAATTGTTGACGTACTTACCTCGAACTATAACATTATAGCACGTTTTCAAGGAGGTCCTAATGCAGGACACACATTAGTTTTTAATGGAAAAAAACATGTATTACACACCATTCCATCTGGAATTTTTCACGATGGGACTACTAATTTAGTGGGTAACGGTGTTGTAATAGACCCTGTTATTTTTAAAGGGGAGTTAGACAAACTTGAAGCTCAAGATGTAGATTACAGAAAATCTTTAGTTATTTCGCGTAAAGCACACATTATTTTACCAACGCATCGTTTATTAGATGCTGCTAGCGAAGCATCTAAAGGAAAAGCAAAAATTGGATCTACCTTAAAAGGTATTGGACCAACTTACATGGACAAAACCGGTAGAAACGGTATTCGTGTTGGAGATTTAGAGTTAAGCGACTGGAAAGAACGTTACAGAGCATTGGCAGACAAGCATGAATCTATGATTGCTTTTTACAATGTAGATATAGAATACAATTTAGCTGAACTTGAAGCTGAATTTTTTAAGGCTGTTGATGTTTTAAAAAGTTTAACATTTATCGATTCAGAAGAATACATTTACCAAGCACAAAAAACAGGAAAATCTATACTTGCTGAAGGCGCACAAGGCTCTTTATTAGATATTGACTTTGGAACCTATCCTTTTGTGACATCTAGTAACACAACTGCAGCCGGTGCTTGTACTGGTTTAGGAGTTGCTCCAAACCAAATTGGTGAGGTTTTTGGAATTTTCAAAGCATACACTACGCGTGTAGGTTCTGGGCCATTCCCTACCGAATTGTTTGATACAGATGGTGAAACTATGAGTCGTGTTGGTAACGAATTTGGTGCAACTACAGGCCGTGCAAGACGTTGTGGTTGGTTAGATTTAGTAGCCTTAAAATATGCATGTCAAGTTAATGGGGTTACCCAATTAATGATGATGAAAGGTGATGTACTTTCAGGTTTTAAAACTTTAAAAGTATGTACTTCTTATAAATACAAAGGTGAAGTTATTACACATTTCCCTTATAACATTGAACCAGAAAATGTGGAACCTGTTTACGTTGAAGTTGATGGTTGGCAAGAAGATTTAACGGGTATGTCTGATGCTTCTCAACTTCCAAAAGCGCTAAACGAGTATATCGCGTTTTTAGAAAAAGAATTAGAAATCCCTATCACCATAGTTTCTGTGGGCCCAGATAGAAAACAGACTATTTTTAGAAAATAAAAGACATCTAATTATATTAAAAAACGCTTCAAATTAATTTTGGAGCGTTTTTTGCTTTATAACAATTATACATTATAATTATCGTTATTTTTGCGACAAACTTTTTTATTTTGAACAAACAATCATTTTTATATATCGTCATTTTATTAAGCTTATTTTCCATTGGAATTAGTCATTCCCAAGAAAAAAAGAAAATTGAAATTGTATATGCTGGTAGGTTAGATATTGAAGAAGAAAACTATCCAGGAGCCAGAATTTTAACTCGTGATGAATCGCAGCAAGTACACATTATGCAAGGCAGCATTAATATGTGGAGTGATAAGGCTATTTATTATAGTGCTGAAAACTTCATTGAAGCCTATGGCAACGTGAAATTAGTTCAAGGAGACACCATACACATGACCTCTAAATATATTGAATATAGTGGTATTACACAGCTGGCTTTCGCAAGTGGAAATGTAACGTTAAAAGACCCAAATTCAACCATTTCTTCTGATACTTTGTATTTTGATCGTATTAAACAACAGGCTTTTTATAAAAACGGAGGTACCGTTGTAAAAGATACCTCGGGCACCATTACGAGTAGAGTTGGAAGGTATTACATGGAACAAAAAAAATACCAATTTGTTGATGATGTTGTTCTGGTAAATAAAGATGCAACCATTAACTCTAATTACTTCGATTTTTATTCTGATACAGGTTATACGTACCTATTTGGACCTTCAACTATAATAACGGCCGAAAGTAAAACATATACCGAAAAAGGGTTTTATGATACCAAAAACAAAAAAGGCCATGCAGTAAAAAAATCTGAAATCCATTATAACAACCGCATCATCCAGGGAGATAGTTTGTATTTTGATGATACCACAAAATTTGCATCCGCAACCAATAACATTAGAATAACCGACACTGTAAATCACAGTATCGCAAGAGGCCATTACGCTGAAGTTTTTAAAGCACAAGATTCACTATTTATAACTAAACGCGCTTTAGTTGCAACTAAGCAACAGAATGATTCCATTTACATGCATGCCGATAAAATAATGATGACAGGCAAACCAGATCATCGTATTGTTAGGGCTTTTTATAATGCTAAAATTTTTAAATCGGATTTAAGTGGAAAAGCAGACTCTATTCATTCTGACCAAAACACAGGGATTACGAAGCTTATTAATTTAGAACGCTTATCATCAAAAGATGTATTCTCAACCAAACGAAGACCCATCCTTTGGAATATTGAAAACCAAATGACTGGAGACACCATTCACTTAATTTCCAACCCAAAAACAGAAAAACTAGATTCACTCCTCGTATTTAACAATGCATTTGTAATAAGTAAGGATACTATTAGTAAGACTGGTTTTAATCAAATTTTCGGAATGAAATTAACCGGTCTATTTAACGATGAAAATTCACTAAAGAAAGTAGACATTGTTAAAAATGCAGAATCTATTTTTTATGCACGTAATGACAAACAAGAACTTATAGGTATAGATAAAGCACGCTCTGGTAGCATCTCTATTGTATTTACAGAAGGTGATATTGAAGAATACACCCGATCTAATCAAATTGACGGTAACTTATACCCTGAATCAAAATACCCAGAAAAAGAAAGACGCCTCAAAGGTTTTGATTGGCGCGAAGATGAACGCCCACTAAGTGTTGAGGATCTTTTTAAAGATGATGAACCAGTAGTTTTACCCGTTATTAAAGGCCTAGATGATTATATTCCACAAGACAATTTCTTTGATGATGAATTACTGGAACGCATTAAATTGGGTGGTGGAAATGTATATAAAAAGATAAATGACGACCTTAATTTATTATTGTCCTCTGAAGAACTTGACTCCAACTCATGGGTTAAAGACGCATTAGTTATCAAGTCCAATAACGAAATGAACCCTAAAGGAAAACAAAATGCCGAAACCATTACCGGTCAAGGAATGGGTGATGGATACATATTACAAGTAGTAGAAAAAATCACAGGCACTTTTATTTTATCGGTATGGCTTAAAGGTACTGGCAATGTTAATATTGGGTTAGAAGAATATGGAGGCGACTACACAAGATATAAAGTTTTGAATATTGAACTTACTCCAAAATGGGTAAAATACACATTGAAATGCACGAAAGAAGAAGACAATGATTGGATTAGATTTTTTATAAATGACATACAATCAACAGATAAATTTTCTGTTTGGAATGCCGAATTATTTGAATTAATTCATTAAATCAATTTATTACTTTTAATAAAATTAAAAAGATTTCTCATATTCAATGACTTCCAATTTCCACAAATATCAAGCACAAACAACCCCACACCCATTAGCCATGGAGGTATCCCACGCTAATGGTAGTTATATATATGACACAAACAACAAAGCATATCTAGATTTTGTTGCCGGTGTATCGGCAACCCCTTTAGGCCACAGCCATCCCAAAGTCATTAGTGCAATAAAAGAGCAACTTGACAAGTATTTACACGTCATGGTTTATGGCGAATACATTCAGAAACCCGCTGTAGAACTTGCCAAATTATTAGCTGAAAATTTACCATATCCATTAGAAAGCACCTATTTAGTAAATTCGGGAACCGAGGCTATTGAAGGCGCTCTAAAACTAGCTAAACGTGCCACTGGCAGAACTGAAATTATTTCAGCCAAAAACGCCTATCATGGCAATACTATGGGTTCCATGAGTGTGATGGGCTACGAAGAGCGCAAACAAGCTTTTAGACCACTCGTTCCAGATGTTCGGTTTATCACTTTTAACAATGAAGAAGATTTAAACTCTATTACAAAAAAAACCGCAGGTGTTATTTTAGAAACTATACAAGGAGGTGCTGGTTTTATAGAACCTGAAAACGGCTATTTAGAAAAGGTTAGAAAGCGCTGCGATGCTGTTGGAGCTCTTTTAATTTTAGATGAAATTCAACCAGGAATGGGCAGGACAGGTACTCTTTTTGGGTTTGAAAACTACAACTGTATTCCAGACATTTTGGTTACAGGAAAAGGTTTAGGAGGAGGCATGCCTATTGGTGCATTCACAGCATCTCGTAAATTAATGAATTTACTTCAAGACAACCCCAAACTTGGTCATATCACAACCTTTGGTGGTCACCCCGTAATTGCAGCCTCGGCACTTGCTACATTAAAAGAAATAACTGAAAGTAACTTAATGGCACAAGCCTTAGAAAAAGAGCAGTTATTCCGTAAACTTTTAGTGCATCCATTAATAGAAGCTGTTCGAGGGAAAGGCCTTATGCTTGCCATTATCACCCCGTCTGCCGATATAACAAATGAAGTCATTTTACAGTGTCAAGATAAAGGGCTGATACTCTTTTGGTTGCTTTTCGAACCCAAAGCCATTCGAATTACCCCACCTTTAACCATATCAAACGATGAAATTATAGAAGGGTGCTCAATTATCATGGATGTTTTGAATAAAATTCAATAGCAACAAGAATATCACAATACACTGAAATACAGTCGAAAACACCGTTTAAAAACCCTTTTCATAAAAACTGTTCATTACTTTGTTAAAAAGATTTAACTATTACGACCAATATCAAAGAATAGAACCTTAAATTTATTCAAGTAGAACTTTACAAATGTGCTTATGGAGTTTAGTCATGATGACAATAACGATTTACCATTAACCAAGTTTGAATCGATGCTAAAAACTAATCATGTTTTATTCTTCGATTCGGAAGAATTTGAAAACATCATTCACCACTATCTTAATCAAGGTAAAATAGCCTTAGCTAAAAAAGCTATAAAATTAGGTTTGGATCAACACCCAACCTCTATTAATTTAAGGCTATTCAAGGTTGAAATTTATGTTTTTGAAGATAAACTTGTTGATGCAGATAGGTTATTGAATGAACTATATAATTTAGACCCAATGAATGAAGAAATCTACATTCAAAAGGCTAATATTTTTTCTAAAAAAGATGATCACTTACAGGCTATTCAAGTTTTGAAGAAAGCCCTAGAACTGACTGATGACGTACTCGACCTATACTCACTTATAGGTATGGAGCACTTATTTCTAGACCAGTTTGAAGAAGCTAAAGAATGCTTCAAAAAGTGTTTAGAAGAAGACACTGAAGATTATTCGGCACTCTATAATATTATTTATTGCTTTGAATTTTTAGATCAAACTGAGCAAGCTATCGAATATCTAAACACATTTTTAGATGAAAACCCGTATTGCGAAGTAGCATGGCACCAACTAGGAAAACAATATTACACACTTAAAAACTACAAAAAAGCATTAACGGCATTCGATTTCGCTATCATTTCCGATGATACTTTTGTTGGAGCCTATTTAGAACGTGGTAAAGTATTAGAGAAATTAAAACGTTTTGAGGAAGCCATAGAAAATTACACCATTACTTTAACACTAGACGAACCAACATCGTTTGCATTATTGCGTATTGGCTTCTGTTATGAGAAACTAAAAAACGACGATCTAGCTGTTCAATATTTCTATAAAACGGTTCACGAAGACCCCTTATTAGATAAAGGTTGGATTGCTATAACCCGATATTACAATAGAAAACATAACTACCAAAAAGCTTTTTATTACATAAATAAAGCTATTAATATTGATTCTGAAAATGTAACTTATTGGAAATTATACTCCCAAATAAGTCAACGTTTAAACCTTTTTGAAGAAGCCGAACGCGGATTTAAAAAAACATTAGAACTAGGTAATTACGAATTAAACACGTGGCTCTCTCGCGGCGATTTATTAATTAAATTGGGTGAGCCTGAAGCTGCTATTTTTAATTTTGAGCAAGCGTTAGATTTCTATCCTGAAAATGCTGAAATTGAATACAGACTTGCGGGCTTAAATTTCTCACTAAATGAAAATGACAAAGGCTTATTTCATTTAAAAAACGGTTTACGTTATAATGAAGAATACACGTTTATAATTGATGAACTTTTCCCAGACGTCGCCAATAAATTACTCGTTAAAAATTTGCTAAAAACAAATCAATAGTAAAACGTCAACCTAAAATCCATACCTTTGGTTTTAGGTTAAAAATCAAACTATGCAAAGACGTTTTAAAGACTATGCCGTAATTTCCCTTAAAGGCTTAGCAATGGGAGCTGCCGACGCAGTTCCAGGAGTTTCTGGAGGCACTATCGCCTTTATTTCTGGAATTTATGAAGAATTAGTTTCTACCATTAGTAATGTAAATGCATCACTTTTTAAAACACTTTTTAGCAAAGGGCTCAAAGCCTTTTGGAACCAAGCCAACGGTAATTTTATACTCGCTCTTTTAAGCGGTATCATAATTAGCTTTGTTTCTTTTATGCAAATTGCTAAATACTTACTAGAAAATCATCCCGTATTAATTTGGTCTTTCTTTTTTGGGTTAATAATTGCGAGCATATACTTTGTAGGCAAACAAATAACAAAATGGAATTTACCCGTTATCATTGCCTTAATTATAGGTACTGGTCTCGCATTTTATATTACCATGCTTCCTACTCTAGCGACTAATAACAGCCCATATTTCTTATTTTTTGCTGGCGCCATCGCTATTTGTGCCATGATTTTACCGGGTATTTCTGGCTCCTTCATTTTGATTATTCTTGGTGCTTATAAAACCTTAAGTGACGCCATTCATGATGTTGATATAAAAAAAATAATCATTTTCGTTACCGGAGCCGTAATTGGCTTACTCAGTTTTAGCCATATTTTAAAATGGCTTTTTAAAAATTATCATAACATAACCTTAGCATTACTTACTGGGTTTATTTTCGGATCGTTAAACAAAGTTTGGCCTTGGAAAAGAACCTTAACTTGGCATACCAATTCAAAAGGAATAAAAAGTCCGTTGCTTCAAGAAAGCGTATCACCTTTATCATTTGATGGAGATAATATGCTCACCTATGCAATAATTTTAGTGATTCTTGGTTTTTTAACTATTTTTATTCTAGAGAAAGTAGGCACTAAAAAAGAGTAATGGAAAAAACCAGAACACTAAAAGATAAATTATTCTTAATTCTGAAAGGATTAGGAATGGGGGCTGCAAATAAAGTGCCTGGTGTTTCTGGAGGTGTTGTTGCTTTTGTTGCTGGTTTTTACGAAGAATTTATTTATTCACTTAAAAAAGTAAACAGAAAAGCGTTTAAATTAATCATTAACGGACGCTTTAAAAGCTTTTACACCTATATAAATGGACGTTTTTTAAGTTTGCTCATTTTCGGAATGATTGTAAGCTATTTTAGTGTTTCCAAAGTACTCGATTACTTTATAAAACACTATGAACTCTATATTTGGAGTGTGTTTTTCGGAATGATTATAGGCTCGATTTATTACATAAACAAAGATTTTAGAGATTGGAATTATAAAACATACACCTCGCTAGCCTTAGGGATTCTGGTTGGCTTGAGTATTAGTTTTTTAAACCCTGCGAAAGAAAACGACAACCTTCTATTTGTGTTTTTTTGTGGTATTATAAGTGTTTCAGGGATGACATTACCTGGGTTTTCGGGCTCCTTTATTCTCATTCTTTTAGGGAATTACGTATTATTACTAGTCGATTCCGTAAACGCCTTATCTGATACTTTTTATGAAATAGTAAGTGGAGATTTTGGATTTATTAACAACGTCGAACGTATTAGAATGCTTCAAGTTCTCGCCGTTTTCACCTTAGGTTCGGTAACAGGTTTAGTGACGTTTTCCCACATTTTAAGTTACATTCTAAAACATTATAAAAGCATTACGCTTTCGGCCATTATTGGTTTTATAGTAGGTTCACTAGGTGTGGTTTGGCCCTGGAAAGAAACCATCTATAAACTAACAAAAAATGGCACACATATATTAGATTCTACCGGAACAAAAGTAGTACTAAACTACGAACGCTATATTCCACCATTAAATAGTAATACTTATTACGCAATCGCTTTTATTTTCCTCGGAATTGCTATAGTTTTGGCACTTGAATATTACGGACAAAAAACCAGAAAAGTTAATGAATAAATTAGGGCTTTTAGGCAAAAACATATCCTACTCTTTCTCTAGAGTGTACTTTAAAGATAAGTTTGAAAAAGAACAAATCACAGATACAGAATACGGGAATTTCGATCTAGAAACAATCGATTTATTTCCTTCCATAATAAAAAACACCCCAAATTTAAAAGGTTTAAACGTTACCATTCCTTATAAAGAAGCTGTGATGCCTTTTCTGGACAAAATAAACAAAAAGGCCAAAGCCATTGGTGCGGTAAACACTATTAAAATAACAAAAAAAGGAAAATTAGTTGGCTATAATACAGACTGCTATGGGTTTAAAAAAACTTTAAAACCATTTTTAAAACCACATCATAAAAGCGCCCTGATTTTAGGGACTGGAGGCGCTAGTAAAGCCATTGCCTACACGTTTAAAGAATTGGGCATCCCTTATCACTATGTTTCTAGAACACAGTCTGAAGGCATTAGTTTTACTTATGATTCGCTTACGGAAGACGTTATTAAAAATCATCAAATTATAATAAACAGCACCCCACTAGGTACTTTCCCCGATGTGGAAGCATGCCCAAACATACCATATCAAGCCATTACTAGCGATCATGTTTTATTTGATTTAATTTACAATCCTGAAGAAACTAAGTTTTTAAGATTAGGTAAAGAACAGCAAGCCACAACCATTAACGGACTTAATATGCTGAAATTACAGGCTGAAAAAGCTTGGGCTATCTGGAATTTATATTAATTACAGCCCTCAAAGCATTAAAACCCGATATAGTACTTTGTAAATAATAGACTTGTTAGTATCTTTAAACTTTAAAGAACATTAAAGAACCCTAACATTTTTAAAATGTCTGATATAAATAACCTGCCAAACGCAGAAGGAGAAGAAGAAGTTAATAAGAATGTGGAACATTCGGATAACATCATAGAAGAGAAAGCATCAATAGAAACAGATTCGTCTAAAACGGAAGAGACCACTGTTGTTTCAGAAGAAAAATCTATTGACACAAATGAAAGTACTACCACTCCTACTGAGAGTACAGACAACAATAACGACGAAGTTTTAAATGAGATTGAAGATTCTAATGCTGAAGACGCTGAAGATGAAGGCAACAAAGATAGACATACTATTGAAGTAAAAGCATACGACACCATGTCGTTAGAAGCGCTTGCCATTGAACTAGAACGACTTATTAAAGGCGAAAAAGTTCAAGCTATAAAATCGCATGTTGATGGTATTAATAATGAGTTTAAAGACAAGTTTCAAGCCCTCTTAGACGAAAAGAAAGAAGAGTTTTTAAATGATGGTGGTAATGAAATAGATTTTTTCTACGTTTCTCCCATACAAAAACGCTACAAAGAAGCTTACAACGAGTACCGTAAAAAGATAAACGACCACTACCAAAATTTAGAGAAAAATCTAAAACAAAATTTAGCCGATAAATTACAAATCATTGAAGAATTAAAAGGCTTAATTAATGTTGAAGAAAACATAAATACTACTTACAAGCACTTTAAAGAATTACAAGAACGTTGGAGAACTACAGGGCCTATTCCTAGAGATAAATACAACAATGCTTGGAATAGTTACCACCACCACGTAGAAATATTCTATGACTTTTTGCACCTTAATAGAGACCTTCGCGATTTAGACTTTAAGCATAACTTAGAACGTAAATTATTAATAATTGAACGTGCAGAAGAGTTAGCCGAAGACGATAACGTGATGCGTGCTTTTAGAGAGCTACAAGAACTTCATAAAATGTGGAAAGAAGAACTTGGACCTGTTGATAAAGAGTATAGAGAAGCTATTTGGGAAAAGTTCAAAATAGCTACCAAAAAAATTAACGATAAACGTCAACTTTATTATCAAGATATAGATAAGGTTTATGAAAAAAACCTTGAGCAAAAGCTTGAACTTATTGAAGGTATTAATGCTATAAACGCACAAGATTCAAACTCTCACAATGCTTGGCAAAAGAAAATTAAGGAGATTGAAGCATTAAGAGAGCAGTTTTTTAATATTGGTAAAGTGCCTAGTAAAGTAAACGAAAGTACATGGGCTAAGTTTAAAGAGTCGGTACGAACTTTTAACAGACAAAAGAACGCCTTTTATAAAGATCTTAAAAAAGACCAATACACCAATCTTCAAAAGAAACAGGAACTAATTAAAATTGCCGAAGACAACAAAGACAATGAAGACTTTGAAGTAACCACCGCTTTGATGAAAAAAATTCAGAGCGATTGGAAAAAAATCGGACATGTACCACGTAAAGACAGTGATAAAATTTGGAAACGTTTTAAAGCTGCCTGTAATTCTTATTTTGATAAATTGAACACTTCGCGGAATGCCGCAAATAAAGAAAGCCTAGATGCTTTTAACCATAAAGTAACACTATTAGAAACATTAAAAACTTTAAAACCAGTTGGCGATAAAGAAAAGGATGTAGAAATTATAAAAGGCCACATTAACCTATGGAAAGAGTTAGGGCGCGTACCTAATGATAAACGTTATATAGAAGGCAAGTTTAATAAAGCTATTGAAGATTTTCTAACTAGCCTTAAAATGGATAAAAACGAAGTGGAAATGATTAAGTTTGAAAACAAACTTGATGCCATTAGTGATTCAGATAACACTAAAGATCTAGACAACGAGCGTTACTTTATCAGAAAAAAGATTGATGAAGTTAAAGGTCAAATTAATCAATTAGAAAATAATTTGCAATTTTTCACAAATGTTGATGACGATAATCCGCTGGTAAAAGAAGTTCATAATAACATAAAAGCTCACAAAGAAAATTTAAAACTTTGGAAAAGTAAGCTTAGTAAAATTAAAGAACTTTATTAATTACAAACAACTTTAAATAAAAAGGCTTGGTTAAAACCAAGCCTTTTTATTTTTAACAAGTGCGCTTATCGTTTTAAACTAAAATGCCCTTTATAAGTTATAGTTTGACACTATCCTAAAATCTGTGTAAGTTCAAAATTTCAGGGTTAGATTATTTATAGTTTAATCCTGTTTTCAAATATA
>NZ_JAUPED010000014.1 GCF_030552475.1 Mariniflexile sp. AS56 | reverse complement strand
TAGGTTAAAGACCAAGCACAATCATCGCCAGTTAAATCTGTATTAATAAGGTTTACTGTAACATCAGCACCACAGTTGTCAGAATAATTAGCAGCCACATTGGTTGCATTAAAAGGATAATCAGTTTGAGCATTAGCAGCACATACATCTACATCAGTAACACCACTTGGTGCTGTTCCTGTAGGTGCGGTTTGATCGCTACCCGTATGTGTTATTGTTTGATTTTCTAATTTATTACCACAAGTATCAACAACTTCGAAAGTATAAGTTAAAGACCAAGAACAGTCATCACCAGTTAAATCTGTATTGATTAGGTTTACTGTTACATCAGCACTACAATTATCAGAATAATTAGCAGCAGTTGTTGTTGCATTAAAAGGATAATCTGTTTGTGCATTAGCAGCACATACATCTACATCGCTAACACCAGTTGGTGCTGTTCCCGTTGGAGCAGTGGTATCTTGAACAGTTATTGTTTGTTCTGCTGTTGCGGTATTCCCACAACCATCGGTAATAGTAAACGTTCTTGAAACAACTAGTGGGCAAGTAGAACTTGGAGTAATAACATCAACATAAGTTATGTTCTCAATTGTTTCATCATCAGAAGCTGTATAACCAGAAGCAACATAGGTCTCTTTAATATCAGAAGATTGCGTTGAACTATAGGCATATCTTGAAGTTAAAGCAGTTATATCATTTTCATCACATCCTTCAACAGAAATAGTAGCAGGAGCCGTTATTTTTGGATCTTCACCATAGACGGTTACTTTAATAGGAACTCTTGTTTCACTAATACAAGAATTCGAAATACCTTCCGCTACATAATAAATGGTTTCTCCTGCCGTATTTGTAGACGGTACAATAGATGTTTGGGCAGCGGTTGACGGGTTGTTATCAACGTAATAATATAATGTGTATTCTGATGGTGACGTAGGTGTGTCACTTGGGGTTGCTGTTAAAGCACTTGCGGTTTCATTTAAACAATAGGTAATATCTTGAACTGTTGGCACAGAGGTTATATTAGATACATTTATTGTAAATTCATAATAACAAGTAGTAGATCCAGGAGGAATAGCATAATAAACAAATGTTCCTGAGGTAGAAGGAAATGGGTTTGAACTATTATATTCTACAGTAGAATCTGTTTTGGGATATTCGTTGTAAAACTTAGAACCTGCTGGAAAACTGGCGCTAACTTGTGATGTTTGGATGGGTGTTGAACCGTTATTACAAAAATGAAAGTCACGTATATGTGTATAGCTTCCACAATTAGCCGCAACATAGTCATCTGAATCTATATTTATTATACTAGGTGTTGGAATAGGGTCCCCAATACATGATCCAGATGTTTCATATCCTTGAATTAATGGACGATCAAAATCGGTTTTAGATGTTGCTCCAGTACCAGTTATATTTCCATTTAACGAAATATTTGGGGTACAGTTTGGGTTTACCAAAAGAGAACAGTCTGTTGTTGCAGTTAAAGTAAAACTAATATCGGCTAAAACATCATCAGGGTTTGCTGGAACCGGTAAGGTGCCAAGGTCCCAAATAATAGAGCCAGTTGCTCCTGCATTTGGATCATAGTATGGCAGTGTGCTAGTTGAGTATGGAGCATAAATATTATAAGTAATACTTAGTTCTTCATATGATGATGTGTAAGGTACAGGAATTGTAATAATTGTATTATTAGTAGCTTCCGTTCCTCTATTTTTTATTTCTATTTTGTAATCGGCACTTTCACCAGGGAATAAGGTGTCTGGAGCAGTACCACTAGTATTAATATTTGTTGTAGTTATTACACCTTCTGCTTCTGGTATATAAGCGTCAACTGCTAGCGTAACATTAAAAATGATATAAGAATCTATGGTTGTACCGTATTGAAAACGTGTTTCAGTCTGATTATTACCAATAAGAGCATTATTTGTATTATCAATATTAAACATACTAATATCTAATCCGGTATTGTTAATTAGATTTGGATTCCTATTATTAGTCCCTGTTATTATTGAAGAATTAAAAAAGTTATTTGTAGTATTTCCTGAATGACTTAGTGGTATCCATGCATCATTTCCGGCATTTCTAATATTAAAAAAATCACCTCCATAAAAATTGTCACCTTCACCAGCCATGAGTCCTAATTTGACATTAACATCTCCACTTTGAACGGCTTTAAATCCAGAGATAGGCAATTCATGACTAATAGTGGTGGCATTTGTAACAAAAGCATGTCCGTCAAATACGGTTATATCACGCCATTTCATTTTAGAATTCTCGTAAACAATTACCATACCCCAGCCACCAAAGTAGCCAATATCACCTCCATTACCTTCTCGTAAAGCCATATCGGCCACAAAATAATTACCTAATCCATTAGTTTTTACATAATCAGTAACTTCTGCATACGCTGAATACATATCTCGATCTTCCCATAATGTACGAAAGAAAATATTATCTGTTTCGGCCGTTAGTTGCGTGTAAGTAGAGGCTGTTGGTCCTTTAATAGATATTTTACGCTTATCAAAAGTTTTAGAATAGCCACTTAACAAAGCGAAAGAATGATTTACAGTGTTGCTTTCATCTTCAGTAGTGTCTTTATCTCTTTGTAAAGCACTAATTATAAATTGATTGTTTCCAGAACCAAAAGAAATAGGAGTAAATGAAATGGTTACGCTATCGCTATCAGGCTTATTTGCTGATAAAACTTGGTTACTTGGATAAATCCAATTTGTACCACCATCGATTGAATATCTTACTTGGTAACTATCGGAATTTAAAGATTCGAAAATAATTGCTGGTTCAGTACTTGAGGTAAATGTAAATCTAGGGTAATAATTATTATCGACACCTTGCCTAGTGATATTCATTAAATAATTGGTCTCATCGACGGTATTAGAATCTCCAATCACGAAATTATTATTATACACATCAAAAGTCATCGCAGATCCTGCACGCCCAGACCAATATAAACCCGCATAGATGATATTTGTACAGTCTGTATTTGCTCCATTTTCCTCAGAAAAGGTTAATTCAGCCATTGATGAATTGATAGTATTTACATCATCATCAATATCAACGTATTGCATATCTTTTCCCCCATTATGTTCATTATTACTATAATTAACTAAGGTTAAATTGGTATTTCCCATCATAGTAAAATCACCTTTTACACTGTAATTTGTTTTACTAGGTGTATACTGTGACGTTCTAGGGGAAAAGGGAACTCTAACCTGTGAATAGCCCTTAAAAAAGAATAATGCTAGTACAAACAACACAAAAAGAGTTTTTGAATTTGTATGAGTCATTAAATTAGTAGTGTATAGTTTCTTCATTTCTTAATTAGTTATAATTTAGACTAATATGTTTTAGCTATGATGGGTTAACGTTTTCGAAATAAACAGTTATTTCAGGATTTACATTTCTTATGAATGCTCTTATTTGACTTTTTCTACATTTGAAATAAGATATTATATAAATATGACTTAAATTATTAAAATCTGAAATGGTAGAAAAGTCGATAGAACTATTTAAATCTGACACCTCATTAAGTTGAATTTTAATAATTTGTACTTTATTGAATAAAGTGTTTTTTGTTTTTAGGATATTTAATGAGCTAGCGTCATAAGTCTTTAATACCAAAGGGTTTTGAGAACCTGTCACCTTTAAGACACTATTATTTTTAACATAAATAGTGGCCTTTAAACTGTATAATAATTGAGTAGGTATTGTTTTAGCATTATTTCCGCTATTGATAATAGACCCATTTTTTATTTCAAATATTTTGGTTTCCTGTGCACTTACTTCTGTTACTGAAAGCAAAGAAATACAAAACAAAAAAATGTATAACGTTAAAGATGATTTATGTATCATAGCTTAATATGTTTTTTTAATAATAAAATATAATTATAGACAATAAAAAACGACTTAATAGTCAATTCATTAAAGCCTAATGTTGATTATTGATAAAAATAATAATAAAGTTTTTGAGGGAAAAAACAATGAGGGAGAAACATGGCATAACAATGCCTTATTTATATGTGAAATTAGATTTGGGGTCATAAGTTTCATTTTTATAGGTTCCACAAATAAACGTATAAGCTTAAAATATGTCAAAATAATGTGCTAAATCACTTATAAATTCGTTTAAAAGCTTCTAAAAACCTTTAATCGCTTTAATAGGTTACTCATCGGCTATTACTTTCAATGTTCTAATTTCTCGGTATTTATATGTTTTTTTCAATAATCACCCTTTTTGTCATTTTAATTATTACTTTTATAATGCTAAAATAGTGAATTTCATCGACAAAAACAGCTTTATATCGACATAATTTGCACTTAATCGACTATTATGAAAAATTTAATTTTAATAAGACACGCTAAATCATCATGGCAATATGATGTTATCGATCATGAAAGACCATTGAACGAAAAAGGTATTCAAGATGCGCATATGGTTTCTTCCCATTTGGCTTTAAAAAAAATGAATATAGATACGGTTTTATGTAGTGATGCTGTACGAACCAAAACAACAGCTGACATTTTCTTTAAAAACCTTAAAATAGATCAATCCCTCATGAAGTTAGATGATGAATTATATGATTTTTCAGGAAATAACCTTATACGTGTTATTAAAAGGTGTCCCGATTCAGTGAATCATTTAATGATTTTTTGCCATAATCATGCTATTACATCTTTTGTTAATACTTATGGAGATAAATACATTGAGAATGTTCCAACTTGTGGCGTAGTTTCCATCGAGTTTGCTATTGAGAATTGGAAAGAATTAACCAAAGGAAAAACTGTAAGTACTTTATTTCCAAGAGATTTAAGAGAGTAATACCTTATTCTTAATAAAGCAGTCTACATGTTTAAAGGAGATATGTAGCAAAAAGCCTGCTTAATCCGTAACTTTAAAGCTAATTATTAAGCTTAAATAGAATATATTTGTGAAAGTAATATCACTTCAATTACCCGTATGACAAAAACAGAAATTCACTCAAATCGCTATATAAATAGAGAAATAAGCTGGTTACAATTTAACGCAAGAGTCTTGCAGGAAGCTTCAGATGAACGCGTTCCTTTAATAGAAAGATTACGTTTTTTAGGTATTTTTTCTAATAATTTAGATGAATTTTTTCAAGTGCGATATGCTACCGTAAAACGTATTGTAGATGCTGGTAAAGGTGGGAAAAACGAGCTAGGTGGTATTAAAGCGAATGAGTTGCTAGATATTATTACTCAAATAGTTATTAAGCAACAAAGTGAAAGTTTAGATGTTTTAGAGTGCATTCAAAAAAAATTAGAGGCTGAAAATATCTATGTTATCGATGAAAATCAAATAGATAGCTCTCAGCACGATTTTATAAAAAGGTATTTCATTCGAAAAGTAAGTCCGGCATTAGTGACCATCATTTTAAATGATCTGGTTGTACTTCCAAATTTAAAAGATAGTGCTGCTTATTTGGCTGTTAAAATGGTTATGTCAGATAACACCAAACAATTTGCACTTATAGAAATACCAAAATCCATCAATCGATTTGTTGAGTTACCAAAACAAGGTGACAAAAATTTTATAATCATGATCGACGATTTACTTCGTCATTGTTTGGGCTACATCTTCAATATTTTTGAATACAAAACAGTTTCCGCTCACATGATAAAAATTACTCGCGATGGTGAGTTGGATTTTGAAAGTGATTTAAGTAAAAGTTTTATTGAAAAAATATCCGATAGTGTAAAAGACAGACAAATTGGCGATCCTGTGCGTTTTGTTTATGATAAAAATATAGACCGAGATACCTTAGAATATTTAATGTCTAAAATGGGTATTGATGACACGGATAGTATTATTCCTGGTGGTCGTTACCATAACAGGCGCGATTACATGAGTTTTCCTAGTTTAGGACGGGCCGATTTACTTTATAATAAAATCGAAGCGCTACCCATTAAAGGTTTAAGTTTAGAAACCAGTATTTTTAAAGCGATAGAGGATAAAGATTATTTGCTATATGCACCTTATCAAACATTCTCATACGTTGTTAAGTTTTTAAGAGAAGCCGCTTTAGATCCTAAAGTAAAAACTTTAAAAATTACTATTTACCGTTTAGCTCAAATCTCACACATTGCCAGTTCCCTTATTAATGCTGCCATTAACGGGAAATCTGTAACCGTATCTATAGAGCTTCAAGCGCGTTTTGATGAGCAAGCAAATATAGATTATGCGCAACAAATGGAGGAAGAAGGCATTAATCTTGTTTTCGGGGTGAAAGGCCTGAAAGTACATAGTAAAATGTGTGTTATAGAGCGTGAAGAAGGCAAAAAACTAGTGCGTTATGGTTTTATAAGTACGGGGAATTTTAATGAGTCTACCGCCAATATTTATACAGATTATACGCTTTTCACTGCAGACCAACGCATCTTAAAAGACGTTAATAAAATATTCAGTTTTTTTGAAACCAACTATAAAATTTTCAGGTATAAACATTTAATAACATCGCCACATTATACAAAAAAGACTATATTTAAATTAATTGACGCTGAAATTCAAAGTGTTAAGAATGGAGGAGAAGGACTTATTCGACTGAAAATGAATAGTATATCTAGTTATAATATGGTTGATAAACTGTATGAAGCTAGTAACGCCGGCGTTAAAATTGAAATGATTGTGCGAGGTATATGCTGTTTAATACCAGGAGTACCAGGGATGAGTGAAAACATTGAAGTTATTAGTGTGGTCGATAAATTTTTAGAACACTCTAGAGTTTATATCTTCGGTAATAATGGCGACCCTAAAGTCTATATTTCGTCGGCCGATTGGATGACGCGAAACATTGAAAATAGGGTGGAAGTAAGTTGTCCTATTTATGACAGTTCAGTAAAACAAGAAATTATAGAAACATTCAATATTTGTTGGAGCGATAATGTGAAGGCACGTTTATTAAATGAGTCTCAGAAAAATGAATATAAAATAGATAATAAAGAAGAAGTAAGATCTCAATTTGCCACTTACAATTATTATTTAAAAAAATTAGAAAATTAGTATGCTATCAATTAAAAAATATGCTGCAATCGATATAGGTTCCAACGCCGTTAGGTTGCTTATTTCAAACATAATAGAACAAAAAGGAAAGCCGGTTCAATTTAAAAAGAACTCGTTAGTTCGTGTGCCTATTCGTTTGGGAGCAGATGTATTTGTTAATAATAAAATTTCTAAAGAGAACACCCAGCGTTTATTGGATACCATGCTTGCTTTTAAGCTCCTCATGAAATCGCATAAGGTTGTAAAATATAAAGCATGTGCAACATCGGCAATGCGCGAATCGACTAACGGGAAGCAGGTGGTTAATTTAATTTTAAATAATTCAGATATTAGTATTGATATTATTGAAGGTGAAGAAGAGGCTGCTATTATTGCTGCAACAGATTTAAACTCATACATCGACCCAAGTAAAACTTATTTATATGTAGATGTGGGTGGAGGAAGTACGGAATTCACCATCATTCACGAAGGCATTCAAACTGCATCACGCTCTTTCAAAATAGGAACAGTTCGTTTGTTAAACGATATGGTTTCTAAAGAAGCATGGCAAGAATTAGAACAATGGATCAAAATACACACCAGTGAATATGATAAAATTTCCGTTTTAGGTTCTGGTGGAAACATTAATAAAATTTTCAAAATATCTGGAAAGGCTATGGGGAAACCTTTAACCTATTTCTATTTAACATCGTACTATAACTTGCTTCAAAGCTATTCGTATGAAGAACGTATTACCGAGTTAGACTTAAACCAAGATAGGGCAGACGTTATTATTCCCGCCATGCGTATTTATTTGTCTTCCATGAAATGGAGTGGTGCTAAAAATATTTACGTTCCGAAAATAGGACTGGCAGATGGTATTATAAAAAGTATCTATTATCAAACTGTTTCTAGTAATACACAGTAAAATTTTACCGTTTGGCTTTTATAATTGCACGGTTTTAGTTTTATAATATATATTCGTACATAATAAATTGCTAAGATTTATAACCCAAACCTAATTTACTTATGAAAAAAATATTATTAACATTACTACTTGGTTGTTCTATTTACGGATTTTCTCAAGATGTAAAATACGGTATTAGAGGTGGTTACAATATATCAAATTTAGATTTTGATATTGAAGCCCCTATGTTGAACAAACACAGAAATAGTATTTATATTGGTTTTTTTGGAGACATTCGTTTCTCTAAAACCGTTGCTTTAGTACCTGAATTACAGTTCTCTGCGGAAGGTGCCAGAGTAGAAGCATGGCAATTAGATTATATTCAAGCACCTATATTATTCAAATTTCAAATAAGTGAGAAGTACCGTTTTGCTCTTGGTCCGCAAGTAGGATTGAAAGTGAATAAGGTAGATGATGGTGTTAAAAATTTGGCCTATTCTGCGGTCGCTGGTTTAGAATATAAAATATCACATATGCTTTTTGCAGATATTAGATATACTTACGGTGTCACCAACGTATTTGATGATTATTTACCATACGAAGCAAAAAACACAAACGTACAAATAGGTGTAGGTTATAAATTTTAACCGTGTATAGTCTGGCTTGTTCCTAAGTTAGCTATAATCTCAGCCTCATATTCTAGAAGTTGTTGCCATTTGGTGTCAACTTCTTTTTTTTCGCCATATTGGCGTGCAAAGCCCAAAAACATAGTGTAATGGTTGGCTTCACTTACCATCAAGTTTCTATAAAAAACAGCTAATTCTTGATCTTCCAATTCTTCAGATAGTAACCTGAAACGTTCACAGCTTCGAGCTTCAATTAAAGCCGCGTAAAGCAAGCGGTGTACCAACTGCGTGGTTCTGCTGCCACCTTTAGGGAAAAATTTAAGTAATTCAATCACATAATCATCACGACGGTCACGGCCTAAAACCCAACCACGTTTAATAATAATGTCGTGTACCATTTTAAAATGACTAATTTCTTCTTTTACCAAAGCCGTCATTTCTTGAACCAAATCGGTGTATTCCGGGAAGCTTACTATAAGTGAAATAGCTGTACTCGTAGCTTTTTGTTCGCAAAAAGCATGATCGGTTAATATCTCTTCTATATTTTTTTCAACAATATTAACCCATCGTGGGTCTGTTGGTAATTTAAGTCCTAGCATAATTAATTCGTTTTAACCTTCAATGTCCTGTACCACAAAAGTGCCATCACTGTTAATTATCATTTCACTTAAATAATAATTATCTGTTTCAGGTTGTGTGTACATTATATAAATACTTGCTTGATCTGCGGTTAGTGCTTCGTTATCATTTATCCAAACACCCGCCAAAGTAGCTATTTCAAAATAGTCTTTTAGTTCGTTATTGTATTTTAAAGAAAAGGTCTTGTTTATAGATTCTGAAAGAATTTTTTCATCATTTTTATAAACTGTTATTTCCGAAATAAAATCTCTATAAAAATGTTTGTGGGTTATAGTGTCTACTTTAAAGCGGTTTAAAACACTACTTTCCATATTGGCATAGGTTTTAATTTTCACTTTAAAACCGTTACTTAAAATAGTATCTGTTAGGGTTTCAGAATACGTTTCAGGAAAGTTTTTTACAATTTCTAAAGCACCAATGGAGTCTTTAAATTTTTCGACCGATGTTTTTAAAGTGTCCTTTTTAGTTTTTCCTCCGTTGCAATTTAACACGGCTAAACTAATTAATAAAATAGCAAGTAACTTATTCATTTGTAGTTATTTAAATATCCAAATCAAAAGTCTTTCTTAAAAGATCTATATTAGGGTTTTTATCTTTAAGTTTCTCAAATTTATCAAGATCGGTGTAAGCATATTTCTTTTCCATTTCCTCGTTTACAGAGATAGATAAACTAATATCAAAATTACTAAGCGATTTTCGAATATAGAACATCAGGTCGTATTGGTTACGATCTAGTTCTATTTTATTGGTCGCATTGGGGTACTCTAAATAAACCACAGTACCTTTTACTTTTGGCCTATCAATCGATAAAATAGAAGCTAAATTATGCTTCCCATCTTTTTGAAGAATAACAATAAACTCGTTCCAGACTTTTATTAAATCGTCTTCTGTGAATGGTTCTGTTGGTAGGTTTTCTTCGTCTACCACCACATCCATTTGTTTTATTTGGTGTTCTCTTTTTAGTTTTAAACTTTTTAAAGAAAGCCCAGAAGCCCGTTTAGAACCTTGGTTTAATTCTATTTTTACGGGTTGATTCGCCTGTGATGCCGTGGAAGCTGTAGGTGTTACCGCTTTAGCTTCAACAGCTACTGCTTGTGTGTTTGTTTTATTTGGAAGTGTTACTGGTACTGGTTTAACGCCTTTCTTCTGAAAGTAAGAAGCCGGTATTATGAAGTGCCTAGAATTTTTTTTTTCTCCATCAAAAGTGATAGAGGCAAGTTGCATAAGGCATAACTCAATGAGCAATCGTTGGTTTTTACTGCTTTTATATTTCAAATCACATTCATTAGCGAGATTAATACCTTGAAGTAAAAAATCTTGCGATGCTTTTTTCGATTGGTCTAAATATTTCTGTTTGGTTTCGTCGCCTACTTCCAGTAATTCGATTGTTTCTGGTGTTTTACTTACTAGTAGGTCTCTAAAGTGAGATGCTAAACCAGCAATAAAATGGTGGCCATCAAAACCTTTAGAAAGGGTTCTATTAAATTGAAGTAGTAAATCTGGTATTTTATTCTCTAAAATAAAATCGGTGCTTTCAAAATAGGTTTCGTAATCTAATACATTTAAATTCTCGGTAACCGCTTGTCTGGTTAGGTCTTTACCCGAAAAACTAACCACACGGTCGAAAATAGACAAAGCATCACGCATAGCACCATCTGCTTTTTGGGCAATGATGTGAAGCGCATCGTCTTCAGCATTAATTCCTTGTTCTTCGGCAATGTATTTTAAATACTCTTTCGCATCTTTTACCGTAATACGTTTAAAGTCGAAAATTTGACAACGCGATAAAATAGTGGGTATAATTTTATGCTTTTCGGTAGTTGCAAGAATAAAAATACAGTGTTTTGGTGGCTCTTCTAATGTTTTTAAAAAGGCATTAAAAGCGGCTTGAGATAGCATGTGTACCTCATCGATAATATACACTTTATATTTACCAACTTGAGGCGGAATACGAACTTGATCAGTTAAACTTCTAATATCGTCAACCGAGTTATTGGACGCCGCATCGAGTTCGAAAATATTGAATGCAAAATCCTCATCGCCTGTTTCTGAGCCATCACTATTAATCATTTTAGACAAAATACGGGCGCAGGTAGTTTTACCAACACCACGAGGCCCTGTAAATAATAGGGCTTGTGCTAAATGATTGTTCTCAATGGCATTAAGTAACGTATTTGTAATAGCCTGCTGACCCACAACATCTTTAAACGTTTGGGGTCTGTATTTTCTAGCCGATACTACAAAGTGTTCCATGGATATTCTTAAAGTAACAAAGTTAAAAATTCCAATAAGAATTATGAATTATGAAATGAAAATTTAGAAGGAGTTATTAACAAAAACAATGTTAATATTGAAATATGTTTTTTGTTTAGTTTGTAGAAAAAATCAACTAAATTCGATATCAATTGATAAAGTTCATTAAAAGAAAGTTATCTTTAGTTTGTAATCCAATAGTTAACTCTGAATTAAATTTATGATTTTAAATTTATGCGATATTATAAGTGAAACTATTCATAAACCTTTGTTTCATAACTTTTATAATATAGCTGATGAACTTAAATATAATCAAACTTTCACCTCAATTGATTTAATTGAAGATAGCCAGATTGCTATTGAGGAATTTGAAAATATTGATACAAATGGTATTGGAGGCAGAAGCACCCTTTTAATATATGGGATTTTACAATCACTATTTGTTCAACAAGATGGACTTTATCATTTGTATAAATGTATAGTTGATTTTAAAGTTAAGCAAAAAGACTTTTTTGACTTATTTTCTTTTGATCATGAAATAAGGGAAGTTCGAAATGATATTGCAGGTCATCCCACGAATAGGAAAAAATCGGAGTACTATTTTATTGAAAAAGGAGTTATGTCAAAGTATAAATTCACATATGTAGGATATACACCTCAATTTAGAAAAGTGAATGTTGATTTGAAAACATTTATTTCCAATCAATATAATTTTACAAAAAGAGTACTTCTGTTTATACAATATGACATCGATAAAAAGATTAAAATGAAAAAAGAAGAGCATAAAAGTAAAAAACTTCAAGAAATGATATTTGGTGTTGATAGAAATAGACAATTAATTTATAGAGGGATTAGGGATGAAGTCAGAAGTTTTCAAGGACAATTAGGAATATCCGAAATAAAAAAATCAATTGAAGAAATTAAAATGGAACTAAATTCACGGTATAATGAAAATTTACCAGATGGAGTTTACGAGTCATTTAGATTAATCTATTATATAATTCAACGGCTAGATGGATGGCAAAAAGAAAACGAACTTTTAGGAAATGATGACGCCGAAATTTTTCTTGATAGTCTTTGTAAACAGTTAGGGCAACTTGGACAAATTTTGAAGGAAATTGACCTGGAATTTGAAGATAGTTGAAATAAATAGGAAAACTTACTTTAGGAAACACCCGCGTTAGGGATAGCAGCGGCATCCTTTTTAAAACTTTAATAGAGCAAAAGGAGGGAAGTACTGAAATTTAGTAGATAGCCACGTCCTTCGTTCTCGCTATAACGTTTTAAAAAGATATAGCGTATAGCCCGACCCCTTGTGGGTAACGCCCCCATTTTATTAATTATTTTAGGGCAAGTAATTAGGTTTTTGATTAGGTAGTGTTGTATTTTTGCGGCAAGTAAATCGCCTTATCGCTTTCCGTTTATCGGAAGGAGGAAAGTCCGAACACCGTAGTGCAACATAGTGGCTAATAACCACCAGTCGTGAGGCTAGGAAAAGTGCAACAGAAAGTATGTACAGGTCATGCTGTAGTGAAACCAGGTAAACTCTATGTGGTGCAATGTCATGTATACCAACGTTTGAGGGCGGCACGCTCGATTGTTGGAGGGTAGACAGCTAAAGTGTATTGGTAACAATGCACACAGATAAATGATAAGGGTGTTTTAAGTTTGTTTGGAGTTTTCTTTAAATGGATTTAGGACATACAGAATTCGGCTTATAGATTTACTTAAGCATTAATAAGCCCTCCTTTAACTATTAAAGAAGGGCTTATTTCCTTTATAAAATAAATGGTTGGCTATTCTATTTAGGACTATATGCTAAATCTGGTCGCATTTCACCGGAGTATTCTTCAAAGCGGCTTGCGTAACTTAGTACTTTATTAAACGTTTCCCAGCGATCTGGACCTAAAATGGCTTCGTTGGCTTTCGATTTTGTGGCGCCATCAATTTCATCTTTTGCCGATACGGTTACGAGATAAAAATTTTCTGGACAGCCAAAACCGCTGCGGTATATGCGGTAATCTTCTTTAGATTTTTTACTTATGTATAAGTCTTTTACGGCTTTCATACCTTCACGAACTTTTTCGGCGTTTTGTGGTGTAAAATAAATGTAGAACCACTTGCGGTAATTTTGACCTTCTTGGGTTGTGGTAATGCCATTGGGCATATAGGTTAAATCTTCAACCAATGTTATAATATAGTCGTTATGGGTATCGTAACAGGAGTCGAATTTTTTAAACATCTCACTAAATTTATCGCCCATTTTTTTTGCCATGTCTGTAAATGGACGCTTATCAATATCTGCAAAATTATCTATGGGTGTTATGTAGATATATTTGAGGTCGTTGGTGGTGGCAGTTGCCCAAGAGGTTTGCACGTTGTGGGTTACACAGGCTTCGTTAAACTCTTTGGCTATTTTCTCGTAGGCCATAAGTTTAGATGGCTTTACATTGTCTTGGTGTATTAAGTATTTCTGTTGCGCGTTGGAAAATGATACCGACATACAAAGTAAAAGTACTAATAATAGACTCGATTTTATTGTTTTCATATCTGATTATAGTTTGGTTAGTATGTATTATTCTTCTAGAGATGCCATGTCTTCATCCATTTTACTAGCTTCAATTTCTTGTAGTGCTAGAAGAACTTCAGATGGATCCCAATAACCGTATTGCTCTACAATTTTACCATCTACAAATTGTGCGGTTAAATGCACGGGAATGGATAATTCTTTAGAGTTGGCAGCTAAGGTTCCGTGCCAGTAGCCCCAAAAATTCACCCATTTTTTTCCTTCATCATCAATAACCATTTCATAAATTTGGCCGTCTTTAGCAAATGCGCGTTGGCTATAAGCAACGTCGTTTCTTTTGTGATATTCAACGACTTCACTTGGGTTTAATTTAGCTCTGTTAAAGTTAATTCTAGAAGAATCGGCGTGGTGACTTATTAGTGTTTCATAGTTTTTAGTGTTGTAAGCATCAATACTAGCTTTTAGGGTTTCAATTTCGGGCGAAGATTGTGTGTAGCGTTCGGTTTGGTCTTTACAAGAAGTAAAAAGGACTACAGTAAATAGAAGTAATACAAGTTTTCTCATTGGTTATGGTTTTTAATTAAGTTTTAATTAAACCATAAAATAAGTGCGTTTATAATTACTTGAAAGCCTCAAGCACTCATACACTTTAAGTAATTGATAGATACAGGGAACTATCTTAAGGAGAACTCTAAGGTACTGAAAAAAAAGGAATTAAGAGTATTTATTTTAATATTTAAACAATTTCGAAGAAACTAAACATGTTACCACCATAACTTTTAGAGTAGCTAAAATGCGGTAATTTAGATAAATCGGTATGCTTGGAGTGCTCTACAATTAGTAAACCATCTTCAAGTAATAAGTTGTTTTTAAATACCAATTCTGGGATTTTTGCAAAAGCGTCGACTGTGAAGTTGTACGGTGGGTCGGCAAAAATGATATTTCCTTGTAATTTGGTTTTTTCTAAAAAAGTGAACACATCACTTTTTATAGTTTGTATGGGCATTTTAAATTCGGTAGCCGTTTTATTAATAAACTTGATGCAACCAAAGTCTTGATCGACACAGGTAATTTGCTCAGTACCTCTAGAAGCAAATTCATAGCTTATATTGCCCGATCCTGCAAAAAGGTCTATTACGGTTAACTCGTTAAAGTAAAAGTTGTTATTGATGATGTTAAACAAGGACTCCTTAGCCATATCGGTGGTAGGACGCACCGGTAAGTTTTTGGGTGCAACAATTTTTCTACTTTTATATATTCCTGAAATAATGCGCATTAAAAACTTTTTATTAAGGTGAAATTTGAATAATTATATTTTGGTGTTTCAAGGTACTCGTACGTTTCATTTCTGTTTCCAAAACTCACGTTTCTAATGTATTTATACGCTATGGCATATAAAGCATCCTGTTTTGAGACATCGCCAATAAACACTAAATTAAATGTTTCTGGGTTTAGGTTTAGTTGCTCGGTAGCAAATAAAATGTAATAGATAAAATCTTCGGGTGCATTATACTCGAAAGTATTGTATAGTATCAATTTCGCATTATCCACTATAATAGTTTCAAAATGGTTCTTATTAATATTTACATACACTTTGGGTGTACTCGCGTTTTTTTCTAGATGCAGTATTTCTTCAATTAAAACGGTTGAAACATGCTTGAAGGTAAAGGCGCCAAATTGGTCGTAAATAAAGTTGTTAATGTTAATGTAGGGCACATAAACGTTTACGCTATCATTTATAACAATATCATCATGAGCAATAAAGTCTGATACTAAAATTTTAGAATTAAACTTTAAATAATCGGCAATACAATCTTCGTTAAATAGGGGCTTAGGTACTAATGTGGAAAGCTCGTTACCATGAATAATGGTAATAGCTTCATAGGTGTTTTGAGTAACACTTTCGGTATTGAAAAGGTGTTTTAATTGATCTAGAACTTCTATAGGATTTAGTTTTTTTTCAAAACTAACTTCCTTTAAACTCATAATAGTATGCGTATCTCTTTGTAGGATACAAAAAGAAAGTCCACTCAAACTTATTTGAATGGACAATTCTAGATTATTTTGTGTGTTAAAAGTTTTATTCGTTTGCGCCATAAGTTTTTGGCCAGTTCCCAATAGTTTTAACTTCATTCATAGATCCTACTCTTAAAGCATCACCATTAACGCCATCAACAGAGATTACTTGGTTTTCTTGGATAACCATGTCACGATCTTGATCGAATAAAAGCACGTCTTTTTTAACCGAAGCTTCAAATACAGGAATGTTAATATCGTTTTGTTTTAATAAACCAGCTTGTAATTGGAATTTTTCTCCAGGTTTCCCAACAGGAACGTTCATCATGGTTTTATAACGTGTAGAGTTTTTGAATAATGAATCTTTAACAGGTACATATCCTAAAGTATCAATTTCTACAACATCTTTATAAGTATCTACACCGAAACGTTTAGACATTTCAACATCTAAAACACTAGCATCTTTACGTTGAATAATTGTGAATTGAGCAGATTCGATAAATTTAACTAATTCGTCAAAGCTATCAGTAAACTTACCATTTACTTGTTTGTAAGCTAATTCAGAATCTCTAATATCTATTAAATTCTTAATTACCTTTTCATAACGCTTATTCTTTTCTTGGTTAAATAAGATAGGCGTATATATCGACATATATGTCTGGTAGCCTAAAAAAGCAATCAATACCCAAAGTCCTATATGTAATACAGGTTTGAACTTAGACGGGATGTATTTATCAACTAACTTAACCAAGCCAATTGTAAGCAGTATAGCTGCAACAGCAATAAGAATAAATTTCAACATAATCGTTTTTTAATTTAAATAGTTTATTAAAGGTCTTTCGCAAATCTACAATTTTTTTTTAATCGTAAAAATCTATTATAGGTAAAAATCATTTCTATCTTTGAATAATTTAAAATTTGTCAGCATTAATGACTTCACCAGAATTCTATTCCCTTATAAAACAGCAGTTTCCGTTTGAACCGACTCTAAAACAAAATCTTGTTTTACAGCAATTAGCTGAATTTATTTTTAGTGAAGCCCCAAATAGGCTTTATTTACTAAAAGGCTACGCTGGTACTGGTAAAACCACGATAGTTGGTACTATTGTGAACAATTTATGGAAGGCAAAAAAGAGCGCCGTCCTAATGGCACCAACGGGTCGAGCGGCAAAAGTGATCTCTAATTATTCCGGAAAAGAAGCATTTACCATTCATAAAAAAATCTATTTTCCTAAAAAAGAAAAGGGTGGAGGCGTATCGTTTGTTTTGCAACCCAATAAACATAAAAACACCATTTTTATTGTAGATGAAGCCTCGATGATACCAGATACGCCTGGAGATTCAAAATTATTTGAAAACGGATCGTTATTGGACGATTTAATGCAATATGTATACTCTGGGCATCAATGTAAACTCTTATTAATAGGGGATACCGCTCAATTACCGCCAGTGAAGCTAGATTTAAGTCCGGCGTTAGATGAAAACACGCTGGCTTTAAATTACAATAAGGAAGTTACTAGAATGGAACTAGACGAAGTTGTAAGGCAAGGACAAGAATCTGGCATACTTGCCAATGCCACGGTGTTACGTGAAGCTTTATCTTATGGTGCAAATGATGCCTTTAAATTCGATTTAGCGCAGTTTAAAGATATTGTGAGGTTGATTGATGGTTACGAGATTATGGACGCTATTAACGACTCGTACAGTGATTTAGGGAACGAAGAAACCGCGATTATTGTTCGTAGTAATAAACGTGCCAATTTATACAACCAACAAATAAGAAATCGGATTCTTTTTAATGAAAGTGAATTATCTTCTGGCGATTATTTAATGGTGGTTAAGAATAACTATTTTTGGATTAAACCAACAACCGAGGCTGGTTTTATAGCCAATGGTGATATTATTGAAGTACTTGAAATTTTTAGTATAACAGAATTGTATGGGTTTCGCTTCGCGGAAGTAAAAGTACGCATGGTCGATTACCCGAAAATGCCCACTTTTGAAACGGTATTACTTTTAGATACCATAGAATCTGAAACGCCATCACTATCCTATGAAGATTCCAACAGGTTATACCAGGAAGTTATGAAAGATTTTGAAAGTGAAACGAGCAAGTATAAAAAGTTTTTAAAAGTGAAGGCTAGTAAGCATTTTAATGCCTTACAAGTAAAGTTCTCCTATGCGATAACCTGCCACAAATCGCAAGGTGGACAATGGAATACCGTATTTGTAGAACAACCTTATTTACCAAACGGTATCGATAAGGAATATTTACGCTGGCTTTATACGGCAGTTACCAGAGCTAAGGATAAGTTATATCTTATTGGTTTTACAGACGATTTTTTTGAACAAGCTTAACTTAGAGTTGCAGTCACGGTTTTCAGAATTATAAAGACCTCATTAGGGTTGAAGGTAAACGATAACCTAATGATAAAATATTAATTATATTTGAATGCCTATAGGTGTCATGACAATAAAATTAGAAAAGTTAATTATTAGTATTAGATATTTTACTGATTTTGAACGAGCTATAAAGTTTACATTTAGTAAAATTAAATACCACTAAAATTTATTCTATTTTTGATGCACAATTTAAAGAAGATGAAAATAATTTCAATGATTCCCGCACGTTATAGTGCATCACGCTTTCCAGGAAAACTAATGCAAGATTTGGAAGGTAAATCGGTTATTGTACGTACCTACGAGGCGACTGTAAACACGCAATTATTTGATGATGTTTTAGTAGTTACCGATAGCGCTATTATTTATGATGAAGTTATAAATAATGGAGGTAAAGCCATGATGAGTAAAAAGGAACACGAATGTGGAAGTGATAGAATTGCTGAAGCCGTGGAATCTTTAGATATTGACATTGTAATTAATGTGCAAGGTGATGAGCCTTTTACAGATAAGGAATCCTTAGAAAAACTCATAGCTGTTTTTAAAGACGACCATGATAAAAACATCGATTTGGCTTCTTTAATGGTGCATATTACGAATGAAGAGGAAATAAATAACCCAAATACCGTTAAGGTGGTGGTGGACCAGTCCCAGTTTGCGCTGTATTTTTCTAGAAGCCCCATTCCGTATCCAAGAGATAAAAATGTGGGTGTGCGCTATTTTAAACATAAAGGCGTGTATGCTTTTAGAAAAGAAGCCTTGTTAGATTTTTACCGTTTGCCTATGCAGACTTTAGAAGCTTCAGAAAAACTAGAACAGCTACGCTATTTAGAATACGGCAAACGTATTAAAATGGTAGAGACTACCGTAGAAGGTGTAGAAATTGATACGCCAGAAGATTTAGAACGCGCTAAAAAAGCATGGAAATAGATTATAAAAACATAAAAGTAATTGGTTTTGATGCCGATGATACGCTTTGGGTTAACGAAACTTATTTTCGTGAAGCCGAGGTAGCCTTTGGTAACTTACTATCGGAATACGAAACCTTAAACAAAATAGACCAAGAACTCTATAAAAAGGAAATTGATAATTTACCCTTGTATGGCTATGGTGTAAAAGCCTTTATTTTATCAATGGTAGAAAGTGGTTTAGAGCAATCAAATTATAATATTTCAACAAAAAGTATTGAAGCTATATTGAATATAGGGAAAGATATGCTTAATAAACCAGTAGAATTATTGGATGGTGTTGAAGATGTTTTAAAAATATTGTCAAAAAAATACCGACTCATTTTAGCCACAAAAGGAGATTTGTTAGACCAAGAGCGTAAGCTAGAAAAGTCTGGTTTAACCAAATACTTTCATCACATCGAAGTTTTAAGTGATAAACAAGAAGTAAATTATTGTAAATTATTAAACCATCTGGATATTAAACCTTCAGAGTTTTTAATGATAGGTAATTCTTTAAAATCGGATGTGTTGCCCTTAGTAAACATAAAAGCCCATGCCATACATGTGCCTTTTCATACCACATGGGCGCACGAACAGGTTACCGAAAAAGAAACCAACGGTAAAGCTTATAAAACGATTAGTAGTATAAAAGAAGTCGTGAAATTAATAAATTAATTAAGGAGTAAAATTAAAATTGTAGTATTTTTACTTTTTGAAAAAGAAAACATATTAAATGAGTTATAAAAACTTTCCAATGGTGTCAAAAGTTGTTTTTGGCAGAGGTAGTTTCAACCAGTTAAGTGAAATTTTAGCCCCAAAGCGCTTAAATATGAGTGCTCCATTTATTTATTTAATAGATGATGTGTTCGTGAATAATTCTTGGTTAACATCACGAATTCAGCTTTCTTATGACGATAGAATCATTTTTGTTTCTACGAAAGAAGAGCCAAAAACATGGCAAGTAGATGCTATAGTTGAAGATATTATACTAACTACAAAAGAATTGCCTTCAGGTATTATTGGTATTGGTGGCGGTTCGGTTTTAGATTTAGCAAAAGCCGTATCCATCATGCTTACTAATGAAGGTGAAGCAAAAGATTATCAAGGTTGGGATTTGGTAAAACAACCTGCTTTATACCATGTTGGGATTCCTACCATTTCTGGAACAGGTGCCGAGGTATCTAGAACAACTGTGCTTTTAGGTCCGGATAAAAAACTAGGTATTAATTCAGATTTCACACCTTTCGATCAAGTTATATTAGACTCAGAACTTACTAAAGATGTGCCTACAGAACAATGGTTCTACACAGGAATGGATTGTTATATTCATTGTATAGAGTCTTTAAAAGGCACTTATTTAAACACATTTAGTGAGACATATGGTACCATGGCTTTAGAGTTGTGTAAAGAAATATTTTTAGACAATAATTTAACCAAAGAAGAATCTGAAGAAAAACTGATGATGGCTTCATGGCATGGTGGTATGAGCATTGCATACTCTCAAGTAGGTGTTGCACATGCAATGAGTTATCCATTAGCCTATTTATTAGGTATTAAACATGGTGTTGGAAATTGCATTGTTTTCGATCATTTAGAAGAGTTTTACCCAGAAGGCGTAAAGCTTTTTAAAGCCATGAAAGAAAAACACAACATCACGTTACCACAGGGTGTTTGTGCCGATTTAAGTGATGCCGATTTCGATAAAATGGCAACAATCGCTTTAAACTTAGTCCCACTTTGGGAAAATGCTTTAGGTAAAAATTGGAAACAAATTATAACGCCTAAAAAGTTAAAAGAACTTTATCAAAAAATGTAATATGCAATGGTTAGCCAAACTTATTTATTTTAAAGTTTTAGGGTGGAAAGTCGTTGGCAACACCAATTTATCAGCACATTCTATTAAGAAGGCCGTCATTATAGCCGCACCCCATACTAGCTGGATAGATTTCCCTATTAGTGTTTTACTACGTAGTGTATTGCAGGTTAAAGTGCATTTTGTTGGAAAAAAAGAACTATTCATATTTCCTTTTGGTTACTTTTTTAAAGCTTTAGGAGGCGCTCCAATTAATAGAAGTTCAAGTGAAAACAAAGTAGATGCTATTGTGAAACTTTTTAATGAAAAAGAAGAGTTCAGAATGGCATTATCACCAGAAGGTACTCGAAAAAAAGTAACACAATGGCGAACAGGCTTTTATTATATTGCAAAAAAAGCAAATGTGCCTATCATCATGTTTACGTTCGATTTTGAAAATAAACAAAACAAAATATCAGAACCTTTTTATCCTACTGATGATATGAAAGCCGATTTTGAATTTATGCATCAGTTCTTCGATGGCGTAAAAGGAAAAGTCCCTGAATACTCCTAAATAAAATAATATTTTATTACTTCTAAAATATTCCTTTTTAATAATTATCTTTAAGTTATTAGACTCTTTATAAGGGAGATATACTGCTTAATTAAATTAATGACTCTTCAATTGGACTAGTTATATTTTGAGTATTATTCAAAATAAAGTGACTTTTTAAAATAACTTCCGTCATAATAGTATAACTAACTTTAAAACACCTTGAAAACGAAAGACGAATTCCGTAATCTAACTGATGAGGAACTTGTAGAAAAAATTATTAAAACAAAAAATGATATTCTATTTGGGATTTTATATGAAAGATATTCCCATTTGGTTTACAACAAATGCTACAGCTTTACTAAAACAAGAGTAGAGGCAGAAGATTTAACACAAGATGTCTTTGTGAAACTTTTTCAGAAACTGTCGTCATTCTCAGGAAAATCTAAATTTTCAACCTGGCTTTATGCATTCACTTATAATATGTGTGTCGATTACGTAAACAAACATGTTTTGAAAAAGGTGAGTACTAATGATATGGATGTTGAAGATTATAGCCCATTACATATTGAAGTAGACGATTCTTCATTATTCCTATTAAAAGAAAAAACACTTAAAAAGGCATTGGAGATTATAGCTCCAGAAGATAAAATGATTCTTTTATTAAAATATCAAGATGATTTTTCAATAAAAAACATTACAACGGTTTTAGAAATTAGTGAAAGTGCCGTGAAAATGAGATTAAAAAGAGCGAAAGCTAGAATTATCGAGGTTTATAACAATATAAGATAGAATTTATGGAAAACCCATTCAAAAAAATAGCGCATCCGCCACAAGAAGTTCCAAAAGAACTCAAAAATAAAGTCATGGCAGATGTTGCTAGAATTAAATTACTAATGGAAATAACCGATTTATTTACATTCAATTACCCGAGTGCAGCGAAAACATTTTTCGAGAAAAATAAAAAGAAGCAATAACTAAATATAAACTAATGGAAACAATTACAAGTATTAAAGAATTAATGGCAGAATCTCTTAACCAAATGGCGGTTAATGTGGCAACTGTTGGACCCAAAATACTATTCGCCATTTTAGTTCTACTTATTGGTTGGATACTCGTTAAAATTATAGCTTACGCCTTAAAACGTGCTTTAAATTTTGCGAAAGTTGATAAATTAACTGAAGTTATAAATGAAAAGAACCTTTTTGGAAAGGCCGATTTAAAGTTTAACGTAACCAACGTGATTGTTGCTTTTATTAAATGGATACTTTATTTAGTTATTCTTATAATAGCTTCAGATGTGATGGATTGGAAAATCGTTTCGGTTGAAATAGGAAACTTATTGCGTTACCTTCCGCGACTTTTTAGTGCCATCGCTTTATTTATGGTAGGCTTGTACATTGCCAATTTTATTAAAAAAGCAATTCAAGGTTTATTTGAATCGTTCGATTTAGCTGGAGATAGAGCCATTAGTTCTTTGGTGTTTTATGTCATTATTGTGACCATCACCATAACAGCATTAAATCAAGCAGGAATTAATACCGATATTATTACAAATAACTTGACCATTATTTTAGGAGCCTTTTTATTAACCATCGCCATTGGCTTTGGCTTCGGGTCTAGAGATGTTATAAAAAGTTTGCTTTATTCGTTTTACTCTAAAAAGAATTTTGAGTTGGGGCAAACCATATCAGTCGATTCTATTACCGGAGAGATTGTGTCAATCGATAATATTTACATGAGCATCAAGGTGGGCGACGATGTTGTAGTTATTCCAATAAACGATTTAATAGACAAACGAGTTACCAAAAAAGGGTGATTTTCACCAAACATAAAAAGTGATAGAAATGGTAAAACCTAAAGGTATATACTACTAATTTCTATAGTTGTAAACGATTATTCGAAACTCCTAAATTTTCCCCTCAAGTTGAGAATAATCGTTTATTTTTTAATGAATTTAAAAACAAAACAAATTAAAATGAGAACACTTATAATAGTACTAGCCGTTTTATTATCCATAACTAGTTATGCTCAAAAAAAGCAAAAAATTAAAGGTAATAGAGAAGTTATAGAAGTATATAATGATTTAACAGCCTTTAATGAAGTAGAAATAGCAGATGATTTGGAAGTGAACATCATGCAAACCCTATCAACAGGGTATCGCTTAAAAGCAGATTCAAACTTAATAAGCACTATTAAATTTGAAGTTGTAGACAGTGTATTGAAAATTTATACTTCAAGTAAAATAACTTCTAGTAAAAGTTTAGAAATATATTTAACTTGTAGAGAGTTAAATAAGATTACACTTAAAAATGATGCTGAACTTATTGGGCAAAACAATATAAACGGAACCGATTTAACCTTGGTGTGTCTTGATGATTCTGAGTTCGAATTAGATGTAAATTCTAGTGTATTCAATTTGCAATTAAACAGCGCGTCAAAAGGGAAATTAAACTTAAAAAGTGTTGCTACAAACATGTCATTAAATGATAATTCTTATTTAAAAGCAAGTCTTTCTATTGATGATTTGGATTTAACTATGAGTAAAAAAGCCGATATGGATATTGAAGGAAATTGTGATAATTTAAATTTAATTACCTCGGGGTCTACAGATGTAAAAGCAAAAAAATTATTAGTAACGAATGCCAAAATAAACGCTTCAAATACATCTGATATTTATGTGTATGCTAGTAAATATTTAAGTCTTTACGCTAAAGGCAGAAGTTATGTATATGTGTATGGAAACCCGGAAATTAATGTAGAGGGTTTAAATGATAAGTCGCAAATTATTAAAAAATAATATTAAAATATATAAAGATGAATTTTAGAACTATTATCGGCGTTTTATTCGCCTTGGTTATTGTTGTTTTTTCAATTCAAAACGCAGAAGTTACAGATGTAAGTTTCTTTATTTGGAAGCTATCTATGTCTAGAGTACTTATTATTTTGGGTAGTTTTGGTATTGGAGTTTTAGTGGGGTATTTATTATCAATAAGACAAAAAATAATTAGTAAAAAATAATAAAGATGGCTAAGATAAAATCTGTTTCACTTAAATCTATTCCTGAGAGCATTCATGTTGGTGATAATGTGAGTGATATTACGATATTAACCAATCTTGAATTTCATCCATTAGACATCAGTTTACAAATGGAATATATGCTCTATTTGTTTGTTTATGATGTGCATGGAAAACCAGATGTTCCTATTATTTTAAGTAATTGGGATGATAGTGTTTTTATGGGCATGCAGCTGGATGGAAAAGACGATTTACTTGGTAGAAAAGTAGTTTCAATTGTTGCAAATTCAAACCCCTTGATAGAAACGCCTATTGCTCTAAAACTTGGAAATTTAAATGACAGCCATTCGTGTTACAAACGTAAATTGGAGGTTTTTGCCACTTTAATTCCAGCGATAGGAAAAGCCTCCAAATGGTCTGAACCTTTTGAAGCGAGTATAGTTTTTTAACTAATAATTAAACCTAAAATGTATGCCAGCACTTTTTAAAGTAGAGCTTATTAAATTTTCAACAATTACCGAATTACCTAATGCTTGGAATCCTGAACATTACAAGGCCTTGCTAGAGTTAATGGATTATGACACTATAAACGATATTCCTTTAGCTGAATTAAAAGAAACATGCTTGATTCTGTTATCTGAAAATGAACCTACAGAAGCCGCTGAAATTGTTCTTAAATATATTTTTAATGAACGTTTAAATTCTGGACAAATAGAAAATTTGTCGAATGAAATGCAAGAGGAAAAGGTTTATGAAGAATACGCCGATTTAGCATTTCATGAAGAACTATTTAATGCCACGCAATTACTGTATGAAACCTATAATGGTAAATTTCCACATCCAGAAGCAGTTCAGTTTAAATTTAAAGTAACAGCAAGTAAAGCTGATGATTTGGTTGTATTTGAATCTCACAGTGAATCGGCATTGCTACGCTTATTAGTGAAAGGGATGCCTGAAAACACTCTTATAAATAGGTTGTACCATGAACAAATAGAGAGTGATGATTTTGAGGAATCTAAAAATATTATTTGGCAACTAAAAAAGGAAGAAACAGAATCGAATAGCATTACATACACGATAATATCTTCGGCATATTGGTTTAAAGATTTGAAATATACAGAAGGTTTTGAAGCTTCAACACATTCTGATGCCGATTAAGATTTGAAGTTTAATTTATATTTTAACAGTATGGCATAAAAATTGTTTTATATTTGTTGTGTTAGGAAATGAAACATAAAGTAAACAATAATTTGTTCCTAAAAAGAAACATGACTAGCTCTTAAAAAATAAAAGCTACTTCTATTTAGAAGTAGCTTTTTTTTTATGGATAAAAGTCTTTAAAGTGATTACTTAATTTCCTTTAAAGCATTGTCTATTAGTGTTCTTAAATGTTGTTTATGTGCAATAGATGCAATATTACCTGATGCACTAGACATGGTTCTAATATTCTTTAAATTATATAAAGCCATAGATTTTGCAGGATTCGAATAACTACTAGCTTGTTTACCGGTTAATATACCAATAAGCATGTTCGTGTACTCTAACTGCAAATTTTGTCTAAATGAATTCACATTAGCATAAATGTCAGCTTTAAAAACAGCATTATTTAAATCTGTCATGAAAGCAGATAGTTTGTATTCGTTGCCATAAAGTTCAGAATCTGTAATACGCTGTAACGTATTATAGTGTAGAATATGGTTCAGAACATTTTTTTGATACGTTAGTACTTGGCTATGAATTTTAGGATCTTCTGGAGTTCTGAAATTAAAACCACGACGTTGCATGGCTAAATAATTAAATAAATCATTCGGTGCATCGAAAGCATCAGGAGCAAAAACATATTTACTTAAAGCTGTCATCGCACGTTTTTGATCTTTTAAGTTCACCGGTGTATAAGGTTGGGTTTCTCCTTCTTGACCCGCCATAGCTCTGTCTACATAAACACCACCAATAAATCTTGAAATAATGTTAGCAGATGTTGCTTTTTGGCCACTTAATAAATAATAAACACGTCTTAATTCTTGGTAAGATTCTCCAGATTTAACGAATTTTGTTTTAACTGTTTTCATTAAATCATTAGATAACTCTATACGATCTATAGACCACGTTATTTGATCGTTTGATTGATCGGAAGTCATAACTCTCGGGTCAATCGCTTTTCCTGGTGAACGCATATCATCTGCATCGTTACCAAAAATATGTTCTGGTTTGGTCGATTCATTCAATAAAGCTTGGTGTTCACTTTCTGAAGCAAAGGGTTTGTAGCCCAGTTGTATAGCCCAAACATCGTAAGGTCCAACTGCTACATCATCATACTGTCCTTGTTTACTTCTATCTCTTGTTACGTTTAGAGCAGCATAATCCATCACCGAGGCCGTTAAACATTTTCCTTCAATAAACTCAGGATCATTTAATTGTGCAGGTGAAAATAATTGACTCGCCTTCATGTTATGGTTTAAACCTAAAGTGTGTCCTACTTCATGCATAATCAACGCTGTCATCGATTCTTTTTTGATACGCTCCATTTCATAATCAGAATTAGCATATGCGGTTGCTGTTGCAGTCGCAAACATAACATCTTCTTGTAACTGGTGGCCTAAAGAGCAGTAAGCATGCGTAGACTCGTTATTTTCTGGAGCTTCAAAAGGAGTATCTAATGATGCTAAGCTATATATTTTATCATAAAAAACACGATTGGTAAAATGTGCAAATTCTAACATAATATCGGCTCCTAAAATTTGTCCTGTTTTAGGATTCACAAAACTCGGACCGTAACCACCAAAAGGAGGTTCAGGAGAAGACGTCCATCTTAAAACATTATAATTTAAATCGCCAGCATCCCAAGTCGCATCATCTGGTTGTACTTTAACTACCATGGCATTTTTAAATCCAGCTTTTTCAAAAGCCACATTCCATTGTAAAACGGCATTGGTAATTGTTTCACGCCATTCTAGTGGTGTTGAGTTTTCAATCCACCAAGTAATAGGTTCTACAGGTTCAGACAAGGCTGCGGCTGGGTCTTTTTTCTTTAAAAACCATCTATGGATAAGATCTTTAAAAGGGATGTTGTCCGTTGTTGTTTTATCATCCACAAGTGTGGTGAAATAACCAACTCTAGGATCATCATATCGTGCTTCGTAATCGTTGTCCGGCATAGCCATTAAACTATGAAATATTTTGATGCTTACATTTCTACCATCGGCTACAGCATTAGAACCGTTATTTAAAACCGAAGGTGATGTATATACATACTCAACTTCTAAGTTGGTATTTTTATCATAATTTTTAATGGAGTTTATTTTTGTTTTTTCCTTATTTAAACTTCCAAGTTTGAATGCGGTTGGAGATTGTCCAGGGTAACTTGGTCTTTTAATTTGAGCTAGAGTTTCACCTAGAAATAAATCGTCTGCTTTTATTAAATAAAGTCCTTTGTCCTTATCCTGTGCAGCGATAGTAATACTTGCGATATTTCCATTACTAATGTTGGCGTCTTTAGATTTTGAAAGCGGATTTTCAGGATCAAAATAAAAAGAAGTGTTTTGAATCACAAATTCTATTTTATCAAAATATTTTTCAACCTTAAAAACTTTCGAGCCCATATAAGAACCTCTATTCATTCTACCAGCATCTAAAATACCATTGGCAATTTGACTGAAATAAATAAACTCTTTATCTATTTGTTTGTCTGAAATAATCATTTGTAAAGACCCTGTAATAGTATCCTGGTAAATAGGGAATAAGCCTTCAATTTTCTTACTAGATTTTACTAGTTCAGCAATTGTTTTGTCCTTTTTTGCAGGCGGCGTAGTGGCTTCAGTGGTGTCTCCCTTTTTGTTTTTCTTTTTCTTTTTTTGAGCCTCCATATTGGAAGATAGTAGAAGGGTAAATACTGTCAATACGAGACAGATGTAACGGGTTACATAGAGTTTGTTTTGTTTCATAGTACATTTTAGTGATGCTAACAGAACGTTAACTTTTAATTATTTTTTGAATTAGTCGAGCTAAAAATACTATAAAACTATTTATTTTATCTTATAAGAATGTTAAAACACACTATAAATGTGCCAGTTAAATGAACTTATTAATATGAAAGGGGTATTAAAAATTATAAGCTACCAAGAATTTTATCCATAACCCAATTCGCATGAAGCGCTGATTGTCCTGTTGAAGGATGTGTAAAATTTTTGTGTATTAGCATATCACGCATACCTTCAACATGGTGCATTTGAATATGTTTTGGGTTGTCAATAAAGAGCGATTCACATTTGGTTTTGCTTTCTAAAACAACAGCGTTCTCATGAAATATAGAAAACTTTATATGGCCTTCACTACCATAAATAGTCACACTATCTAAGGAATCTTGGCAATCAAAATTCCAAGCGCCAGACCCTGTGATATTATTTTCATGAAGCCAGCAAGCCGTAATAGCATCTTTTGAAGTGTAGTTTTTTTGTTGATTTAGACTGATACCATGAGCTTCTTTAATGTCGCCTAAAAGGAAATTAAACAAATCGAAGCCATGACTTGCTAAATCATCAAAATAACCAGCAGGTGCTATTTTAGAATCGGTACGCCAGTTGTATGTTCCAGATGTATCTAAACTGCTAGCTGGTTTACTAAAGTGCCAATTTATGTGTCTAACTTCACCAATATAATTATAAGATAACCATTCTTTAATTTTTAAAAACCGAGGTAAAGAGCGTCGATAATAAGCAACAAATAATGGAATGTCCTTATCTTTAAATGTATTGTAGATATCTAAACTTTCAGCATAATTTGGCGTCATTGGTTTTTCTATGCAGCAAATTTTACCTGCTTCAGCGACCTTTAAAGCGTAGAATTTATGAGTATCTGGTGGTGTTGCAATATAAACAGCATCTACATTGGCATCATTAATTAAATCATCAGCTTTAGTATAAACCGTTTTAACACCATGCCTTTTCGCATAATCTTGTGCTTTTTCTGCATCGCGTCGCATCACGGCTACCAATTCAAAACCTTCTGTTAATTTATAAGGAGGGCCACTTTTAACTTCAGTAACGTTTCCGCAACCAATAATACCCCATTTAATGGTGTTCTTACTTTCCATAATATGCTATGTTAACCAAAAAAAAGAGCGTTTTCGGCGCTCTTTTTTTTATATATAATAAAATGTTTAATCTTCAGTTTCTTCCATGGTGTGATATACGTTTTGCACATCATCATCATCATCTAGTTTTTCTAGAAGTTTTTCAACATCTGCCGCTTGCTCTGGTGTTAGCTTTTTTGTAACCTGAGGGATACGTTCAAAACCAGAAGATAATATTTCAATACCTTTTTCTTCTAAAGCAGCTTGAATAGCACCAAAACTTTCAAAAGGGGCGTAGATTAAAATACCGTCTTCATCGTCAAAAACTTCCTCGGCACCGTAGTCTATAAATTCTAATTCTACTTCTTCAGCATCTAAACCTTCGGCGTTGATTCTGAAGTTACAGGTATGGTCGAACATAAATACTACCGAACCAGAAGTACCTAAACTACCATCACATTTGTTAAAATAACTACGTACATTGGCAACAGTTCTGGTATTATTATCGGTGGCGGTTTCCACTAAAACAGCAATACCATGAGGGGCATAGCCTTCAAAAATAACCTCTTTATAATCGCCTTGACCTTTTTCACTTGCTTTTTTAATGGCACGTTCCACATTGTCTTTAGGCATGTTTACAGACTTTGCATTTTGCATCACGGCTCTTAATCGCGCGTTACTTGCTGGGTCTGGACCGCCTTCTTTAACGGCCATTACAATGTCTTTTCCAATGCGTGTAAATGCCTTACTCATAGCAGACCAACGCTTCATTTTTCGTGCTTTTCTAAATTCAAAAGCTCTTCCCATAGTGATGTTATTTATGCTATTCCTTGTTAAAAGGAATGGATTTATTATTAGTTTCTAAGCGCCGTTTTAGATTGCTCTTAAACGCACCTTTTATTTTGCTAGGCAAATTTAAAAAAATATGCGAATTGAAATAACAGTTATGAATTTTTATAATTCAATAGATTGTAAACTGTTACTGCAATTTGGTTACTCTGTTTTAATCTTCGTCGTCTGGCTCTACAATAGCTTCAATGGCTTTTGCGAGTTTGAAATCTTTTTCGGTAACGCCATGAGCCGAATGTGTTGTTAAAGAGATATTAAGCACGTTGTAAACGTTAGACCAATCTGGATGGTGATTGAGTGCTTCACATTCGAAAGCGATTCTACTCATAGCACTAAAGCAGTCTTTGAAATTTTCGAATTCAAATTCGGCATGAAGGGCATCATCATAATAATCCCATTCTGGTAAGTTTAATAATTTTTTTTCTATGTCTTCGGCAGAAAGTTTGCTCATAATATTATTTTTTATGTTGATGGTAAATTTACTAATTTCAAAATGAAAACCATTTGGTAATTCATTTATTTTAGGTTTAAACGGCTTTGGCAAATAGGCCCGCGTTAGGGGTTGTACTGGAAAGCCCACAGCGACGTAGGAGCGAGGACTTGTAAGGGAAAACCCGACCCGACAGGGGAACGCCCAAATAGCTTAAATTTCAAATTCGGTTAGTACGTCTTGACTTTGTATTTGAAGGTTTTTTGGTAGTAAATTGTACTTAGGTAAAACAGCCAAATACCTGTCGTCGTTGGTAGTATACACTTGCTTATAAACGGCTTTTTTTAGATTTAGGGTGTTGGTGAGTTCTTTTATAAACTCGTCGTGGTGTACTAAATCTGTGCTGCCTAAGTGAAATACACCCGATTTGTTTCGGTTAATAATATAATGTATTTGCAGTGTTACTTTACTATCTGTTGTTACATTCATTATTAAATTGGGAAATACTTCAATAGGGATGTTTTCGCTTATATTTTGTATGATTTCTTGAATTCTAGGAGATTGTTTCCCGAAAACCATGGGCAGCCTTAAAATGGCCACTTGGTTTTTTGGAAGACGTAACAACATATTTTCAATTTTTATTTTGAAATGCCCGTAGATGCTGTCGCTTAATGTTTTGTCTAATTCGTAACTGGGGTATTTACTATAGGCGTCGAAAACATTGGCCGATGATAAAAAGATGATTTTTAATTTTTTTGTAAATACATATTCAGCTACATGTTTATGGGCTATAAATTGGGTTGCAAAATCGCCACGAAGGGCGGAAATTATAATGGTTGGCTTTACAACGTCAAGTATTTCATAAACATCATCTTCCTCAAAATTATATTGGAAAAATTGATGATTTTTTTCCCACTGGCTATTACTGGTTGCGTAGGTTCCATAGGTTTTAAAGTAGGGGCAGAGTTCTCTATAAATGGCATGACCTAAAAAGCCACTGACACCTAAAATTAAAATGCGATGCTTCCCTTCTTTTTTTAACATGAGTACAGTGCGTGGTTATCTTAAAAAATGGATAGTTTGGTTTTGGTCGTAAATTGCTCGAGTGCCAGCATACCTAATTTGGAGTTTCCTTTTTTGTTAAGTCCGGGAGACCAGGTGGTAATTACATAATTATCTGGCAATAAGGCTACAATGCCGCCACCAACACCACTTTTACCAGGTAAACCCACCTCGAAGGCAAATTCGCCTGCTTCATCATAAAACCCACAAGTAAGCATAATAGCGTTAATACGTTTGGCTTGAGTTTTTGTTAAATGTGCTGTGTTTGTTAAACAATAGCCTTTGTTGGCCAAAAAGAAAAAGGCATTTGATACCTGAGCACAAGTCATTTCTAACGAACATTGATGGAAATAAAACTCTAAAACGGCATCTACAGGATTCGTTAAATTCTTGAAAGATTTTAAAAGATTAGCAGCTGCGAAATTTTTATAACCTGTATTTTTTTCAGATTGAGCGACTTCTAAGTTGTAATTTATATTGGTGTCACCGGTAAGTTCTCTAACATAATTTAAAAAATCTTCTTTCGGATTTTTTAAATGGGTTAAAAGAATATCTGCAATAACGATAGCTCCTGAATTAATTAAAGGGTTTCTAGGAATACCATTTTCTAATTCTAATAAAGCGAGTTGATTAAAAGGGTGTCCCGAAGGTTCCACATCTACACGTTCCCAAACAGATTCGCCAATTAAAGCCATGGCTTTAGATAAAGCTAAAACTTTAGAAATACTTTGTATTGAAAACGGGGTGTTGAAATCGCCAACACCATATTCAATACCATCTATGGTTTTTAAATGGATCCCAAAATTATTTTTATCGATATGTGCTAATTCTGGGATGTATGAAGCGACTGTGCCTTTATCTATTGCATTTATACCATCGGTATAAATCTCTTCCAAAATAGCTTTATAGTTTTGCATATTAACCTTTGTAAAACGGTAGTTTTATAACCGTTGCAGGTATCGCGTTTTTACGTATTTGAATGTAGATTTTACTGCCAACGGAAGTAAAAACAGTAGGAACATAACCCAAACCAATACCTTTACCAACACTTGGAGACATGGTGCCTGATGTTACAACACCTATTTTGTTTCCGTTGCCATCTACAATATCATAGTCGTGACGTGGAATACCGCGTTCATCAAGTTCAAAAGCGACCAATTTACGTTCTGGACCTTGTTCTTTTTCCTTTTTTAATGCTTCGGAATTTGTAAAGTCTTTTGAGAACTTAGTAATCCATCCCAAACCTGCTTCAATAGGCGAGGTGCTGTCGTTAATATCGTTTCCGTAAAGGCAATATCCCATTTCTAAACGCAGGGTATCACGAGCAGCTAAACCAATTGGTTTGATGCCAAAATCTTTTCCAGCTTCAAATACTTGGTCCCAAACTTGTTTAACCTCACTGTTTTTGCAATAAATTTCAAAACCTCCACTACCTGTGTAACCAGTTGCCGAAATAATAACATTTTCAATGCCCGCAAAATCGCCGACAACAAAATTGTAAAAATTAATGGCAGACAAATCGTGACTGGTTAAACTTTGCATGGCTTCAACCGCTTTAGGCCCTTGAATAGCCAATAAGGAATACTCTTCACTTAAATCGCGCATGGTAGCACCCATGGTGTTTTTAGACGATATCCAGTTCCAATCTTTCTCAATATTACCAGCGTTTACTACCAGTAAATAGGTTTGATCTTTAATTTGGTATATAATTAAATCGTCGACTATACCACCAGTTTCATTTGGCATGCAGCTATACTGTGCCTTACCAATAGTTAATTTGGTAGCATCGTTACTTGATATTTTTTGAATAAGCTCTAATGCATGTTCTCCTTCAATTAAAAATTCACCCATGTGCGATACGTCAAAAACACCAAGGGCTTTCCTAACGGTTTCGTGTTCTGCAGTGACACCTTCGTATTGTACGGGCATGTTAAAACCTGCAAAAGGCACTAATTTTGCACCAAGGGCTTCGTGAGTTTTTGTTAAGGCTGTGTTTTTCATATTAGAGTTTTACTAAAAAATACGGTTTTATTATGATGATTAATCAACAAAGCTACATAAAATCAAAAGATTCTTAATAAAAAAGTATGGTTAAATTTTTCGATTCAAATGAACTCTATTTCTAAATGTGTATGTTTCAATTCTTTTATATTTTAGTAAAAAAAATGAACTATGGGACCACTTGTACATCACGTCTTTTTTTGGTTGAAAAACCCGAAATCAGAAACAGATAAAAAACAACTTATTGAAGGGATTAAAACCTTAAAATCGATACCTGAAGTTGAAGATATTCATGTAGGAATACCCGCTTCAACTGAAAAACGAGATGTTGTGGATAACAGTTTTTCAGTAACAGAGATGCTTACCTTTCTAAGTGAAGCTGACGAGGCTATATATCAAGCACATCCCATTCATCTAAAATTTGTAGAAAACAACCAACATTTGTGGGATAAAGTGTTGGTTTATGATAGTAAGAGTATTATTTAAGTGCTATAAAATGAAAGCTTATTAAACTAAAAATGCCATGAAATTTCATGGCATTTTTTATATTTAGTTTGGTGTTTTTTATTGTAATAAATAGCTTTTTAAATCGTCGTAAGTTGAAATCACTACAGATTCTTTTTCTCTTCCCATAACCGATTGAATTTGCTCCGGTAACGGTTGCTCTTCTTTTATAACAGCTTCTACAACATCCAAAAACTTAGTTGGATGTGCGGTTTCTAAAAACACACAATGTGCGTTTGCGTTTTCTTTTAAATAGGCCTTACAACCTAAATAACCAACAGCTCCGTGTGGATCGGCTACGTATTTGTAGTTTTCAAATATTTCTAGCATAGCCGCTTTTGTTTCTTCATCTGAAAAACTATAAGATGAAAGGTTTTCTTTTAGACTACTGAAATTGTTTTTATAGATTTCTTGAATACGAATGAAGTTACTTGGCGCTCCTACATCCATCGCATTACTTATTGTTTGCACGGATGGTTTTGGTTCGTATAACTCAGATACTAAATAACGAGTTACCACATTATTAGCATTATTTGAAGCAACGAAATGGCTAATAGGTAAACCTAATTTCTGTGCCATCATACCGGCGCAAACATTACCGAAATTTCCGCTTGGTACTGAAAAAACGATCTCTTTGTGTTCTTTATGTAATTGTTTGTAAGCAAACATGAAATAAAACAATTGCGGTAACCAACGCGCTACGTTTATAGAGTTTGCAGAAGTTAATTGCATGTTGTTGGTTAGGGATTCATCTAAAAACGCTGTTTTAACCATATCCTGACAATCATCGAAGGTGCCATTTACTTCCAAGGCTTTTATATTTTGCCCAAGCGTCGTTAATTGCATTTCTTGAATATCACTTACTTTTCCGCTAGGGTAAAGAATAACGACGTTTACGCCCTTAACACCTAAGAAGCCATTAGCTACGGCGCCACCCGTATCACCAGAAGTTGCCACTAAAACAGTTACCTCTCTATCATTGTCTTGGTTAAAATAGCCTAAACAACGTGCCATAAACCGCGCGCCTACATCTTTAAACGCCATGGTTGGTCCGTGAAATAACTCTAAAGTAGAAATAGAATCGTTTAATTTTACAACAGGAAAATCGAATGATAAAGTTTCTTCAACAATAGTTTTTAATATGGCTTCAGGAATTTCTGGAGACACGAATTGTTTAATCGCTTCAAAAGCAATTTCCGAATATGATAAATTATCAATGTTATCAAAAAAGGTTTTAGGAAGTGGTGTTATCGATTCAGGGAAATACAAACCTTTATCAGGTGCAAGCCCTTTTATAACGGCATTTTTAAAAGTCGAATTTGGTGCTTTATGGTTGAGTGAGTAGTAGTTCATGATTCTCTTATTCCTGCCTAAACAGGAAGCTGTTTGTTAGTAATTATATTTTAATTCAATGTTTTCTTTGAAGAGATTGCTTCAGTCGTGCCTCTTTCGCAATGACATCATTCTTCATCAGTCTCCTAGCTTAAATTATCTTAACGCCTTCAGTATTAATTTTGGATATATGAATATCAAACGCTATTCCTGTTTTGGAGTAAACATCATTCATGCTATCTGCCACTTTTTTAGCAGATTCAATACCTTTACTTAAAGTAAATATTGAAGGGCCTGACCCTGAGATACCACCACCCAAAGCTCCTGCTTTTAAGGCTGCGGTTTTCACATCGTTATAATGAGGAATCAACTGGCTTCTAAAAGGCTCTACAATCACATCGTGTAGCGATTTTTGAATCAAACTATAATCACTTGTATGTAAGGCGTGAATTAAACTCCCGAAATTAGCCCACTGCGTTATGGCATTGGTTAGTGATACTTCTTTAGGAAGTATGGCTCTGGCCTCCGATGTTTTTACTTCTATTTGAGGATGGATGATTGTGGCGAACAAATCATCTGGAGATGGAATTTCCAAAATCTCTAATGGTGTCATACTTTTAACTAAGGTAAAACCACCAAACAAGGCAGGCGCTAAATTATCAGCATGCTCACATTTACTCGCTAAAGCTTCCCCTTTAACTGCAAATTCAGTTAGTTGAGTTTTTGTATAAGGACTTCCTAAAAGTTCATTCATCCCAAAAACACTACCAACGGCACTCGCGGCACTGCTTCCAATACCGCTACCAGGTTTTATATTTTTGTAGATTTCAATTTCAAATCCGCAATCTGGTTTAGCAGCTTCGTACATCGCTAAAGCGGAAACCCCTGCAACATTCAATTCGGCTTCATATGGCAAATCGAATCCTTCAATTTTAGTAATGTAAATTCCTTTTTTATCGATTTTTCTAATCACCATTTCATCACCAACACTGTCTAAGCAAAAACCTAAAACATCAAAACCACAAGCCACATTGGCCACAGTTGCTGGTGAAAATAATTTAATTTCGTTCATTTCGTTCATTTAATAGTTCTCGATTGCGCTCGAACTGGCAATAGTCATGTTTAGTTTGTAAAAACTAAGATTCCTTTTATTATTAATTATTTATTGATTAATCGTTTCCAACTCTAATAATATCAGCAAATAAACCAGAAGCAGTTACTTCTGCACCAGCACCAGCACCTTTAATAATCATAGGTTGTTCTGGGTAGCGTTGCGTGTAAAACATAACGATATTATCTTTTCCTTGTAGGTTATAAAACGGGTGGTCGCTTGGTATTTCCTGTAAACTCACGTTTGCTTTACCATCATTAAATTGAGCCACATATTTTAATTGGCAGTCTTTCGCTTTCGCGGAAGCATATAAACCTTGGTAATGTGCTTCGTCTTTAATAAGTGTTTGATAAAAATCGTCTACCGAGTCACTTTTCATTCCAGAATCTGATAAGAATGGTGTGTTTTCAATATCCTCTAAATTCATTTCAACACCGCTTTCTCTAGCAAGAATTAGTATTTTTCTGGCTACATCGACACCACTTAAATCGATTCTTGGGTCTGGTTCTGTGTAACCTTCTGCAGCAGCTTGTTTTACAACATCGTAAAATTTAGTTGTATCATTGAAATTATTAAACACGAAATTTAAACTTCCAGATAATACTGCATGGATCGATGTGATTTTATCACCCGAAGCTATTAAATTGTTTAAAGTGTCTATAATTGGCAACCCAGCACCCACATTCGTTTCGAATAGGTAAGGCGCATTGTATTTTAACGATAATCGTTTTAATAAGGTGTAGTTTTCATAATCGCTAGAACATGCAATTTTGTTACAAGCGACTACACCAATACTTTGTCGTAAATATTTTTCATATAAACCAGCAACTTCTTTGTTTGCAGTGACATCTACAAAAATACTGTTGCGAAGGTTTAAAGCTTTTGTGTTTTCAAAAAAGCCGTCTAAAGTCGCTTGCTCACCATTTTCTAATTGTTCTTTCCAATTAGTTAGATCGATACCATCTTCACTAAAAATCATTTTTCTAGAATTGGATAATCCCGCAATTCGTAAGTTGATTTTTAAGTTTTCTTTTAGGTATTTACGTTGTTGTTTTATTTGTTCAACTAATTTTTCTCCCACATTTCCAACACCAGTAATAAAAATATTAAGTTGTTTTGTTTTGGTTTCAAAAAATTGTTCGTGCAGTGTGTTCAACGCTTTTTTAACATCGCTTTGTAAAATAACAGCTGAAATATTTTTCTCTGAAGCCCCTTGAGCAATGGCTCTAATATTAATGTTGTTTTTCCCTAAAGTACTAAACATTTTACCGCTAATACCTTGGTGATTTTTCATGTTATCACCCACTAAAGCGATAATAGACAAGTCTTTTTCAACTATAATAGGATCAATTTTATGTAAAGCAATTTCATTTTCGAAGGCAGCATCGATAGCTGTTTGAGCTAATTCAGCATCATTTTCATCAATACCTAAACAAATAGAATGCTCTGAAGAGGCTTGCGTAATTAAAATGATGTTTATTTTTTCCTGTGAAAGTGTTTCAAACAAACGTTTAGAAAAACCAGGAATACCAATCATACCACTTCCTTGAAGCGTTAGTAAAGCAATATTTCCAATGTTACTAATGCCTTTTACAGGTGAAGAAGAAAAAGTTTCTTCGTTAGAGATAACCGTTCCTGCAGCTTCTGGTTCTAAAGTATTTTTAATGTGAATAGGGATATTCAAATCTAAAACGGGTTGCACCGTTGGTGGATACAATACTTTAGCGCCGAAATGCGATAATTCCATCGCTTCTTGATAGGATATTTTATCGATAGGGTAGGCTTGTTTAACCAATTTTGGGTTGGTAGTGTACATACCACTTACATCGGTCCAAATTTCCAACTGTTCAACCTTTAAGGCGGCAGCAACAATGGCGGCTGTAAAGTCAGATCCTCCACGACCTAAAGTGGTTTGTTCTCCTATTTTAGATCTAGAGATAAAACCAGGAAGCACGGTAATTTGTTGACTTGCTGAATTAAAATACGATTGAATATTTTTATTTGTTATAGCATAATCTACTTCCGCTTTTGTGAAATTAGAATTAGTAACTATCAAATCTTGTGAGTTTTTACTATCGGCAGATAACTCACGGTTTTTCATGGTTTCAGCAATAATATAAGATGATAATAGTTCACCAAAACTCACTAATTTATCAGAAGTTTTTGGAGACAGTTCATTTATTAAAAAGATACCGTCTAACAAACTTTTAAGGGCATTTAGTTTATCATCAATAAAAGGGATGATGGATGAGCTCTTTCCTAGATTAAGTTCATTAACCACGTTAAAATGGATATCCTTAATTAAATTAAAGGTTTCAATATAGGTAGTGTCTTTATTTTGAGCTTGTTTTCCCGCTAAAAGTAATTTATCTGTAATACCGCCAACTGCCGATACAACACATACTACTTTATCCTTTTCAGCATAATTCTCTAAAATGCTAATAACATTATTTATGTTTTTTGAAGAACCTACAGAAGTTCCTCCAAATTTTAAAACTTTCATGTGTTTTTATTTATTTTTTTGTCAGTCACATGTTATTTCCATATAATTTTTTCTTTTGATTTCGAAACCTCAATATGGAAGGTGCATGTTTTATTGAATTGATGATTTAAATAAAATATTAAAGATGTTGTGATTATAAAAACCACAAAGATAACCCGAAGAATATATAATTAGCAACCCCAAAGGGTTGTAATAATTGTAGTTGTACCAAAAATAAACGTGGTTTCTTTTGTTGAAAAAGAAACAGTTGTATTTGTATTTTGGCTTAAATGATTCATTATATCTATAATAATAGAATTCAAAAATATCACATTTAAACTTATAAAAAAATTAAAAATCCTTTTTTACGTTATTCTTATATTCATACAAGTTTCGTTTAAGAAAAACGACTATTTAAAATATGTATTGAAAAATCTATAATAATTTAGAAGGGGTTTTAAAGTGTACCTTTATGCCTCATTTGGTTTTGTGAATGCGTAACACTGAAATTAGTGTTCACTTTTAACAATATTTGTTAAATTATATCGTTTAAAATCATATTTACATGATTAAATGTGTTAGAAAATAAAGGTTTTCGCATATTTGTACCGGTAATTAATATAAGTCTCTTCAAAACCTCATCCCAAATGCTCTCAAAAAGAAAATGTACTTTACTGTGCTTGTTGTTCGTTGTGTTTATGCACGCTCAAGACAGTCCAAAATTAGCCCAAGAGATTGCAACTACCTCAAAAAATGAAGCGCCCAACATTAGTGGTTCAGCAGTATTAAACCATACTTTAGATACGATTGATTTGATGGGAGAAATCGCAGACACCAAAGATGCGGTAATTTTAGAAAGTGGATTCGTTTTTAGTACTTCTGAAACCCTACCTACTGTTTTAGATACTAAGATAATTACAGAATCAATAGGCGGGTCTTTCACCCATAAATTAGTAGATTTAACAGCTAATTCCATGTATTACATTCGGTCTTTCACCATCACAGATGGTGGTGTATTTTATGGAAACTTAAGCACGATAGACACGAGTACGCAATCGAATATTGATGTTAGTTTAAAAACGAGAATTAAAACATACCCCAATCCTTCAACTAGTTATATTAGTTTATCAGGGTTGATGGATACCAAAAACTATATTATTTACAGTATGACAGGGAAAGAATTGGCAAGAGGCACAGTGTCTTACAATAATAAAATTGATGTCCGCTTTTTGGAAAACGGCATGTATCTTTTAAAGTTAGACGATCTTGATATAATAAAATTTATTAAAGAGTAAGAAATTGCTTTTCAAAAAACGCTTGTAAATCCTTAGCTATTTTAGTTAAGTTTTTTTTCATTATATAAACTTCTGTTTGATTTAAAATTTAAAAATGCGTAATATTAGTGTTGATTAAAAATACAATCTACACATGAAAATTTTCTCAAAAGAACAAATTTACCAAGGAGATGCTCTCACTGTTTCGCGTCAAAATATATCTTCAACCGACTTAATGGAACGTGCCGGTGCACAAATTTTCAATTGGATGCATGTGCGTTTACAAGGTGCGCAAGTGCCTATTCATGTGTTTTGCGGCATCGGGAATAATGGAGGGGATGGTTTGGTTTTGTCGAGACATTTAATTTTAGATGGTTACAATGTTAAAACCTATGTTGTAAATTGTAGCGACAAACGATCTAAAGATTTTTTAATTAATTATGATAGAATCAAGAACGTTACGAAACAATGGCCAACGCTTTTAAGTTGTGAAGAAGATTTTCCGGAAATTAACCCTGAAGATATTATTGTTGATGCCATTTTTGGAATTGGACTGAATAGACCCGTAGATGCATGGGTAAAAGGCTTATTTATTCATTTTAAAAAATCGAAAGCTTTCACCTTATCGATTGATATTCCTTCAGGCTTGCAAACAGACAGTGTTCCTAAAGATGAAGATGCTGTGGTTTGGGCTGGTTACACTTTAAGTTTTGTAACACCCAAATTGGTGTTCTTTTTACCTGATACAGCAAAATACACAGTGCAATGGGAAGTTTTAGATATTGGTTTAGATCCCGAGTTTTTATCTGCAACGGAAACCCAAGTGGAACTAATAGGGAAACATGAAATGTTGCCCATTTATAAACCTAGAGATAAATTTTCGCATAAAGGCGAATTTGGACATTGCTTAATTATTGGTGGTAGTTATGGTAAAATAGGAGCCGTTACTTTAGCGAGTAGAGCGGCTTTAAGTTCGGGGGCAGGTTTGGTTACGGCCTATGTTCCTAAATGCGGCTATATACCTTTGCAGAGCGCATTTCCAGAAGCTATGGTGCTCACAGATGTAAACGATGAAAAAACAACAAATATTAGTTTCAAAATAAAACCAACGGTTATTGCTTTTGGAGTAGGAGCGGGCACAGATAAAGAAACAGTTGAAGCTTTTGAAGCCTTTTTAAAAATGAATAAAACCCCACTGGTTATAGATGCCGATGGTATTAATATTTTGGGAAAGAATAAGACGTTTTTAAAATTACTGCCAGAACAAACCATTTTAACGCCACACCCTAAAGAATTAGAGCGTTTACTAGGAAAATGGACAGATGACTTTGATAAAATAAATAAAGCGAAAGCCTTCTCTAAAAAGCACAACTTAATTGTTATAATTAAAGGCGCTCATAGTATAACGGTATTTCAAGAGAAGTTATATGTGAATTCAACAGGAAATCCTGGTTTAGCAACTGCAGGAAGTGGCGATGTATTAACGGGTATCATAACAGGTTTAATAGCGCAAGGCTATAGTGCTCTCGATGCTAGTGTTTTTGGCGTTTATTTACATGGGAAATCGGGAGATATAGCCATTGAAGATTATGGTTATCAAAGTTTGATTTCTAGTCATGTTATCGAATTTCTTGGAGAAGCGTATAAAGATCTATTTAAACAACCAGAGCAACCGCCTGTACAGCCAGAGGAAACGGTTGAAAATAAGAAGCAGAAAAAGTAGAATTAAAAAAGCCACGAACACACAATTCTATTAGTGTATTCGTGGCTTAATTTTAACCTCGCAAGGCTATGTTTTATATTAAGTAGTCTAAATATTTAATGAAGTAAATAATTCTGTTAAACTTGGGTCTGATGGTCTTGGAGCATCTGGTGTTACCACATTCCCATTTGGGTCTATTAAAATAAACCTAGGAATCCCTTTTACTTTGTAATCTACCACAAACTGCGATTGCCATCCGTTTGGAGCAAAAAGTTGAATCCCACCTAAGTTTTTGTCGGCAATCATAGCCTTCCAATCGGCACGTGCTTTATCCCAAGAATTACCATGACTTCTATCATCATCAATAGATAAGCTCACAAATTGAATGTTTTTTCCGTGATATTGTTTTTCTAAGGCTTTTAATGAGGGTATTTCTACTTTACATGGTCCACACCAAGTAGCCCAAACATCCACATACACATATTTTCCTTTTAAATCTGATAAAGATGTTTTACCACCTTTATAGTTTTCATAATCTTTAAAAGTTGGTGATGGCGATCCTTTTGCTAACTCTGTTTTTAAGGCAATAGATTCAGATATATAGCCTTTATAGTAATTCAACATCGGGTCTATATTTTTAGATAATCCATTAATTATAGAACTATCAATATCTTTATTGGCATTATAAAACTCCGTTAAACTCGTTTTTATTTCATTGAATTTAGCATCCAAACCAGTCATATCCAAATTACTTAAAGCATCAATATCTAAAAGTTTTTCTTGCATTAAACTATTTTTAGCCAAAAAACTACTGTGTTCTGAACCTAAGCCTGTGTATTTTACAGACTCATCAAACTCTTTAGTATCGACAGTAATGTTAATATCGAAACCATTTTTAAGAAATAGGTTGGTAGATTCACTACCATCATAAAAATTATAAACACCCGCTGCCACTTTTAATGTATCGCTAAAAGTACCATCTGTATTCACTTTAATTGTTTTTGAAAACGTGCGTGATCTCACAACAACCGAGTCACTACTCTTGTCTGTTATTTTTCCAGATAATGTAACATAATCTTTAGGTTCTTCTTTACAAGCAATTAATGCAATAGCAGCTGTTAGTAATAGTAGTTTTTTCATGTGTTTGTTTAATTTTTGAAACTCAAAAGTAAATATTTAATATTTTTTAGGTGGTAATTTTGATTAACATTAACATTTATTGGTTATGTTTTTACTGGGTTGCGTGTTTGTTTGCTTACATTGATAAATGTAAAACTAATAATTTTTAATGTACATTGTTGTGCGTTCGTTTTTATTCTCTTTTGTCTATTCCATCTTTGCCCCAATAATCATAAAAAAGTCTACCAATTTCTGCTGAAAATTCAAATCCTGCATTCGTCGAATTAAGCGGTTTTGAATCATCTACATTTATACATTTTAGTCCGATAACATATTCACTTTTAGATGTTTTGATATAAGCAACATCTCCTCGATAACCTGGCGTAAATCCTGCTTTGCCGTATAATTCAATACCAGCGTATATTGGTTTGTATTTTCCGAATGCTTTCATAGTTGTCACTTCTTCAACAAATGGACTCCAAGGCAAATGACGAGCAAGTCCATTATCCTCATAATGTTTTAGCATAATGCTTTTGCATAAATCAGCTGCTTTTTTCGAATAGCCATATTTTTCTGGTCGTGCTAATATTTGAGCTGCAGTTGCCAATGACTTTGCTGAAGTTGAAATCCAATCTCCTTTAAAAACTTCGCCTTTTACTTCGGTATCATTAATACCAATTTTTTTCAAAAATTTATCGACAGCTTCTATCCCTCCAACTTCCCTCAATAATATATTAGTTGCAACATTATCAGAAATAGACATCATTAAGTATGCAACAAAGGATAGTGAAACTTGGTTTCCTAGTATTTCGAAACGCAACACACCGGAACCTAAAACTTTATCTTCTTCTGTTAGTGTTATTCGGCTGGTAGGGTCTAAAGTGCCGCTAATAACTTGTTCAGCATAAGTAAGTAAAATGTAAAGTTTTGCTTCACTTGCAGCATTATGAATACTACTTGCTTCAATATCTATGACTTGTCCAGTTGTAAGATTTTCTGCGTATAAATGAGCATTGCCGTCGAAGTTTTTAATCAATTCATTTAATTGACTTTCAAGGCTAAGATTCTCTTTAATTTTAGTATTACAAGATAGAAGTAATATAAATAAAGCTAGTATTGATATTCTAAATGGTTTAATTTTCATCAATGAAGGTTATTCTGTTGATTAGTTTTGTCAAATGACGCTCAACTAAAGTACATGTGTTAACTTTTCATAAGAAACCATTTCTGGAATGATATCCAAAGCAAACAATTCTTTTTGAATGGTGGTCACTGTTTTTTTATCGATTAAACTTTGAGACCACTCGGTAATACTTAACCATTCTTGAACATCTTCCAATTGCTGCTCATACCGGTTAGCAATGTTTCTATCAATACTCGGTATATCTTTAAATTCTGAAGTCGTGTTATTTATAATGCGTAAAATGGTCTCTAAATCTTCTTTATTAGTTTCGATAAAATCTTCACGTACTGCGATCACAAAGCAAGGCCAAGGCGTAGGGCAGTTGCCTATTCTTCTAAAAGTACCATTATCTACTAAAGGTTTGGTGGTGAATTTCTCCCACATAAAATAATCGGCAGAACCATTTGTTAAGCCTTCAATCGCGCCACTCAAATCGTTTATAACCTCAAAATTTAAATCGGTTTTTAAATCCCAACCATGATTTTCAGCATTGATGTAAGCCATTAAATGAGAACCAGAACCATATCTACTAATTGCTGCTTTTGTTCCTTTTAAATCTTCAATGGTTTTATATGGCGAGTTGTTAGCTACATGAATACCCCAATTTAGAGGTGTTTGCACAAAGGTTTGTACAATTTTACTAGGGTTGCCATCAATAATATCTTTTATAATACCTTCAGTGAGTATAACGGCAATATCAATTTCTTTGTTTCGAAGCGCTTTACACATGGCGCCAGTGCCATCAGGATAATCTTGCCATCGTAAATTGATTTGCTCTTCTTTGTATTCCCCATTTTTTAAGGTTAAATACCAAGCTAAGTTGAAATGTTCTGGTACGCCACCAATGTTTACTTGTTTCATAAAATGAATGGTTTATTCAAAAACTTTATTTAGAGTATAAGTTATAAGTTTTTCTACAGTTTCTAAAGGATTTTTACTAAAAGTACCGTCGGCTCTATTAGCAACAATCGCGTTTAATGATAGCGCATGATGACCTAACAGTTTTGAAAGCCCATAAATGGCCGATGTTTCCATTTCTAAATTTGTAACACGCATACCGTTAAAATTAAAGTTATCCATTTTAGTGTTTAACTCCGCATCTTGGATTGGTAAGCGTAACACACGTCCTTGAGGACCGTAAAAACCACCCGCAGTAGCCGTTAGTCCTTTATGCATGGTACTGCTTTCCAATTTGGTTTCAAGTAGTTTACTGTTCGCTATAACCAAAGGGCGTGATTTGTTTGGGTGCCAATTGCTATGTTTTATAAAAGCATCTTCAATATCAGGATGGCTGATGCTGTTTACTTGATAAGCATGCAACATACCGTTAAGATCGAGACTGTGTGTGCTTAACAGAAAAGAATCGACAGGAATATCCTTTTGTAAAGAGCCTGAAGTGCCAATTCTAATAATTTGAAGGCTTGTTAATTCCTTTTTTATTGTTTTTGTTTCCAAATCAATATTGAAAAGTGCATCCAATTCATTTACAACAATATCAATATTATCGGGACCAATGCCTGTTGAAATAACAGAAATGCGATGCCCCTTTAAAGTACCCGTATGCGTTTTGAATTCACGTTTCTGGGTTTTAAAATCAATGCGATCAAAGTGTTTTGATACTTGCCCAACCCGATCTTGATCTCCCACAAAAATGATGGTTTCAGCAATTTGATCTGGTTTTAAATTAAGATGGTAAACACTACCATCTGGGTTTAGTATCAATTCCGATTCTTTAATTGGCATTATATATCGTTTTTATTAATTTATTTTCATTTTTATTAAATTGAAAATCGAATTTAAAGGCACCTCCATAAGTCATGGCGTTATTAATTTCTAAAGCAAAATTATGTTTAGCCAGTAAAGCTTCGTGACCTTTTCTATTTAATTTAATGAGGTTTTCTTCTTCTGTGAAAAAGAGGGTTAGTTTTTCTATAATTCTAGAAACCTGCAAGTCGGAATAACCATAGTAACCTTGGTAATTAAGCGCATAACCCAACAAGTGGTGCTTGGATTTAATGCTGTTATCTCTAACTATTTCCAAGATATTGCGTTCCATCACATTTAAACCATCTTTCGTTTTAGGAAAGCGTTCTAAATGTGCTTTTAAACAATTGCTTAAATATTTAAACGACGATTTTTCTATAATAAGAGGTTTTAGTAAATTATGGTCTGTACCACAGTAAATACTCCATGCACTCATAGCCATTTCAATATCTTCTGGTAAAAGTGCTACTTTGTCTCTAAAATGTTTTAGCAATTGACCCGAATTAAGTTCTGCTAAACCTTTTAAATTCTTGTTTCGTTCCACTTTACCACTGCAAACCAAATAGAGTGGTAGGTTTATTCCTTTCTGATGTAAAAGACTTATTATAGCAATCATGTTGATATGACAAAACAAATCATACTCAAACCAAAGTACTATTTCAGAATATTTTTCGGTGGCATCTAACTTATTTAATTCTAATTTAATTTCAGATGTTACGAGCGTAATATCATAAAATGAACTAAAAAAGTCTTTTCTAAGTTTCAAAAATTCATCGGAATACACCTGCTCTACAGTAGGTCCTTCACACAGCATTTCTTGCCATGTAAGTATATCCCCTTCAATATTTAGTTCGTCGAGGCGCTTGGTTAAAACAGAACCATTGGTGATGTGAAGCGGATGCTTGCTCATAATATTAACCGCCTACGCGTTTTACGTTAAACCCTTTGTCTTTTAGCATTTTCATGATTTTATCACGATAATCGCCTTGAATAATAATTTTATCATCTTTAAAACTACCTCCAACACTTAGTTTGGTTTTAATTTCTTTTGCTAAAATTTTAAAATCTTCAGTAGCGCCTGTGTACCCTTCTAAAATAGTAATGGGCTTACCTTTGCGTTTTTCATATTTACAAAGAATGGGGTCGTCTTGCATCCAAATTTTTGAAGTACTTTCAGTATCGACTGTAGGTTCTTCTTCTTTGTGATCTGGGAACAGATTTTTTAATTGATCTTGTAAATCCATTTGTTTTTTTTAGTATTCATTTCCAGTTTTTCAGTCCGTATACAACGACTTAGACTAAAAACTGTAAAATCATTTCTTAATAAGTCCTAATTCAATTAAACGTTCTGTTAAAAATTCACCAGCCGTGATATCCTCAAAACCTTTCGGGTTCCTTTCATCGATGCAACCATCTAAAACATCTAGTTTCATATCGCTTATGGGGTGCATAAAAAACGGAATGGAATAACGTGAAGTACCCCAAAGTTCTTTTGGCGGATTAATAACGCGATGAATAGTCGATTTAAGCTTATTATTAGTGTGTCTCGATAACATATCACCAACATTTATCATTAACTCATCAGGCTCTGCAATGGCATCTATCCATTCACCTTTATGGTTTTGTACTTGCAACCCACGACCTTGAGCTCCCATGAGTAAGGTGATTAAATTAATATCACCATGTGCTGCTGCTCGTACAGCTTCTTTAGGTTCTTCGGTAATTGGTGGGTAATGTATGGGTCTTAAAATAGAATTCCCATTGTGTATATAATTATCAAAATACGTCTCTTCCAAACCTAAATGTAAAGCGAGAGCGCGTAATACATATTTAGCTGTTTTTTCAAGCATTTTATAGGTTTCTTTCCCTACTTTATTAAATTCAGGTAATTCCTCAACCATAACGTTTGCGGGGTATTCTGCTTCTAATTTCGGGTTATCATCAACGTACTGTCCAAAATGCCAAAACTCTTTTAAATCGCCTTCTTTTTTGCCTTTAGCGCTTTCTTTTCCAAAAGAAACATAGCCGCGTTGTCCACCAATACCGGGTATTTCGTACTTGCGCTTTTTTTCGACAGGCAATTCGAAAAAGTTCTTTACTTCACTGTATAAAGTTTCAACTAATGTATCATTTAAAAAATGACCTCTTAGTGCTACAAACCCGATTTCTTCATAAGCCTTTCCAATAGCGTCTACAAATTGTTGTTTTTTAACAGAGTCGCCAGATATAAAATCACTTAAATCTACACTTGGTATCATATTCATGTGGAATCATTTTAGATTGTTCTATAACAAATGTACAAAAACATTGTAAAAATTCGGACAATGTAATTCAGTTTACTTTATAATTGAAAATGCTATCTTTGATTCTATTAAATTCCCAATTTATGAATCAGAATGCAGCTTTCACGAATATTGATTTTAGTCATAATCAATTAGATTCTAACACTTTATTGAGTTTATACAAGGCTATTTTAAAGCCCCGATTGGTAGAAGAAAAAATGCTTATTCTTCTGCGTCAAGGAAAAATAAGTAAATGGTTTTCAGGTATTGGGCAGGAAGCTATTGCGGTTGGTGTTACTATGGCGCTTCATAAAAACGACTATATTTTACCTATGCACCGCAATTTGGGTGTTTTTACAACCCGCGACATTCCGTTAAAAAGACTGTTTGCACAATGGCAAGGTAAAGCTTCTGGATTCACAAAAGGTAGAGATCGATCCTTTCATTTTGGTACACAAGACTTCAATATTGTGGGCATGATTTCGCATTTGGGTCCGCAATTAGGTGTTGCCGATGGTATTGCATTGGCTTCAAAATTGAAAAATTCCAACCAAGTTACGGCGGTGTTTACCGGTGAAGGTGGTACGAGTGAAGGCGATTTTCATGAAGCATTAAATGTGGCTTCCGTATGGCAATTACCCGTGCTTTTTTGTGTGGAAAATAATGGCTACGGACTTTCAACCCCCACAAATGAACAGTATAATTGCCAAAACATTGCCGATAAAGGCATGGGCTACGGCATGGAATCGCATATTATAGATGGCAATAACATCATTGAAGTTTATACAAAAATAAGTGACATTGCAGCAAGTGTTCGTAACAACCCGAGACCCGTTTTACTAGAATTTAAAACCTTTAGAATGCGTGGACATGAAGAGGCCAGTGGTACAAAATATGTGCCTCAAGACTTAATGGATACTTGGGCACTAAAAGATCCTGTAGTAAATTTTGAACAGTTTTTAAAAGGACAAGATATTTTAACCGATCAGGAAGATGCGCAGTTAAAAGAGGATATTATCAATGAAATTAACGAACATTTAAATAGCGCTTTTGCGGAAGAAGCTATTATTCCTAATGAAACTACTGAGTTAAGTGATGTATTTCAAGAATTTATATATCAAGACATTGAAAATAATTCAGAATTGAAGGATGTACGTTTCATTGATGCGATTTCAGACAGTTTAAAGCAAAGTATGGAGCGAAACCAAGACCTCGTTATTATGGGGCAAGACATTGCCGAATACGGTGGTGCTTTTAAAATTACAGAAGGTTTTGTAGAACAGTTTGGTAAAGACCGAGTACGCAATACGCCTATTTGTGAATCGGCCATTATAGAAACTGCTATGGGACTTTCAATAGCAGGCATAAAAAGTGTTGTTGAGTTGCAATTCGCCGATTTTGTAAGTTCAGGTTTTAATCCTGTGGTGAATTATTTAGCAAAGTCATATTACCGCTGGGGCCAAAATGCCGATGTGGTTTTAAGAATGCCTTGTGGTGGCGGTGTTGCCGCAGGACCATTTCACTCACAAACTAACGAAGCATGGTTTACTAAAACGCCTGGTTTAAAAGTGGTGTATCCTGCATTTCCGTATGATGCCAAAGGCTTGTTGAATACAGCGATTAACGACCCGAATCCTGTATTGTTTTTTGAACATAAAGGTTTATATCGTACCATTCGTCAAGAGGTTCCTGTTGATTATTATACGCTTCCTTTCGGAAAAGCATCGCTAATTCGTGAGGGTAGCGCCATTACTATTGTTAGCTATGGCGCTGCGGTTCACTGGGCTTTAGAGACTTTAGATAATAACACCGAAATTGAAGCAGACCTGATTGATTTAAGAACGCTTCAACCACTAGATACTGAAGCTATTTATGCCTCGGTTAAAAAAACAGGGAGAGCGATTGTTTTTCATGAAGATAGTTTGTTTGGAGGCATTGCTAGTGACATTTCAGCATTAATCATGGAGCATTGTTTTGAGTATTTAGACGCACCTGTAAAGCGCGTGGGAGGCTTAGAAACACCAATCCCTTTTGCGGCTCAATTAGAAGCACAGTATCTTCCTAAAACTAGATTTGAAACCGAATTAAAATCACTTTTAAAATATTAGCAGTATCTTTAATCATCATAAATCTATAGACTTTGAGAATACTAGTCGTCTTATGTTTACTTACCTGTTTTTCGTGTAAAAAAGAAGTCGTAATACCTTTTGAAGAGAATTACATTTGGCACGATTTAAAAGTGACGGCTTCAGCATATAATTCATTAAAAAGTCAAACCAATTCCAACCCGCATATTACCGCTTTTGGTGATAGTTTAAAACCTGGATTAAATTACATTGCCGTTTCTAGAGATTTGTTCAGAAAGGGGTTGATTCGCGATACGCCTGTAAAAATTAAAGGCTTTGATAGTATCTTCTATGTGAAAGACCGCATGCATTCTCGTTGGGAAAACAAGATTGATATTTACATGGGTATTGATGTAAAAGCAGCAAAAAAATGGGGAAGAAAAAAAGTTTCTATTTCTTATGGCATTTTGAAACCTGTTGATAGTCTTATTATTAAAGAATGATAGCTAAAATATTAATTTGGGAACGCTTTTTGTTAAATGATTGTAAAATATAGAGGCTTATAAAGGTGTTTTTAATATAAAAAAATATCTTTGAGGAATAATTAAGTCTGTAATTAGTATAAACCCAAAACTGTTTTATAAAACTGATGAAGCTACTTTTATCATTTTTTATTTTATTATCAGCAACATTTTTTGCTCAAGCTCAAATAGATAGCCAGAATAAATCTACGGCTATTCCTGCGGTTGAAAGTAAAAAACAAATTGATAATACACCAAAAATAACACCTTCGAAACCCGACAATTCTAACAACACAACCTTTGGAAGTTTAGATGTGCCGAATCTATCAACTGGTGTTGAAGCTCCAAAAAAGGAGTTTTCGTTATTTGGTGAAAAGTTTGGAAATCCCGGAGAGCTTTATCAAAAACAGCTAGATAAGAATTTAGAGAATACAAAATTAAGTCAAGCAGAAGTTGAAGCTAGAAACGGTAGTTTAACCGACCAGTATTTTGGAGACTTTAAAAGCAATGCCAAATCTGTGAATGTTTCATATCGTGACCACGGTTATGTAGATGGCGATTTAATACAGGTTTTAGTAAATGATGATGTGGTGCAGGCTAGAGTATTTCTAAATGGTGGCTTTAGTGGTTTTAAACTCGATTTACAAAAAGGATTTAATAAAATAGATTTCTTAGCCTTAAATCAAGGAGAATCTGGACCAAATACTGCGGAATTTCGTGTTATTGATGATATGGGTAATTTAATATCGGCCAACCGTTGGAACCTTTCAACAGGTGTAAAGGCGACTATAATTATAGTAAAAGAGTAATATCGTTATTCTAAAATATAATGGTACTGAAAGCAGTCATGGCAGTTATCAAATAGCACAAGTTCATTTTCAAATACTTCATATGATCGCATATTTCCAGTTTCATAAATTATTAGTTTTGAATTTTCGCCTCTAATAGATTTTCCTTTACCTAGTTTGTAGTTTGTTTCAGATTCTAATAGTTCATTTTTAAAAAGCTTGATTTTAGTTCTAGATATTCAAGTTTCATAATATCTCCCGTGCTTTCTGGAGTTAAAGTTCTACCATCAAACCCACCAGAAGATTCTACCCAATTCCAATGACCAATAATATCATTATTCAATTTATTGGAAGAGCAATTGATGCTCATACAGCATACAAAAACGAAAACGAAAAATAGTAGTTTTTTCATAAAGCGAATAGATCAAACTTTATGCACTAGATGCTATTAAAACCTATTGGTTGCTTTGGGTTAACCAACAATTTTATCAATCAATTGCAATTCATCTTCAGAAAAACTTAAATTACCCAATGCCTTTACGTTTTCTTTTAGTTGATTCGGAGAACTCGCACCAATTAAAACAGAAGCCACTTGAGGTTTTCTTAAAATCCAAGCAATAGCCATTTGTGATAATTTCTGGCCACGTGTTTGCGCGATGGCATCTAAAAGTTGTACTTTTTCAAGATTACTCGTAACTGTATCTACGTTTAAATAGCTTAAATCTTTGGCTGCCCTAGAATCTTTAGGGATTCCTTTTAAATATTTATCGGTAAGCATCCCTTGGGCTAAAGGTGAAAAAGCAACACACCCAACACCGTTATCATCTAAAGTATCTAAAAGTTCATTTTCAACCCAACGATCTAGCATAGAATAGCGGGCTTGATGTAGAATGAAAGGAACGTCTAAACGCTTTAAGATAGCAGCTGCTTCTTGAGTTTCTTTGGGTTGGTAATTAGAAATACCCACATACAAAGCTTTTCCTTGACGAACGATGTCGGCCAAAGCGCCCATAGTTTCCTCTAAAGGTGTATCTGGATCTGGTCTGTGATGATAGAAAATATCAACATAATCCAGTCCCATACGCTTCAAACTTTGATCTAAACTAGAAATTAAATATTTTCTAGACCCGAAATTGCCATATGGTCCAGGCCACATATCGTAACCCGCTTTACTGGCAATAAACAATTCATCTCTATAGTTTTTGAAGTCTTTTTTGAAAATAGTTCCGAAATTTTCTTCGGCAGAACCATAAGGAGGTCCGTAATTATTAGCCAAATCAAAATGAGTAATCCCTAAATCGAATGCCGTTTTTAAAACAGCTCTACCGTTTTGAATGTTATCGATAAATCCGAAATTATGCCATAAACCAAGAGATATTGCGGGTAAAAGCACACCGCTTTTGCCAGTTCTCTTATAGGTCATGTTCTCGTAGCGTTGTGAATTTGCTATATATTCCTTTGTTCCAGATTTATCGTTTATTTCCATAGTTTCTAATAATTCAAAAAGTAAAAGTATGAATTACTAAAAGTATTTATATGAAGTTTTTAAAATAAATAATTAATTTAAAATGGTATTTAACTCATTAATTAACGATGATTTTGCTGCAGAATCTGAATCGCTTAACGGTAGTTGGTTCGTATTAAGCAAATTGGTGGTTTCCAAAGCATCGGTTTCTAGTTTGTAAAGTGCTTCAGAGCCATCATTAAAATAAATATATTTATGAGTGCTATTTCTTACTGTTTGATCATTGTTTTCAGCATAAACAACCGTTCTGTTTTCGTTATTTGTATTTGTTAAAAGACCTTTAAAACTTTTACTGTCGTTAATTTTAGTGGTTTCTACACCCGCTATATGGGCGATGGTTGCAAATAAATCGCTGGTGTTTATTAAAGCATTTTCTGTATCATTGATTCTAGTAACATTTTTGCCCGAAATAACCATCGGTACATTAACACCACCTTGATAAATACTACCTTTAGCCCTGCTAGACCGGTATGTTTGCGCTACCTGATTAGGACTGCCATTGTCACCTATAAAAATAATAATGGTATTGTCTCTTTCTTCTTGAGGCATGGATGCGATTAATCTACCCATTTCAGAATCAAGTGCTTCTAAAGCCGCCATGTAATAGGGTAGTGGGTTGGCATTGATACTGGCATCGTCTGTTGGTAATTGACCTTGCGAGTGCAGGTTGTTAGGTGGTAAATGAAAAGGCACATGTGGCGCATTATAGGCTAACCATAAAAACCAGGGTTGCGCTTGTTTATCAACCCAATTAATGGCTAAATCGGTGAATTTAGTAGTTGTATATTCTGTGGATGTTGATGTTTTTCCATCTTCAATTAAAGTCCAATTATAATAATTAGGTATAACGCCACCCGAAAATCCAGCATAATAATTCACACCCATATCCGTTGGATGGGTTGTAGAATTCGACAAATGCCATTTCCCTATAACGGCATGATTGTAAGTGCTATTCGTGTTATTATCTAAATAACTTTGTAAAGAAATTTCAGAAGTTGATAAAACATCTCCGGGCGTTAAAATACCGGTTCTAAAACCATATTTCCCCGTAAGTATCGTTGCTCGCGTAGGAGCACAGGTTGGGTTAGACCAAAGATTGGTAAATCGAATTCCAGAATTAATCATACTTTCCAAATTTGGCATATTCGGTTTTACTGCTCCTATATCATAACCTGGGCAAGCGTCTAGTCCCATATCATCTGCAATAACAAATAAAATATTTGGTGTTTTATTGGTGTCTACAGGCGTTTCAATTTCGTTTGTAATATCTTCTTGTTTAGAGCTACATGAAAGGATACTAATTAGTAAAAGGAGAGAATATAAAAAACGAGTCGTCATATGGAATTGATAAATTTAACAGAATAGTAATGTTGTTAGGACTAACAAATTACAGATTAGTTTAAAGCTATTAAAAAATTATTAGAATTTTCACATGAAACATTCGTTAAAAACCCTTTAAAGGTGTTATTTTTGCTCGCCATAAAGTTTGTTACATGTCTATATCAAAAACAGAATTAGAAGAAAGAGATGCCGGTAAAAATTTATATAGCTACCAAAAGGGAGCTATAGATAAAATTTTTAATGCATTTGAAGAATCTCCAGACGATTACCATTTATTGTACCAATTACCTACAGGTGGTGGTAAAACCGTTATATTCTCTGAAATTGTAAGACAGTACCTTAAACACCACAAAAAAAAGGTGTTGGTTTTGACTCACAGAATTGAATTGTGTAAGCAAACATCTAAAATGCTTACTGAATTTGCTGTAGACAATAAGGTGATAGATAGTAAGGCCGATTTAAGCGACCAGAGCAACTACAGTTGTTTTGTTGCCATGGTTGAAACCTTAAACAACAGGCTAAATGATGATAAATTAGATATTTCTGATATCGGTTTAGTTATTATTGATGAGGCTCACTACAACTCCTTTACCAAATTATTCAAGTTTTTTAGTCAGTCGTTTATTTTAGGAGTTACAGCAACGCCTTTAAGTTCGAGTATTGAATTACCTATGACTGATAATTACGACGAGTTAATTGTTGGAGAAAGTATCGAGTCGCTTATTTCGAACGGGTTTTTGGCACAAGCTGAAATGTTTACATATAACGTTGGATTAACCTCGTTAATAGTAGGCGCAAATGGTGATTACACCGTAAAATCTTCGGAAGATTTATATACTGATAACGACATGCTTAGCAAGTTGTTACAGGCCTATGAAGAACGTTGTAAAGGTAAGAAAACCTTAATTTTCAACAATGGTATCAACACGTCTTTACATGTGTATGACACCTTTAGAAGAGCCGGATACCCTGTAGCGCACTTAGATAATACGAATAGTAAAAAAGAGCGTGCCCAGATATTGAGATGGTTCAAGAAAACACCAGATGCCATATTATCATCGGTTAGTATTTTAACCACAGGGTTTGATGAGCCAACGGTAGATAGTATAATTTTGAATCGTGCAACCAAATCATTAACGCTTTATTACCAAATGATTGGGCGTGGTTCTCGTATTTTAAAAGATAAGAAAACCTTTAGTGTTATTGACCTAGGAAATAACTTTCACCGTTTTGGACCTTGGGGAGATAATTTAGATTGGCAACGTATATTTAAATCGCCAAATTATTATTTAGATTCTATTTTAAGTGATGATGAGTTAGAAAGCAATTTCAGATATGAAATGCCGGATGAATTACGTGCTGAGTTTGGTAAATCGAAAGAAGTCTATTTTGATATTCAAAAAACCTATGTAGATTCTATTAGAAATGGTGAGTCTTCAAAAGTGGTTTTAGAGCGTTCTATTGAACAACATGCTAAAATTTGCACTGAGAATAGTGAAGATGTTTATGATGCCTTAGCTTTAGCTAAAATGCTTGGAGATGATATTGATTTCAGAATTCAACGTTACACAAAATGCATTAGTAAAAGTACTTTTAACTTTGTAGAATGGTTGAAAGACGACTATAGAAAAAAGCTAAATTCGTACTTACGAACTAATTTTGACGAAGTTTTTGAGAGTATTCATGGCTATCCACCTGAAGATTAAATCTTAATTAATAAAAGCAATATAATTATAACATCCTTAAAATAAGGCGTACCTTTGCAGTATCGTAATTAATAGTATGCCAACATTTTCAGAATTAGGAGTTAAAAAAGACTTTATTAAAGCTCTAAAAGAATTAGAGATTAAAACTCCAACCGATATACAGGAGCAAACCATTCCTGTATTACTAAAATCTGCTACAGATTTTATTGGTTTAGCACAAACAGGTACTGGTAAAACAGCTGCTTATGGTTTGCCTATCTTACATCAAATAGATACTTCATCAAACAACGTACAAGCCCTAGTTTTGGCGCCTACGCGTGAATTGGTTCAGCAAATAAAAAAACAACTTTTTAAATTCACGAAGTATTCGGAAGATAAAATATTTGCCGAAGGTGTTTATGGTGGTGAAAAAATTGAAAAGCAAATTGCAGCACTAAGACGTACCACTCACATTATTATTGCAACTCCAGGACGTCTATTAGATTTAATAGAACGTGGTGATGTTAATATACAACATGTAAAAACTTTAGTATTAGACGAAGCAGATGAAATGCTTAGTATGGGCTTTAAAGAAGATCTAAACAAAATACTAAAACATAATACAAGTAAAAGACATACGTGGTTATTTTCAGCAACTATGCCTGAAGATATTCAACGTATTATCAATACATATATGGCTTCAGATGCCATTAAAGTAGAGGTGAATAAGGAACATTTGGTGAATGCAAACATCACACACCAATACATTTCTACTCATATCAAAGAAAAATTTAATATCTTAGTAACAATATTGGGTAGAAGACCAAATGAACGCGGTATTATTTTTTGCAGAACCAAAGCGGGCACTAAAGATTTAACTGAAAAACTACTAGATGAAGGTTTTTCTGTTGGTGCACTAGAAGGTGATATGCAACAAAAAGAACGCGACAAAGTAATGCGAGCTTTTAAAAACGAGTCGTTACGAGTATTAGTCTCTACAGATGTATCTGCAAGGGGTATTGATGTTAATAACTTAGCATTTGTTATTCATCATCAACTTCCAGAGCAATTGGAATATTATACACATAGAAGTGGTAGAACTGCTCGCGCAGGGAATAAAGGCTATTCTATAGCATTAATAATTCCTGGAGAATTACAAAAAATACACGATATTCAAAAAGCTTTGAATATTCAAATAAAAGAAACAATCATATAATTAATTAAACCTGTTCACATAAACAATGGCAAAATCACAAGTAACTTTTAATAAAATTGAAAAGGAAAAGAAACGCTTAAAGAAACGAGAAGATAAGCAAAAGAAAAAAGAGGCTCGTAAAGCAGAATCAAAAGAAAACCCACAAGGTATTCAGTTTGCTTATGTTGATTATAATGGAAATTTAACAGATACTCCGCCAGACCCTAATTTAAAAGTTAAGGTAGATGCAGAAAGTATTGAATTAGGTATTCCTAAAAAAGAAGATAGAGGCGAAGAGGAGCCAACTGGAAAAGAAGGTAAAGTATCATTTTTTGATACCTCTAAAGGTTTCGGTTTCATCCTTGATAGCATCAATCAAGAAAAATATTTTGTACACGTAAGTGGTTTGTTAGAGCCTATTAAAGAAAATGATAGAGTAACTTACGAATTAGAGCGCGGTCAAAAAGGAATGAACGCTGTTCGAGTAAAAAAGATTTAACTCGTTTTTATTATATAGTTTATTTTTAAGAATTTATGAGTGTACCTCGTAAAACTATGCTCATTATATTGGCATTTTTTGCCATATATGTTATATGGGGCTCTACATATTTACTTAATAAAATAGTGGTTACAGAAGTAGCCCCCATGTTTTTGGCGTCCATACGTTTTACTACGGCTTCTATATTAATTTTTGGCATTGCGAAAGCATTGAAATTAAAATTAACTATAAGCAGAAAACAATTTTTCAACAATGTTTTAGCTGGATTCTTATTTCTAGTTTATGGAAACGGCGTATTTGTTTGGGCTCTAAAATATGTAGATAGTGGCTTCGGTGCTTTAGAAGCCTCTATCCAACCATTGATGGTATTAGTGATGATGCGGATGATTGATGGTAAAAAAATTCAAAAAAAATCTATAATAGGTATTTCTCTGGGTATTATTGGCATGTACTTGTTGGTAAGCCAACAACAATTATCGTTTGAAAACGATAGTTTAATAGGTATTGTAATGATATTTACATGTGTTATTAGTTGGAGCGCCGGTAGTCTGTTTGTCGCACGGGCCGAATTAGGTCCAAACTACTTCGTAAATACCGCTTACCAAATGCTTAGTTCGGGTACTTTACTTTTTTTCATTAGTTTAATATTGGGTGAAACTTGGTTATCTCCTTTAGATTGGAGTGCTTCTGCACAACTCTCTATGGGGCTTCTTATTGTTTTTGGAAGTGTAGTGGCATTTACAGCCTTTAACTATTTACTTAAAGAGGTGTCTACTGAAAAGGTATCTACTTCCGCCTATATAAACCCTGTAATAGCTTTAATATTAGGCTGGTATATACTCGATGAACAAATAACGGGACAATCTATAGTGGCAGCTATCATTTTACTAACAGGTGTTTATTTTATAAATTCCAGAAAAACTATTAAACCAAGAATGCATGGACGTTAAGAATGCTATAAAATTCATGATTTTAAGCACCATGGCATTTGCATGCATGAATGCGATTGTGAAGTACTTAGATAATGTTAACACGTATCAAATCGTGTTTTTCAGATCTTTAGGTTCGCTATTTTTCACTTTTGGTTACTTATTAAAAAACAAAATACCTCTTATTGGGAACAAAAATAAACTACTCATATTACGTTCGTTAATAGGAGCTGCATCGATGATATTTTTCTTCTTATCTGTAAAATATTTATCTGTAGGTACAGCGGTATCACTTCGTTATACGGCACCTATTTTCGCTGCTATTTTTGCTGTTTTCATTTTAAAGGAACAAATTAAACCTCTACAATGGGTGTTTTTTATACTGTCTTTTATAGGTGTTTTGGTTTTAAAAGGAATTGACAACCAAATAGATACGCTTGGTTTAATATTTGTGATCATAGCGGCCATTCTTAGTGGTTTGGTTTATATTATGATCAATCAAATTGGGCAAAGCGAACATCCTGTAGTCGTTGTGAATTATTTTATGGTGACAGCCATGATTTTGGGAGGTGTGCTTTCTATTGGAAATTGGGTAACACCATCTGGTGTTGAATGGCCTTTATTATTAAGCTTAGGTATTTTTGGCTATTTCGGGCAGATTTACATGACCAAGGCTTTTCAAACAGCTTCCACAAACATTATTGCACCTTTAAAATATATAGAAGTTGTTTTTACTGTATTATTAGGAATGGCTTTATTTGGTGAAATTTACACCTTTTGGAGTTTATTTGGTATGGTTTTAATTATTACAGGTTTGGTTTTAAACGTGTGGTACAAAGGAAAACTAAAACAATAAATTCATTATTTTTCAATTACAATTATACCTTAATTTGTAATTTGCAACATTCAAAAATAAGTTTTAATTACATTCAAATTATGGCATTTAAACAAAGCATCAATCAGGTAAGAAGACGGTTAATGCACAAAATAACCAGAAGTGTTGGTGACTCTTATTCTAATCCAAAATTAACCCCTGGTCAAAAAGTTGATATCAAAAAAGTATTGATTATTAGACCGAACCACCGATTGGGTAATCAGTTGCTTTTAACACCTTTAGTTCAAGAGGTTATAAATACATTTCCAGATTGTAAAATCGATTTATTTGTAAAGGGAGGTGTTGCACATCCAGTATTTGAAAACTTCGAACACGTTAATAAAATTATTCAATTACCAAGAAAACCTTTCAGCAATATTTTGAAGTATACTGGTGGTTGGGTTTCTATTAAAAGCACGAAATACGATTTGGTTATTAATGGTGATAAAAATTCATCATCAGGACGTTTGTTAACGCAAATAGCGAATGCGCCTTTTAAAGTTTTTGGTGATCTTGACGAAGAGGTCCAAAAACAATATGCAGATCATAAGCACATCTCAAAATCGCCTATATATAATTTAAGATCCTATTTAACAAAAATTGGATTTCCTAAGAACGATAGTCCGGTTCCTGTTTTAAATATTAAATTGAATGCTGAAGAATTAGCTCAAGGCAAGATTGTTTTAGACGACATTATTAAAAACGATAAAAAAACCATCTGTATTTATACGAATGCTACAGGTGCTAAATGTTATTCTGAAATGTGGTGGGAGAGTTTTTATGCACGTTTGCAAAAAGAATACCCAACCTACAATATTATAGAAATGTTACCTATAGAAAACATTTCAAAAATCAATTTCAAAGCACCACATTTTTATAGTGAGGATGTTCGAGAAATGGGGGCTATTATCAAAAATACAGCTGTTTTCATAGCTGCAGATAATGGTATTATGCACCTTGCTAGTGCATCGCTTACACCTACAGTTGGTTTCTTTTCGGTTACAGATCCAGATGTTTATGCGCCTTATAGCCATGGAAGTGTTGCGTTACACACGAATGAGACAACCATGGATTTTTGGATAAAATCTATTGACGATATTTTAAAGTAAACACCTCGGTATGTCGGATATTTCTAACGTTCATAAAACCTTCATTCCATTTAACGTTTATTTTAAGTGTTCGTGTGATTTTTTAGGAATCTATAGGCATAATTAATTAGTTTTAAACTGATTAATTATAGCAAATTCATGAAAACCCTCCTTTATATTTATTGTTTTTTTACTTTTTTTGTAACCAAACAGACTGTTACTGCTCAGCAATATGCATCCGTCTTAGACGATGTTCCTTCAAATTATAAGAAACAAAACCCTATTTATAATTTATCTGTAGAGGAATTGACAAATGTTGGTACAGTGCCCGGTTTTGATACGAAACCCAATAAATTAAAAATCACGGGAACTATTTACCTTCATGATGGTAAAACACCAGCGAAAGACGTTGTGCTTTTCATTTATCAACCAGATGAAACGGGTAATTATGAAATGAAAAAGGATAGCAACCGGAAGCGTTATTTTTACCATAGAGCTTGGGTGAAAACGGATGAAGACGGTAAATATACCTTCTATACCTTTATGCCTGGTAAATTTTTACGCAATAAAGAATTAAAGCAAATACACCGAGTTATAAAAGTACCGGGACAACCAGAATACAATATGGCCTCTTTCTTTTTTAATGACGACCCTTTATTACCAGAATTAACATTGGCATGTCGTGCGCAAGCGGTTCAAAGTATGCTTCGTATTGAAAAAGAAGATGATATGTTTGTAACGGTAAAAGACATTAAACTTCCTAAAGAAACGGCCCTGTTTCAATAAATTTATCAACGATTTCATGTCTAGTGCATACTTTTTAATTGGTGACCATGTAAGCATAACTCCTTTACTTACATCGAGTTAAATCCATTAATTTCTCGTATATTTGGTTTTCTCCCACTTACCAACCATATACATGACAGCTTTGAAATTATTCCGAAGTGTTCTTGTTGTTGTTATTATTTTGATTTCAACACACTCAAGTTATGCCTTGGTGCAACTTTCAAGTGAAGAAGCTCTAGAGAAATTCAATAAACTACATGAAAGTATTGAAGCCTTGTTTCCGCAGAATGAAATAAAAACATTTAGAAGGGAATCGTTTACAGAAGAACAGCTTAAAACCTATTTATCACAACATTTTAAGCAATTAGACCTCATACCATTTATAAAAGGGCATCATGCCTTGAAATTAAACACCTATTTGCATTCGGCAAACTGGTTTAGACTTATTGGTTTAACAAAAGAGTCCATCAACTCCTATAAAGAGTTCTTTCGTTATTATGGTGTTAATGAAGAGCAACTTACCGAGGCTGAAAAGGAAGCTTATTTGAGAATGAGAACTTTTGGGTATGATATGCTCGCTGATAATTATGCAAAAGTATCCTATTTAGATAGTGCACAGATTCAGCATAAGTATAATATTAAGTTCGCATCCAAATTTAACAGAATTTCCTACCCATCGTCCATAAATAATTATGGTCTTTTTCTTTATTGGCATAAAAATGATTTGGAAGCAGCATTAATCCAATTTAAAAAAGCCTTTACTATTACAAAAAAACAGTTTTCTCAGCATTATCTATTAGGAAGTATTCGCGATAATATTGCAGATATTTATTTAGAATACAATCGAATAAAGGAAGCTAACACGTTGTATGGTGAAAATTTTGAGTTTTATAAATACACTATTAATGATGATTTACAATCTATCGACATACCTCGCTTAGTAAGTGCGGGTTCACAATACATATCCACTGCGCTTACTTTAAACGATCTAACTGAAGCTACTAAGGTGTTTAATGAGTTAGAAACCATCCTTAAGAACCCTATTTACAAATCTAAAATATTGCCTAAGAGTCAGTTAGAAATTTTAAAAGCGAAAGAACTTTTGTATTCGAAAAAAAACAGATTTGAAGATACGTATGCCATTTTAAAAGAGGTCAAAACACTTGAAGATAGTTTAAACTCACTAATTGCTGGGTCTGAACAGAAACGCTTAACCGTTGTGAATAGTATTGTGTTAGACCAAGTGAAGTCTAGTTTTAAAACCGAACGCATAGAGCGCGAAAATAAGATTAAAAGTCAGGATTTAAAATTATGGATCATAACACTGTCTTCTTCCTTAGTTTTACTTGTTTTGTTATTACTATTTCTTAGAAGGCATAAAAACTTAATTATTGCGCAAAACAAACAGCAATTAGCAGAGCAGTCTAAAGAATTAGTCACCATAAATAACCAAAAGCTACAGGCCGAAATAAAAGCTAAAAAAAGAGATTTATCGGATTTTGCCATAAACTTAACTCAAAACCAGGAATGGGCTAAATTGTTGGCAGAAAAATTAGAGGTTTTTAAAAAAGCTAAGGGGCGGGAACGCACTAAACTGCTAGAAATATTTGAGAAAGACATTCAAAACAAAATAAGGTATGATCATGATACTAAAGATTTCTATGAACGTCTTGATAAATTAAGTGATTCTTTTTACAGCGTTTTACATACAAAATACCCCAATTTGACAAAAACAGAAATACATTTATGTTCATTAATACGTTTAAAAATAGATAGTCACACTATTGCCAATTTTCAAAACATAACCCTTTCATCCTTAAATACAAGCCGGTACCGCCTCAGAAAAAAGCTAAACCTTCATGAAGATGATAATTTAGATGAATTTATTCAATTCTTATAAAATAGTACATAAATATCTGTTTATCAATTGATTGGAAATATAAAACACAATTTAGTCTATTAAAAATCTATTCACAGTCTATTGTTTGTCTATGTGTTTTATGGCTGAAATAGTAGGTTTTATAATACTTTTATACAAGAACGAACTTCCCCTATTGTTTTAATTGTAGTACACAGTTTCCCTAAGTATTACTAATAGCAAGAATTTAATGTTTCATTTTTATAAATAAAAAAAAACTCATGAAAACTTTTCTATTAGGGTTACTATTTTTAGGATTCACCAACCTAACATTCTCTCAAAACAATATGGCTTATGTAGACGTAAGTTCTGAAATTGATTTTATCAAAATAAGAAAAGCTGCGCCTGTTGCCATCAACTCCAGTTATATAAACAGTTTTGCTGCTGTAGATATTTCTAAAAGAATTTTATCATTTCAAAACGTTGCCGCTTATTATAATATTAAATCGAATGAAGTTTATACGGAAGATAAACCCACAACATATGATGTCGTTTTTCAAGAAGCTAATAATAGAATTGAAAACGTATACGACCAAAGCGGTGAAATACTAAGTAGTAAACAATCGTATAAAGCTATAAAATTACCATACAGTCTTAGTTCTAAAGTTGCCGAACAGCACCCAGGTTGGTCTATTAAACAAGTTGCCTGCTCTATAGCATATTTACAAGGAGAACCTTTAGATATTCATTATAAAGTAAAACTTAAAAAAGGCTACCGTACAAAAACTTTAAAAATTGAGTAATTAAACTTTAAAAACATCAAAAATAGAGAGTAGTAGAGAAGAAGTGTGTGTGGTTTGAATTGATAAAAATCAAACGGCACACGCACTTCGTTTTAAAAGCATATACTCGCCATTATTCTTAAACTCGCGAATAGAAATGCCTGCATAGCGTTTAAAGGTTTTTGATAAGTGACTCACATCTGTAAAGTCTAACTCATCTGCAATTTCCGTAAGTGTGTAGTCAGAATTTAGTAAACGTATTTCCACCAGTTTTAATTTGGCTTTAATTATGTACTCACGAAGAGGCATATCCACTTGTTTTTTAAAAAATTCACTTACATAGGTTGGAGACATCATAAAAACATCGGCTAAATTTTCAACCCTTAAAAGTTCTGAGTTGTCAATATTCTCATTTATATAGGTTAACATTTTTGTGATTCTATCATCTAAATGTTTCTTAGGTTTTTCAAAATAACTAGTCTTTTTAATGTTCCGAATAAGAATTTCTAGGATACTCGTCATTAAACTAGTTATTAAACTCACCGATTCTTCCCCGTAATTTCTAGATTCTAATAAGATAATAGACGTTAAACTTTCTAAATGAATTCGATCTACATCATTTTTAATAATATCTCCAGGTAATTGATTGTAGTTAGATAGTATGTAAGAAGCTTCCTTAAACCATTCATTTCTATCAATAGCTATTCTGTTGGCATTTTTAAAAAACGAATCTGTAAACTTCAAAAAGATAAATTTGGTGGTTTTTTCTATATTAAAGGAATGACACTTTAAGGGTGGTAGTAAAAAGATACTTCCTTTATTATAAGTGTAATTATTATAGTTTATACACTGCGTTCCTTCACCAGCTGTAATTAAAACAAGCTCAAAAAAGTTGTTTTTAACTGCACGTTGTTTCCATTCCGATAATTCTAACTCTTGTATTTCAAAAGGTTTATAAGCTTCTAGTACTTGCATTTTGGTATGTATTAATGATAATATAGACCAAATTTAGACAAAACAGCTGTATAATTCATTGTTTTGAGCGAATTAACCTTTTAAAGTACATGAATACCCATTTTAAATACATGAAACAACTTTGATTGTACCTATATATTTGCATCATCATTTAAACGAAACATATATTTCAACAAAATAATTAGATAAAAACACAAGAAAATGAATACACCAAACATTTCAAAAGAAGCCATAATTAATGCATTTCAATTTAGACACGCTACAAAAGAATTTGATGCCACCAAAACCGTGTCTGATGAAGATATGAGTTTCATTTTAGAAACGGCACATTTATCGCCTAGTTCTTTTGGTTTCGAACCTTGGCATTTTATTGTAGTACAAGATAAAGAATTACGCGAATTATTAAAACCTGTAGCTTGGGGAGCACCTTTAAAACTAGATACGGCAAGCCATTTTGTATTGGGTTTAAGCATGAAAGCGCCTATGGTAAAGCACGATGCAGACTACATTATGCACATGATGAAGGATGTTAAACAATTACCAGCCGATGTCATTGAAATGTATTCTAAATTTTACAGAGAATTTCAAGAAAATGATTTTGATTTAGATACAGACAAAAAATTATTCGATTGGTCTTCAAAACAAACGTACATCGCTTTAGGTAATATGATGACAGCTGCGGCATTAACAGGTATTGATTCTTGCCCTATTGAAGGATTTCACCAAGAAAAAGCAGAAGCATTATTAAAAGACAAATTTGGAGTAGATACCGATAAGTACGGTTTATCATTTATGGCTGCCTTTGGCTATAGAAAAACAGATCCGGAATTTGGAAAATCAAGAAGAAATTTTGAAGATATCGTTACGTTTAAGTAAACAATTCAATTTAAAAAATATAAAAAAATGAAAGCAATAGGATATAAAGAGAACCTTCCAATAGAAGATGTTAACTCATTACAAGACATAGAATTAAAAACACCAAAAGCTACTGGAAAAGATGTTTTAGTAGAAATAAAAGCCATTTCTGTAAATCCAGCAGATTATAAAGTACGAGCAGGAATGCCAGTAGAAGGAGACGATTGGAAAGTTATTGGTTGGGACGCCACAGGAATTGTAAAAGAAGTTGGTGACGATGTCTCTTTATTTAAGGTTGGTGACGAAGTTTGGTATGCTGGCGATTTTACGCGTCCAGGAAGTTATGCGCAATACCAAATAGTAGACGAACGTATTGTTAGTAAAAAACCTTCAAGTTTGTCTTATGCGGAAGCTGCTGCTTTGCCATTAACATCACTTACAGCTTACGAAATGTTGTTTGATAGATTACAAGTTGCAAAGAATGATGCTAGCAAATCTATTTTAGTAATTGGTGCTGCTGGAGGTGTTGGTTCAATATTAGTGCAATTAGCTAAAAAGCTAACAAAACTGAATATTATAGCTACCGCTTCTCGTGAAGAAACTACAGCCTGGTTAAAAGATTTGGGGGCAGACGCTGTTATTAACCACAGAAATAAATTAAGTGAAGAATTAGAGAAATTCAACCTTCCTGCACCAGATTATGTAGTGAGTTTAAACGGAACCGAGCAACACGCAGATGAGATCGTTAAACTAATTAAACCACAAGGTCAATTCGGGTTTATTGACGATCCTAAATCGTTTAACGTCATGCCTTTTAAAGCAAAATCAGTATCAACTCATATCGAGTTTATGTTTACGCGTTCTATGTTTCAAACGGAAGATATAATGGAACAACATAACATTTTAAACGAAGTAGCTACCTTAATAGACAACGGAACCATCAAAACTACTTTAGGTGAACATTTCGGAATCGTTAATGCGGAAAACTTACGTAAAGCACACGCGTTCCTTGAAACAGGAAAGGCAAAGGGTAAAATAGTTTTAGAAGGATTTTAATATGAAAAAGATCAATTTAAATAGGGTTTTAGTATTAACTATGCTAGCTGTTGCATTTACAAGTAACGCAGTAGTCGCTCAAGTAAATACGATAGATTCTGTAGCGACATCCAAAGTGCAACATTTCAATTTTGACGACATGGAATCTGAAACGATTGGTGAAGGCATAAAACGAAAATGGTTTCATGGCGAAAAAGGCCAAATTACTATTTTTAATTTAGAAAAGGGAGCACACATTCCTTGGCACCAGCATCCTAACGAGCAAATAACTTACATCATGTCTGGAAAGGTTAAAATTAAGACCATTTTAGACGGTAAAGAACAATTTGTAGAAGTAGGAGCAGGCGAAGTGATTGTATTCCCAGAAAACGTACCGCATGAGTTTTGGGCTTTAGAAAAAACGGTAGATTTAGATGTGCACGTTCCTGTGCGTCAAGATTGGTTATCTAAAGAGTTGCCGGAGTATCTTAAACAAAGTAAGTAGCGTTTATTTAAATGAATTACAAACTTGAGGTGGGTACTTCCAAAAGAGGAATCGTAACTCTAAATAAAGCATAAATAAATTGTTTATTGATTCATACTAAAAATAAGCCACTATCTCATTGTGGCTTATTTTATATTAATAAAGGTGAAAATGAAAAAATTCGAAAACATAAACAAAGGATACAATAGCATTTTTAAACAAAACGAGCTAAGTATTGGTATTGTGGCACCTATTGAAAATTATTCAACAAGCCAAATACCAAGCATGCAAGACCACTTGCTACGTGTAAAACAAGTTGAAGCATTGGGGTTTAAAGCACTATGGATTAGAGATATCCCATTTAATGTGCCGAATTTTGGAGATGCAGGGCAAACCTTCGATCCGTTTACATATTTAGGTTTTTTAGCAGGTCAAACTTCAAAAATCGCATTAGGTGTTTCTAGTATTGCTTTACCGCTACGCCATCCATTACATGTAGCGAAATCGGCAACAACTATCGATCAACTATCAAACGGGCGCTTACTTTTAGGTGTCGCCTCAGGCGATCGATTCGATGAATATCCAGCTATGGGAATGGATCATGAAAAGCGGGGTGACTTGTTTCGAGAATCTTTCGATTATATTCGGAAAGTACAAAATAATTTTCCGTCTTTTAAAACAGACAACTACGGCAGTTTACAGGGTACTATTGATATGTTACCCAAACCAACCGGACATAAAATTCCATTATTAATGACGGGAAGTAGCCGACAAACATTAGAGTGGAATGCGAAAAATGCGGATGGTTGGATGAATTACCCAAGAGATTTGTACACTCAAAATTACACCATAAAAGGATGGCGCGAGCTTGTTGCAGATACGCATGAGTTTGATAAACCTTTTATGCAGCCCATGTATGTTGATATTCATGAAGATGCTAATTTTAAACCGCAACCTATACATTTAGGGTTTCAATTGGGAATAAATTATTTGTCTGATTATTTAGATAAATTACGAAGTATTGGTGTTAATCATCTCGCTTTAAATTTAAGATTTAATACCATGGATATTAATGACACTTTAGAACGTATTGCAGCACATGTATTACCAGAATTTCATTCAACAGAAAAACAAATAGAACATCATGAATAAAACGATACTAATTACAGGAAGTACAGACGGCATAGGGAAATTAACAACTTTAAAATTGGCTAAAGATGGCCATAGCATTTATGTGCATGGTAGGAGTAAGACTAAAGTTTTAGGTTTAATTACTGAGTTGAAAGAAGCTTCAAAAAACAACAATATTAAAGGGTTTGTTGCCGATTTTTCAGATTTAAAAGCCGTTACAAAAATGGCTGAACAGATTAAAAATGAAATTCCTAAAATAGATGTATTAATTAATAATGCAGGTGTTTTCAAAAGCAATACGAGTCAAAATAGCCAAGGTTTAGATATTAGAATGGTGGTGAATTATTTAGCACCTTACGTACTAACGAATGCGATACTTTCAATTATTAAAAAATCGGAAGCACCACGTATCATCAATGTAAGTTCTGCAGCTCAAGCACCCGTTTCACCCGCTGTTTTAAGCGGTGCAGAGCAAGAGTCTGAAAACAATACTTATGCACAAAGTAAACTTGCTTTAACTATGTGGAGTTTCCATTTAGCAAAACAAAATAAAGATATTACCGTAATTGCCGTAAATCCTGGCTCTTTGTTAAATACAAAAATGGCAAACGAAGCTTACGGACAATTTTGGTCGCCAGCGGAAAAAGGTGTTACTATTTTATATGATTTGGGGACATCTGAGGCTTACAAAAACGACACAGGCAAATACTTTGATAATGACAAGGGAGAAATTAAAGGTAATTTTTCTGAAGCACATCCAGACGCTTATAATTCTGAAAAAAATAATTCACTTATCGATTTGACTAACAATGTATTAACAGAAAATGGAGGCTTGTAAGAAAACGAAGCGTTGTAACGCATATTTGATTTTTTTATTGCCTGTTATTATTCATCAATGTTAAATATTTAAAAAAAAAGTAAATAAAAGATTGCTTTACACGCTAAAATTTAAGAACTTTCTTGCAAAAATTAATTACTACAAAGAGTTCAACCCTGAAATCTAAAGAATGAAAAAAGCACCCCTTCCTGAAAATGAGGTAAAACGACTTGAAGCTTTAAATAGTTATCATATTTTGGATACTTTTCCAGAAGAAGAGTATGATAATATCACAAAAATAGCATCAGAAATTTGTGATACACCGATGGCCTTAGTTTCATTAGTTGATACCGAAAGACAATGGTTTAAATCACATCATGGTCTAGGTGCCACTGAAACCCATAGAGATTATGCGTTTTGTGCCCATACCATTTTAGAACCTGATAATTTATTTATAGTATCAGATGCCACGAAGGATGAGCGTTTTTTCGATAACCCATTAATAACGGGAGATCCTCATGTTGCTTTTTATGCTGGAGCCCCCCTAAACACATCTGATGGATTTTCATTAGGCACTTTATGTGTTGTCGATACCAAGCCCAGAGAACCTTTAACAGAAGGGCAGAAGTCATCTTTAAAAGCCTTGGCGAATCAAGTTATGGTTTTGTTGGAATTGAGGCGAAAAAATATGAAATTAGAGCATGCCAATAATGAAATTTCGAGATTAAATGATCAATTAAGTCATTTCGCATACCGTTTAACGCACGATTTAAAAACTCCCATTAGAGGTATTAACGCGTTGGTCGCTTTTATTAAACAAGATCATGCCGATTTATTTAAAGACACGAAGGTCGAGGACATGATTGAACTTATTTATTCAAGGTCTAAGTACATGGATACTTTAATAGGTGATATTCTAGAATATACTAAAGTGAATAATGCAGATATTCATTTTGAAAAATTCAGTGTAAGATACTTGATAGAGAATGTTTTAATAAATTGCGATGTAGAAAAAGTGATTAAAGTGTACATGGAAAATGTAGATGTAGAAATTATACATTCTAGTATTTCTTTTGTTCAAATTTTTCAAAATTTACTCCTTAATTCTAGACAGTTTAATGATAAAGAAACCTGTGAAGTACAAATTAAATTAATAGAAGAGAAAGATTACTATCGCTTTATTTATGAAGATAATGGCCCTGGTATCCCTAGAAAATACTGGGAAAAAGTTTTTGTTATGTTCGAAACTTTAGATGAAGGAAGTAATAATAACACAGGCATAGGTTTAGCAACCGTTAAATCGATTATTACAAGATTAGGAGGAAGTATTACCATTAAAAATAGAGACGACCATAAAACGGGTGTCTGTTTTGATTTTACAGTTGAAAAGAATAATATGGTAGTTTAAAAACTATAGTTTCTTAAAAAATTCAATTTAAGGAATTTCTATTTTGTTAGTTAAGAATGAAACCTAAGATATTTTGCTTTAAATTTGAATGTTATAAAAAACATGCAAAAAGACATTCCAAATATTACGTTCAATTCTACAAAACCTGATAATAAAGGAATCGAGATATTAACGATTGAAAGTCTTTCTATTCGGAAAAACGATATCCTTCATAATCCTGAAAAGGCACATCAAGTTGCTTTTAATATGATTGTTTTTTATACCGCAGGGGCAACCCAACAACTAGTCGATTTTGTGTGGCACGAGGTTAAAAAAAATACTATAATTCACCTCGCTAAAGGACAAATTAATACGTTTCAGTTTACTGAGGGCCTAAAAGGCTACATTCTGCTATTTACAGATGATTATTTAAAAAAACAAATTCATTCACTTCCAGAAAATGAAATGATTCGGTTGTTTAACTCCCATTTGTTTTCTCCTAAAATTCAAGTTCCAGAAGCATCGAACGTGCCCACGTATTTTGAATTATTCTACGAAGAATATTCAAATACAAATGAAGATTACAACCAAGAAAACACCTATAACGCCTTACATTCCATTCTTTTTTCCAAATTAGAGCGCTTAAAGCAATATCAAACAGTTCATTTAAAACGTTCGGATAAATTGAACACGTTTTTAAATTTTAAAGCACTTTTAGAAGACCATTTTAATAAAAATAGAAATGCCGATTTTTATGCCCATACTTTAAATATCACCTATAAACATCTAAATAGTATTTGTAAAGACATTATAAAAGTCACCGCAAAACAATTTATTGATGCTTTTGTAATTTTGGAAGCCAAACGGTTACTTATAAATTCTGAAATAAAAAGTACCGAATTGGCCTATTCTTTAGGCTTTGAAGAACCCACTAATTTTGTGAAATATTTTAAAAAACATACAGGATTAACCCCTAATAGCTTTAAAAAAGACTACATATAGTAGTTTAGGTTCGATATTTACCATTTTAAAATCCAAATTCACCTTTAGTAAAAGGCATCGCTGCTGTAATTTTGTCCTCATAATTATTAACATTAATATATGAAGCAAACACTTTTAGCATTATCACTAGTTGTAACATTAGGATCTTGCAAATCGGAAAAAAAAGAAACATTAGCAATAAACAACAAAACAGGAATTAAAATGGAAACAGTAACAAATCTATCTAACAAGGACAAGACATTAGCAGTTTTAAAAAGTATTGAAACTGGAGATCAAAAAGCGGTAACTTATATCAACCCAAATAACTACATACAGCATAACCTTGCAGTGGCAGATGGTTTAGCTGGCTTTGGTGAATTGCTACATCATGCTCCAGAAGGCGGTTTTAAAGTAAATACTATTAGAGCCTTTCAAGATGGAGATTACGGATTTACTCAAACAAGTTATGATTTTTTCGGACCAAAAATTGGTTTTGATGTATTTCGTTTTGAAAACGGACAAATTGTAGAACATTGGGATAATTTAATTGAAGTTTTACCAGCAAATCCTAGTGGTCGCACTCAAACGGATGGCACAACCGAAATTACCGATTTAGATAAAACAGAAGCCAACAAAACACTAGTTTCAAACTTTGTGAGTGATATTCTTGTGCAGGGTAAAATGGAAAAATTAGCAAGCTATTTTGATGGCGATAATTACCTACAACACAATCCAAATATTGCAGACGGTTTATCCGGCTTAGGAAAAGGCTTAGAAGCAATGGCGAAGCAGGGTATTACTATGGAGTTTAAAACAATTCATAAAGTATTAGGACAAGGTAATTTTGTATTAGCAATTAGTGAAGGCACGTTTGCAGGACAACCAACTTCCTACTACGATTTATTTCGAGTTGAAAATAACAAAATAGCAGAACATTGGGATGTTATGGAGACTATTACTCCTGATGCTGATAGAAAAAACACCAATGGGAAATTCAACTTTCCTAAGTAATTTTTTTTTTAGTAAATATAAAAAAGGTTCTCTTAATTAAGAGAACCTTTTTGTTTTTGGGCTAGTAAATTCAGAGAAGTCTAGACATCGCTAGTACATTTCTTTAAAAATCAAGATTACAGCGCAAGTTTTTTTTAGATACTGCATCTAAAATTAAAACCATAAAAATAATACCATGAATTTTAAAATTAAAGTAGAAGCCATTGTCCTTTCAATACTTATGTTAAGTATCGTGAGTTGTATAAGTTGCAGTGATAGTGACACTAAAACAACAGAAAATGTTAGTGATTCTACTATTTTGAATGTAGACGCTTCGTTATTCTTAACAAGTACTTCCGCCGTAACTATTACAACAGTACCATGTACACTTTCCGATGGTACAAGTACAGATTGTTATAAAATTGTTGCAACAAGTACACCTTCAGATCATGAAATGGGGCCTTGGTGTCCTATTAATATTTCAGATGATGCCTCTGCAGGAGGTATTTGGTTAGAAAATGGCCAAGTGTATGATGTGGATGGTGCCTTTATAAAAAATATGGCAACATTTTACAACGATACCAATTGGCATATGTATGATGCTAATGGCGCTATTTATAAAACAGAAACACAAGAAGACTGTGCTAATGCCGCCAACCCAAATGTTGGGGTAGAATACGAAAACTTCTGTGTTGAATGCTTACCATCCTATGTTGCGGGTTTAACCCAAACGTACTATATACCCGTTACTCCTGTTAAGCAGGCGACTGCCACTAATTTTGGCGGCGGACCTCCAGGAAGAGGAGATGCTGGTCCATCACAACGCGGTATTGCTTTTAACGGGGTTGTTTTTGATGCTCCTGCACCAACGGATGCTATTTTAGGAGCGTACACTTTAGCACCTTTTGATGATGCAGGTGGTCACATTAATTTTAATGCCGGGTATCACTACCATGCTGCCACTGGAGTATCTACCCAAATAGCACAAGCAGATACACATGCGGCTATGATAGGCTATGCCTTAGATGGTCATGGTTTATACGCACAATTAGATGCCAATGACTCTGAACCAACAGATTTAGATGCCTGTAGAGGACATTATGACGCTATTAGAGGTTATCATTATCACGCCGATGCTCCAGGAAATAACAACTTTATAAATTGTTTATACGGTGCTTACGCCAATTAAATCTAGAATGATGTTTAGAAAAAGTATGTTAGTTATTTCGCTACTTATTACCATGGTAGCTCAAGCACACCAGCCAGATGTTTCAACAACGATGTTGGTGGAGAAGGAAAATAACACGTGGGTTTTACAAATAAGTGCTTCATTAACTGCTTTTCAGCAAGAAATAAGAACACATTTTGCTGAGACACCGTATAAAACTCCCGAGGAGTTTCAACAAATGGTGATTACACACATAAAAAATAACCTTGAAATTAGCTTTAATGGTGGTAATAAAATCACCCTAGGCAAAGGCTTTGTGAAATTAGGTCATGAAACAAAGGTGGTTTTTGAAGTAGTGGGTGTCCCGCTAGACATGCAGTCTGTTGTAGTTAAGAATAGTGCTTTTAAAGATATTTTTAAAAATCAAAGCGCCTTGGTATTACTTAAAAATGGCTTTAATAAAGAGCATTTTGTTTTAAATGATGCCAATAACCACACCTTAAACTTGGAAGTGCAAACTAATAAGTTTGTAGAAAAAACAGACAGTCAAGCCGCTTCGTTTCCTTCAGAATATGGATACTTTTTGATTGCTATTTTATTGGCCAGTTTGGGTGTTGCTTTTGTTATTAAAAAAAATAATGCGAAGCGTATATCAATTTAATGCCCTATGATAAAAATCTTCAGAAAAATTAGGCAGCGTTTGCTAACAGAAAGCAAATTTGGTAATTATTTTGTTTATGCTTTAGGTGAAATATTTCTTGTAGTTATAGGTATTTTAATTGCGCTAAAAATTAATAACTGGAATGAAATTCATAAAACGGATAAAGTGAGAAATGGTTATTATAGCCAACTTTTACAGGATTTAGAAAAGGACAAGATTTACATTAATACCATCAAAAAAAAGATGGATTCGAGTGTGTTAAAGTATAACGACTACCGAGACTCATTTAATAAACCGAATTTAACTGCTGTTGAAATTCTTCATAATCAAAATAAATTGAATTATAAATCGAAACTAATTCGGTTTCATTCCAATACCATTTCAACTTTAGAAAATACCGGCGATATAAAATTATTACCTTCAGAAATAAGGAATATTTTAATTGATTTGAAACAACTACAAGAACTTACTATAAAAACAGCTGAGTTTAATGATCAAGGTAAAGCCGAATTATTAAGAAGCGCTATGATAGAATATGGCAGTATGGATTTGATTGAAAGTCGCGATAATCAATCAAAATTAGCGACCTTTTATAACAATGAGCATATTCGATTTAAAAAAATCATGTCGTTAGAAGCGGCACAACAAGTGAAAAATGATTCAGAAAGAGATATTGTTGAGTCGTTTGAACAAATGTTAATTGAGATTGACCGAATTACAAACCTCATTCAACAAAAATTAAACTAAAAAAAAGCCTGTAAATAATGGATTTACAGGCTTTTTTAAATTTATATTGTGTGTATGGACTAGTAAGCCATTTTTACAATTTTCTCCACTTTATCTGGAGATAATGTTTGGTGTTCTCCTAATGCTACCCAACCACGATCTGTAAAACGTTGTGCTATTTTTTCAGCAGTACCGTTATAATCTTTGGTGTAATCAGATAACTTAGTGTCGATTCCTAATTCATTAAAAAAGGCTTCTGTTCTTTCAATAGCAGCATGTGCTTTTTCATCAAGACTACCTTCAGTAATGTTCCAAACACGTTCACCGTATTGTGCTAATTTTTCTTTTTTAGCTTCAAAATTGAACTTGTAATGACTTGGAGCAATCACCGCCAATGTACGGGCGTGGTCTATACCAAATAACGCGGTAAGTTCGTGTCCAATAGCATGTACAGCCCAATCTGTTGGGACTCCTTTTTGAATTAAACCATTAAGTGCCATGGTACAACTCCACATAAAATCTGCCGTTGCTGTATAATCTGTAGGGTCTTTTAATACTTTAGGAGCTACTTCAATTAACGTTTGTAAAATACTTTCAGCAAATCGATCTTGTAAAGACGCACCAATAGGGTAGGTCATGTATTGCTCTAAAACGTGTGTAAATGCATCCGTGATTCCGTTAGCTAATTGACGTTCTGGAATAGAAGCAATTACTTTTGGATCTAACACTGAAAACTCTGGAAACAAACCTGGGCCACCCATGGCTAATTTTTCTTGAGTTTCGGCTCTAGTAATCACAGCACCAGAATTCATTTCAGATCCCGTTGCAGGCAAGGTTAAAACCGTTCCAAAAGGCATGCCTTTTTCAGTTCGTATATTCTTAGTTAAAATATCCCAAGGAGTTTCACCTTCAAACAAAGCTGCAGAAGATAAAAACTTGGTACCATCAATCACAGATCCACCACCAACAGCTAGTAAATAGGTGATGTTTTCATCTTTAATTACTTTTAAAGCTTCCATTAAAACCGCATATTCCGGATTTGCAGGGATGCCTCCAAATTCAACCGTTTCAAACTGCGATAAAGCTGCTTTTACTTGGTTATAAACACCGTTTTTTTTGATGCTTCCACCACCATAAAGCACTAATACTTTAGCGTTTTCAGGGATTTCAGTTGCTATTTTCTCTATAGTATCTTTACCAAAAATAATTTTGGTAGGATTTTTAAATTCAAAATTGTTCATTCTCTTTTTCTTTTTAAATAATTTATATTTTAACAATCATTTTACCATTGTTTTTACCTTCGAATAAATCGATAAAAGCATGAGGGATATGATCAAAACCATCAACAACCGTTTCTGTATATGTTAGTTTGTTTTCTGCTAACCAATCTGCTAAATGTTGCATTGCTTCCGGGAATTTTTCAGCATAATTAGAAACAATAAATCCTTGCATTAAAGCACTGTTTTTCACAAGGAAAGGTTGCACACTTATACTTGTAGGCAACTCGGTATCGTTATAAACCGAAATAGCACCACAAACAATGATTCTTGCAAACCTGTTGATATTAAATAGTACCGCATCGGAAATGGGTCCGCCTACATTATCAAAATAAATATCGACTCCCTGTGGTGCCGCTTTAGCAATGTCTGCTTTTATATCTTTACTTGTGTTGTAATTGATACCTGCATCAAAACCAAATTGAGATTTAAGCACCTCTATTTTTTCGTCTGTACCAGCAATTCCAATAACAGTAAGACCAAGTATTTTACCAATTTGCCCCACAATGCTTCCAACAGCACCAGCAGCACCAGAAACCACTAAAGTTTCACCAGCAACCGGTTTACCTATTTGGTTAAGTCCTAAATATGCGGTTAAACCAGTCATTCCTAAAACACCTAAATAAGCGCTTAAAGACGCTTTAGAGCCATCTACTTTTAAAAGGCCCTCGCCAGTAGATACTTGTTTTGTTTTCCAACTTAACATGCCCGAAACAAAATCACCTTCTTTAAAGTTTTTGTTTTTAGATTCAATGACTTTAGCTATAACACCAGACTGTATGGGTTTGTTTAATTCAAAAGAAGGGATGTATGATTTAGCAGCGCTCATGCGTCCTCTTAAATAAGGATCTACAGATACATAGGCCGTTTCTAAAAGTATGTCGCCTTCATTTATTTTTAACTCGGTTTCCTCTGTTACAAATTCAAAATCTGAAAGCGTTGGTTTTCCTTCTGGTCTATTCTTTAATAAAATGGTCTTAATCATGATCTTTTTTTTAGTCTATTACGGTTACTAAATCTTCAGTAGGTTTTCTCACTTTTACTAAGTTCACTAACCAATCTGCATCCTCTTGTCTATAACCAACTGGTAATAAAACAGCACTACGCAAACCTTTTTCACGTAAACCTAAAATACTGTCTACAGCATCTGGGTCAAAACCTTCTACAGGAGTTGTATCTACACCCTCAAAAGCAGCAGCGGTAATGGCTTGAGAAAATGCAATGTAAGCTTGTTTTGCAGCATGATTAAAGTTTTCTTCTGCATCTTTTTGCGGATATGAACTTAATAACATCTGGCGATAATTTTCCCAACCTTCATTTTTAAATCCGCGAATGTCGTTTGTTAAATCGAACATATAATTAATACGTTCTGCTGTGTAGGTATCCCAAGCCGCAAAAACAAGTAAGTGCGAACAGTCTGTAATAACCGATTGATTCCAAGCCACCGGTCTAATTTTCTCTTTAACTTCTTGATTTTTAATCACAAAAATTTCGAAAGGTTGTAAGCCACTTGAAGTAGGAGCCAAACGTGCCGCTTCTAAAATTCTATCTATTTTATCTTCAGAAACTTTTTTTCCGTTCATGGCTTTCGCCGCATATCTCCACTTTAATTTGTCTAATAATTCCATATTGTTTATTCTATTTCAGTTCTTATTATTTTAAATATTAATGTTTGCATGTTTTAATACTGCTCCAAGCAGATTGATATGCTTCTTCCAAATGTGTTTTATCTAGTTTGAAAGATCCTCGTTTTTGTGCCATCATTAAAAATGATAATGGGTTTATTGAATAGGCATATAAAATATAATCTGATAAAGGTTTTATAATACCTTCCGCTTTACCACGTGCCCAAAGGTCGAGTAGGGGTTGTAAATGCTTTATACCTTCTTGTCTGCTTTCCTCTTCAATCATAGGTGTATTATCACACTGTGCTAAAAACATAGCGTGTTCACATTCTTGAAGTTTAAAATCGGCAATACGCTTCCAAATGATTTCAAAACCAGCTTCAACAGACATTGTAGCGTCATAAGTTTCAAAAGCATAATTGGTGTATTCTGACTTTACATCGATGTATGTTTGGTTGACCAAATCTTGCTTATTTTCAAAATACAAATAGATGGTTGCAGGCGATACATTTGCTAGTTTGGCAATTTTACTCATAGGTGTAGCATGGAAACCGTTGTTGTTTACCAAGTCTATTGTTGCTCTAACTAAAGCGTTACGCTTTTCTATGCTTTTTTGAAGTTTTGCCATGGTTATTATTAATTTCTATGCAAAGATATAAAAAATGAACGTTCATTCTTTTTTTTTAACAAAGATTTATAAAATGGTTTTAAATGCTCGCTAAAAATAAAATACCAATAACAACTGTTCCAAAGAATAAGGAAGTTACCTTTGCAAAAATATTTTTTTTATGTCCAAACTATTTTCTGATTTAGGAATTAATCAGTCTCTACAACAAAGTCTAGCCGATTTACAAATTTCTGTACCCACCGATATTCAAGAAAAGGCCATTCCTGTTGTGCTTAACAACAAAGAAGACCTTGTTGCATTGGCAAAAACCGGAACTGGTAAAACGGCTGCATTCGGCTTGCCTTTACTACAATTGATAGATGTTGAAAATACAAGTGTTCAAGCTGTAATATTAGCACCTACCAGAGAATTAGGGCAACAAATACATAGTAATTTAGTTTCTTTTGCATCGCACAGCAGCGCCATTTCAGTGGCATCGGTATGCGGAGGTATCCCTATAAAACCACAAATAGAACGTTTAAAAACAGCTACCCACGTGGTTGTGGCAACACCAGGGCGTTTGGTCGATTTAATAAACCGTGGTGCCATCAACCTTAAAAACGTTGCGTATTTAGTCTTGGATGAGGCCGATGAAATGGTAAGTGCTTTAAAAGATGATTTAGATCTTATTATTAAAGAAATTCCTAAATCGAGAAGAACCTTATTATTCACTGCGACCATGCCAGGTGCCATCAAACAATTGGTGCAAAATTACATGTCTAAACATGTGATACAGGTGGAAGCAGATATGTCTACCATGGGACATCAAGGAATCGATCATCACTATGTAGTGGTAGAACCTATTGAAAAACTAGAGGTGTTACTTCATTTTTTAAATTCAAAAGAAGGACAACGTGGTATCATTTTTTGTAAAACCAAAGCAGCGGTTAATAAATTAGCCAAAAATTTAGCTATTAATAAATTCTCGTCTGGGGCACTTCACGGTAGCTTATCTCAAGGGATTCGTGACCGTATTATGGGGCAATTTAGAGAAGGGTTTATAGATATTTTGGTAGCAACCGATTTAGCTGCTAGAGGAATTGACGTTAAAGAAATAGCTTATGTGGTGAATTACCATTTACCAGACACCTATGATGCTTATGTGCATAGAAGCGGACGTACAGCAAGAGCAGGAGCAAAGGGGCTTTCATTAACTATTTTACAACAAGAAGAAGTTGTAGATATCGCCGATTTTGAACAAGAATTGGGCATTGTTTTTAATGAATTTAAAAAAGCCGATGCACAAAGCATTGAAGAAAATAACGGTTTATTATGGGCGAAAAAAATATTTAAAACCAAACCGAATCGTGAGGTATCTGAAGATTTTAAAGCTAAAATCAAAACGATATTTCATCATTTAACAAAAGAAGAACTAGTCGATAAAATATTAGCAAATTACTTAGCTCAAACTGGTACAGAAACTCTAACACCAGAAGTGACTAAAAAGACTAAAAAGAAATAATCATTATGGCAAATAGCATTAAAAATCAAGAGGATATTTTAGCAAAATTAAATATTGAAGCTTTAAACCCGATGCAGGAGGAAGCTGTTTCCGTTATTGAAACAACAACAAACACCATTATATTATCGCCTACTGGAACAGGTAAAACTTTGGCGTTTTCATTGCCATTATTGAATGTTTTGGATCCAGAATCGGACGAAGTACAGGCTTTAATATTAGTACCTTCAAGAGAATTGGCTATTCAAATTGAACAGGTGATTCGTTCTATGGGGTCTGGTTATAAAGTAAACGCGGTTTATGGAGGTAGACCCATGTCTAAAGACAAAATTGAAATTAAACATAACCCAGCTATTTTAATTGGAACACCAGGTAGAATATTAGACCACTTTACAAGCGATCGTTTTTCTAAATCTAGTATAAAAACACTGATTTTGGATGAGTTTGATAAATCGTTAGAAGATGGTTTTGAGGAAGAAATGAAAGCAATTATAGGTCATATTCCTAACGTAAATAAACGCATTTTAACCTCTGCTACACAGGCTGTTAAAGTGCCAGGTTTTGTGCGATTGGACAAACCATATACTATTAACTATTTAAAAGAAAAAACGGCATCAAAGTTAACCATCAAAACCGTGGTGTCTCCAGATAAAAACAAGTTAAAAACCTTGTTGGAATTACTACAGCATATAGGTAATGAGCCAGGTATTATTTTCTGTAATTTAAGAGATAGTATTGATGAGGTGAGTCGTTTTTTAACACGTAATAAAGTGAGTCATTCCTGTTTTTCAGGTGGTATGGAGCAAAAAGACAGAGAGCGTTCTCTTATTAAATTTAGAAACGGAACAAGTCAAGTACTTATTTCAACCGATTTGGCAGCACGTGGTATTGATATCCCAGAAATGGGTTATATTATTCATTACGAATTACCTAAACATGAAGAAGAGTTTATTCACAGAAACGGTAGAACCGCTCGAGTAAATGCTAAAGGCACCGCTTATATATTAAAATGGCAAAAGGAATTGTTGCCTGAGTTTATTAAAAATATTAAGGGTATTAACGTTTCGAAGAAAGCCCCTGTTACGCCACAAATGTGGGAAACTTTATTTATTTCAGGGGGTAGAAAAGATAAAATATCAAAAGGAGATATCGCTGGTTTATTTATTAAACAAGGTGGTATTGATAACGACCAATTAGGTACTATAGAATTAAAACCAGATTGTGCTTTTGTAGCTGTTCCTTATGCTATGGCAGATGCGTTGGTAGAAAAATTAAATAATACCCGATTAAAAAAGAAAAAAGTACGCGTTACTATTTTATAAAGTAGCGCGTTCTAGGTATACAGTATTAAAAACACCCCAACCAAAATACCAGCTAGCGGAACTAATTTTTTTCGTTTGTTTTTCTCTTTAAAAATTAAGCCACCAGCAACTACGGCTATAATGATTTGGCTACGTTTTATAGCTGAAAGTAACATGATTAGGGCTTCAGGGTCTTGCAAAGCTTTAAAGTAAAAATAGTCTGCTACTTGCAATAAAATACCAACCATGGGAATCGTCCAACGCCATTTGAAATCTTTACGTTTTTCAGCATGTGGAAACCAGGTAATTGTTAAAATAACGAGTAAAATAAGTACGGTATAAAAGCAAAACCAGAAGAGCAAGGTTTGCGGATTTAAACTTAAAGTTTGAATCAAAAACTTATCGTACAAACCACTCGATGCCCCTAAAAAAGTAGCTGCAACAATGGCAACAATCCATTTGTTTCTTTTAAAATGGATTCCTTCTTTCTTGCCTATTTTTGAATAGAGCATCACCGAAAAAATTATAAGAAAAAAACCAATCCATTGCCAAAAGTTTGGCTTTTCTTGGTAAATAGTTATGGCGCCAATAAAGGTGAAAAAAGGACCTGCCGATCGGATAGGCGTAACAATAGTAATTGGTAAATGCTTTAAAGCTTGATACGCCAACACCCAAGACGCTGCCATGATAGCCGATTTAATGGCTATAAAACCATGAGTTTCCCAAGGTATATCGGTAATATAAAAGCCAATATGCGCCATATAGTCTGGAGCAAATTTCGAGCCTATATAAATAGGTAGTATTAATAAAAACCCAGAAGAAACGGTCCCTAAAAGAACAGGGAACACTTCATTGCCCTGTACGGCATGTTTTTTACATAAGTTGTGTAATCCTAAAAATAAAGCAGCTAAAAGTCCTAAGTACATCCACATAATGCGCGCGAAGATACTAGTTTATTAAGGAATGGCTCTAAAAATTTGTAGTTAAAGAACATGGTCCAAGCCCGTGTAGTAATTGATTTACTTCTAGTTTTTCAATAGAAATGAAGTCGATAAAACAGTTCCACTTTAAAAACAACACCATCTTCAAAACGTTCATTCTTCAAAATCGTTTTTAGGAGTATTGGTGTAGGTTAAATTTATAACGTCGAAGTAATTCTGAGAATTGGCTTGAATAAAAAAGGAACTAAACAAAAAATACAACTCTATACAAGAACCTTCATGAAATCTCGTCGATAAAACCACCCTTTCTGTATAGTCAATACCCTAGAACATCTATTCCAGTTTAATAAGATTGTATATAGTTTCATCTTTGAAGTGTTAAATAAAAACACTCATAAAATGAAATTATATCTCATTATACTTAGCTTCTTATGTATGCAAATATCTTTTGCACAAGATGACTCAAAGGTTTCGACTTCAAAAATATGGTCTTTGCAAGACTGTATAGATTATGCCTTAAAAAATAATATTACGGTAAAAGAAGCTTCTTTAAATACCAATATTTCAGAAGTTGATTATAGTAAAGCAAAATCTGCAAAGCTCCCTAATTTGTTTGGGAATGCTTCACAAAATTTCTCTAGTGGAAATACTATTGATCCTATAACAAGTGATTTTGTTACAGACCAAATAAATAGTACTAATGTGGGGATAAATAGTTCTATCACTTTGTTTCAAGGTAATCAATTAAATAATCAAATAAAACAGAATAAATTATTATTAGAGAAAAGTATTCTACAGGAAGAAGTAGAGAAAAACAATATCGTTTTAAATTTATTAGAAACCTATTTACAAACGCTTTATAGCAAGGAAAGTATCGTTATAGCGGAAAATAATTTATCAGCTTCAGAACAAGAAGTGCTACGTGCAAAATCACGTTTAGATGCTGGGTCTATTGCATTGAATGATTATACAGAAGCACAAAGTCAAGCAGCGAGTAATAAATACAATGTAATTACAGCAAAAAACAACTATCAACAATACATTATTCAGTTAAAACAATTATTAGAATTACCACCAACTGAAGATTTAGAAATTGAAACCATTAATGAAAACATGGATTTAATTAACATAGAACTTGATAAAACAGCTATTTATAATAATGCTTTAAACCAATTACCAGAAATAGGTGTGAGTATGTTAAATATTGCTGCCAACGAAAAAGAATTGGATATTGCTAAAGGCGCTTATTTGCCAACACTATCATTAGCAGGAAGTATTGGTTCTGGTTATACGAGTATAAAAGAAGCTAATTTTTCAGATCAATTTGATTTTAACTTCAATCAAAAAATAGGGTTGTCGCTTAGCATTCCTATTTTTAACAGAAACCAAACCAATGCGGCTGTAAAAACAGCAACTATTAATATTGAAAAGGCACAACTACAGAAACAAAGTACAGAAAAGGATATTTATAGAAAAGTAGAAACAGCCTATCAAAATGCTTTGTCATCTCAAGAGCAAGTTATAGCATCAGAAGCCTCTAACGAAGCGGCAAAGGAATCTTACAAATTAGCACAGAAAAGATACGAACTTGGGGCGTTAAGTACAACAGATTTGGTAATCAGCCAAAACACTTTTACTAATACACAACAAACGTATTTACAAGCCAAATATTTAAATATTTTATACCATCAATTACTACAATTTTATCAAGGAAACGATATTAAACTTTAATCAAAATGAAAAATAAAAAGAAAATTATTATAGGAAGCATCGTGTTAATTGCACTTGCTATTGCAGCATTTGTTTTAATGAAAGATAATGATGCAATTGTTATAGAAGCACAAACTATTACAGCAAAAAAAGCTAACGTCACTACCATGGTTACCGCAACCGGAACGATGGAACCTATTACACAAGTTGAAGTTGGAACACAGGTATCAGGTGTGGTAGAAAAAATATATGTGGATTATAACAGTGTGGTTACCGAAGGACAACTGATTGCTGAGTTAGATAAAACCAATTTAAATGCAGCTAAAACACAAGCACAAGCCGTTTATGACAATGCGGTGAGTCAGCGAAATTACACACAAACAATTTATGACAGACAAAAAACATTATATGATAGCCAGGTAATAAGTAAATCTGATTTTGATGACGCTGCATTCAATTATCAAACAGCAAAAGGGACGGTTACGCAACGTTATTCAGATTTGCAACAGGCTATAACGAATTTAGAGTATGCTAATATTTATTCACCTATAGACGGTGTGGTATTATCTAGAGCTATCGACGAAGGACAAACCGTAGCGGCCAGTTTAAGTACACCAACGTTATTTACAATTGCTCAAGATTTAAAAGAAATGCAAGTAGAGGCCGATGTAGATGAAGCTGATATAGGACAAGTAAAAGAAGGTCAACGTGTTGAGTTTACGGTAGATGCTTATATAGGAGAAACCTTTCAAGGAGAAGTAACACAAGTACGTTTAGACCCAACGGTTACTTCAAATGTGGTGACATATACCGTTGTAATTAAGGCAGATAATCCAGACCTAAAACTGAAACCAGGTTTAACTGCCACCATTTCAATTTTCACTTTAGAATTAAATGATGTGTTAACTGCGGAAGCTAAAGCCATCAACTTTAAACCAGAAAGAGAAGTCTTTGCTAGCTATAATGAACAACATCAATTACCTGAAAACACAAGTAGACCTTCTAGAGAAGAAACCACGCTTTGGGTATTACAAGCGAACGGAGCAATTACATCTAAAGTAGTAACACTAGGAGCTAGTGATGGTGTTAATGTAGAAATATTGAGTGGTATTTCGGCAGGCGATCAATTAGTATATAGCTTAAAAGGGGTTTCTAAAACAGAAGCAGCTACAGATGAACAAAGTAAAAGTCCATTTATGCCACAAAGAGGTGGTGGCGGAAAAAGATAATACGATGAAAAAAGCAATCATAAAAATAGAAAATTTAAAACGAGAGTTTACCATGGGAACCGAAACGGTTCATGCGTTAAAAGGTATTTCGTTTGATATAAAAGAGGGCGAGTTTGTAACCATTATGGGGTCGAGCGGTTCAGGTAAGAGTACCATGTTAAATATTCTAGGCTGTTTAGATCAACCTACCAGTGGTAATTATGAAATTGATAGTGTTAAAGTAAAGAACCTGACTAGAAATGAATTGGCAACGATTAGAAATGAAAAGATAGGCTTTATTTTCCAATCGTATAATTTACTAGCAAGAACATCTGCTATTGAAAACGTAGAATTACCCTTGTTGTACAACAGCAAGGTTTCTACTGACGAACGCAGAGCGCGCGCCATTAAAGCCTTAGAAATGGTTGGATTGGGCGATAGGATGGATCATACACCATCGCAGCTTTCGGGAGGGCAGCAACAACGTGTTGCTATTGCTAGATCTTTGGTAAACAATCCCGTCATGATTCTTGCCGATGAAGCCACAGGAAACTTAGATACCAGAACGTCTTACGAAATTATGTCCTTGTTTCAAGAGTTAAACAAGCAAGGAATTACCATCACTTTTGTAACGCACGAACCTGATATTGCCATGTTTAGTAATCGAACCATCGTGTTAAAAGATGGGAATATTATTAAGGACTACATTAATGAAAATATCCAATCTGCCGCAAATGAGTTGGCAAAATTACCTAAACAAGACGATTAATTATGAGACTATTAAATTTATTTAAAATCGCAACAAAAGCCATCATTCTTAATAAAACAAGAACCTTGTTAACGATGCTTGGAATTATTATTGGGGTAGCATCTGTTATCGCCATGTTGGCCATTGGAGAAGGCTCTAAGGAAAGTATTCGTACTTCCATTTCTGCAATGGGTTCTAATATGATAACTATAAAAGCGGGAGCTGATACCAAAGGTGGTGTAAAACAAGAAGCTAGCGTTATGGAATCGCTAACTTTAAGTGATTATGAAGCGATTAAAGCACAATCAACTTTATTAAGTTATAGCTCTCCAGTGGTAGAAGGTAGAGGTCAGGTTATAAATGGTTCTAGTAACTGGCCATCATCAATTTATGGTGTTAATCCTGAATATTTAAACATTAAAGTTGTCGGTTTACAGAGCGGAAGCATGTTTACAGATGTAGACGTAAAAACAGCATCAAAAGTAGCTGTCATTGGGCAAACAGTTGTAGAAAGTGTGTTTCCTGACGGTCAAGATCCGGTCGGGCAAATGATTCGTTTTAATAATATCCCGTTTAAAGTGATAGGTGTTTTAGAGGAAAAAGGAGAGAATACCTTTGGTCAAGATCAGGATGATGTGGTTATTGCGCCTTATACAACCGTACAAAAACGTATTTTGGCTATCGATCATTTAAATCAAATTATGGCTTCTGCTATTAGTGAAGAAAAAGCGCCAGATGCTGTTTTAGAAGTTTCAAATATTTTGCGTGTGCAACATAAATTAACGGATAGTGATGACGATGATTTTATGGTGCGTTCTATGGAGGAATTAATTTCAACATTTAGTTCTACCAGCGAAATGTTAACCATACTACTAGTTGCAGTAGCAAGTATCTCCTTATTAATTGGTGGTATTGGAATTATGAATATCATGTATGTTTCTGTAAAAGAACGAACAAAAGAGATTGGCTTGCGTATGGCTGTAGGTGCTAAAGGAGCAGATATTTTAATGCAATTTTTAATCGAAGCTATTTTAATAAGTATTACAGGTGGTGTATTAGGTGTATTATTAGGACTAGGATCCACGGTTTTTATAGAAAAATTCTTAAATTGGCCTACTAGCGTGGCTTTATATTCTATTGTGATTTCATTCGCCGTTTGTGCGGTAACAGGTATCTTTTTCGGATGGTATCCTGCTAGAAAAGCATCGGCTTTAGACCCAATAACCGCTTTACGTTACGAATAATAAATTATGTATAAAAATAAAACCATAACTGTAGTATCACATTTGCTTGTATGGCTAACACTATTGTGTTTGCCATATTTGCTTTCCTACGGAGAACAACAAGAAATTAATAGAGTTATTGCTCATTTCTGGATTCCATTATTCTTTTCGTCTATCATTTTTTATTTCAACTATTTTGTACTGGTAGACCGCTTTTTCTTTCCTAAAAAAACACTGTTATTTATTGTCGTAAATACAGCGCTTATAGGATTTTTCTTATTTTTAAAAGAATATATTGAAGATAACTACTTTCAAGATATTTTAAAAAAACGTCTTGAGAATACCAATAGGGTAGAACCTCCTTTTAAAATGGCGATGTATATACAGTTGTTGTCTTATTTAGCACCTTTGTTCTTTTCGGTTGCTTTAAAATCGACAAAGCGATGGATTAAAACAGAGGCCGAACGCAAAGAAGCTGCTAATTTTAAATTGAAATCGGAGTTACAGCATTTGCATTACCAATTGCAGCCGCATTTCTTTTTTAACTCGTTAAATAATATTTATTCTTTAGTCGATATTGCACCAGATCAAGCAAAATCTTCCATTCACAGTTTGAGTAAGCTGATGCGTTATATGTTGTATGAAACCAATTTAGAAGTGGTGCCTCTGACTAAAGAAATTGATTTTCTTAAAAAGTATATCGATTTAATGAAGCTAAGAGTTTCCGATAAAACTACCGTTAATTATAGTTTTCCTTCGGAAGAAACTGGCATTCAAATAGCACCTTTATTATTTATTTCATTAATTGAAAATGCTTTTAAACATGGTGTTTCTGCTACCAAAACAAGTACCATTGATGTTAACATGACTTGTGATGAAAAAACCGTTTTATTTTCTGTGGAAAACAATAATTTTCCGAAGAAAACGGATGATAAAAGTGGGTCTGGTATCGGACTTCAAAATTTAGAAAAACGATTACAATTACTATATCCAGATAAATTCAGCTTTAAAACCATATTAAAAAACGATCGGTTTATAGTCACTTTAAAAATAGAAACGAGTTAAACGTATGAGTACTATAAAAATCACCTGTGTTATTGTAGACGATGAGCCTATGGCGCTTAATTTAGTGGAAAGCTATGTAGCAAAAACACCTTTTTTAGAACTAAAACAAAAGTGTAGTAGCGCTATTGAAGCGATGGAGTTTATAAAAAAGGAACCTGTAGATCTATTGTTTTTAGACATTCAAATGCCAGATTTAACAGGTTTAGGATTCTCTAAAATGTTACCAAAAGATACACGTGTTATTTTCACCACTGCTTTTGATCAATATGCTTTAGAAGGTTTTAAAGTAGATGCTTTAGACTATTTATTAAAACCTTTTGATTATGCCGAATTTCTGGCAGCGGCAAACAAGGCAAGCTCTTGGTTTGAGTTAGTCAAAGGAAAAAAACAAAACATCGTTTCCGAAGAAAAGGAATTCCTTTTTGTAAAATCCGAATACAAACAATTGCGTATTAAACTAGCTGATGTCTTGTATTTTGAAGGATTGAAAGATTATATTAAAATATGGTTAAAAGATAACCCAAAGGCTATTTTAACGCTTATGAGTTTAAAATCTTTAGAAGCAGAACTTCCGGAAAGTCACTTTATGCGTGTGCATCGTTCATTTATTGTTTCTCTGAATAATATAGATGTTATCGAACGTAGCCAAATTATTATTAATAGCCAACGTATTACAGTTTCAGAACAATACAAACCAAAATTCTTGGCGTTTGTAAATAATAATTCTTTAAACAACTAAACTGCAGAGGCAGCAACGTTGTTGAGTTTAAACCTTATAAAATTAATAGGTTTATTGAGTTTAAAATAGTAGTCAGAAAAAAAGATATACTTTGAAGGTATATCTTTTTTGTTTCCATTCAAAAAGTAAAACGCATTCATAAAATAGGACTAGTGATGTCTATAAAATCAACGTATTCATCTATACAATTTGGCCAAACTTCCATTTGCTTTTTTTTAAACGTATAAGACAAATATCTTTAGACTATCAATGTGAGATGACATCAAGTTATTGATGAAAAAGTTTAATCATTAAAATCTTAAAAATTATGAAAACATTTATAAAAACGTTCGTAGTACCATCGTTATTTTTGGTAGCAATTTCAACACAAGTTTCGGCACAAACACGTCGTAGTACGACAGCAGTAGCATCAAATAATACTGAAAAAACTACAAAAACAACTCGAGTAACACCTGTTAAAACAAGCCCTGCAAACAGTAGAGTAGTAAGTTCAAAAGTAACTTATAAAACACCCCAAAAGAAAGTGGTTTCTGTTAGAAATATACCTAATAAAACGGTTGTTAGCCATAAGGGGCAAAACTACTATTACGGGAATAACAAATATTACACACAATCTAGAGGTCATTATATAACAATTGCTCCAAAAGTAGGATTTAGAATAAATACTTTACCAGCAAATTATAAAAGAATTAAGTACAATAATTACAATTATTATAATGCCCATGGTATATTTTATGTGCAAATAAATAATGCATATGAAGTTGTTGAACCAGAAATAGGAACCCTTGTATATGAGTTGCCAGACGATTACGAAAAAGTAACTTTGGACGGACAAACCTATTATGAATACGCCAATATTTTATACGAGAAAGTACAAGTAAATGGTACTAGAGCTTACGAAATTGTAGGTATTATAGATATGGTTTAGTTGAGTGCAAATAGAATTAAGAAAGAAGGTTGGCTTTATAGTCAGCCTTTTTTTTGTTTTAAATACTGGTGCCGATCCAGAGTATAGCACTCATAAAATACCCAGCCTCAGAAAGTTTTCAAATATTGTATTAAAACGTGGTGCGTTAAAAAACGACAATGGAAACATTAGAATTAGCTCATGATGGATTAATAGTACAACGTACAGATGACTAATCATGGCTAAAACAAACTATCCACCTTTAAATATGCACTTGGTTGTTAAATTCAACAGAAAGGAACTTGTGTTAATACTATTTGTTTTTCAAATTAACAACGTCTTCCGTATCTATTTTAGATAATTCTTTTAAGTTCCCAGCTTCATAAAGTGCAGGCAAATCTTTTAAAGCTGTGTTTAATTCGGCTTCATAATTTATATAATCTTGAAAGGTGACGCCGTCTACAACGCGTTTATTGTAGGCACTCCTAAAACGCACACCGCCGTTGTTTACTTTGTAATTGTATGCTAGGTAATCTACTTGGTGGGTTTCCGTATGAATCCAATAATGGTACTCATCATCAAAATCTTCGCCACCACCTTCTTGTTTAAAAGTAACACCCAAAACAGTATATTTTTCACCTTTAATAGTCGTTTCGCCCACGTAGGTTTTATTTACCGAGGCATCATTTAATTTATGTGGTAGCGTTGCAAAATAGATAACCGAATTTATAGCACCCGTGCCACCTTTTATAGCTTTCTCAGTAGGTTCAACAGGTTCTCCATTAACTGTTCTAGAAAATTTACCGTTTTTAAGAACATCTTTAGTGATTACATTGCCTTTTTTAGACGTTTTTGAGTATTCATAGTTCTTGCCATCGTTTATAAATTGATAGTTATTCCCTCTAAATACGAAGGCATACTGTGCCGTGTCATATAAATCACCTCCATGTGCCTCAATGGATTGGTTTAAAATTAATTCCGCTTTGGAAGGTTCAATAACCTGAGATGTATTCTCTGTTTCAGTTTCTGTTGATGACGGAGTTATTGTTTTTTTATCCTTAGAATTACAAGCTAAAAGGGTTGCGATGCAAGTAATAACTAAAATAGTTTTTTGTATGTTCATTTTAAAATATCAGTTTTTATTTAAAGTTTGGTCTGTGGAATGCATGAAAACTTTCAGTGTCTATACACTCAAAAACGTGTTTTTAACATAGAAAGCTCAATTTAAGAGTTTTCTAGCAATTGAGACTGTCGAATAACAAAAATTAAAACAGAGACAAGAACCACAAAGCGGGCCCAATACTAAAACTGTTTTTATTATGAAATATTCTCGCCATTTTAAATATTACCTTTGCACAGCCAGATAAAAAAGGAGTCTATTTAGTTCCAAATGCGGTTTTTTTTAGTCTCAAAATTTACAGGCAATCAGATTTATACATTTATGAAAACCACACCTACACGATATTCCATTTTAGATCTTGCCTTAGTTTCTGAAGGTCATACTCTTAAGCAAACTTATAATAATGCGCTTGAATTGGCACAACATGCCGAAAGCTTTGGTTACACAAGGTATTGGTTAGCCGAACACCATAACGCCCCAAATATTGCAAGTAGTGCCACCTCGGTATTAATTGGATATATTGCTGAAGGCACTAAAACGCTGCGCATAGGTTCTGGTGGTATTATGCTCCCTAACCATTCACCTTTAATCATAGCCGAACAGTTTGGTACTTTGGCTTCTCTATATCCAAATCGTATTGATTTAGGTTTAGGCAGAGCACCAGGAACAGATAGAGAAACGGCACAGGCCATACGCTCCGATTTTATGGAAGCCGCCCATTCGTTTCCAAGTGAATTGGAAAAAATAGAAACATATTTTTCAATTGAAAATTCAAATTCTAAAGTCCGCGCTACCGTTGCTGAAGGGGTAGAAGTACCCATTTACATTTTGGGATCCAGCACAGATAGTGCCCATTTAGCAGCAAAAAAAGGTCTACCTTATGCCTTTGCGAGTCATTTTGCAACCACACACTTATGGGATGCTCTAAAAATTTATAATAACGAATTTCAACCATCTAATAATTTACAAAAGCCGTATGCCATGGCTGGTGTAAATATTATTATTGCAGAAACGGATGAAGAAGCTCAACGCCTGTCGACCTCTCTAATCCGTATGATTGTGGGTATATTTACCGGAAAACGCGATTATGTACAACCGCCAACCGTTATGACCGATGAGTTTAGGCAAATGCTACAACATCCTCAAATAAACCAAATGCTCAAGTTTTCTTTTATAGGCAGTAAAGCCACTGTTAAGGCACAAATAAAAGAGTTTATAGAGGAAACAAATGTAGACGAACTTATTGCGGTCACTCATATTTACGATGCCAAAGCCAGAATACGATCTTATGAACTATTTTCAGAAATTATGAAGGAGCTCAATTAAACGAGATTCTTCTTTTTTAAAATATCATAATACCTAGAATTATTCTAGAACCACAAAAAGAACGCAACGCTGTAATAAGTTATATTATAGCGTTTTGCATTTCGTAACTTGCCTTTATTTAAACGTCTAGTTTTTCTTCTAAATACGATCTCTATTCCCTTAAAAAAAACCATTTTCTACACGGTGTAGAAGTCAAGGCAGAAAGGTTATAATTGTGGTATACATGTGTGTGTGTGTGTGTGTGTGTGTGTGTAGATACAAATGACATTCTAAAACATTAAGATTAACAATTTTGTTTATCGACAGTAATTGTTCATTCGTCTACACATAACGAGGTGTTAACCTTAATAACTCCTTAATTATTTGCATTAGAATTAATTTTATTATTGGTAACTAAAGTCTTTTAAGCTATACCTGCTTGTTTAGATGAATTTAAATATCATTAAAATATGTGTAAATTATTTTCAAAGCGTTTTATATATTCCAATATTAGCTTTTTATTTTTTTCTTTATTAATCAGCAACTTTACAGCGAGTGCTCAAGACAAATATTTTACGTCGTCCGTTATAACAGAGCTTGAAACTGATAATTCTGCTTTTTCTATAGATGAAAATTTTGCAACAAAAGCTTCCATTCGAACCTATTCTGGTGATTTTATTACGGGAGCAAATGATTATGAAGGTTTTTTGGAAGTAGGGTATTTAAGTCCTTTGAACTCTAATTTAACCACTTACATTAAAATTGATGCTGAAGATGATTTTTTAGCAACACTAGCCGCCGGAAGTTTAGCAACAACATTAAGTGCAGTTACGAATACTGTGATTAATGGCGGACAAGAGTTTACGTTTGAGGTTAAAAAAGACACTAATTTATTAATAACAGCAGAGTCTCAAGTTGAGAACGATTTTGCACGCTCCGGACTTAGAATTGTGTTAGATGGTAACAATGATACTTATATTCTAGTAAACCCCTATTTAATAAACCCATCTATTATTGATTATAATAGAATTAGAATAACCAATAGATTAGGCAATAGTGTATTGCAATTTGGGGTTTCTAAGTTTTTAGGTTTATATGAATCTTATAATGCACTTATTGGTGAAAGTTGTGGTTTTGCATCGTTTACCTCCTTTGATGGCGATGGTTTAAGCGTACAAGCTTTACAGGATGGGGCGGGAGTTTCTAATCCTCATCATATCATAGATACCAACTTAGATAATTACTCCACCTTAAGTGTTGGTACTGCTGGTGCTGGAGCGTCTATTCAACAAACGGCCTATTTCGAAGAAGCTTCAACCATAAATGAGAATTTTAAAATTAGATTCGCCATTACTGCAGATATCGCTGAAATTGAAGTAATACCAGATGTTCAAATCACCGGCTATTTTAACGATACCCAAGTTTTTACTGCTGGTTTAACCGATTTAATTAATCTAGATTTATTAGGAGGCGCCTTAAATGGTGGTGCTCCTATAACTATTTCTCTACCAGCAACAGGTGCTGTAAATAGAGTGGAAGTGAAAATGACTCAAACTGTTTCAGCCGATGCTGGAACCGAGTTTAAATTGTACGATATTATAAAAACACCTCCTTTTCCAACGGTAGATAAAACATTACCAGCAAATATTTGTGTAGGTGAAACAATCGACTTTATTGGAACGGTTTCCCCTTCAGATATAAAAATAAGATGGTATGATGCTGAATTAGACGGGAATTTATTAGCCGAATTAAATTCAGGAGACACCTTCACAACATCCATAATTACAGCAGACACAACCCTTTGGATTGCTTCGGCAGAAGATGGTTGCCAAACGGAAACCATACGGTTACCAATAGATATAATTGCTAACGCAAACCCAACAGCATCCGACATAAATGTAGCCGGAAATGATTCGGCACACTGTACTTCCCAAACTATTGTGCTGACACCAAGTAGTAGCATAGGTACCACTTTTTCATGGTATTTTGATGCTAATAAAACAAATCCTATAATTTCAAATTCGACCGTAAGCGGCGTAACCTATGTTATTAACGCGAATGGTGCATTAACTATTGATGGTCTTTTGGAAGCTAATAGTCCTATAAGTTATTTTGTAAGTACTCAAAATGACAGTTCTGGTTGCGAAAATATTCCTGGAACTTTAAAAGAAGTAAGTCTTGTAATTGATGATACGGTACCAACTTCAGATTGTGATAATGATGGTGTTATTTATTCTGAAGAAATAGCCAATGGCACCGACCCTCTAAATCCAGACACCGATGGTGATGGGATTAACGATGGTACCGAAGGTACCACAGATACGGATGGTGATGGAACTATTGATGCTTTAGAATCGAATACAGCTGATGCTGATAATGATGGTGTGGTCGATCAATTAGATGCTGATGATACCGATCCGAATAACGATTCTGATGGTGATGGTTATGGCAATGCGGATGAAACCGCTGCTGGTAGTGATCC